>NZ_DATENY010000060.1:0-22239 GCF_035274705.1 Mycobacterium sp. | reverse complement strand
CACATCCCAACCAATACCAGCGGCCACCGCCGCCTGCCGAGCCGGCATCTGCCCCGCACCCGCAGTCAACACCTGACCCATGATCACGTACTCCACCAGCGACGCCGCCACCCCGGCCTTCTCCAACGCCCCCTTGATCGCGAACCCACCCAAATCACTACCCGAAAAATCCTTCAACGAACCCATCAGCCTGCCCACCGGAGTACGCGCCCCAGCAACAATCACCGACGTCGTCATTTGCTACCTCCAGTGGTGTGGGTTCCGCGCCGTGTGGCCGATCACACATTCCGCGAACATTCAGCTAAAGGTTACCGTTACGTTATGACCACCGAACACGTCGACGCCCGTCCTGCGCTCGCCAGCGCCCTTGTGACGGCAGTCGATCACGTGGGACTGGCGGTCCCCGACCTTGATGTCGCGATCAAGTGGTATCACGACCACCTTGGCATGATCGTTCTGCACGAGGAAATCAACGAGGAGCAAGGCGTACGCGAGGCCATGCTGTCGGTCCGCGGCGCCCCCAAGGGCAGTGCGCAGATCCAGCTGATGTCGCCCCTGGACGAGACCTCGACAATCGCGAAGTTCATCGGCAGGCGCGGCCCCGGCATCCAGCAGTTGGCCTACCGCGTCAGCGACATCGACGCACTGGCCGAGCGGTTGCGCGAGCAGGGCGTCCGGTTGCTCTACGACGCGCCGCGGCGCGGGACCGCCAATTCGCGGATCAACTTCATCCATCCCAAGGACGCCGGCGGGGTGCTCATCGAGCTCGTCGAGCCCGCAGCCGAGGCCGAGCACTAAGACCATCTGCGTGTCGGGCCGCGCGTTGCCCGATGCGTCCAGCACGGCGTGTGCCAATGACGCCGGTCGTCGGCCGCACCGTCGCCGAGATTCGCGGGCCATACCACCACATGCGCTGTGCCCGAGTGTATTTCCTGGTCACATCCCGGACAGCGATAGGTCTTGACCGCCCGCGCGGCCGCGATAGGCCTGACTTCGTAATCGTATCCGTCGGGACCCGTCTCGATCCGGCGCGTCACCGGCAACGGCGCCAGCGAGCGTTGCCGGCGGGGTGTGCGGCGCCGAGGCATAGCCTCCAGTGTCTCAGAACAGCCGGAACTCGTCGTTGTCCATGCCGCGCATCTTGTCGTAGTCCAAAGTCACGCAACGGATCCCGCGATCGGTGGCCAACGTTCGCGCCTGCGGTTTGATCTGCTGGGCAGCGAAAACCCCGGCGACGGGAGCCAGCAGCGTGTCGCGGTTGAGCAGTTCGAGATAGCGGGTGAGCTGTTCGACGCCGTCGATCTCGCCGCGCCGCTTGATCTCGACGGCCACCGATCGGCCCTGCTCATCTCGGCAGAGCAGGTCGACGGGCCCGATGGCGGTCATGAACTCGCGTCGCACAAGTGTGTATCCGGCGCCAAGCAGTTCGACGTGTTCGGCCAACAACGCCTGAAGGTGTGCCTCGACGCCATCCTTGACCAGTCCGGGATCCACTCCGAGTTCGTGGCTGGAGTCGTGCTCGATCTCCTCGATGGTGATGCGCAGCTGCTCGCCAGCCTTGTTCTCGACGACCCACACCGGCACGGGCCCGTCGAGCTCCTCGGTCAGCCAGCAGGGCGGGCTCATCCAGTTCAGCGGCTTGTAGGCGCGGTCGTCGGCGTGGACGCTCACCGATCCGTCGGCCTTGACCAGCAGCAGGCGACGGGCGGAGGGCAGATGGGCGGTGAGGCGGCCCAGGTAGTCGACGGTGCACTGGGCGATCACTAGACGCACGCGAACCACCATAAGTGCACGGGTCACCAACTTAGGCTGAAGCCAGGATGAACTCCAACAAGGGCGTCGCACACCGGTTGGGCCGGGTTCTGGAAACTGTGACCCGTCGAAGCGGATCGCCGAGCGACTGAACACGGAGGTTCCGGAGTGTCAGGCCGGTATCGGCGTGGCGTCGGGGCAGGTCGTCGCGGGCAACGTCGGAACCAAGCAGCGCTTCGAGTACACGGTGATCGGCGAACCGGTCAATGAGGCGGCCCGCCTGTGCGAGCTGGCGAAATCCGTGCACAACCGTCTCATCGCGTCCTCGGACACGGTGGCGAATGCGGCCGAAAATGAGCGTGCCCATTGGGCTTTGGGAGACACGGTTACCCTGCGCGGGTACGACGAGCCAACCCGGCTTGCGCTGCCTCAATCTCGTTGATAGCAAACGGTTGTCGATCCGTTACTGCTTGCACAGCTAGCACACATCGCCACCACAGAGGTAAACAATGTCTGCGCCGTACGGTCACTTCGCGTGAGGCAGAACTGCCGAATGCACGAGAAACGGAGTGAGGGAATGGATTTCAAGCGTGTTTTGTCAATATCGACGCTGGCAGCGGGGATCGGAATTGCGGGACTGTTCGGCGTCGGAATCGGAACAGCCAATGCTGATCCAGGGCAAGGCTGCGACCGTCCGGGCATCCCGCAATGCGGTGACCATCGAGACGACCGTGGGACAGCGCCCGTCGACTGGCACAATCGTGGCATCGACCAGGGCCGCTTTGACCACCAGCCGTTCAATTGGAACGGTCAGCAGGTGACACCGGTGCCTGCCGGCGACGGCAACGGCTGGGGCTTCTGGTTCTTCGGCATGTGGATTCCGCTGTAACCAAGTGCATTTCGAGGTGGGTCACCGCGCCGGCGATGCCCCGCCTCGAGGCGGTCGGCATGGCGCCTCAACCCGCAAACTTCTTGTCTGGTTCGGCGAAGCCGTTGTCGTTGAATACTTTTCTGCCAGCGACGCTCGTGACGTCTTGAACGAACTTCGACGCAAGTTCGGCCTGGTCTGAATTCTTCATCGCCGCAATCCATGACGTGACCGCCGCGTCCGCAGCCTCGGGAAACGCAAACCACGAAATCTTGTCGCCGGCGTTCAATGCATCCGTCTTGAAAACGACACCAGCATCGACGTTCCCACTCATGATGTCCTTGATCACGTCAGTCGGTGTCGTGTCGACGTTTTGCGCATGGAGCCGCACCGCCGTCCGGTCCTCGACCTGCTGGGTGGCCGAGCTGCAGGTGCCGGTGCCGCCACAAACGGCGACACGCACGCCAGGTCGAGCCAGGTCCGCGAATGACGCGAGACTGCCGTGGTTGCCTGGGGCCGTCGCGATAACCAGACTGTTCGCCGCCACGGCCGCCGGAGTTGCTTCAACGAGGCCGGCGTTGGCAACGGCTGACATGTTGTCGTGGTCACCCGATACGAAGACATCGGCGTCAATACCGTCCGTCAGCTCTCCCGAGAGCTCCGAGGAGCTTGCGAAGATGAACTCGACGGAATCACCTGGATTTTCCGCCTCGAACTGCTTACCGATTGCGGTCAGACTCTTGATCATCGACGACGAGGCGAACACGGTGATGGACATCGTCGCCGGCTCGGAGTGCGTGCTGCAGCCGGCAGCCGAGACCACCAACGCAATCCCTACTGCCATCGTTTGCTTCAATCGGCGGCGCATCGGCCAAGACGATACCGATTCCCACTCAGCGAAGTAAGTTCCATCCCGCATGTCATGCGCATTCTTGCGGCGAATCGCGTTGAGCTGTGCTCGAAGTGGCCGCCAGCGCTGGTTTCTTGTGGAGATGCGCCGCATCGGCTGTCAATCACCTTGTGTTTCACCCACAACCCGCTACTACACGGCACGCTGGAGGAATGCGCGAGGCTAGGCGCTTCCAAGCGGTTCAAGGGTTGCTGACGGTCGAGGGACTCGGCCTCGGCGTCCTCGGCGGTATCGCGCTGGCTTGGTCGGTGGTCTACACGCGCTTCGGCGCGGACGGCATACCGCTGCTCGGTCTCAAGGTAACGCCGCTGCACGCAGGGCTCCTGCTGACCGTGGGGTCACTGGCACTGCTGGCCTCCCTTGGCCGATGGACAACGCTGATCTTCAGCACAGTTACGGCATGCGGTTGGGCCGTTTTGGCAATCGTCTGTGCACTGAAGGTCGCTCATCACGCACCAGGCGCGCTCGGATTCGATCCGCGGGACAGACTGCTGTACGGCGCGCTGAGCGCCTACAACCTCGTGGTGTCGCTCTGTTTGGCGCTGACGTTGTTCAAGGCTCGGTCAGAGTCACGACTGGCTCTGCGTTGGCTCACAGCTGCTAGCGGCCGCCGCCACCCACCTCGGCGGGCAGAGGCGGTGGCAACGGAGTCGTCGGAGTTGTCGTAGTCGGCGGAGGCGCGGCAGGCGCCGACGTTCCTGCGGGCGCGTTGGGCGTTTGCGAACCGTGAAAATCCACCATCGGTTCATCGCGAATAACCTGGGTGCCCACGCTGACGACCAAGGAGCTCGACGTCACGGTGTAGGTGATTCCGTCGTTCTCGGCGACGAACTTCCCGTCGCCGGATTGCGAGGCGGGGACGATCAGCTTGGCGCCATCGCTAACCCGCACGCCGCGGTATTCGTACTTGCCGCCCGATGTCTTGCAGACCGCCACGCGAGAGGTCGCCGTGCTGCCGAAGACGATCATCGTGTCCGGCGAGGTGCACCGTGCGGTGGAGTCGACGTAACCCTGGCCATCGGTGGTGGGCGCGGCGATGGCGGACGGCAGGCCGATAACGTGCGCAACGGAACACGCCGCCGCGGCGAGAGCCAGGCGGATAGCAGAAGACACGGAGGGGGACATCGCCTCCCACCAGACCATGGTCACGTTATTTACGCGAGTGTCGACGCCGAGACACGACTAAATCGTTAGCAGCTCGAAATCCGCGGTCGATTGCGGCGGGGATTTGACGTCGGCGCAAGAGCTGCCCTGCCGGGTGACGACCCTGGGCGGGCATAAGAGAGAGAATCTCGATTCACTATCAAATGCCGAATAGGCAGCTCATGACACGCAGAAATGCTAATATTCAGCCACTTTGGAGGTGGATCATATCCGCAGAACCGTTCCGTGAGCATCCTCACGTGCGCACCCGCGATCCTGACCGCAAGCGCCGCATCTTGATGGCCGCAGCAGATCTGGTGGCCCGCAAGGGATTTCACGCAGTATCGATCGCAGAGATCGGAGCTGCGGCGGGCATCACCGGGTCGGGTGTGTACCGGCATTTCGACAGCAAATCGGCAGTGCTGGTCGCGCTGTTCGACCGGGTGATCGACGAACTGCTGCGGGACGAACAGAAGATCCTCGACACGACCACCGATCTCGGCCATGCACTGGACCTACTGATCGCCGGTCAGGTCGAGTTTGTCGTCGGTGATCGTGAACTCGCGCAGGTGTACTACAAGGAGATCGACAACTTGCCTGACGACGACCGCCGGCGCCTCCGTCGCAAGCAGCGGTTGTATCTGGAGGAGTGGGTTCACCTGATCAATGAGCTTCGCTCGGATCTCAGCGACACCGAGGCCCGCACCGTGGTGCATGCGGCTATCGGGGCGATCCAGTCACCGCTGTTCCACAACACCGGCCTTGCCGAGGACCGGCTGCGGATGCTGCTCACCGAGGCCGCGCGCGCGATCCTGGACATCACCGATTGATCCTTGCGGCAGGAACGACGCCGCCGCCCAGACGAGCAGTACCGCGAAACCGAGGCTGACTACCGTGCCCGCTGCGATGAGCGGCGGGGACGTGTGTTCGGCGTGCATCGCGATGATGGTCGGCCATCCACCGCCGAAGTTCGCCATCAGGAAGGTGGATGGGAACAACACGAACAGGCCAAGCAGCTGCCACTGATGTGTCGCGCGTTGCCGCAGCACAGATGCGGCAACCGCGAAACAGATCACCTGAGCGGCCTCCAGAACACCGATCACCAAGGGGTACTGGAAGATTCGGAAGGTGTGGGGGCCCCAGTAGCTGTAGGCGCCGGCGTTGATCGCGAAGATTTCGAATGCGGCCGACATCGCAAACGCGACACCCGCCCACACGAATAGCTTGCCGCGGGTCAGAGTGCCGCGCGCAATCTGACGGGCGATGTAGATGGCCGCACTGGCATACAGCACCACGTACCCGCTATGCGTCCAGATCGGCTGGGGAATGTCGAACGCTGTGAAATGGGTCCACATGCCCTCGGTCGAGTAGAAGTACAGCATCATCGCGACGTCGTAGAGCGGCTCGACGAATGCCCCGACCATGACGGCGAGCACCATCAACGCATAGAACTGCGTGCGCTCCCGCATGCCCATGCGGATCGCGAGCACGAGGATGACGGCGGTGAGTCCCCAACTGCCATACGTCAGGATGGCTTGCGTAGTCAGATTCAATTCGTGATCGATTGGCGGCATGTTCAGCAAGGTATGAGCTGGATCACGTGAGAACGGCTCCACTCAGGGGTATTTGCCTCCCCCGCTAGAGAGTGATGGCGGTCCCGGGCAGGAGTGCGCATGTCACGCTTGGCGCGTGAAGGTGGACGGCAATATCGGCGGCGCAATTGACGGAACGGGCGGTGCGGACCTCGCGGTGCTCGCAGATCAGATCTGCACCGCAGAGGCGATCGGCTACGACGGTGTCTGGTCGACCGAGGTCAGCAGGGACCCGTTCCTGCCGCTGCTGCTCGCCGCCGACAGATCCGATGTCCTTCAACTCGGTACGGCGGTCGCGGTCGCATTCGCCCGCAGCCCGATGACCATGGCGGTGGTAGCCAATGACCTCAATACATTCAGTCGCGGTCGCTTTACGCTTGGCTTGGGCTCACAAATCGAAGCGCACATCACCCGACGGTTCAGCATGCAATGGTCGCCACCGGCCGACCGGATGCGCGAATATATCCAAGCGCTGCAAGCAATCTGGAGTAGCTGGCAATCGGGAGAAGCGCTCGACTTTCGCGGACTGCACTATCAGCACACATTGATGACCCCGATGTTTCGACCGGAGCCGAACCCGTACGGGCCGCCTCGCGTGATGCTCGCCGCGGTTGGACCCAAAATGACGCGAGTCGCCGCCGAATCCGCCGATGGCGTGCTCGTGCATGGGTTCACGACCGCGCGCTACCTGCGCACCGTGACGATGCCCATCGTCGAGGCCGGCCTGAGTGCAAGCGGACGCACTCGCGCCGACTTCACCATGTCCTATCCCGGTTTGGTTGCCACGGGCATCGACGACCAAGAACACACCGAAGCGGTGCGGCGGGTCCGTGAACAGATCGCCTTCTACGGCGCCACTCCCGCCTACCGGCCAGTGCTCGACCTACACGGTTGGGGTGAACTCCATAGCGAACTGCATCGGCTATCCAAACGGGGTGACTGGGCCACCATGCGTGAGCTGATCGACGACGAGATACTGCACGCATTCGCCGTCGTCGGCGAACCCAAAGATATTGGCGCTGCGCTCGTTACCCGCTTCGGCGGTTTGGTCGACCGATTCACGCTCTACACGCCCTATCCCCTCGACGACACCACCCGGGCGGCCGTCGTCGAGGGGATCAAGAGCGCCGACTAGCGCTGTGCTGCAGCGGCGTTCAGCAAGAACTCCCCGATGAAAGTCCGCGTCTGATCGGCGTTGAGTGGCTGGAACATCGACGCTGCCGAATCGCGGTACAGCCGCTCGAAGACGGTCCCTTTGCGGAACGATGCACCGCCGACCATGCTCATCGCATGCCGCGACATGTGCATTACGTTATCGGCGATCAATGTTTTGGCCAGGCCTAGGTAGGGGAACCGTAGCTCCGCCGGCCAATTCTTGTCCTTACCGTCGACGAGCTCCTGGCACGTCTGATACAGCACCCGCCGCGACACCTCCACCCGCGACGCCATGTCACCGATGCCGTCGATGATGTGGCCGACGCTTTTCACTTCGGTGTCGGCGGCCACGATCGCGCCGAACGTTGCACCGAGGTGTTTCTTCGACAAGGTGGCGACGGACTCCTCGAGGATCCGCTGCTGCATACCGAGGTAAATGCTGGCGAACATCAGCGAAGCCCACTCGAGCGTGCCGAAGGCGCCGGCGCGCCACGGCGCGACAAAACCTTCCTCCGGCACGAAGTATCCATCGAACACGATGGTCTGCGTGCCGGTGGCGTGCATGCCCAATGCATTCCAAGTCTTCTCGATTCGGATGCCGTCGCCGACGCCGTCTTCGTCGACCTTGAACTCGCCGATAAACAGCTTTTCGGCCGCGACCCGGCCGTCGAACGTGTCAGGAAGGTTGCCGTCGGCGTCCGTCTCGGTGGCATTGGTCGTGATGATGTCGGCGGCTTCGCACAGTGTGCCCCAGGTCTTCTTGCCGTAGATCTTCCAGCCGCCGCCCTTCTGCGGCACCGCCTGGACATCGGCCAGGCCGGAAAAGCCTGCGCGCTGCTCGGAAAAGGGCCCAAACATCAGTTCGCCGTCGGTCACTCGACCGAGCCAATACTTGTTCTGCTCCTCGGTCATCAGGTTCCCCGCAATGCCGACCATGATGTAGTGCATGTTGTAGGCCAGGGCGATCGCCGAGTCGCCGCGCGAAAGCTCGGACACCACCTTCGACACCTGCAGGATGTTGCCTCCGGGGCCACCGAACGCCTTTGGCACCGGCAGTGCACCGAGCCCTGACTTCTTGAAGACGTCGATTGACGGGTAGGCGAAGGCGCTTTCCTCGTCGTAGCGCGGCCCGATCTCACGAAAGAACGTCGAGACGTCTTGAGCCTTGGCGAAATACGGTTCGAATTCGTCGTCTGTCATGTCTTGTTGCAGCATGTCCGCTCCATATCGATCGTGCTGGAATCTCGTTCGATGCTGCCGACACCAGCGGCGAACCACACCCCTCCCAGGGGGTAACTCGGTCCAACGTCGGGGGGCAGTCTCCCCCCATGGGGCAGTCGGTTTCCTCCCGTCGGTAGTCGTGACCGGCCGGCGGGGCAAATAACGTCGGCTGCGGTTCGCACGACCAGCGAGGAGACCATCATGAGCCATACATTTGCCGTCAAGTGGCTGAAAGCTTTCCGGGAGAGTCCCGAAGCCGTTGTCGCGCTGTACGCCGACGACTTCCTCTTCGAGGATCCCATCCTGGGGCAGAGCGTCACCTCCAAGGAGGAGCTATTGCGGGTATTTGCCCCATACGCCAACGCCGATACCGAAAATGGCATCGGCATCAACAATTTTCGTATCGACGAAGTCGTCGGCGATGAGCGCGCCGCGATCTACCGCTGGACCTGGCAGGCGCCGACGGCTTCGGCCTTCGTAGGCGTGCCGACCAACGGGAAGGTGCCTGGGACTCGCGGCATCACCTTCCACATCTATGACACCGACGGACGAATCACACGCGAAGAGAGCTTCTGGGACGTCGTGACCGCCGTGCGCGATCTCGGTCTCCCAGTAGATCCAAGCGCAGTCGCCAAGTCACCGGCCCTGGTCTGAGAGGAACACTGATGAGCTTCGCCACGGACCATGCCACCCGGTGGGTCGGCCTGCTGAACTCTGACACCGCAGCCGCGGTCGACATGTACGCCGACGACCTGGTATACGACGACCACGCGGACTCAGACCACGTCGTGGACACCGCCATCACCAAGGCGGAACTGGAACCCCGGCTGGCCCCGTTCGCCAACAATGACAGCGGGAACGGCGTGGGCATCCACAATTTCACCGCCACCGAGGCGTTCGAGCTGGCCGGGATCCACGGCAATCCCGCAGTCGTGATCCTCTGGGACTGGACCGGCGAGGGGATGGCCACCTACCACGGGGTGCCCGTTGACGGGCGCACATTGAACACCCGCGGCATCACGTGGCATCAACTCGACTCCGACGGCAAGATCGCCCGCGAGACCACCTACTGGAACGACACCCCGGTGCTACAGGAACTCGGCGTGCCGATCGTGACCCCGGAGTACTGGGTCGAAGGGTTTGACCCGGCCGCACTGGCACAATGAGCACTGCACGCCAAGGCATGTGGGGCACGCTGCCCGACGTACTCGACCGGGCCTGCACCTACTACGCCGGGCGGACCGCAATCGTCGACGCCGACCGCAGCGTGACCTATCTGGAGCTGCGCCGCTGGCGTAACCGGATTGCCAACGCACTCATCGCATCCGGCGTCCAGCGAGGTGAACGAGTGGGGCTATTGATGCCCAACTGCCTTGAGTTCATCCCGGCGCAGCATGGTATCTGGGCGGCCGGCGCGGTGTTGGTGCAAATGCCGACCCGCGCCGCCGCCGGCGGCTTCCACTCGAACCTGGCCCGCACCGATGCCACTACGCTGATCTACCACGCCAAGTTCGAATCCGCGGTGGCAGCTATCAGGGACGATCTACCCAAGTTGCAGAACCTGATTCGGGTCGGTCTGCCGGATGCGACGCAAGTGGACGCGTTGGACTTCGCCGAACTCGTGGATGCTCAGTCGAGCACCCGCCCGCAGGTCACCATCGACGAGCACGACGATGCGTATGTGGTGTTCACCTCCGGCAGCACCGGCGAACCCAAAGGTGTGGTCAACTCGCACTACACCTGGAGCTACTACAGCATCTCGGCCGGCCTTGAGATCGGCGATATCGAGTTCGGTGAGGTGTTCGCCCACGGTGCCCCGCTGACCCACTTCAGCCAGATCTTCGTCATGCCAACGTTCGTCCGCGGCGGCACCAACGTCATGCTGCCCGGGCTGGAGGTGGACCAGTTACTCGCCAGCATCGACCGCCACCGAATCACTGCGACCGCGGTAGTGCCGACCATCATCTACCTACTGCTTGATCACCCACGCCGCGCCGAGGCCGATCTGTCCTCGCTGCGGACCATCGTCTATGCCGG
This sequence comes from Mycobacterium sp., assembly GCF_035274705.1. GTDB lineage: Bacteria > Actinomycetota > Actinomycetes > Mycobacteriales > Mycobacteriaceae > Mycobacterium. The sequence continues at coordinate 11,561 of NZ_DATENY010000060.1, read as the reverse complement.
CGCGCCGATCGCCCCGGAACGGCTGCGCCAAGCCCTCGACGTGTTCGGACCGATCTTCATCCAGACCTACGCCGGCACCGAACAGGGCTACATCTCCAGTCTGCGAAAGAACGACCATGTCCAGCAGGCCGGTGAACCCGCCGACGACTGGGTCGCGCGCTTGTCCTCGGCGGGACGGCCGATGTTCGAAGTGCAGGTCAGCGTCTGCGACGACGACGGGGGCGAACTGCCGGTGGGCGAGGTTGGTGAGATCTGCTCCCACCAACTCGGACAGATGCTGACTTACCTTGATCCCCAACGTAATCCGGAGACATTGCGCGACGGCTGGGTGCGCACCGGCGACATCGGGCACCTCGACGAGAATGGCTTCCTTTACATCGTCGACCGCAAAAAGGACATGGTGGTCAGCGGCGGGTTCAACGTGTTCCCGCGCCAAGTCGAAGACGCGCTCGCCACCCATCCCGCAGTGGCGCAATCCGCGGTCATCGGGATACCGCACGACAAGTGGGGTGAAGCGGTGCTGGCGCTGGTCGTCGCCAGCGAGGGTGAAATCACCGGACCAGCGTTGGCGGCCGAGCTCATCACTCACGTCAAGGGCGCGCTGGGCAGCGTCTGCGCCCCCAAGTCGGTGCTGTTCACCGATGAGTTGCCACTCAACCCGGCCGGGAAGGTCGACAAGCAAGCCATCCGCAAACCGCATTGGCAGGGCCGGGCCCGCCAGATCGGTTGACAAGCAAGGAGCCGTTCATGACCAACCACTACTCGATGTACATCGACGGCAAGTGGATAGACAGCGACGATCTGTACGAGATCCGCAGTCCCGCCACGGAAGAATTGGTCGCTACGGTCGCCAAGGGCACCGCTGACCACGTCGACGCCGCGGTGGCCGCCGCCAAGGGTGCATTCGATGAGGGCGCCTGGCGTCGCACTCCACCGGCCGACCGCGCCGCGCTGATCAACACGGTGGCCGAGCGGTTGGCCGCGCGCGGCGAAGAGCTCGCCGTGCTTCAATCCCGCGAGAACGGCGCGACCGTCCGCATCACCGGCGCGTTACATGTCGGCTTGTCGGTGGCTCAGCTGCAGTACTTGGCTGCCATCGCCCAGGGCTACGAGTGGGAAAGCAAAGGCCCCGCAATTGAACCGGTCCAGGCCGACGGCATCGTGGTGCGTGAGCCGATCGGTGTGGTCGCGGCGATCGTGCCGTGGAACATCCCGCTGCTGACCACGGTGTGGAAGATCGGGCCGGCTCTGGCGGCGGGCAACTCGGTGGTGCTCAAACCCGACGAGCATGCACCGCTGCTGCCGCTGGAACTTGCCCGCGAATTCGACGCGGCCGGGATTCCGCCGGGAGTACTCAATGTCGTGACTGGCGATGGCGAGCCGGTTGGCGCGCACCTGTCAGGCCATCCCGGCGTCCGCAAAGTCGCATTCACCGGTTCCACCGCCGTGGGCAAGAGCATTCTGCGCCAGTCGGCCGACTCGATCCGACGAGTGACACTGGAGTTGGGCGGCAAGGGCGCCAACATCATCCTCGACGACGCCGATGTCGACATGGCCGTCGACGGAGCGTTGTTTGCCTGCATGGCCAACAATGGCGAGGCGTGTGAAGCCGGCACCCGGCTGCTCGTCCCGGCCAGCCGGCGTGACGAGATCGTCGACAAGCTGGTAGCGCGGGCATCGACCCTCAAACTCGGGGACCCGCTGGACCCGACAACGAATGTGGGCCCGATCATTTCGGCCACGCAGCGCGACCGGATTCTCGACCACTTCCGCATAGCCGCCGAGGAGGGCGCCACCGCTGTTGTTGGGGGGTCGTCCCCCTCAGGGCCGGCCTTCCAGAAGGGTTACTGGATCGAGCCGACCATCTTCGTCGACGTGACCAGCGACATGCGGATCGCCCGGGAGGAAGTCTTCGGCCCGGTGCTGGTGGTGCTCACCTACGACTCCGTCGACGAGGCAGTCAAATTGGCCAACGATACCAATTACGGTCTGTCCGCTGGGGTTTGGGGCGACGAGGCGCGAGCGCTCGACGTGGCTCGGCGTTTAGAGGCCGGCATGGTGTGGGTGAACAACTGGCACGTCATCCATCCCGCCTACCCGTTCGGCGGCTACAAGGAAAGCGGTTTGGGCCGCGAAGGCGGGCCGAATGCGCTCGATGAGTACGTCGAGGAGAAGTTCATTTCGGTGGACCGATCGGGTGGCATCGCGAACAAGGCTTTTGCGATTGTGATCGATCCGGAACGGTCCTGACGCGACAATGGCCGACTTCGACCTCACACCGCCCGGTCCATTGCGGATCGGCGTCGCACTCGGCGAGCAGCTGTGGTTGGACTCTCCCGGCGAGGTGGCGCGCGTCCGGGCCGTTGACCTGCGCGCGGCCGCCCACCAAGTCGCCGCGCTGCGGGAGGAACGACCCGGCGTCGATGTGCTGGTTGACATCGAAGCCGTCATTGCCCTGAATGCCGGCGCGGCGAGGGCGTCCTTCGCGGCGGCCGGCCGGGTCGAGAGCGGCAGCGCCATGCTGTACGTCGGGACGCCGGCCGGCCTGGCCGGACTGATCGCCGACATCCACGTGCTCGGCATCGCTGACGGGGCGGTCGTGGTGCCGCTGCTCGGCTCCGACGAAGTCGACCTCATCTGGGACGAGGTGCTGCCGGACCTCCAGACGATGTCGCCAACCCCAATTGCCGCCCGGTGCCGGCCCGCATGACTGTCGACGCAGCCGACTATCGCAGCGTGATGCGGCGCCATCCGGCGGGGGTCGCGATCATCACTTTGATGTCACCGACCGGTCCCGTCGGGTTCACGGCGACGTCGTTCGCATCGCTGTCCCTCGAGCCACCGTTGGTGTCGTTCAACATCTCCCACGCGTCTTCGAGCATCGCGGCGTTGCGCGCAGCCGACTCCGTTGTGGTACATCTCCTCGGAGAACATCAATTGGAGCTTGCCCAGCGGTTCTCGCGCAGTGCCGAGCACCGCTTTGCGGAGCCGGCAACGTGGACCGCGCTCGAGACTGGTGAACCGTTGCTGCACACTACGCCGACGTGGGTGCGCGCTACGGTCTCTCAATTCATCTCCGCCGGCGACTCGACCCTGGTGATCGGCCTGGTCACCCGCACGCATTGCGCCGACGCCGACCGCATCCAGCCACCGCTGGTGTACCACGACGGCACCTATCTGGGCACCAGTCCGATCGAAGTCAGCGATGCGTGAGTGCCCAAGCGATGGCCTGTGCCCGGTTGACGGCCCCGTACTTGCGAAGGATGTGTTTGACGTGCGACTTAACAGTTCCTTCGGTGATGACGAGCTTGTCGGCGATGGCCTGGTTGGTTGCTCCAGTCACCATCAACGCGAACACCTCGGCCTCCCGCTCGGTAAGCTCGACGGTGGGGCCGACGGGATTGAACCCTGCTTGATCGCCGTCGCCGACCGGCCGGGCGGCGTCGATGCCCGATTCGCATAGTTCGTCGATTCGGCCCACGACCCCGAAGAACAGATCACGAACGCTCTCCCGCTGGGCGCGTATCCGTTCGAGCAGCACCGCGCGCTCGTAGATGTGACTGAAGCCGTCGGCGAAGGCCCACAACACATCCCGGTCGGCCTTATCGACCCGGCGCGGCAGCGGATGGTGGTCCGTGTGCAGGAATCCGATGACGTCTTGGCCATGCACCAGTGGAGCAACTACATAGGACCGCGAGCGTCCGGCCTGCACGATCAAGGGCCGGTAGACGGGCGCGTTGCTGGTGTCGTAGACCAGCGATGGCCGTCGGCGCGACAGCATTTCGGCTTCCGGCGCGTCGTCCACCAATGGCACCCTCTGGTTCTGCCATTCGGTGAACCACGACCCGACGGCGGCCTCGCCACGCTCGTGCAGGATGAGCGGTTTCCAGCCTCGGCTTTCCACTTTTGACAGCACCGCGCGGTGAAATCCGCACCGCAGCACCAGTTCTTCGCATGCAGTGTCCATCAGGGCCGCGGAGTTAGGCATGGTACGTAGCCGGCTCAGCCCGGCCGCACAGTCAGCCAGCCGCTGTCCTCGCGCGGCAGTATCGTGCACGTACCAGTCCATGGCGAGCTGCTGCAGCTTCAGGATCAGATCGCAGAGGCGTTGTGCGCCTTCAACATTTCTGCTCGGGGTGGCGCGCAGCCGATCGATAGAGAGGTGGGTGAGCGTCGATATCACCTCGGCTGAGCGCCACGGCGCATCCCACTCGACATCGGGTAAGACCTGCCCATCACCCAGCTCGATGTGGGTCTGCTCACGCAACGCAGCAAGCCGCTCCACGAGGTCGATCTCAGACGTCCACCATTCGCTCTTGAGCCGCACCGACGTGGGACGAGAACTATCCGTGCCGATCGAGACACTCATCCTTGGCGCCGTTCGTCGATGCGGTACTCCCTCAGATACCAAGCAATGGCGGCGGCACGGTTGCGCGCCGCCAGCTTGTGCAAGATGTGCTTTACATGCGACTTGACGGTGCTCTCGGCCACCGTCAGTCGATCCGCAAGTTCAGCGTTGGTCGCCCCACTTGCCAGCAGGCGCAGCACTTCCCGCTCCCTTGTGGTTAGCCGGGAGAACTTGCTGGAGTCGCGCGGCGGGTCCAGACTCTGCCACCCCGACGACGCCGGCGAGCGCACTGCAGAGGCCGTAACGGCGGACACAGTAAAGGCGGCCTGGGCTGAGCCGGCGTCAGGATCGTCCAGCGTACGCATCGTGGCCTCGCAGGCCTCCGCGAGGATATGCCGCTGGTCTTCGGCACGTTCGGCGAGTCCCACGCGCTCGAAGACCACTCCGACACCGTCGGCAAACATCCGCAGCAGGTCGCGGTCGATGGTCGTCATCGGCCTATCGCGACGGACATTGTCGACGTGCAACAGAGCGACCACGGTAGATGCACCGGCCACGGGAGCCACCGCGTACTCCCGGGTTGCGGTGCGCTGTAACAGCGGCAGGTACGCCCGCGGCTCGTGTTGAGCGTCTTGCACTAGTGCTGGTAGACGACGACGCACGACCTCCGCTTCGATCAGGGGCGATGCCAGCGGTATCTCGAGTTGGTCTAGGGTACAGTCGATTTCGAGTACTACCCGGCCGTCGGCAGTTACCGCGTAGATGGCTTGAGGAATCCACAACGAGCCGCGGATGTGGGAAAGCATCACCCGGTCGAAGACGCCGGTTCCGCACAACTGTCGTGCGGCGAGGTCAATGGTCGAGTGGGCCGTAGCTTCCCCGCGGACCTTGGCGAGTGCTTCCAACAGGGCACCACAGGCGTCGCTGAGCCGCTCGGCGGAGTCTCGCGCAGACTGCGAATGCGCAGCGCTCATTGCAGCCAGCCGATCCGCCAATGCGGCGAACCCCATTGTCTCGGGTAACAGACCGGTGCCGATGGGACTGCTCCTTCTGCGACGCTGCCGATGCGGGCCGCGATTTACTAGTGTGCCCATCATTGGTGACGTGCATCACTTTGTCAAACCCCGCCCGTAACCGGCTATTACTTCGAAGGATGTCCAACCCGAGGCGCTTTGGAACGGGCCCGAGTTGACATCGGCCAGGAGGCATTAGTTATTCTCAATTCACTAACGGATTTACGGCTGGAGGGCGAAGGGAATGCCGCGCAACACACCCTGGGCAGGCCGGCTGAAAATCCCAGCGATCGCGGCACCCATGACGGCGGTATCCGGCCCCGAATTGGTACTAGAGGCGTGCCGCAACGGCGTCATCGGGGCGTTTCCGACACACAACGCATCGAGCATTCGCGAGCTCGATGACTGGTTGTCACGAATGGGCGACGCGTTGTCACCACTCTGCGCACCGGTGGCGGCAAACCTCGTCGTCCACAGAAGCAATGGACGCCTGCATGCCGACTTGGACTGCCTAGCGCGCCGCGGCGTCGAGTTGGTGATTACCAGCGTCGGCTCACCAAAAGCGGTCGTCGAACCGATACACGACTTCGGCGCGCGGGTATTTGCCGACGTTGCGAGCCTCGAGCATGCCCGCCGGGCACTGGATAGCGGCGTCGACGGACTCGTCCTCCTGACCGCCGGTGCCGGTGGACAGACGGGCTGGGCCAATCCCTTCGCGTTCGTCCGGGCGGTGCGTGCCCACTACGACGGCCCCCTGGTGCTCGCGGGCGGGATCGGCGACGGCCGCTCGATGCTGGCCGCGGAAATCCTCGGCGTCGACTTGGCTTATCTCGGCACACGTTTCATCGCCGCCTCGGAGAGCATGGCGGACGACTCCTATCGGCAGGCAGTTGTGGATTCGACACTCGACGACGTGCGGCTGTCCAGTCGGGTCGGTGGGATTCCGGCGAGCCTGCTTGGTCGCTGGCTCGACAGCGTCGACAACACCACGGCCGATGTGACGACCGGCGCCGGCTTCGAGCAAGATCGGCTGCTGAGCAACCGGACCGCCTGGAGCGCTGGGCACAGTGTCTCCTCCGTCTCTGCGGTGTGTTCCGTCTCCGAACTCGTGACCACCCTCGCGCAGGAGTACCGGCAGGCACGCCACGACCTACGACAAGGGCTAGTGACCGGTGTATCGCTCTAGACGTACGATTCTCCTCCCCCAGGATCGGTTATATCCCCAGACAGAGGTGACTATCGGAATGCCCTTTCTGTTTCGCTCTCGTTCATTTAGCGTCTCATCATTCACTATCTCTGTGCGGCCGCGTCTAACGAGCCGCCAGCGCGAAGGGGCCTGATGTCGGTCTTACGTTCAGATGTCGACACCACGTCGTCGACGTACCTGGCCAACTTTGACATGCAATCCGCGGCTGTAGCCGCACTCGACGGCGAACTGAGGCTGGTGGCCAGCGGCGGCGGGGAACGCTATGTGAAGCGCCACCGCGATCGTGGCCGGCTGCTTGCACGCGAACGGATAGAACTGCTCGTCGACCGCGACGCTCCGTTCATGGAGCTATCGCCCCTCGCGGCGTGGGGCACAGAGTTCAACGTCGGCGCCGCGATCGTCACCGGCATCGGGGTGGTGTCCGGCATCGAATGCGTGATCATCGCGCACGATCCCACCGTCCGTGGCGGCACGATGAACCCATACACGCTGCGCAAGAACCTGCGCGCGCTCGAGATCGCAAGAGTGAACCGACTTCCGGTGGTCTATTTCGTGGAGTCCGGTGGCGCCGATCTACCCACACAGTCCGAGCTGTTTGTGCATGCCGGCAAGATCTTTCATGATCTGACCGAGCTCTCGGCGCTAGGCATACCCAGCGTCGCGCTGGTGTTCGGCAACTCCACCGCCGGTGGCGCGTACGTACCGGGCATGTGCGACTACGCGGTGTTGGTGGACAAGCAAGCCAAGGTGTTTCTCGGCGGACCACCGCTGGTGAAGATGGCCACCGGCGAGGACGCCGACGATGAGTCGCTGGGCGGCGCCGATATGCACACCCGTGTTTCGGGCCTCGGAGACTACTTCGCCGGCGATGAGCGCGACGCCATCCGGATCGGCCGAGACATCGTCGCGCACCTGAACTGGCGCAAGCTCGGTCCAGGTCCCACACAGCCGGCCGACGAACCCCTCTATGACACTGAGGAACTGCTGGGCATCGCCTCGGGCGATTCGCGAATCCCCTTCGACCCACGCGAGGTCATCGCGCGCACCGTGGACGGTTCACGATTCTCCGAATACAAACCGCGCTGGGGCACCAGCATTGCCACCGGATGGTCGTCCATACATGGCTACCCGGTCGGCATTCTGGCCAACACCCGTGGGGTGCTCTTCTCCGAAGAGTCAAAGAAGGCAACCGAATTCATCCTGCTGGCCAACCAGACCAATACTCCGCTGATCTTCCTGCAGAACGTTACCGGGTACATGGTCGGCACCGAATATGAGCAGGGCGGCATCATCAAGGACGGCGCAAAGATGATCAACGCCGTCACCAACAGCACCGTCCCGCACATCACCGTCAACATGGGTGGATCCTTCGGCGCGGGCAATTACGGCATGTCGGGTCGCGCTTACGACCCCCGGTTCATGTTCAGCTGGGTCAACGCCAAGCTCGCCGTGATGGGAGCGCAGCAGCTGGCGGGTGTGCTCTCGATCGTCGGCAAGGCCGCCGCCAAGGCCGCCGGACGCGACTTCGACCACGAGGCCGACGCCAAGCGATCCGCGGAGATCGAGGCACAGATCGAACGCGAATCGCACTCGTTCTTCGTGTCGGGCCGGCTCTACGACGACGGGGTGATCGATCCCCGCGACACTCGATCGGTCTTGGGCATGAGCCTGTCGGCGGCCCATTCGAACGTCGTCGAGGGCCGCCGCGGCTTCGGCGTTTTCAGGATGTGAGGATCGTGATCAACAAGCTGCTCATCGCAAATCGTGGCGAGATCGCCGCCCGGATTATCCGCACGGCGCGCGAAATGGACATCACCACGGTTGCGCTGCACTCCGACGCCGACCGTGATGCACCCTACGTCCAGCTGGCCGACGAATCCGTGCACCTGCCCGGTGTTGCGCCAGCCGACACGTATCTACGCGCCGACCTCGTGGTCGCCGCCGCCAAGCGCACCGGGGCCGATGCGGTACATCCGGGTTACGGATTCCTTTCTGAGAATGCTGAATTCGCTAGATCCTGCGCCGAAGCCGGTGTCATCTTCGTCGGCCCGAGTCCGGCGGCGATCAGTGCAATGGGCTCCAAGATCGCGGCCAAGGAGATGATGAGTGCCGCCGGCGTTCCAGTGCTACCCGGCGCGACAGTGGAAAGCGATGCCGACGCGGATCCGGCCCTGCTAGCCGAGGCCGCGGCGACGATCGGCTACCCGATCCTGGTGAAGGCGGCGTTCGGCGGCGGCGGCCGAGGCATGCGCATTGTCACTGATTCCCAAGCGCTGCAGGAGGCTGTGACCAGCGCACGCCGCGAGGCGGCATCGGCGTTCGGCGACGGCACCGTGTTTCTGGAGAAGTTCGTCGAGGCACCGCGCCATATCGAGGTGCAGATCTTCGGCGACCGGCACGGCACCGTCGTCCATCTAGGCGAACGAGAGTGCTCGATTCAGCGCCGTTACCAAAAGATCATCGAAGAGGCGCCGTCCACCGCGGTTGACGAGGCCTTGCGCGATGAGCTGGGCCGGGCGGCGGTCGCGGCAGGCAAGGCGCTGGCCTACGAGGGTGCCGGCACTGTGGAATTCGTGATGGCCCAGGACGGTTCGTTCTATTTCCTCGAGGTGAACACCCGCCTGCAGGTAGAGCATCCGGTGACGGAATTGGTCACCGGCATCGACCTCGTGCGGGCTCAACTGCTGGTCGCGGCGGGCGAGCCGCTGCCGGCCGAGATGCTCGATGCGGTGCCGGATGGCCATGCCATCGAGGTGCGGCTATACGCCGAAGACGTTGCGGCTGGGTTTATTCCCGCCTCCGGGACCCTCGAAACGCTGGCGTTCCCGAGCATGCCCGGCATCCGGGTGGATGCCGGGTTCGCGTCCGGCTCGCACGTCAGCACCTTCTACGACCCCATGTTGGCCAAGGTCATAGCTCACGGACGTACCCGCGACGAGGCGTGTCGACGGCTTGCGCGCGCGCTGCGTGATGCCCGCATACACGGCGTCACCACCAACCGCGACCTGCTGCTGGGAATTCTTCGGGAAGTCGAGTTTCGCTCCGGCGCAATCGATACCGGCTATCTACAGCGACACGATTGTGTCCAGCTGATGGCCTGCGCACAGGATTCGACGGCGATCCGAATCCACGCTTTGGCAGCCGCTCTCGCGGCCCAGGCGGCACGACGGAAAACCACGTCGATCCTGCCCGGCCTGCCGTCGGGCTGGCGCACCCTGCCCAGTCAGCCGCAGACCGTGTTCTACACCGTGGCTGGCGACATCCTCGAAGTGCGCTACCGATTCGAGCGGGGCAGTGTTACCGCATCGGTGGATGGCTGGCAGCCGGACGTGCGCCTCCTGTCGGCGACTGCCACGGTGGTCGACGCAGTAATCGATGGGGTACGGCGCCAGTACCGAGTAAATAGCTGCGGGACAACGTGTTTCATTGACAGCGCGCTCGGCTCAACCACCTTGCACGAGGTCGAGCGGTTCCCGGACCCAACTGCGACCCAGGAGCCGGGCTCTCTACTGGCCCCAATGCCCGGATCGGTGGTCCGCATCGAGGTCATCGAGGGCACACAGGTCACCGCGGGCACGCCGGTCGTCGTTCTCGAGGCGATGAAGATGGAGCACACCGTGCGCGCACCTGTGGATGGGATCGTCTCTGCCATCGCTGTAACCGCGGGTGACCAGGTCGACTCCGGCCAGGTGCTTGCGGTGGTCCAGGACGGCGAGGCATGAGGCCGCTGTGAGCGTCGACTACCAGCTGTGCAACGGTGTGGCCTGGCTGACCATCAACCGGCCGCACGCCCACAACAGCCTGAACAAGGCCGTGCGCGACGGCCTGTTCGACGGCGTACGCCGATTCAACGACGACGACACCGCCAAGGTGCTGGTATTGACCGGCGCAGGCGACAAGGCGTTCTGCGCGGGTGGCGACCTCAAAGAGATGTCGACAGCCGGATTAGCAGTCCCACCAATCGATTTCGTTCCTCAGTTCGGGCGCAACATCACCGTCGAAAAGCCAACAATTGCGGCGGTCAACGGCGTCGCGTTCGCCGGGGGCTTCCTGCTGGCCCAAACGTGTGATCTGTGCGTAGCGTCGACAACCGCGAAATTCGCGATCACCGAGGCCAAGGTCGGCCGCGGCTCGCCGTGGGCGGTCCCGCTTCCACTGATGATCCCGCGTCGAATCGCCATGGAACTCGTCTTGACTGGATCTGCGCTGTCAGCAGCACGTGCGTACGAAATCGGCTTCGTCAACCGACTCACCGAGCCAGCCGACCTTGTACGAGTCGTTCAAGATCTCGCAGAACAGATCGCGCACAACGCTCCCCTGTCGCTCTCAGCCGGCAAGCGGACAGCCGTGCTGACCGCCGAATTCCCGCTGAGTGAAGCCTTTGACCGCGCGGAGGCCATCTGGGAACCCGTCTATCGCAGCGCCGACGCACAAGAGGGCATGCGGGCGTTCGTGGACAAACGGGCTCCGGTCTGGAAGGGAATCTGATGACTCTGGACTACGACAAGTTGTTGGCCGACTTGCGTCACGAATCCGATGGGCTCGCCGAGCTGCTGACGACATTGACCTACGAGCAGTGGGGCTGGCCCACACCGGCAAGGGGCTGGGGCATTCAGGACCAGGTGTCGCATCTGGCGTTCTTCGACGACTCCACCGTGCTGGCGCTCACCGACCCCGGCGAATTCCGTACACAAGCGGACAAACTTATGGCCGACGGCATGGACTTTCCCGACCGGATCGCGAAAAATCACCGGATTCTCACGCCTGAGACCCTCCTCGACTGGTTCGTCGAAGCCCGCCGCCGCCTGCTCGCCGCGATCGCCGTCGACGATCCCAAGCGCAGGATTCCCTGGTTCGGTCCGGAAATGAGCATTGCATCGTCTGCCACCGCGCGGCTCATGGAGACGTGGGCGCACAGCCAGGACATCTACGACACCCTCGGCATCGCCCACCCGCCCAGCCCGGGGCTGCGCAGCATCGCCCATCTCGGTGT
>NZ_DATENY010000059.1:0-131657 GCF_035274705.1 Mycobacterium sp. | reverse complement strand
ATCTCGATACCACGGCCATGGCGATGACGCTGGCCAATATCTATGCCAACGCACTCGGTCTTTCGTTGGCTCCCACCACCCTGACAAACAAGAACACCTGGAGGAAGAAATGAACGTATCTCGATGGAAGGTCATTGTTTCGGCCGTCACTGTCGCATCGACAGTCCTCGGTGGAACCGCATGCAGTAGCGCCTCAGCGACGGACACGGCAGCCAAACCCAAGAACGACTGCAGCCAAGCGCCTGTGCTAGGGAAGTCGACCCCGACCGTTGCCATCCTCGGTGAGGTCGGCTCGGCGACCGACTACTACAAAGGCGATCTCGAGACAGTGATCGCCGGGGCCAGACAGATGAGCGCTCGTGTTCTCGTCAATGGCGTGGGTACTGGTGTCGACACGCCTAGCCTGCTTGCCAACACACGAATGGTCGGGGACGGCAACAACAAGATGCAGCGGAACAAGAGCCTGGAGTGCAAGGAACAGCTGGTGCGAACCAGCTTTTCAACCGAACTGCATAACCTCCCCGATCCCAGGCCGTTGGATGTCTTCAGCAGTTTCCGAACCTTGCAAGGCAACCTCGAGAGCGCTCCCGGTGGCGGTGACATCGATGTTGTAGTTTTCAGCTCGGCGCTGAGTACCGCGGCGCCGGTAAGTCTCGGTGATCATACGGTGCTAAGCAATCCGGACGCAGCGCTGAATCAGCTCGCAGCACAACGTCTCCGACCAAAATGCGCGGGCTGGCGTGTATATGTGATCGGTGGCGACCAGCACAGTGATCCAGCGCTCGACAGCGCGACGTCCGCCCAACTGCGGGAATTCTGGCGCCGTTACTTTGAGGACTGCGGCGGTCAATTGGTGGTATGGAGTCCCCATCTCGACACGTTCCCGACGACCAATGGAGCGATTGCTGCTGCCGACACGACGCAGATTCCGATCCGCCACGAGGACGGCAGGACGATCGCTGAGTTGGACGGAGATGTTCTCTTCGACGCCGGCCAGGACATCTTGCGGCCCGATGCTGCTTCGGCGTTGGAACAAGTACTCGCACTAGCCAATCAGGCCACCGGGAAGATCGACATCGACGGCTACACCGATGTTGGAGGCGACGAGGCCGACAACGTTGGTCTCAGCGAACGACGGTGCGCCACGATCGAAGCGTGGTTGGTCCAGCATGGCATTGGGCCCGATCGCATTACGGATCATGGCCACGGCTCTGCCGACGCGAAGTACCCGAATCCAACGACACCGGAACAGCATCAAGCCAACCGGCGAGTCGAGATTTCGATCTACGACTAGAAATTCTGATCGACGAATCGGCGACATGAAGCCTCAAAGTCTTAGTGGTCAACGGTCTCCTGGACTGTCCATCGGCCTCCCTCTGAAGCGATAGCAGGAGATCTACATGCACCCGCAGACCGAAGCCTCCGAAGGGCAGTGGCGTTTTCGAGGCGATCGCTACGAACGCTTCAGCCAAGGCGGAAAGATTCTGGCTGACGATCCAGCCATCATTGATGCGCAATACCCCTTCGATTACTGCGGACTCCAGGAATTCATCGCGGCAGTGGTCGAACGCAGGATCTTCGATGACCTCAGTGAACGAGACTCGGATCGGGCTGCGGCCATGCTCCTGATCGACTTTCCAATGGGCCCAACGCAATTAGTTTGGCGTATCCACGATTCCCTGTCTGTACCGCGCAGGGGCAACGGCTATGCCGACGACATTTGGGCCTTCGTCGCTGTGCTCGTTGCCGCACTCACGATTGCTATTGAGCAGATCGCAACCGTTCATCGAATGGCGAAGGCGCGCGATGGTCAAGGGGTGGCCGGTTCGCTCGAGTTGTAAGTAACTCATGCCACTGGCCGCATCGACTCAACCAGAACCCGCATGCGGCGCAGTTCGCGCTGACGCGATGCAACACCGGCCCCGTTAGGAGATGGTCGGCAGCCATGGCAGTGGAGGACCACGGCTGCCGACCATCCAAGACGCTGCCCCAGGGGACGCCGCTCCCCGAGGACAGCGCGGGCGTGCTGAACGATGTATCCCCGATGCCTTTAGATGCCGAGGGTTAAGCACCAAGTGCGGTCGACGACGAAAGAGCCAGATCGCTGATCAGTCGGGGCGAGCCGGTGATGTAAGGAGCTGATCAGCCACCACAGTTGACGACCAGGTTATTGAGCCCTTTGTGAAACTCCTGTTGAGCTTGGTCGTTGCGTCCAGCGTGCGACTTCTGCCAGTAGCGGCACCCTGTCATCGGTGACGGGTTCACGATCTCCGGTGCTTGGACATAATTGCCATCGCGCACCTGACCGTCAGCAGTCACCGTCGATGTCGGGTCGGCAATCGCTACCCCCGTTCCAAGCACCGAAGCCGCCAGAGCGCAGGCCGCGATGAAGCCAACCGAGCGCGCCGCGTGCAGCACCGAGCGGCGCTTGTCAACGGCGGCGAGGCCGTCCTCATTCGTTGGCGCGTCGGTCTGAAACGGGCGTGCGGAAGTAAGCATGGCCTTCACCGGCCATCCCCTCTCTCCCCTGGTCAGGGGCGAAAAACGGTCTCTCAAACCCGTCCTGATGGCCGGTTCCCGCCATCGTAAGGGTCAATACGACTGGGTGCAATACAACTGGATACGAAAGAATCCAGGTTTTTACGACTCAGTCAGATTAGCCTGGGTAATTGGCACTCTGGTCTGTTACGGCCGAGTCCTATGTGGTAGACCGATGCCCGCCGATGGCGCCAAGGAGGCGCTCACTGAAACCACCCGTCTCTTTGGCGAACGGGTGCGGGACCGCCGTAACCAACTCGGCATCAGCCAGGAGACGGCCGCCGATCGGATCGGGATTCACTGGTCTGCATTGGGCAAGATCGAGCGCGGTCAGCGGAGTTTGCGGCTGGAGACGATTTTGAAGATCGCGGCCGGTCTCGACGTTGACGCGGGCACGCTCATCTCGGGGCTGCCGATACCGCCGGAATAGGTCTCCAGTAGTGCTCTTCGTTGCTAACCTCTGTGCTGCTCACAAGGTTCAAGCCAACGACGAGGAGTCAGAATGGCTGGCAAGTTCGAGCTGTACAAGGATGCTCGGGGCGAGTTCCGCTTCCGGCTCAAGGCCGGTAATGGCGAGACGATCGCGACTGGCGAGGGGTACAAGACGGAAGCTGGCGCACGGAACGGCATTGAATCCGTCAAGAAGAACGCACCGGACGCGCCCATCGTCGACCTCACGTAGTCGCTAGGCGCGCGGTGCTGGTGTATGTGCGCTGCTAGCGCAGGCGTCGGCACCGCGTCGGAGATTGCCGGGCGAAATTGCTGCACGAGACCCATTCGCCGCCCCGGTATTCTGAGCTGGCTGGTGTTTGCTGGGCTTGTGATTCGCAGGGGTAGCGTGATGGCTGACCGCCTCAAGGTTGATCCGATCGATCTTCATATGTCGTCGGCTCACATGGATATGCACCACGCCGAACTGCTGGCGGCGCACACGGCGGCCAACGGCGAGATCGAAGAAGCACAAGCTGGCTGGGTCGGCACCTCAGCTGCAGCCCTGCAGGCGAAGTTCGCTGAATGGCAGGAAGCAACAGCCTGGATGACCGGCGAGATTGCCGCCCACGGCGAGGCCTTCCGCAAGGCCGCTACGGGTTACGAGGGCATCGACAGCGACAGCGCCCAAGAGCTCAACGACCAGCTCTAATGACAGTTGGCCTGGCCGATATCGACCGGTGGGACCCGTCGGCGGTGCGTGAGGTCTCGAAGGCGCTCGCCAAACGGGGCGCCAGCGCCGATGAGGTTAAGGCGGGCCTCGGCAAGTTGCCGCTCATCGCCAGCTGGCAAGGCAGTGGCGGTGATGCGGCCCGGGCGTCGCTCGACAAGTTGAGTGCTTTTCTGGCCTCGCACGGTGAAGAAATGGCACGGGTGTCGTCGGCGACCGGTAACGCCGCTGATGAGATCGAGCGCGTGCGGGCCTCGTGGCAAAAGATTCAGGGCGATGCACAGCACGAGGGTTTCTCGATCGACCGGGCAACCGGGGAAGTCACGCCGCTCGACAAATCGCGCATCGGCGATCCGATCTACATGTTGCAACAAGCCGACCTCGAAACACGGATCAAGCAACTGCTCGCTTCGGCCAATGCCGCCGACGCCGATTTGGCCCGGGCGATCGCCACGGCCGGTGATGATGCGAACAAAGCGGGCCAACCGGAAACCCGGCCGGATGTGCTCGACGCGTTGTCCAAGCCGCTGCCCGATGATCCAAAGCAGTTCCACGATCTCTGGGACAAGCTGACACCAGAGGAAAAAGACGCGCTCTACCAGCGGGACCACTCGATCGGCAACCATAACGGCATGCCGACCGTTGACCGCGACTACTACAACCGGCTGGCGCTGGGCGACGAGCTGAATCGAGCCCAAGCTGCTCAGGCGCAAGCCGATGCGCTGAGAAACCAGCACCCCGACTGGGCCAACGGCCAGAACATTCCGCCGCCGAACAAGCCGGGCGCGATCTTTGACGACCGGTTGAAATATGAAGCCTGGCAACGGCAGTACGACGCGGCGACGAACGGCGCCAAGTTCCTGCCTGACCTCCAAGCGGTGGATAAGGCGGTCAAGGACAACCCGAACCGCAAGCTGATGCTCCTTGACACGCATAGCGGAACCCAGGCTCGCGCCGCGGTTGCGATTGGCGATCCCGATACGGCGCAACATGTTTCGGTGACGACGCCGGGGTTGAACACGACCGTCCACGGCAGTATCGGCAGCATGACCGAAGAGGCGACCAACCTGCGGCAGGAAAGCCTGCGCCAGCTGCAGAACACGCCTGGCCACTCGCTCGACTCGGTGTCGACCATCGCCTGGATTGGCTACGACGCGCCCCAGGTTCCAGGGTGGGATGACAAGAATGCCTCATTGGCTGGCCTGTGGGGGGTCAGCCACGATGATCTGGCGAAGGCCGGTGCCCATGACCTGGCCGGCTTCTACGACGGTATTGGCGCCAGCCATCAAGGTGTCCCACCCGAGCTGACGGCCATAGGCCACAGCTACGGCTCGCTCACCACCGGCTTGGCTCTGCAAGAACCCGGCAACCACGGCGTCACCAATGCCATCTTTTATGGCTCGCCGGGCATCGAGGCCTCGACGCCGGAGCAGCTGCATCTCCAACCAGGGCATGTATTCACCATGGAAACGCCGGACGACCCGATCCAATGGGTCTACGACGGCCCGCCGATCGCGCACACCGTCGCGGCCGCGCTGCCACCGCCATTCAATACGCTGGCCGAATCAGCCCTTGCCGGAGCGGATCTCAGCGGAGCTGGGCAGTTCGGACCCAATCCGGCGACAAATCCCAACTTCACCCACCTCGCCACCGGCGCGGCCACCGTGCCGGATGGTTTAGGTGGCACGCTGAGTCTTGAAGCCGCGCATGGGCACAGCGACTATCCGCGCTTCAGCAGTGATGGATTACCCAGGACCACCAACTACAACATCGCCGCTGTCATCGCCGGTCTGAGCGACGATGCGGTGCGACAGAAATAGAGGCCCTGAATGACGCTTGGAACCAACCGGCAGCGCTACAGATTGCTCAGCGCTGCTGCCGTTGCTCTCGCCCTCTTGACGACAGGATGTCACGTGTCCAACCCCGATGCCCCCACGCCGTCCACCGATGCCGCCACGGCGCTCGACCAGTTGAAGGCCTTGCCGTCGCTGGAGGACACGACCACCCAGGTGCAAGCCGCCATCGACGAGATCACCACGGCGGCAAGCAAAGTCGTGCCCGACATCGTCTGGACGACCGCGACCAACGAAGACACAGGGAACTGCGAGGCACCGTACGACCAGACAGACGGCAAGCGGTACTTCCTCCCGAACCGTGTCGCCAACGACGTTGCGCTCACGGAGCAACAATGGACAGACCTTCTTAAGACTGCCAAAGATGCGGCCGCCAAGCTTCAGGCAACTGACGTGCAGGTCATGCAGGACCAACCAGGCAAGCATGACGTGTGGTTTACCGGACCGGCCGGCGTCTTCATCAAGTTCTCTTACAAGGGCAACATGGTCGTCTCTGGCTACACCGGCTGTCGCCTGCCAAAGGACAAGAAGTAGCGCCGGGGGTCTGCCTCAAGGGCCAGTTCGGTGCCGCAGCCGCCACTGGATCCAAACACACAGCATGGCCATCGCCACGGTGCCGACGCCTATCATGATTGCCCCCCTGCCACTGGACAGCATCGCCGAGCTGATAGCGGCCAAGACACCGACACCCGTGAGTGTCCTCGCGACGGGTTTATTGCGCACGATGAGAGGAGCAATCGCAATCAAGAGGATAAGAAACAGGACGCCAATCAGAAGCGACCGAAAGTCCACGCCGATGTAGCTATTCAGCCACAGTGTGCCCGGCTCGAATGGGTGAATACTGGGGCATGAAGCTGGCACCCTGACCGGCGTTAACAGCCAGTTGAGAATGGGTTCCGGACGGAATGGATAGTCACTTATTGAGCACATTCGCTCTTAATATGAACTATTTCACGATATGAAGCAAGTACACGCGGGGTGCATCCCCGGCCGAGGTTGCGTAGGCGTGCTCGATCCAATCGTTCTTGACCTGGCTCCAGGTCCACCCTTGGTTGGCCGTAGCTCTCGTGTGGCCGGAGACCAGCGGATATTGGCCTGAGAAGCCGGTCACGATCATCATGTGGTCGAGTGTGCCGTCCGGCCGACCGTTCCAGTCGTAGCCAATGAGGTCGCCAATTTGCGCGTTCGGCACGTCGTTCTGGCGCCAATTCAGCTCTTGGATAGTCGCGGTGCCAGAATCGACGAGGTAATTCTTCAGATAATCCGGCTGCGCCGCAGTTTTGGTGGGGCCGCCGAGCACATCCGCCTTCGAAGCACGCTTATTAATATCAAGCGAACTGTCGGTCCAATCGGCCGTCTTCGGCAGGCCACCGGCCCACAGCGCTTGAGAAATGAACCAAGCGCAATCATTACCCGAAAAACGCTCGGGAGCGTTGACATTGGCCAGGGCCCATTGCTGGGTTGCCCCGCGATTGAATCCTCCCGCCGTTGCGGACGCCGAAGGATGCAACACCAGGAGCGCGAAGGCAGTGACGAACGCGAATACGATTGCTAGCGGACGGGCGACGAGCTGTTTGGTTGTCACGCAGTGTGATCGCTGCTTGAGCACGTTTCGTTACGTGCGCAAACATCGCGAACCGCGCCGCGCCGTCGGCCTTCGACGCGAGAAGCTTCGGCTCGATGGCACGAGTTTCTGCAGTTTTGGCTGAGAAGGGGCCGTTAGTGGCAGCCCCCACTGGGTAGACCGGCTGCAGGGCATGCCTCAATCCGGAGTGCGGTAAGCCTTAGTCCTGTCCGCGTCGTGTGAAAACTGACCCCGTGTCGACGCCCGAATTTTGACCCCCTTCGTCTGAGTCTCGGCTTACGAGCCGAGAGGAGAAGGGAGTTGCTAGCAGTGGAGGATTGGGCTGAGATCCGCAGGCTTCATCGAGCGGAGGGGTTGCCGATCAAGTTGATCGCCAGGACGTTGAAGATCTCGCGTAACACGGTGCGGGCGGCGTTGGCCTCTGACGGGCCGACGAAGTATGAACGCAAACCGGCGGGGTCGGTGGTGGATGGGTTCGAGGACGCGATCCGCGCTCAGCTCACGGCGGTGCCGACGATGCCGGCCAGCGTGATCGCCGAGCGGGTCGGCTGGAGTCGTGGGATGACCGTGTTCAACGAGCGGGTCCGCGAGTTGCGCCCGGCGTATCTGCCACCGGACCCGGCCGGGCGCACCACCTACGACGCCGGCGATATCGCGCAGTGCGACTTGTGGTTTCCCCCCACGACGATCCCGGTGGGTTACGGGCAGACCCGCACGCCGGTGCAGCTGCCGGTGCTGACGATGGTGTGCGGCTATTCGCGGTGGCTGGCAGCGCTCCTGATCCCGTCACGACGGGCCGAGGATCTGTTCGCCGGATGGTGGCAACTGATCAACGCGTTGGGTGCGGTGCCGCGCACCTTGGTCTGGGACGGCGAAGGTGCAGTCGGACGGTATCGGTCCGGCAAATCCGAGCTGACCCGCGATTGTCAGGCGTTTCGCGGGGTGCTGGGCACCAAGGTGGTCGTGCTCAAACCGCGCGAGCCTGAGCACAAGGGCATCATCGAACGAGCCCACGACTACTTCGAACGGTCGTTTCTGCCCGGCCGAACCTTCACCGGCCCCGGCGATTTCAACCACCAGTTGGGCAAGTGGCTGGCCGTGGTCAACACGCGAAAGCGCCGCGTGTTGGGGTGCGCGCCGACCGATCGGATCGGCGCCGACCGCCAGGCGATGCTGACACTGCCGCCGGTGGCACCTGCGGTGGGGTGGCGCCACTGCACCCGGTTGGCGCGCGATCACTACATCCGGTTGGACTCCAACGATTACTCGGTTCACCCTGCGGTGATCGGTCGGCGTATCGAAGTGGTTGCCGACCTGGATCGGGTCACGGTGTTCTGTGACGGCAAGACCGTCGCCGACCACGAGCGGGTGTGGGCCTGGCATCAGACCATCACCGACCCCGAGCACCGTGAGGCGGCGAACATGCTGCGCCACAACCGCATCGGTGCTCTGCGGCCAGTGCGTGAACACCCCGACCAGTTGGCCGTCGAGCAGCGCTGCCTGGCTGACTACGACGCCGCGTTGGGCATCGACCTCGGCGAAGGTGGTTTGGTGTCATGACCACCAAGACCACACGAACACCTGCGACTGCGGCGTCGTCGACCAACCGGGATCTAGGCGCCGAGATCACCTTCTTGACTCGCGCCCTCAAGGCTCCCACCATGCGTGAGGCAGTGACCCGACTGGCCGAACGAGCCCGGGCCGAATCGTGGACACACGAAGAGTTCTTGGTGGCCTGTCTGCAGCGCGAGGTCTCCGCCCGAGAGTCACACGGCGGTGAGGGCCGTATCCGCGCGGCCCGGTTTCCATCGCGAAAGTCTTTGGAGGAGTTCGACTTCGACCATGCCCGCGGTCTCAAACGTGATCTGATCGCCCACCTGGGAACGCTGGACTTCGTCATCGCCAAGGACAACGTTGTCTTCCTGGGACCACCCGGGACCGGCAAGACGCATCTGGCCATCGGTATCGCGATACGGGCCTGCCAAGCCGGGCACCGGGTGCTGTTCGCCACCGCCTCGGAATGGGTGGCTCGGCTGGCCGAGGCCCATCACACCGGTCGTCTGCAGCAAGAACTCATCCGGCTGGGCCGCTACCCACTGCTCGTCGTCGACGAAGTCGGCTACATCCCATTCGAGCCCGAAGCCGCCAACCTGTTCTTCCAGCTGGTGTCCTCCCGCTACGAACGCGCCAGCCTCATCGTCACGTCGAACAAGCCGTTCGGGCGGTGGGGCGAAGTGTTCGGCGACGACGTCGTGGCCGCCGCCATGATCGATCGCCTGGTCCACCACGCCGAAGTCATCGCCCTCAAAGGCGACTCGTACCGCATCAAAGACCGCGACCTCGGGAGAGTCCCAGGCTCAACCACCGAAGAATGAACACCAAGGGGGTCAATTTTCAACCGTCGAAAAGGGGTCAATTTTCAACCGCCGTTGACAAGTCCTTGGTAGTTCAGAATCTCCGTGCTACCAAGGACGCCCCAACGTGCTAGCGAGATCCCGACTTAAGTGCCGGGCTCGACCCGTAAGTAGTTCGGCTGGCGGCTCGCACTGTCTGCTCGCGACATTGCTAGCCAAATCGACAACGGCCGTAGCAAACTACAACGGTGGAATTTGCGCGACCGGTTCGTCGCGAAATCAACTGTTATCAGAACGGCTCACATTAGTGTGGTCAGCGCGACCGCGGATGTGTAAGTTCCAGGAGATGAAGGCACTTGGGGGACAACGGAGAATGGGACGCTCTGGTGGCTGGTGCCACAGACGTCGGATGGACCGTGGCCTATGACAAGAGCAATCACCCACGTTTGGTGCCTCCACCCGGGTTAGTAGACCCGGCAACGGGCAAACCCGCGCGACCCGTCACGCTGAGCAGCACGAGCTCCGACTACCGAGGTGTCAAAAACTGCGCAGCGCAGCTACGCCGACTCGGCGTCCAAGTACCCCACAAGGGGTATACACCGCCTAAGAAGGGCAAAACGAAGACGTGAAGAAGGTTGATCCTCGTATGAACGCCTACAACGTCGAGGCATATATGCCGGCGATTGCAGACGAGACCGATTGGGATGAGCTTCGCGATCTTGTCGACGTCATCCCCGGGACCATTCTGGTCGAAGACCCTGACGCGCCTCTGTTGATTTTCCCGGTTGACGCACTCGATGACTACGCCGCCTTTTCACTCGTTGATGGGGTCCTGAGACTGCGGGGCGTACAGCCCGAAAGAGGGCGAATCTGCGAAATCGAGTGCAGCGAACATGGTGATGAACACCGCGACGACTGCACCTCAAACGCCGACTGGAAGCATCTGGTCAGCCGGTAACACGCCGTGCAGCTGGTAGTTGTACACGATCCTTTGATCGCGTACCCTGGCGATCTTCGCCTTTGAGAGCGGAGTCATTTAGGGGGCCAGGTATGGCCAAGAACAGCCCGAACTCACGTCATGTCGTCCCGAATTCAGGCGGCGGCTGGGATGTGCGAAAGCCGGGTGCGGACCGCGCCAGCAGGCACTACGACACGCAGGCCGACGCGATCGATGGCGGGCGGCGAATCCTCGGCAACGATGGCGGCGGAGAACTGCGTATCCACGGCCGCGATGGCCGGATTCGTGACTCCGACACGATCCCGCCGGGCACGACCCGAACCCGCCGAAGGACACGCGTTGAGCGAGACCTGGTCCGTAGTCGTAGGAGAGCCGAACGATCGGGGTCGGCCTGACGGCGGCGATACCCAGAAGTCGTGATCAGGGAGGGTGTGGAGGCCGGTGCGCGGGATGCCTTCAGCGAGGCAAACCGACGTTGTCGAGCGCTGGCCGTAATCCCTTGAGCGTCATCAGGTTTAGGCCGCTTTGGAGCGAGGAGGTCACTTCCATGTCGGGATGGAATGAGGTGTTATTTGTCTGACCAACCAGACTCCGACAAGCGCCTCGAGCTGGCTTACGACGCAGCCGAAAAGCGGCTCACCCTGCAGGACACCACCCTCTCAAACGTCCGAACGCGAGCGAACAACCTGCTTGCCGCGACTGCGGTGTTTATTTCCTTCGCCACCGGAATCGGGATGATCAACACCGATCCGAAAAAGGGCATACTGCTCCCGGTGCTTGCGGGGCTTGTCCTTCTCGCGATTGTGATCGCGGTCGGCGTGAACGTGCTGATGATCATGTGGCCGGTCAAGGACTGGTGCTATGTGCCTTCAGCGAAGGTGATCATGGACATGACCAACGCTGGTGATGACGAAAACGCCATCCGCAGGCACGTCATCGACAAGATGATCCAAGGTGCCGCCGCAAACGGGACGATGCTCGCGGACAAGCAAAACAAGTTCCGATGGGTCGTTGGTCTTGTAGGGGCCGAAATAGCGGTACTCGCTGTAATTCTTCTTCTACGACTGGGAGCTATGGCATGACCGATAACTGGGACAACTTCGAGACGCCGCAAGAGAAGGCCCAGCGGGAGCGCGAGGAGCGATCACGCGACGAATTCAACCAGAGAGATCGAGAAGACACGCGGCGCGACATCGAGCGTGAGATCGAGCGGCGAAGCCAACAAGGTCGACGAAACAAGCGCGCTTAGGGTGCGCTCTCGGCAATGGTGCCGCTGACCGTCCTGCGGGCTCGATCGGATCGGTGGTTTGGCGTCTTCGGCGATCATTGGTTCGCGTAGTGATTCATCGAGGACCCCATGATACGGGTGATTCGTATATGACTGCCATTCAACGATTCGCAGGACCTAGTTATTCTCGGCGAGCACAACCATACGCGATTTGTTCTATTTTTAAATCGTTGAAGCATCGACTCTGATGGAGTGAAATGCGTCGAAACCAACTAACAAGTTGACCTCACTGGGTTATACTTTACCTATGGCTATTTACGCCAATTTTGTCGGGGTGCATAAACATCTGGACCCGGCTATAAGGGACTTGCCGGGTGCCGAGCAGGATGCCGTAGCGCTATGGGCGTTGTTTTGTGATGCGATTCCTGGCTTAGAAACCTCGTCGAGCTTGCTGATAAATCAGGACGCGACCTTTGACAAGGTGCGTCAGGCGATGATTGACAGCCTAGTTACGGCAGGTCCCGACGATACGGTCATTTTTACGTTCTCCGGTCATGGGTCGAGGGATCATAGATTCGCGTTTCACGACACGGAACTCGGCAGACTCGCGGATACAACTATTCCGATGGAGGAACTTTCGCAGCTCTTCAAGAAGTCGAAAGCCAAGAACATTCTGTGCATCCTGGACTGCTGCTTCAGCGGCGATGCGCCGGCGAGAGTGCTCGAAGACTCACCCATAGCACGAAGCGGTCTCACTCATCTGGACTCGCTAGCAGGTAAGGGACGTGTGCTGATCGCGGCTTCGCGCGAAGATGAACCGTCCTACGAACTGCCTGGCAAGAACCACGGCATCTTCACCGGCGCGTTGATCGAAGTCCTTCTTCAGGCAAAGGATGGCCTCGCGGTCAGCGAAGCCATGGACAAGGTGATGGACGTCGTTCGCGCGGAAAGTCAGAAAGCGGGCGTCACGCAAACGCCGGTTTCGTTGGGCCAAGTCGAAGGTGGATTCAAACTGCCGCCGTTCACGATCGGCGATGTGTACTCCCGGATGTTCCCGAATGTCGTCGGCATCAAGATCACCAACGACCTGAGTGATTTGACTCAATTCGCGATTCCGCAGACCGCCATCGATGCTTGGACGGATCGATTCGAAAACGGACTCAATGATCTTCAGCTGACGGCTGTGAACGATTATCGAATCCTTGATAATAAATCGCTGCTCGTAGTCGCACCGACCAGCTCAGGTAAAACCTTCATCGGCGAGCTTGCCGCAGTTCGAGGAGTCCAGGTTGGTCGCAAGTCGGTGTTTCTCCTTCCATATAAGGCACTTGTCAATGAGAAGTTCGATCAGTTCTCAACGCTGTACGGGGACGAGCTGGGGCTGACTGTCATCCGTTGTTCGGGGGATTACGCGGACAACATCAATGAGTTCGTTCGCGGTAAGTACGACATCGCTTTCCTTACCTATGAGATGTTTCTGGGCCTCGTCACCTCGAATCCTTCATTGATGAGCGCTGTCGGGCTTGTTGTGATCGACGAAGCACAGTTCATCACCGACGCTGCCAGAGGTATTAATGTCGAACTGCTGTTGACTTACTTGATAACCCTGCGTGAGCGCAACATCGAGCCGCAAATCATCGCCTTGTCCGCGGTCATCGGCAGCGTGAACGATTTCGACAGCTGGCTAGGAATCAACAAGTTAGTCAGTACCACTCGGCCCGTCCCACTTGTTGAGGGCGTACTGGATCGCGCGGGCACCTATCAATACAAAGATCCCGAGACTGGTGAGATCAAGATCGAACAGCTGCTCGGGCCATACGACATTGTGCAGCGAACGAGCAAGCCCAGCTCTCAGGACGTCATCGTGCCTCTGGTTCGAAAGCTGTTGTCGGATAACGCTAACGAGAAGTTGATCATCTTCAGAACAACCAAGGGGTCAACTCAGGGTGCGGCTGAGTATCTTGCCGCTGAACTCGGTTTGCCACCAGCGACATCAGCGATCGACAGCTTGCCGACGAACGACTTGTCAGCCGCTTCGGCGCGCCTGAGACGATCGCTGTCTGGTGGCACAGCGTTCCATAACACCAATCTCAATCGCCAAGAGCGAGAAGTCGTCGAGAAGGAGTTCCGCAGCAAAACCGGTAATATCAAAGCGCTCTCGTCGACAACCACCATGGCCGCGGGTATCAACACCCCGGCATCAACCGTCATCATCGCCGAACACGAGTTCAAAGGACCTACCGGGCGACCGTTCAGTGTCGCCGAGTACAAGAACATGGCGGGACGAGCGGGACGCATGGGATACAACGAGGACGGACGCTCAGTACTACTGGCGTCGCATGCGAGCGAACGCGAGTTCCTCTTCCAACGGTATGTCCTAGGCGAGCTCGATCCCCTCAGGTCCTCGTTCGAACTCGAAGAGATCGAAACGTGGATCATGCGACTTCTCGCTCAGGTCAACACATCGATCGAACGTGATCAGATTGTCCGACTCCTCGTCAATACGTATGGCGGTTATCTTGCCGTGAAGGCGAACCCCGACTGGGCTGACGTGATGGTCGGCAGACTTGAGCAGTCTTTGAATCAGATGTTCACCCTCGGACTGATCGAGGATGTTGGTGGCCAGGTAGACCTCACGCTCCTGGGAAGAGCGTGCGGACAGTCCGCTCTGTCGTTCAACTCGATGAGAATGCTGATCACGGTCATCAACTCGCTTCCTGATAGCACGAGCGCACGTGATCTGATGGCCGCCGTCCAAGTAATACCAGAGCTCGACCGCATCTATATGCCCATGCAACGTGGGCGAAATAGTCGAGAAACCGGGTGGCCAAATGTGCTCGCCGGTCGTTTCGGCAGTGTCGTTGCAAGAGCCTTGCAGATTGCAGCTACCGATATGTTCAATTATGCCGCCAGAAGCAAGAAGGCACTTATACTTGATGACTGGATTAGTGGATCTCCGGTTGACCAGATTGAACGAGCCTTCACCAGCAATGTATTTAATGCCGTCAGTTACGGTGAGATCACATCGATTGCAGATAGCACTCGATTCTTCCTGGGATCAGCCTCGCAAATCGCGCTGATCCTGCGTCCTTCTGAAATGCTTACCGCAGATTCGTTAGCGACCCTTATGAAAAGGCTCGAAACCGGCTTGCCTGAGGATGTACTCGGCCTGCTAGACCTCCCGGTAGCGCTGGATCGTGGCGAATATCTTCAACTCAGGACGGCTGGATTGAGGAGCATTGACGCACTTAAATCCGCATCGCCGGATCAGTTAAGGGAATTACTCGGACAAGCCAGGGCTGAAGAGCTTGCAGCAGCTCTTGTAATTGAAGGATAGTGTCGCGAACGGCATATCCCAGTTATGCGTTGCCATTGCATTGGTTTATCAATATAATTGACACGAATGGATGGATTGCGTCCTCAAAAAGACGGCTCGATAGATTGCCAGATGGGTTATAACCCTGTTTTTGGTGCCAAGCCGACGCCGATGCGGTTGTTTTGGTTTGCGGCTAGCGGTACCGTTCGCCTGGTCGAATATCACGCGGGTATCGATGGTCGCAACGTGGAAACCGAGGTATTCAACGTGCCCGCGAATGCAATAAAGCAATCAGTCATCGCAGACGCAAGCACTACTTTAATACTCACGCTGCCAGAACGCCGGTATAAATTATTCTTGGGGGAGAAGGCTCTCGAACAAACAGGGCGATTCTATCCCCTTGTTGGAGGCGCCACCATGATCGCCGGTATGGCCCTGGGGTCGATAGAGTCCCGGGCCGACGGTTTATATGACTTTCAACGATTTCTTTCGACACACAACGTCAGAACAAAACGATCAAGCATGCTTCGTCTCATCGTTGGGACTATTCTGGTATTCGTACTCGTTCTTTCAGTATTGATTGGCGTGCTCGCTATTTGGTTGAGACGATGACGGGTGAAGCTCGTCGACAGTTGCGTATGTGTCGCCCCACCTGAGAATCTTCCGAATACTTCACTTGGGATGGAGAAGTTCACACTGCCGAAGTCCCTTATCAGGGAGGGTTAGCGCCCCGAGCGAATCGCTGGTCACCGCCACTCCAAAGGCGCCAGAGACGTTCCCGATAAACCTAGAACGGCCACTTGAACTTGAGCAATCCTCCCAAGGATCCAATAACCGTTGATCCGATGTGACCCACAACTTGGCCTGTTGCCTTGACCGTTTCGACGACTGTCTCTACAGGATGACTCAGCGCGTACCTGGCAGTACTCCCCGGGTCGCTGAAATCGGCATGCGCAGCCTGGTCGAACGTATACGACCATGTACTCGTTGCAATGCCGCCCAAATACAGCAATGGATTGCGAGTGCTGGCCCCCAATTGTGCGAGCCCGTCGCCTAATGCCCCAGTTGACTTGAATAGAGCGCCGGCAGCGTCGCCGTTGTAGCCGGCAATGAACCCACCGGCGAAGTTCAGTACGTTACTAACCACCGGGACGCCGATGATGGCGGCGAGATCTGATGCCCTCGAAACAAAGTTGCCGAAAACACTGCTTTGGAATATCTGATTGAGGCTCGTGATCAGGGGCGACGCCGATGGATAGGTGTGAATTGGTGAACTGCCCCCGCCGCCGGTCGACCCGCCCTGGGGGTGCCCAGGCGCGGCGAGGCCGACGATATTGATGTCGGTTGGGCTGCGACGCGGCAGTTCCGCTTCGGCGGCGCCACCATCGGGGTAGCTCGGCAAGACCACCGTCTGACCCGGCTTGACGATCCTGATGCCATCGGGGTTGACGTCGGCGCGGGGCCCGTAGAGGACGGCCACATTTTGGTTGTATGCGTTCGTGTATTGCAGGTTGCCGCTTGACGTCCGACTGAAGCCAGCTGTGCCATATTGATCGACATTTCGTTGTATGAACGCGGCGTAATCAGCTGGATTCGGGTACTGCGGGCCATACAGCCGCGTGTAGTCGGATGAAGCGGGCGTCCAATATTTGCCTGTCGGATCAGCGTTCCTGAACTGTTGAACGTATGCGTCCCAGGCGGGGTCGGAAGTCGCGGCTGTCGATACGGCGAGGAGTTGGACTTGTGGACTGGGCGATCCGGTGCCCGTCGGCAATTGTGTTGCACTACTCGTCACTGCTCGATTCGAGACACCTGAGGCGTTACCAACATCCGCGACAACGACAGCCGGCTTGGCCGCTGCCTGCTCGGAGGCATCAGTGTCGGCCGCGGATTGTGCTGCAGCAGCGTACATTACCGATGCTCCAGCTGCTGTTCTGTCGACTGGTGTCTCAACTTTGTCAGCAGCAGACCCAGACACCGTCGCCGAAGACGCGTCTGCGGTCCCGGTCCCTGCAAAGAACCGATCGGTGTTCGAGGATGTATCGGCTGAGGGAAGCTTCGGCGACAACGAGGCAGGTGCCTGTGCAGTCACGCTTTTCGGTCTGCTGACCACGTTTGTAGATTTGATCTGAACCTTCGCGGTACTGGACGGGGCTGCTTTCGGGGTTCCGGAGGGCTCGGTGGACGATGGCTTCTTCGAAACATCCGCGGGCGAGGACCCTGCCGAAGCTGAACCGGACGCCGTTGCGCTTTGCGAGGTTGCGGAGGCTTCGCTGCCAGCGGATGAGGTCGATGATGCTGCCGACGAATTGGATGATCCCGCTGAACTGGACGCCGAACCTTCATCGGCGTGGGCGACGCCTGATCCGCCCGCAAGGGCTGCCCCGACACCTAGCGTGATGGCGCCAGCTCCGAGCCAGGCGTACGCCTCAGTGTGGCGTTGGCTTTTGCGGTGCCGACCCCTGCGTGGCCGCGATTTCATACCAGCGTTACCCCGAGTCGCCACGCAGTTACCTTCCCTAACGATTATCCGATCGCGATCGGAGCAACCAGATCCCTTGGTGCAGTGCCATTCCTAGCATGCCGAGGTCAGGCACGGGAGGAGAAACCGGCAAACACGCCGAAATAATTGACGGATCGGTCGAACGGCCGACACCCCGCGCTGGAGAGGTAGCCGCCGCCCATCCATGGCTCGGGCGGGGCTGCGGCGATTAGCGTGATTTAATCCTTGCGCCGCTGTGGATAGTGCCGTTGAGGCCGGGCAAGATGGCAGACATCTGACCGTTGGGATGGGGCGTCAACTGATGGTTACGAGTCCCAGCAGAGGGAGCGCTATGCCTTACGACAAAGACGGCAACTCGATGTCTCTCGCCGCCGCACTGGAGCAGCTTGTGCCAGTCGCCTTCGAAAAGCTGAAGCAAACGGCGAAGACGTACAACGCGTTTGTGACGTATAAGGAGTTGGGCGACGCGGCGAAAGAGGCGACCGGCATCCGATACGACGCCACCTATCGCTGGGTGGGCAAGCTCCTTGGCCCCATTGTCTGGCGTTGCAAGGAGGAAGGCTTGCCGCCACTCACCTCGCTGGTCGTCCATGCCGACGACCACTCGGTCGGCGAGGGCTATGACGAAGTCTTTCGAGCAGCGGGTTTGCCGGTTCCGGAAGGCTCCGACAAGATTGCTCAGCTTGACGACCACGCCGCCGCCTCGCGGTTGGAGTGCTATCGCCACTTCGGCGCTGAACTGCCGCCAGATGGAGGCGTGCCTACGCTGACGCCGAAGATCAAAGCCGCGCGTGACGCATCGAAGAGTTCTAAGCCGAGGCCTCTTCAGTTCTGCGAAATACACAACATCGCCTTGCCGGCGACCGGCCGCTGCGATGAATGCGACTGAAACCGTGATTGGTTGCCGACTGTCGCGTGACAAGAAGTAAGCCGTGGCCTCTTCGCTCTCTGACGATGATGTTCGAAAGTTCCTGAGCTATCTGTACTTCGGTGACGTGCAGGACGAGATCGATGCCTCGATACGGCGGGCATATCGCGACTTCAGCCGCACCCTTCATGGTCTGGGGAAGTACGTTGACAGATCGAGGAGCAAGGCAGCCGCCAGGGAGGTGTTACGCGACTCGATACGTGAACTGACCGCTTCGGCCACGAGCCGCCAAGACGAGTTCGATGCTTGGCACAAGAACACCTGCGACGAACTGCGAGCCAGCTTTGGCGACTTCCATGTCTACTACGGCCAAGCGCAGAAGTGGATCAACATGTCACTCAAGTACCTGTTCATCCTCGACCGATCTCGTATCGCTCCGTACTGGGACTACTGCCATGTCCCCGTGGACAACATCCTGCTCGGCAAGATTGCAGGACACGAACCTCCCCGCTTTGGCTGCTGGTGGAGCCGAATCGACGACTACCAACGCTATCGTCACTTTCAGGACTGGTTTCGAAACGAGTTCCCTGGTGCCCCAATGGATAACGAATGGCGGCTGTGGCTTGGCGCAGAGGATGCTTGAAAACTACAGGCTTCGAGCATCCGCCCACAGAAGTGTTCGACAAGCGCATCCTCGTCTGCGCCGTAGCCGGTTAACTGTTCCGACTTTGCTGCCGATCCTCGTCCGCGTTGCTTCGCAAATGCCAGCCGCATCGTTCGCACATCACCCATCCCGTTTGACCGCGAACCTCCGAATACGTCGACGACGGCAACGTCACTGGTGTTGGGGTGTGCCTTGATTTGCGGTAGCGCTGGAGCCACAGCACCACGCCCAATTGCTTCTGGAATAGTTAGCTGAAGCTTAGCTTTTCGACTGAAAGATGTTGACTCACAAGCTAGTTCATATCACAACTCAGATCTTATGCGTTGCCAGAACCTTGCCCTATCGTTCGAACGCCTGTACGATCACCGTTGGCCCGGGTCAACGGCCGGTTCCACTGCGCTGCGGGCCGGGTCCCCTGTCCATCGAACAGGAGGGATAGCACCGCGGGCGATTGGTCGAAGTTGGAGTTGACCCAGGGTCGGGAGACTACTCAGAACCCTGATGTCGTGGCAAAAACTGTTGAAGCGTGGATGACCGACGACATGTCGGTGCCGCGATCTAAGCTGCGGGTTATGGCGGGGTTGTTCGGCAAGTCAAGACTGCGGGAGCGTGCGTTAGAGATCCACACGGATCAGATCATGCAGCACATTGAGCTGATACGTACCTGGCAGCACAGCTACCACCACGGAACATTGAAGTCGGACACTGAGACGAGCCGAGAGCAGCAGTACAACCAGGACTTCTTCGGCACGATCCTCGGGTACAGGTCTCTGCCCACAATCCCGACTACGTTCAAGCCGAAGGACGTGACCGAGAACCGCCAGATTCCCGACGCGATCTTGAAGTACGAGGACCCGACGCACGGCATCAACAACGTCTTTGGGGTGGTCGAGCTGAAAGGCGCGGCCATTGCTCTCGACAAGCCACAACAGCGTGCAGGCAACCTGACCCCGGTGCAGCAAGCGTTCAAATACAAGATCGACTATCCGACATGTCCGTTCGTTGTGGTCAGTAACTTTTGGGAGTTTCGCCTCTATAACAACAACACTCTCGTCTACGAATGCTGGACGCTCGATGACCTTGTCGACCCGGCAGACGACTATCTGAATTTCAAAACGTGGTACGTCCTCATGCATGTCGACAACTTCACTGTCGACCGCGGGCTCTCGAGGACCCAAGCGCTTCTCCGGCTGGTCCAGACGGCGCAAGAGAAGATCGGCAACGAGTTCTACGCGAAGTACAAGGAGGCTCGGATCGACTTGCTCCGAGACATCCTGAAAAAGAACCCCTCGGTGGAATCCGACCTCGCCATCGAGAAGGCACAGACCATCGTTGACCGCGTCGTGTTCGCATGCTTCGCGGAAGACATCGGTCTGCTGCCGCCGGACACCATCGCGATGGTTATGCGCGAGGCTGACGCGTCGATGATCGACTCCAACCAGTTCAATGCCTTCAAGCGCCTCTTCGCGGCTATCGACAAGGGCAGCAAGCAGCTTGAAATCCCGAACGGTTACAACGGTGGTCTTTTCGCGCACGACGAGGTGATCGACAGCCTCGATATCTCCGATGACGTGATGCGCAACCTCGGCAAATTGGGAGAAGACTACGAGTTCGAGGACGAGCTACCTGTCAACGTGCTTGGCCACATCTTCGAGCAATCCATCACCGATTTGGAGAGCATTCGTCGCCAGGTCCACGACGACATCGACCCTGATGAGCTGAAGCCCGATGCGAACGCTCACGACGGCCAGCGTCACAAGGAGGGGATCTACTACACCCCTGACTACATCGTGCGGTACATCGTCGACAACACGGTCGGCACGTACTTGCGCGAAAAGGAAAGAGAAATCCAAGCCAAGCACAAGCTGACAGGCCGCCTAGGAGAGAAGGGCTACGAGGAACGCCAGGGCAAGGCTTACATCGAGTATCAGTTCATCTTGCAAGACATCAAGGTGCTGGATCTAGCCTGTGGCTCAGGCGCTTTCCTCGTCTACGTTTTCGATTATCTGCGGCGGGAGAATCAGCGCGTCGCTGACATCCTGGGCGACGCGGCACTGTACTCGACCGACGAGTTCGTTCGAAACATTCTGACCACCAACATCTTTGGTGTCGATCTGAACCGCGAGTCCGTCGAGATCACCAAACTCAGCCTGTGGCTGAAGACGGCCGAGAAGAACAAGCCGCTGGCATCACTCGACGGCAACATCAAATGCGGAAACTCTCTGATCGACAATGCCATGTTCACCGATAAGCCGTTCAACTGGGCGGAAGACTTCGCCGGCATCCTCGCGAAGGGCGGCTTCGATGTCGTCGTGGGGAATCCGCCGTACGTCAACGCTATTGAGATGTCGAAGAACATCGCAGCGCCCGAACGCAGGTATATGCGGTCGGGCTACACCACAGCAGTCGGTGCGGTCGACCTCTACATCTACTTCTTCGAGCGAGGTATCGAGCTCCTGAAGCAAGGTGGCAAGCTCGGGTTCATCACTCCGAACCGATGGTTGTCCGTCAGTTACGGTGCTGCGCTACGTCAGTGGCTGATCGACAATACGGAGTTCGAATCGATCTTGAACGCCTCCGACACGCATGTTTTCGAGGATGCGGACGTGTATCCGGTCATCACCATCTTGAACAAACATTCGACAAGCGTGCCGTACAAGATCACGGCGGGACGTCTCGAAGAGATGTCTGCCGTTCCGCTTGGGACGGACCACGATTCGGCAAAGTTGTCGTCCCTTCCCGAAAACATCATGGGATTTCTGCTGAACGACAAGTTGCCGATCACCGAGAAGGTGTTCAGCCAGTCCGCCCGTCTGGGGATCGTTGGGGAGATCAATGCGACGTCGACCGCCGGCGAAGCCGACGACTATGCCGCATACGTCAGCGACCTTCCTGGGCACAAGATCATCAACACTGGCACGATAGATCAGTACACAAGCCTCTGGGGTCTTCGCGGTTTCAGGAAACAGGGTCGGGTCATCGCCAAGCCCTACCTCGACCTTGATCAGGTGAGCGACAACCGCCGAAAGCTTTACGAGACATCGAAGATCATCTTCGCCAAGGTCGCGCTGCGCGCCGAGGCCGTCTACGACAGCCTCGGCGAGTACGCGTCCATCGACACCAACTGCATCCACACCTTCAAAGAAGACTTTCTTCCCGAATACGTTCTCGCATGGGTGAACTCAAGGCTCTACAACTACGTCTTTACTTGCCTGTTCGATGGTGCGCGGATGGCCGGCGGTTACCTTGGCTTCTCCGCTCCGAATCTCCGATGCACGCCTATCATGAAGATTTCCATCGCTGATCAGGAACAGTTCGTGAAGCCTGCTGCCCAGTTGTCGACGCTGTACCGCGAAAAGATGGAAGCCGACGAGAAGTTCAAGACGCTCGTCAAGACCACCTTCAGCCTGAGCTCATGGCCGGTGGCCAACAGCGAATGGTGGCTCCTCGACGCACCCTCATTCGTCACGAACTTCCGCAAGAAGTTCAAGACGACACAGGTTGAAGACTTGATGGGTTCGCATGCAAAGCACACCGCAATTGTGGGAGACAAGGTCGCCGAGATCGTCAAGATCAATCAGCAGATCGATCGCGGCTTTTACAAGCTATTCAACTTGACGAGGCGGGAAATCGCTCTCGTCGAGGCAATGGAGTTCAGTTACTTCTAATTGAGTTGAAGATGTGAGACTCAGCCTGGCAGTTATAGCGACATCATGCAGGAACTACTCGCCTTGTCGCAGGGCCAGATATAGATATAATGGTCATAGGTGTGAGGTGTGACGTAATACCATTCTTGCGGATTCGAAATATGGGGCTGTAGCTCATCGGTAGAGCAGGCGGCTCATAACCACTTGGCAGAAGGTTCGACCCCTTCCAGCCCCACCAAATTTTACGTATTATTTAAGCTCTATCCCGACAGAGCCTGAATTGAGAACCGACACCATGCCTGCTTCCCCCGACGAAAAGCCTGAACTCACTGATGCGCAAAAAGAGCAGGTCAGAAAGGCGTACCAAGGTCTCGTCACCGGTATGCAGGGCCTCGACCTGTCGAAAATCATGCCCTCATTGGCGAAGATCCAGCGTGACGCCATGCCTAACCTGGATGCGATAGCAAAATCTCTGGTGCAGACTCAAAACTTCGGAGTGGATTTAGCGAAATCACTCCAGGTGAATTTACCGAAATTCAAGCTTGATCTTCCGCCGCTTAAACTCGATTATGCACGGCTACTTGGTCCAGCCCTCAATTTTGAATCCCTCGCGCTTAAGAATCTGATCGATACGTCGAGCCTAGAGGCCTTTAACAAGATCTATGCCGATCAACGGGCTCAGTTCGAAAGCATTTTCGAGAATGTCAGCAGAATCATCGACCGCATGCTCCCGCCGAATTGGCGTGGCGTTCGTGGTATGAGTCAGCTCGAAACTCTCCTGCTTGACGAGGGGCTTGCGCTGGCTTGGGTTCCCCCGGCCGACATTCTCAACGCTCTGTTGGCAGCCTCATCAAAGCAGGAACGTCGTCGCATTCTCGGCAGACGCTGGAAGCGGGTCGTTGCTGCCTGTCGCGAGTCGATCGAATCGGCGTCGGAGGCTGAGTTCGCTCAGTACCGCGGATTCGCGCTCAATGTCATCAAGATGCTGGAGGAGGGCCATTCCGAAGGGGCTCAGGCGCTTGCCGCCAACCTACTCGACACCATGCTGCGCGAGACGCTCGACGGGCCTTCGCATAGGGAGGTAACGAATCAACGCAACCGGCTCTCAATCGATGACCTGCCGATGCGGGCCGCCATGGTGTTCGGTGGCATCTGGGGTTCGCACACGGAGTTCTGGCAGAGTCGCGGCGATTCCATCCCTCGCGAGTTCACCAGACATGGCAGCGCGCATGCTGTTTCGCGGCTGCAGTACTCGCGAATCAACGCCGTGATCGCGCTGATGCATGTCACCGCATACATCATGCTGCTTGAGAGCGGTGATTTGTCCTAGCTTGATTTCCGCGCGTTATCCATGGAAACCGGCGGTAGCGCAGCGGTGATCTCAAGATCTACCCGACCGAGATCGAATCGCAATGCCACGTTTGCGCAGAGCTCGGAGGATAGTTGTGGGGGAGATGTCGTCGAAGTGGTGGGCGATCCAAGCCAGTGAGTGACCGGCTTGATAGAGGTCGGCGGCTTCCCTGGCCTGTTTGTCGGTGAGGCCCTGACGCCGGAGCTGGACGTCGTTCGCTTTGAGGAGCGCAGAGATGGTTCGCTTGGCGAGGTGATGCTCGGTCATGAGCTGGTTTGTGGAGACGCCTGATTGATATTTCGCGATGATCTGGTCAACTTCCTCTCTACCGACCTGTCGCTTCAAGGCACGGGTTCGGCCGGTCTTAACGGTCGGCTGCGGTCGAGGAGCTGCGTCCTGAACCCGTTTGACCAGGTCACGGTAGTGGTCTCTTAAGAATGATTTATTCGAATAACCTCGCGCCAGCTCCACCAAGTAGGGAACGGGCCAGGGCGAAAGTCCTGGCCCGTTTCGCTGAATCACTGCGCTTGCGCGGTGAGGGTTACATCGAAGCGGTTTGGCACCGCGCTTGCTCCGTCTGCAACGAGTCAAGATCGGATCCAGCGCTGCCGATCAAATTGGCGTACATGTAGTCGTTCGGATCTACGGTCGGAATTTCCTCTTGGTTGTTGGGATCGGCGAGCTTGCGCAGCTTGGCCTCCTCGACTTGTCTCTGAAACTCGAGGGCGGCGTCGGCGCGCTCTTTCTCTAGTTGAGCTTTTTCATGTGCCACTCATTCGATGAAATCGTCGATTTCCTGGTCGGCCAACGAGGCGAGCGTGGCGAACGGGTTCGGGAATTTGACGGGGACCACCACGTCCACCGAACCGGTGTTCCCGGCGCTGTCAAAGACCACCATGTGCATCGTGTACTCCGTGATCCCGGACAGGACAGTGGTTATCGACGGTGTCCAGCGGAGTTCGCCAGTGGTGCCGTTGATGTACAAGTTTTCGTCTATCGGCCGGCCCTGCAGTGCGTACAGGTAGGGGAAGACTCCGCCTGTGAGCCGTAGTGGACTTCAATCGGGGGAACTGCTGCCTGGATCGTGAACGAGATCGTCGTGGTGACGGCGGCGCCGCAGCCGTCGTAGATCGAGACGTCGAAGGTGTCGATCCGCTTCGGGTCGTTCGCAGGGTGCCCCAGGCGGCGGGCCGGGTGTCGGCCTTCGGCGTGCAGGTGTAGGTGCCGTCCTAGTAGACGGTCAGCGTCCCCTTGGTGCTCGTGCCGCCGCCGAAGTACCTCAGCGGGTCGCCGTCGCCGTCAGTGGCCTTCAGCGTCCCGGTGATCGTCCCGTCCGACCTCGGTGTGGATTTCGTCGGCGCCGTCAGTGCCGACGGCAGCGACGGCACCGACGGGTAAGCCGGTCTGGACCAAGTTCTTTGGTGCCGGGATGAATTCGCGACGGCCCATCCGTTCTGGCTGTCGGAATGCTGTCAGAGACAACGGAAGGCACATCATGAGAATCGTCGTAATCGGTGGCACCGGCCTGATTGGGTCAAAGTTGGTGCATACCTTGACCGAACACGGTCATGACGCCGTCGCCGCGGCGCCCTCGACCGGTGTGAACACGCTCACGGGCGAGGGTCTGCCCGAGGTTCTCGCGGGCGCCTCGGTCGTCGTCGACGTGTCGAACTCGCCGACGCTGGACGACGCGGCGATGGAGTTCTTCCGCACGGCAACCACGAAATTGCTGACGGCCGAGAAAGACGCCGGGGTCGGGCACCATGTCGCTCTCTCAGTGGTGGGTACCGATCAGTTAGCCGTACAGAGCGGCTACTTCCACGGGAAGCTTCTGCAGGAGAAGCTCATCGGCGACGGTCCCGTCCCCTACACCATCGTCCACGCGACGCAG
This sequence comes from Mycobacterium sp., assembly GCF_035274705.1. GTDB lineage: Bacteria > Actinomycetota > Actinomycetes > Mycobacteriales > Mycobacteriaceae > Mycobacterium. The sequence goes on along the minus strand of NZ_DATENY010000059.1, from coordinate 105,742 downwards.
TTCTTCGAGTTCATCAAGACCCTCGCCGACTCCGCGACGGTCGGCGACACGGTGCGCATGCCACCGGCCTATTTTCAGCCGATGGCCGCTGCCGACGTCGCGGAAGGGCTCGCCATCGCCGCGGTCAATGCCCCAGTTAACGGCATCACCGAAATCGGTGGGCCAGAGGCGTTTCTGCTTCCCGATCTCATCCGGACCGCGCTGACCGCTCGCGGAGATGCTCGCGAGGTCGTCGCTGATCCCAAAGCGCAGTACTGGGGTATCGACATCGAAGAGCGCACCCTTGTCCCCGGTGACGGCGCGACTCTGTTCGAGACGCGGTTCGAGGACTGGATTCTCGAAGTGGCCGCCAAAGCGTAGTCGGAACTGCTTGGACGCCACGCTAATTCATTGACGGATGAACCTCGGGTCCGCAGCTGCGGTCCCGGGGCCCTGTGCCACGACGGGCGCCGTCTGGGCCCCTCACCGGTCCGGTGATGGGTGTTCGCGACTGGCCAACCGGTAAGGTTCACTGCAAACGGACGCAGTGGAGCTTATGTCGAGCCAGGGTCGGGGGCAACGTCTTCGCGGTCGCGACACCGAATGCGAGACGCTTCGGGGTCTGCTATCGACCGTTCAATCCGGCAGTAGCCAGGTGCTGGTACTTCGCGGTGAGCCGGGCGTCGGCAAGTCCGCACTGCTCGGGTATGTGTCAGAGCTGGCGTCGGGGTTCCGCTGTGTCCAGGTGGCGGGCGTGCAGTCCGACATGGAACTCGCATTCGCCGGCGTGCAGCAGCTTTGCGCACCGCTGCTGATTCACCTCGATGAGCTACCGGAACCGCAACGGGAGGCTCTGAACGTAGCGTTCGGCCGCGGAGTCGGCGCGACCCCGGATCGTTTCCTGGTCGGATTGGCAGTGCTGAGCTTGATCGCCGCCGCTGCGAACGATCAGCCGTTGCTCTGCATCATCGATGACGCGCAGTGGCTCGATCAGGTGTCGGTACAGACCCTTGCGTTCGTTGCGCGGCGACTGTTGGCCGAGCCGGTCGCGTTGGTCTTCGCGGCGCGCGATGGCGGCGCGGAGGCGTTGGGTGGTCTGCCGGAACTCGTGATCAGAGGCCTGTCTGAAATCGACGCTCGGCAGCTGCTGGAATCGGTTTTGTTGGGGCGGATCGACGAGCGGGTGCGCGACCGCATTGTCGCCGAGACGCGGGGGATTCCACTGGCCCTGCTTGAGGTGCCGCGAAACGTCTCCGCGGCGGAGCTGGCCGGCGGATTTTGGAACACCGGCGGTGCGCGCAAATCAGCGGGACAGATCGAGGAAAGCTTTGTAAGTCGTATCGAGGCCGTCCCAGCCGACACTCGACGGTTGTTGCTTCTCGCGGCTGCCGAGCCGGTTGGCGACGCTGCCTTGTTTCTACGCGCGGCGGCGAAACTTGGTATCCCCGTCGATGCATTGGCGCCGGCCGAGGCTGCGGGGTTGATCGAGTTCGGTCCGCGCATGCGATTCCATCATCCGTTGGTGCGTTCGGCGGCTTACCGTGCGGCCGATCTGATCGAGCGCAGGGCAATACATCGGGTTTTGGCCGATGCAACCGATCGGCAACACGACCCCGACCGTCGGGCATGGCACGCCGCCAACGCCGCGGCGGGACCCGATGATGCAGTGGCCGCGGAGCTGGAAAGCTCGGCCGGTCGGGCGCAAAGCAGGGGCGGCATAGCCGCGGCGGCGGCATTCTTGGAGCGCGCGACCGTACTGTCGTCGGACCCGGCCCTTCGGGGGGCCAGGGCGCTCGCGGCCGCACAGGCCAAACGAGATGCTGCAGCGCCGAGGGCGGCCTACGAGCTCCTTGCGATCGCTGAACTCGCGCCGCTGTCCGACCTGCAACAGGCTCAGGACGCTCGATTGCGCGCCCAGATGGAGTTCGCCCGCCGCCGCGGAGGGGATACCGGTGCGCCCCAACTCAGCGAAACCGCGTCGCAATTGCTCAACGCCGCCAAGCGATTTGACACCCTCGACGATGACTTGGCCCAGGAGACCTACCTCGAGGGTCTTGCCGCTGCCATGTACGCCGGTCGACTCGGTGAACCTGGCGCAATGGCGAAGGTTGCCGAGGCTGCAGGCGCCGCGGTCGGCCGAGTGTCGAAGCTGAATCGGCCGATCGACGTCCTCTTGAGCGGTATGGCAAAGCGGATCACCGGCGGTGGGGGTGCCGGTTCCGACCTGCTGCGCACCGCGTTGGAGATGATGTGCAGTCAAGCGCAGCAAAACGATGGTCAAGCGCTGCGCTGGATGTCGCTCGGCCTGTCGATCGTGCAGGAATCCGCGGTCGGCGAAGTGTGGGACGACGCGATCTACAGTCAACTCGCCGCCGCCGCGGTTCGCCAAGCCCGGGACGCCGGTGCACTGGCCGTACTTCCCCCAGCGCTGGCCTACCGGGCGGGAGTCCACGTGCTGGCGGGCGAGTTCGCCACGGCAGCAACACTTATCGAAGAGGCAGCGTCCATCACCGCGGCGACGGATTACGCGCCGCTGAGGTATCACTCCCTGACCCTGGCTGCCTGGCGGGGGATCCCGGCCGACGCAGTCGGTCCGATCGAGGCGGCCGCCGCAGACGCGACTGTTAGGGGTGAAGGCCGCGTACTCGGTCTGACGGGGTACCTCTCCGCCGTCCTGTACAACGGGCTCGGCCGATACGAGGAGGCATTCGCGGCTGCGCGGGATGGCTGTGAATACGACGATCTCGGCTTCCACGGCTGGTGTCTCTTCGAACTGATTGAAGCCGCGACACGTACCGGTGACAAGGAAACCGCGGCGCAGGCGGTGCGGCGGCTCGAAGAACGCGCGGGCGCTAGCGGGACCGACTGGGGATTGGGTGCCCTGGCCAATGCGCGAGCCTTGCTCGCCGACGACGAGCGGTCCGACAGCCTTTACACCGAAGCCATCGAACGCTTGGAGCGCACCCGCGTCGTCGTGCACCTCGCCCGCACCCGCTTGCAGTACGGCGAATGGTTGCGTCGTATGAACCGGCGCGTCGATGCCCGCAGGCACCTCAACGACGCCCACGAGATGTTCACCCGAATGGGCGCGCAAGCCTTCGCAGAGCGGGCTCGCCGAGAGTTGGTGGCCACCGGCGAAAAGGTGCGCAAGCGGCCGGTCAGCTCGGGAGGCGAATTGACGGCCCAAGAGGAGCAGATCGCGAGGCTGGCCGCTGACGGTCTGACCAACCAGGAGATCGGTGCGCAGCTGTTCATCAGCACGCACACCGTCGAATGGCACCTACGGAAGGTCTTCGTCAAGCTCGGCATCAAATCGCGCAGGCGGCTTCGCACCGTGTCCTGGGCAAGCTGACCCGGCCGTCACTCACGACCGTCAGTACTTTGTCGTCCACTACGGACTACTGACTACGGACTTCCAAGGGTTCGCTTCACCTTCAGCAACCGCGAGTCTGATCTCAACAACGACTTGGAGGTTTCCCGTGACTGTTACTGCTGTTCGCAACGCGTCCGAGCCGGACAACGACCTCGCCGCGCGTTTCGCCCGTGAAGTGGAGCCCCTCTTCCATGTCCTGATGCGTGGGTCGCGGCGGCTTACCCGCAGTCAAGCGGACGCCGAAGATCTGCTGCAGGACACACTTCTGCACGCATATGCGGGCTTCGGCACCTTCCGGGAAGGCTCCAACCTCAAGGCGTGGCTGTTCCGGATTCTCTACAACCGGTGGGTCAGCACGTATCGGACCAAGCAGCGGCGTCCAGCCGAGGTCGCGGTCGACGAAATCACCGAACGGGATCTGGCCAGCAGCGCCGCACGGCCGCCTGTAGGAATGCGTTCCGCCGAAGCGCAGGTCCTTGATGCGTTGCCCGACAACGAGATCAAGGCTGCGATGAGCGCTTTGCCTGAGGGTTTCCGCGAAGTGGTGTACTACGCGGATGTCCAGGGATACACGTACGCGGAAACCGCTGCGATTCTCGGCATCCCTCACGGCACTGTCATGTCGCGGGTGTCCCGCGGTAGGCAACGGCTGCGCATCGCGTTGGCGCATGTCGCGTAACCCACGTTCCGCGCACAGGCAGGCGACCGAGAAATTCCCGTTACGGTGCTCCAGCCCCGTTAAGTACGCTGCCAGGCATGAGTGACGACGCCCCCGGCATCACCGGAATCCACCACTTCTCCGTGACGGTGCGCGACATCGAGGCCAGTGCGGCCTGGTACCAGCGGGTGTTCCGCGCCGATCGAGTGCCAATGGAATTCCCGCATTACGAGCGGGAGGAGACCGGTTACGGTGTGCTGCTTGTCGAGCCGCGTTCGGGTCTGGCCATCGGGCTTCACGCGAATACCGGCAATGCCGGCGAGCAATTCGACGAGGCCCGTACGGGATTGGACCACGTGGGCTTCAACGTGGCCACACGCGAAGAGCTGGAGGCGTGGACGGCCTGGCTCGACGAAGCCGGCGTCGAGCACTCTGGAATCAGAACCGGCGATGTACCGTTCGGATTCGCCACAGTGGTGTTTCGAGACCCTGACAACATCCAACTCGAACTCTTCACGGTGCTCTGAGAACTAGACCGACGTCGCCAGCGCCTTGTCGTCCTCGTCGGCGAACGCGTCCTCCAGTTGAAGCGGCGAGCAGTCGACGTCGATCTCCCCGACGGGCCGGCCGCGCGCGTTACTGATCGTCCCGAGCCGGCGCATCCCCTTTTCGGCGGCGTACTGCTGGAACTCGTCCTTCGAGAAACCGAAGGGGACGTCGTCGCCGTAGATGGCGAAGACCTCATCGGTGTTGCGCAGTGCCAGCGGGATCAACTCGTTCATCCGCGCTTCGAACACCGTCCAGTTGGCATCGTCGGCTGCGACGTGGCGCCGACATGTGAACGTGCCCCACGCCATATGGCGTCGCTCGTCGTCGCTGATCCGCTGGACGAGTTCCTGCATGCCGGGCAGGATGCCGCGCTCGGCGCAGATCTTGTGCCAGGCGAAGTATCCGGTCAGCGCCATCATGCCTTCGATCACGTGGTTATACGTTGCGGATGCCCGGACCTGGGCGGCCGGCGAGGGATCCGACGACAGCGCCCCGAGTGATTCGGGGAGCTCCTCGTAGAACATCTGCCGGTATGCCGGAAGCTCGTCGATGTAGCTGTGCAGGTCGTCGGTGAGCCCGACTGCGTCGAGCCACAGCCGAAACACTTGCGTGTGCTTGGCCTCCTCAAATGCGAACTGCGTCAGATACATTTCGTCGCCCAGGCGCCCTTCTGCGCGCATCGCGGTCATGAAGGGCTGGATGTCCTGGGTCACCGCTTCTTCGCCGGCAATGAACTGTGCGCACAGCCGGGTGGCGGAGTCCCGTTCGCGATCGGTCAGCGCCTCCCAGTCCGCCCGATCACGCGAAAAATCGATGTCGGCCGGATCCCAGAACTTCGCGTTGCCCCCGGCGAACAGCCGCAACGGAAGGCTGTTCCAATTGAGCCCGCCTGCACCCAGCGAGCCGAGTCGTGTTCGTGTCATTGGACTGACCTCCTCACTGCTTTGACGGTAGGCCGATTCGGGGGAAGGGCAACGGTTTCTTGGGATCGGTAGCCACCCCCGCCGCATGTACTTGGCGCCATGACGACGCCAACGAGGCGCGCCTGACGAAAGGAATACAGCAGTGAACATCGTGCCGACTCGCATCCAGGAACAGATCAACCGCGTCGACCGCACACGGAGCCTGTGGTTCGGGATTTCCGCCGGTATTACCGCGCTCTGGTGCATCTATCGACTCTTCTGGCTGCTCTACACGGCCACGGCGCTCTCCAGCGTCGGCTGGTCGCCGGTGTCGCTGGTTTTCCCGTTTGTGTTGTGGGGCGCGATCGGTGTCGTCGCGGTGATCGCGGCGATCGCGTTCCTGACCCGATACGCCAAGCAACCCTGAGTTTCGGCGGCCGGTGGTTCCGCGCTGAACACGTCGAACCACCGGCGCGCGGCGCTTTTCTGAGTCGTCAACACATGCTGACGGCTCGGAAAAGAGACTCCTCTCGCTTTACAAGATTTCGTTGATGTCGTTCTTCAGCGCTTCGGCGTCGGTGCCGAACACCGCTTGGACACTGTTGCCGACCTCGACCACACCCGCGGCTCCCAGACTCTTCAGACGAGCCTGATCGACCTTGCCCTTATCGGCGACCTCCACCCGCAGACGCGTGATGCAGGCGTCGACGTTCACCAGGTTCTCCCGGCCGCCGAACGCCCCGATGACTTGCTCGGCCTTGCTGTCGGTCGCAACGGGGGCGGGTGCAGTGAGTGTGGCGACGGAGCCACCCGCCGCGACGGACGTGACGGCGTCGGCACCCTCGCCGAGGTTTGCTTCCTCCTCTGCCTCGAATTCGTTCTCCGGTTCCCGTCCCGGAGTTCGCAGGTTCCACCTCGTAATCGCGAACCGGAACAGCAGGTAATAGACGACGAAGAACACCGCACCCATCGCGAGGAGCAACGGGATGTTCTTCGCGGCCGGCGCCGTACCGTAAAGGAGCAGGTCAGCCAGCCCTGCAGAGAACGAGAAGCCTAGGTGGATATCGAGCAGGTAGGCGATGGCCAGTGACAGCCCAGTGAGCACCGCATGGATGAGATACAGCGGGAACGCCACGAACATGAACGCGAACTCGAGGGGCTCAGTCACGCCGGTCAGAAACGCGGTCAGTGCTGCCGCGGACAGAATGCCGACGGCGACCTTGCGTTGCTTCTTGTTCGCCACGTGGATCATCGCCAAAGCGGCGGCGGGCAGCCCGAACATCAGAATCGGGTAGAACCCGGACGTGAGATGGCCCCCCGTCGGATCTCCAGCAGCGAAGCGGGTGAGTTCACCGGTGACGACTTTGCCGTCGGGCGTCTGGTAGTCGCCGTAGAGGAACCAGACGTACGAGTTCGGAATGTGGTGCAGGCCCAGTGGAATCAGCATGCGGTTGGCGAATCCATACACGAATGCGCCCAGGGCGCCCGAGCCGCCGATGAACTTGCCGAGGCCAGTGAGCCCCGCATTGAAGATCGGATAGAAGTAGCTCATCGCGAACGCGAGGAACAGGCACGCCAACGACACCACGATCGGCACGAAGCGCCTGCCCCCGAAGAATCCGATGTAGGACGGCAATTGGATGGTGTGGTAGCGATCGAAGAGCCACGCAGTGACCAGACCGACCACGATTCCCGCGAATACGCTGTAGTTGATCTGCGCCTGGTCGCCGGACTTGTCGACCTCGCCGGCGAGAACGATCGGCGACATGGTCTTGAACACGGCTTGCACCACCAGGTAGCCGACGACGGCGGCCAGGGCGGTGGAACCGTCCGCCTTCCTCGCGAATCCGATGGCGACACCGACGGCAAAGAGCAGCGGGAGGTTGGTGAACAGCGCGTCGCCCGCAGCGCTCATCGCCTTGAAGAACGGCCCGATGACCGGAGCATGGATTCTGCCGAGCAGATCGTCCTGGCCCAGTCGCAGCAGGATCCCGGCCGCGGGCAGCACCGCAATCGGCAACATGAGGCTCTTGCCGAGCCGCTGCAGCTGAGCAAATCCCGGAATCCTCATGCCCGACTTCGTCTGCGCCCCTTCAGGTTTCGTCGTATTGCTCATCTATCCTGACCTCCTGTCGCGCAAACGTCACCGCTGCCGAAGCTCAGCGGAAGCCTAGACGAGAACCGCCGAACTTGAGGCCGTCTTTCCGGCACGCTCGTATTGTTGGTGCGTGAGCACGACGCAGGTCCTCGCCCCGGTCGCAGGGCGTGCAGTTCCGCTTCACGACGTCCCTGACCCCGTCTTCTCGCAGGGCATGGTGGGCTACGGCGCCGCCGTCGACCCTCCGCGCGGGGTTATCGACGCGGTCGCTCCTGTCAGCGGCAAGATCTTGAAGTTGCTTCCCCACGCCTACATCGTCATGACCGCCGACAACGTGGGCGTCCTGGTGCACCTGGGTATAGACACCGTCGCGCTGAAGGGCGAAGGCTTCACGGCCCACGTCAGCCAGGGTGACGACGTCACCGCGGGACAGGTCGTCATCACGTACGACGTCCCGTCGGTCGAGGCCAAGGGGCTTAATCCGATTGTCCCCGTTGTCGTCATGGACGAACGCGAGCCAAACAACGTCATCCCGTCCGAGGCCGTCTTCGAAGGCGCTGATATTACTTCGGGGACAAGCCTTTTCACGGCGAACAAGTAAATGGAAGTCGTCATCCTGGCCGACGCCAAGGAGATTGCCGGGGTCGCGGCGGATGCGGTCGGCGCGCTGCTCGGTCGCAAACCGGATGCCGCCCTTGGCCTTGCCACCGGATCGTCGCCGCTGGCCATCTACGACGAACTAGTCACACGCCACGATGCCGGGCTTGTCTCTTTCCGGCAGGCACGGGGTTTCACCCTCGACGAGTATGTGGGCCTGCCCGCCGACCATCCCGAGCGATACCGAAATGTCATCGACAGGGTCTTCGTATCCCGGGTCGACTTCGCTGCAGGGTCGGTGCAAGGCCCCGACGGCCTGGCCGATGACATACCTGCGGCATGCGCGGCATACGAGACCGCGATCCGCGAGGCGGGCGGCGTGGATCTGCAGATCCTCGGCATAGGCACGGACGGGCACATCGCGTTCAACGAACCGGGATCGTCGCTTGCGTCCCGAACGCGCATCAAGACGCTGACCAGACAAACGCGGATGGACAACGCCCGCTTCTTCGGCGGTGACATTGACTCGGTCCCGACGCACTGCGTGACCCAGGGGCTGGGCACCATCATGACGGCCCGGCATCTCATCCTGGTCGCGATCGGCATCCGCAAGGCCGAAGCGGTACACCATCTGGTCGAAGGGCCGGTCAGCGCGATGTGGCCGGCGACCATCCTGCAGCATCATCCGCACGTGACCGCGCTATTGGATGATGCTGCCGCGCACCGGCTTCAGCTTGCCGGCTACTACCGCGAGACATACGGCGCCAAACCGGACTGGCAGGGCATCTGAGTGCTGTTGACCGCTGACACACTGCTCACCGGCCGAGGATTGTTGCGGCCCGGCTGGATTGAGATTTCGCAGGGCATCGTGAATGCCGTTGGGTCAGGCCCTGCGCCGCGGCCCCCGGATCGGGACCTCGGCTCGGTGACGGTGGTACCGGGTTTCGTCGACACACATGTGCACGGGGGAGGAGGGGCGAACTTCACAGCTGCGTCGCACGCCGACACGTCCGCCGCCGTGGCATTGCACCGCCGGCACGGCACCACCACACTGGTTGCCTCTCTCGTGACCGCCGGTCCAGCCGAATTACGGTGCCAGGTCGAGGAATTGGTCGACTACGTCGGCGCCGGCTTGATCGCCGGGATCCACCTGGAGGGCCCCTGGATCTCGACCAAGCGGTGCGGGGCCCACGATCCGTCGCTGATGCGTGACCCGGACAGCGCCGAGATCGACCGCGTGCTCGATGCTGGTGCAGGAGCCATCCGCATGGTGACGCTCGCGCCGGAACGCGACGGTGCGTTGGCGGCGATCGGCAAGGTCGTCGGTGCCGGCGCAGTGGCTGCCGTTGGTCACACCGAGGCGACCTATGAGCAGACGCGATCGGCGATCGCGGCGGGCGCGACGGTAGGCACGCACCTGTTCAATGCGATGCGACCCATCGATCGTCGCGAGCCGGGTCCCGTGATCGCATTGCTCGAAGACCCCAGGGTGACAGTGGAAATGATTGCCGATGGAGTGCATGTCGATCCCGCCCTGTATCGCCACGTTTGCCGGAGCGTGGGACCCGATCAGGTGTCGGTGGTGACCGACGCGATCGCCGCGGCCGGGATGAGCGATGGCAGTTATCAGCTCGGGACCGTGGCGGTGGAAGTCACCGACGGGGTGGCCCGCGTGGCCGGAACGCAAACCATCGCAGGCAGCACCGCGACGATGGACCGTCAGTTCAGATTCGCCGTCAAGCACAGCGGGCTTCCCCATGACGAGGCGCTGATGGCTGCCGTGCGCCAAACTTCGATCAATCCCGCTGGGGCGCTGGGTCTGTCGTGCACCGGTCTCGCTAGCGGGTCTGCCGCTGACTTGGTGGTGTTGGACTCCGAGCTTGCCGTGATCGGCGTGCTGCGCCAAGGATCGTGGGTGATCGAACCTGAGGGCTAGGTCGGCAATGCGTCTCGTTGCACCTTGCCGGCAGGATTACGCGGGATTTCTGTGACGATCTCGATGTCACGTGGTTGCTCATAGCGTGACACCTTGTCTTTCAGGTAATTTCGCAGTTCGTCCGCGCCCAGGCTGGCTTGCGGCCGGGGAACGACGTATGCCGCGAGTCGTTCGCCGTAGTCCTCGTCGGGGACGCCGATCACCGCGTTGTCGGCGACATCGGGATGTTCGGCGAGGGCGTTCTCGACGGCGCGTGGATAGACGTTCTCTCCGCCGGAGACGATCATGTCGTCTTCACGGCCGACGATGTACAGCCGTCCTGCCTCGTCGAAGTAGCCCATGTCGCCGGCGCTCATCATGCCGGCGACCACGTCCTTGGTTTCCCCGCCGGTGTAGCCGTCGAACGTCAGTTCCCCGCCGACGTAGACCCGCCCCGTGACGTGTGGCCCAACAGTTTTGCTGCGTTCGTCGAGAATCCGCACCGGGCACCCGGCGACCGGCCTGCCGACCGTCTCGGGCGCTTCGCGCAGGTCTGCCGGTGTCGCCAGCGCACCGACGCCGACTTCTGAAGAGCCGTAACAGTTGTAGATCACGTCGCCGTATGCGTCCATGAATCGTCGCGCAAGGCTGGGATCGAGGCGCGCTCCGCTCGATATCACCACGCGTAGCGACGCGGGGAACGCCTTTCGGTTGGCCCGTGGTGCCGGAGGTGAGAAGGACGATTCGACCACCCGCAGCAACCTTGGGTCGCCGTTTCGCCGCGCACGCATCGGCCGCGCCGGGATGGGCGACGGTGACGGACTCGTCGGCCGTCCTCACGCGATCAGCGAATTCGTCGTCGCAGATCACGGTTTCGATCCGGTGCGTGCTGACGCTGGCGGCAAGCGCATCGGCGTGAAAGTCGGTGTTGAGCAAGACGATATCGGCGCCGAGCAACGCCGCCCCGAATACGGCCTCGACGAAACCTCGCCCGTTGCGGCACAAGATCCCGACCGCCTGTGAGGAGCGAAGGCCGCGGCCTTGAGCGCCGCCGCCGGCACCTCGACCATCATGCCCACCTGTAAATCGGCCGGTCTGTCCCGGCCGGCGCGGCCGATCACTTCATCCAAAAGCTCACGCGCCGCGAACAATTCGTCGAGCGTGGTGACCATGGGGAACATCACGCCCACCGGCGTGTGTTGCGCGAGCCGCACCATCGCCAACAGCTGGTCGGCCAGCAATTCCGGATGTGCCAGCGACATCTCCGGAATAGGTCGCAACGCCCAGTCCGGCGTTGCGGGCGGCCGTGCCGAGCACACCGAGGATTGCCGCCGTGCCGACGGCCTGCGCGGCGATGTATGCAGGCACCCGCGCTTCCCGATCGTCACCCTCAATCCGCACTCCTGCGCCGATCGCCGATGAACGAAAGCAGGCGTGGATCGTCGGACGTGAACCGGTCGACTTCTTCGCCTCCGTCACAGCGCAGTAGACCAATCGTCACGCTGGTATCCGTTCGGGAGATCACCTCCCAGACCGCGCCCGCGTCTTGCCAGCGCTGCAATTCTGCGACCCGATCGACGTGCATGCTCATACGATTCCACTCCATGGGCGGCCGCAAACGCATCAAAGCCGCGCGCGTCTACGACGATCCCGGTCCCGACGACGGCGAACGGGTGCTCGTCGACCGGTTGTGGCCGCGCGGTTTCCGCAAGGGAGATCCGCGGGTGGGCCAATGGATACCGACGGTCGCACCGTCGACCGAGCTGCGCAAGTGGTATTCACACCAGACCGAGCGGTTCGATGAGTTCGCGGCCCGCTACGCCGACGAACTCGATAGCGAAGACGGAGCGGCGGCGTTGGCCGAATTGCGCGACCTGGCGCGCCACGGCACCGTCACGCTGGTGACCGCCGCGCGTGATCTGGATGCCAGCCACGTCGCCGTGCTGACCAAACTGCTGTCGTAGGCTGCTGGCGGTGGAGGCAGCCTCGGCCGTCGCGATTGCGGCAGTGTTCGTGTGGTTGGGCATGGTGCTGGCGATTTCCTTCATCGAAGCCCCGCTGAAGTTCCGCGCACCCGGCGTCACGCTGCAGATCGGACTTGGCATCGGCCGCCTGGTCTTCCGCGCACTTAACGCGGTCGAGCTTGCCCTGGCCGCCGCCGTCGTCGCATGCTTCGCCGTCAAACTGCCTGCGACCGGCATCGTGGCCGCGGCAGCCGTCGCTGTTCTCGCGCTACTCGCGCAGGTCCTGCTGGTGCGGCCACGGCTGTCTCGGCGATCCGACGCCGTGCTCGCCGGCGCGGAGGGACCGCGCTCGCGGGCCCACTGGGCATACGTCGGCCTGGAAACCGTCAAGGTAATCGCACTGCTCATCGTGGGTGTATTGCTGCTGGCCGCGTGAGACGATCGCCGGATGCGGCTGGGATTGCACGCCCTTGGCATCGGCGCAGGCGCCAGCCGCGCGGTCATCGACGCTGTCGCGGCCGGCGCTCAGCGGTGCGGCTTCGCGACGCTGTGGTCCGGCGAGCACGTCGTGATGGTCGACCGGTCGGCCTCGCGCTACCCATACTCCGATGACGGGCAGATCGCCGTGCCGTCAAGCGCCGACTGGATCGACCCGCTGATCGGGCTCAGTTTCGCCGCCGCGGCCACGTCGACGATCGGTCTCGCGACCGGCGTGCTGCTGCTGCCCGAGCACAACCCAGTGCTGGTCGCCAAGCAGGCGGCGACTCTGGACACGTTGTCCGGTGGGCGGTTGACGCTCGGCGTCGGTGTCGGATGGTCGCGGGAGGAGTTCGACGCGCTCGGCGTCCCGTTCGAGCGGCGCACGGCGCGCACAGCGGAGTATGTCGCCGCGATGCGGACGCTGTGGCGCGACGACGTGGCGTCGTTCGACGGCGAGTTCGTCAGCTTCGACTCGGTGCGAGTCAACCCTAAACCCGTTGCCCGCCGGGGTATTCCGATCGTGGTGGGCGGCAACAGCGACGCCGCTTTGCGCAGGGTGGCGGCATGGGGCGACGGCTGGTACGGCTTTAACCTCGCCGACGTGCAACAGGTGGCCGAGCGGATTGCGTATCTGGACCGGCAGTGCGACGAACGCGGGCGCGATCGACGGGAACTGCTGCTCTGCGTTGCGTTGCGCGACCTGCGCATCGGCGACGTCGGGCCGCTCGCCGACCTCGGCGTGGACGAGTTGGTCGTCGTGGACGGTCCGCCGGCGGACCCGCGCGTGGCGGCCGACTGGGTGTCGGCGCTGGCCGATCACTGGATGTCGCGGCTGCGCTAGCCGCAGCTGCTGACCAAACATCGCCGTGGGGCATATTGCCGTGGGGCAGAAACGAAGGTAAACCTAGCCTCACTTGATCGGGCACGCTCGGCGGTCAAATGACCGATATTGACGAGGTGCTCCAGCCCGTCCTGCCGCGCGAGCTGACGTCGATTTCCGACGAGGTCCGCGCAGTTGGCGCGCCGCCGACACCGATTCTGGCCGAGCCGTACGCGATGCGTTTGGTCGTTCCGGACGCGGACGCCGACACGGAGTGGATGAACCGCCCGCACTTGGTAGAGGCCTGGGAGTAGGACTGGCCATCATGGCGTTGGCAACGGTATCTGCGCGCTCAACTCGACGGTGAGTATTCGCGGCCGTTCATCGGCAGCTTTCGGGGGCGCGACTTCGGCTATGTCGAACTGTGCGGGGCGGCAAAGGATTCCATTGCGCCGCGCTATGCCGCCGATCCGCACGACATCGGCCTGCATGCCGCGATCGCTGACCTGAAGTTCGTCAATCGCGGAATCGGCCCGATCGTGTTCCCGCGGATGTCGCAGGACGAACCCGCCTAGTCGCCGAACGTTCCTTACCACTCGAAATTTCGACAGTTTTTCGGGCGGTAAGGAACGTTCGGTCGGTCAGGGCAGCTGATTGAATTCGGCATACCCGTCGTAGTCCGGTTTCATCGCCGCGGCCACCAGCTCCCACAGCACCTCGTCGTGCCACCAAGATGTGCATGCACTCCGTGAGCACTTCTCCTCCAAGCGAAAGTTGGGCTGGGCGTACCTATATAACTGTCAGTAGTCGTGGCGGGCCATTGCCGTGCCGCCGACCATCCTTCCGTCGTCGATCGACACGGTCGCGGGCACCAGCTCGCTGGTGATCAAGCCGTGCTCGCCGGTCAGTTCGTCGATGATGTCGAAGCTGGCCTGAATTCGCTCAGGGGTTTCGACGACGATTGTGATCACCGGGACGCGTCGCGCCATCTGAATCAGCTTGTCGCCGTGGGGTTTATGGTCGCCGTAGAAGCCCCATATGCCTCGCAGCACCGTTGCACCGCTGGCTCTTTGTGAGTCGAACAGGCGCCGGGCGATCGCGCGGTGGATGGGGACCCCATCGTGAAGCGTGGCCTCCGACGTGTAGACCATCAGCTTCTGCCAGAGCTCACGCCCCTGCCCATCGACGGCCGGTAGGGCAGCCGGTCGGGTCAGAACCTGGCCGTCGCGTTTGCACAGTTGCACACGTTCGACCGTCATCAAGGGTGCGGGGAGTTGCGCCTGGAGTTCGGGAATGGCGGCGTCCACCTTCGAGGCGGCGCCGACAGCGATGATCATCACCGGGACGTCGACGTTGCGGCTGAAAAAGCGGGCCCGCCGACGTTGGCCCAACTTGGTGCCGTCGACGCCGAGAAAGACTGAGGCACCGGCGAATCCGTGACGATGCAGCAGATCGCACGCGACCTGATGGGCCGGCCGTCCCGACGCGCGGTCCTGGCGTCCGATGTAGATGGTGAGTTTCGCGTTGTCCGGCGTCGGCGCCGTCGGAGTGGAGCGACCGACGAGGCGGGCCCGCTCGAGCGTGACGAACCCGCGCGTCGTCTTGGCCACGATCTCGTCGGCCAGGGCGCCGATCTTGTCGGCGGTGTCGACTGCCGCGATCGCGATCGGCGTGTCCTCGGACAGGCTCAAGGACTCGTCGCTGCGGAACTCGTGGTGCGGGCCGAAGCTGGCGATACCGCGCAACACGATGCTGGTCGCGACGGCTTCGCGCGCATAGCTGTCGAGCAGGGCGTCGGCGAGAAATCGGTCCCCGCTGCGCAGGCGCTCGGCGAAGTATGTGGTGAGCTTGAGGTAGTCGCTCACACCCGGCCTCCGATCCACAGGCCCAGCCACGCCGCCGTCAGGCCGAGCACAACGCTGACCACGATGTTGGCCAACGCAGGCGAGACTTGACGCTCTTCGCCCAGCCGTTGGGTTTCGAGCATCCACGTCGAGAACGTGGTGTAGGAGCCGACGAAACCCGTGCCGACGAGCAGAGCGAGATGAGGGCTGAGCGCGAGTCCGGCCAGGAATCCGAGAAGGAGCGCGCCGCTGAGGTTGACCGCCAGCGTGCCAAACGGAAAGGACCCCGCGATGCGCGCCGACACCGCGCGGTCGACGAGGAAGCGCAGCACGGCCCCGACGCCGCCGATGACACAGACGCCCGCCCAGACCGCGACGGTCATCGGCGCACCCCGACCCGCCGCACCGCCGCGGTGGCGAGGTATACGGCGACCAGGCCGGCAGCGATGCTGGCGGCGGTATATCCGGCAGCCAGGCCGTAGTGGCGGTCGTCGATCATCTTGATCGTCTCGACCTGCATCGTGGAAAAGGTCGTGAGGCCGCCGCACAGTCCGGTCCCGAGGAGCGGACGCCGATAGCTCGATACCGGCAAACGCTCGAGCAGACGGGTGACGAAGTAGCCCAACAGGAATGCGCCCACGATGTTGACGATGAACGTCGGCCACGGCCAGCGTCCGGGCTCGGGAGCGGCGAACGTCGCCAACGCTGCCCGGGCCAGGGTGCCAAGCGATCCGCCGACGAAGACCGCGGTCAACTCGCGGACGTCGAAACTGAACATGAGCCAAAGTATCGCCGTCTAGCCGTCGGACCGGCGCACGACGCGTTTGTGGGAGGAGCAGAATCGGATCCATGGCGGCGAATCCCCGTGCCGGTCAGCCGGCGCAACCCGAAGACCTCATCGACGTAGCCCAGGTGGTGACGGCGTACTACACCGTGGAACCCGACCCCGACGACGTCGACCAGCAAGTGGCGTTCGGTACGTCGGGGCATCGCGGGTCGAGTCTGGACGCCGCGTTCAACGAAGCGCACATCCTGGCCACGACGCAGGCCATCGTCGAGTACCGCGCCGGGCAGGGCACCACCGGCCCGTTGTTCATCGGGCGCGACACCCACGCGCTGTCGGAGCCGGCGTGGGCGTCGGCGCTGGAGGTGCTCGCCGCCAACGATGTTGTGGCGATGATCGATTCGGCTGATCGCTACACGCCGACTCCCGCGGTCAGCCACGCGATCCTGACCTTCAACCGAGACCGCGACGGTGACCTGGCCGACGGGATCGTCGTGACGCCGTCGCACAACCCACCGCGCGACGGCGGCTTCAAGTACAACCCGCCCAACGGTGGACCCGCAGACACCGATGCCACCGGCGTGATCGCCAAACGCGCCAACGAGATCCTGCGCGACGGACTCAAAGCGGTGAAGAGAGTGCCGCTGGCCCGGGCGCTGCAGACCGCGCAGCGGCACGACTACATGGACGCCTATGTCGCCGACCTGCCGAATGTGGTGGATGTGCACGCCATCCGCGCTGAAGGCATCCGCATCGGCGCCGATCCGCTCGGTGGGGCCAGCGTCGACTACTGGGGCGCGATCGGCGAACGGCACGGGCTCGAGCTGTCGGTGGTCAACCCGCTGGTCGATGCGACGTGGCGCTTCATGACGCTCGACACCGACGGCAAGATCCGGATGGACTGCAGCTCGCCAAACGCGATGGCGTCGCTGATCGCCAACCGGGACAAGTATCAGATCGCCACCGGCAATGACGCCGACTCCGACCGGCACGGCATCGTCACACCCGACGGCGGCCTGCTCAACCCGAACCACTATCTCGCGGTCGCGATCGACTACCTCTACAGTCATCGACCCGAGTGGCCGGGTTCGACGGCGGTCGGCAAGACGGCGGTGAGCTCATCGATCATCGACCGGGTGGTCGCCGGGCTGGGCCGCAAGCTGCTCGAGGTGCCGGTGGGCTTCAAGTGGTTCGTGGACGGATTGATCAGCGGCACAATCGGGTTCGGCGGTGAAGAGAGCGCGGGCGCATCGTTCTTGCGTCGCGACGGGTCGGTGTGGACGACCGACAAGGACGGCATCATCCTGGCGCTGCTGGCGTCGGAGATGCTGGCGGTGACAGGGCAGACGCCGTCGCAGCGGTATGCCGCACTCGCCGAAAAGTACGGTTCGCCAACGTATGCACGCATCGACGCGCCGGCCGACCGCGAGCAGAAGGCGCGGTTGGCGAAGCTTTCTCCTGAGCAGGTGACCGCGACGGAGCTCGCGGGCGAAGCGATCACCGCGAAGCTGACGACGGCGCCGGGTAACGGGGCGCCGCTTGGCGGTTTGAAGGTGACGACGGAAAACGCCTGGTTCGCGGCGAGGCCGTCGGGCACCGAAGACGTCTACAAGATCTACGCCGAGTCGTTCAAGGGGCCCGAGCATCTTGCGGAGGTGCAAGAAGCCGCCCGCGAAGTGGTGAATAAAGTCATCGCGTGAGCTCAACCGCGGAGGGCGACTGTCCGACAACTGAGAAGCAGCGGCTGCCGCGTGAAGTCTGGGTACTGATCGCGGCGAACGTGGTGGTTGCGCTGGGGTACGGGGTGGTGGCCCCTGTCCTTCCGCAGTACGCGCGCCACTTCGGGGTCAGCATCAGCGCGGCAACGTTCGTCATCTCGGCCTTCGCGCTCATGCGCTTGGTTGCGGCCCCGCCGGCCGGACTGCTCGTTCAGCGTTCGGGAGAGCGGCGCGTCTACATCAGCGGTCTGCTGATCGTGGCGTTGTCCACCGCAGCATGCGCGTTCGCCGAAACGTATTGGCAACTGCTGCTCTTCCGTTCGCTCGGCGGGTTGGGGTCGGCGATGTTCACGGTGTCATCGCTCGGCCTGATGATCCGGATCTCGCCGCCAGACGCGCGCGGCCGCGTCGCCGGCCTGTTCTCGTCGGGGTTTCTGGTCGGCTCGGTCGGCGGACCGGTGCTCGGCAGCCTCACCGCGGGCCTGGGTTTGGCGGCCCCCTTCGTGATCTACGGCGCGGCGCTGCTCGTCGCCGCAACGGTGGTGTTCGTCAATCTGCGGCACTCGGCCGTGGCGGCACCGGAGGCGAATATCGAGCCCGCTGTGTCTGTGCGGATGGTGCTTCGTCATCCGGCATACCGGGCCGCGCTGTTCTCCAACTTCGCAACGGGTTGGGCCGCATTCGGGTTGCGCATCGCGCTCGTACCGCTGTTCGTCGTCGACGTCCTGGGCCGCGGGCCCGGCTTCGCGGGCATCGCGCTTGCGACGTTCGCCATCGGGAACATCTCCGCCGTCATCCCCAGTGGTTATCTGTCGGACCGGGTAGGGCGCCGAAAACTGCTCATCGTCGGCCTTACGGTGTCGGCGGCCTCGACCGTTCTGGTCGGCTACACGTCATCGCTGCCGGTGTTCCTCGCCGCCGCCTATGTGACAGGCGCAGCAACAGGAATTTTCGTCTCGCCGCAGCAGGCCGCGGTGGCCGACATCGTCGGGAACAAGGCGCGCGGTGGGACGGCCGTCGCGACGTTTCAGATGATGGCCGACCTCGGATCGATCGTCGGATCAGTGGTGGTCGGTCAGGTGGCCGAGCACACCTCGTTCGGTTGGGCATTCGTGATCAGTGGCGTGATTCTGATGATTGCGGCGGTGGGATGGACATTCGCTCCGGAAACCCGCGGCCGACCACCCGCTGAACACACGCCGGCTCGGGCCATAGGCCCAGAGGCCGGCGGGGAAGTGCCCTGACCAGCTGTTTTGAACGCTTCCCGCGGGTGGTGTAACTTCGATGAGCACGACTTACGGGGCTATGGCGCAGCTGGTAGCGCACCACACTGGCAGTGTGGGGGTCAGGGGTTCGAGTCCCCTTAGCTCCACCATATGGGTCTTACTCGAAACAACGACCTCTTCAATGCCGCTTGTACGAAAAGAGGGCCTCTGTCGGCTTGAACCACTGCTTTCGGCGGTGGGTTTTGCGTTTCCAGGCAGGCTGTGGGCGCTGACGTTGCCTCGGAGAGCCGCGAGACCGTCAAACTCGGGATTGAATTGATGGCCCGGTCACGTCGTCTTGGTGGGTGTATAGCCTCTATACCTTAGGCCAGCGGATGGAGTGATGGACCCGCAAACTCGGCCAGTTGTGCAGGTGAAAGATGCAGGCGTGCATCAGGAATCGTTCGCGTGCCGCAATGAAACGGGATTGCGTCGGGCACCAGCACGCGCACCACTCGCCACCCGACTGTCTCGAGCACGTCCCTGGGCGTTAGATCGACGAACAAGGCCGGCCCCAGATCGGCTTTAGCCGACGCGCAACTAAGTGATCGCTGAGCTCCTAGGCCGAACGGCCACGGGACTGCGGACGCGTCACGCTGGGAATAGAGCAGTCCGTGGTCATACGGTTCGACCGGCGCGATATTGCCCGCGGCAAGCGAGCGGGCACGGCCAGCCAGCGAGGGTCGCTGAAGCGCCCAAGTCAAGCCACGGTAGACCTGAGCCAGTTCAAGGACGGCATCGGTTAACGCCGCCACCGCATCGTGGGCGGCGCCCAGCCCGAGCGTGAAAGCCGGCTGGTCGGGAGTCGGATTGCGCGGCCAGCAGCATGCACAGCCGACCACCACACCATTGCGCCGACCCAGGACTAGGACTCGTAGCTGTAATCCGCACGCTGTAAACGCCTCTTGCAGCTCGGAGTCGAGCGCAGTGTCGCTCGAAACGTCCTCGGCATCGGTCAGGCCGTACCACACTGAAAAGAACTCGTGGCGTTCGATGACCTCGCGTAACGCCGAATCAATCGCACCGGCAAGATCCGCACCGCATGCCAACCCATTCGACGACGTCGGGAGATCCCCGCGGTGCCGCCACTGCGCAGGCAGGTTGAGGTAGACCGCTGAGGCTGGCACCCACCGTTGTTCGCTGCCGTCGATCGGCTGGCTGGCGACCCATGCGTTCGTTGCCGTCGGATCGAGGCCGGCAGCAGCCGCGGCGGCCGGACTCATACCCGTCAATCGCGAGGGGTGAATCGCCGCGTTGAGCTCATCAAGGCGGGCGGTAATGACGGGCGCGCTAACGGTATTGGCGCAGTAGCGTTCGACGGACTCGCCGAGTGCCGACCGGAGGGCATCCCGCGCGGTCCAACCCTTACCCGACGCTCCGGTCCAGAACGGTCGGTCGGGAACCAGCGAGCTATTGGCCAGCCGCGAGATCACGACGTGGGGGTCCGGTAGCGCGCCGGTCGACGACGGCACGTCGAGGAGCGCCGTGACAATTCCTGCAGTTTCACCGACAAAGTTGAGTGGCCCTCGCCGGTCAGGGGCTACGGCGGCGTCCTGCCAGCAGGTGGTGCAGCTGGGTAGCGGAACAACCGGCTCGATGCGCACCAGCCCGTCCCGCCTGATCCTGGCGAGTTGATAGGGAATCTCAGCTCGACCACGGTCAGCATTGACTCTTCTGGCGTCGACGTGGCGATCGAGTTCGCGTCGTTGGGAGTAGCTCATCTGCAACTGCTGCTTGTCGACGCGCTTATTGAATGCCACCAGTAAGTCCCCATCCTCGCCGCCCCATTCAGCGAGGTCGCGTGGATTCGTCGCCGCCGCTCGTCGGCGGCGCCAGCACCGTTCGCACAGCCTGCCCTTGCCGAGCAATGGGCTGACCACAACGTCCTCGCCCTCGGCTTCAATGCGCACGAGATAGCCTGCGCCAACGGAAATTCCGTTGGAGGGCCCAGCGAGGGAGATCGACGATTCAGCTATCAGGACGGCACTCCCAAAACCATGGCGCCTACCACCACGCCACCGCCGAGAAACTCTGCCAGGGTGCGCTTTTCGAGTCGTCCCCAGCCACCCCCGACGGCGCAGCTGCCGGCGCCGATCGCCGTCGCGGCGAGCGATACGGTTTGGTACACGCATCCGACGTCGCGCAGGATGTTGGCGTAGGCGATGCTGGCGTACTTGGCGGCCATCACCGCGTAGTCAGCGACAAACACCAGTGCGGTACAGGGCAACGGCGTCGCGATTCCGCATGGCGCGCAGAGCACCTCGATCACTCGGTGGGCGCGCTGCGTAGAGTCATCGAGTTGTTGGAGCTCGTGGTCTTTATGCCGATACAGGCTGACGCCGGCGACCGGTCCCGTGCTGGCGACAAGAGTGGTGATCTCGTCGAGTGCGCCGGCGCTGGGATAGCTATGGAAAACCACATCGCGCGAGCCGGATAGGCGTGCCGATCGTGAGCGCAGAGCCAGATCGAGCACGCTGACCAGCGCTGATGTGCTGAGCGGTTCGGCGGCGAATGTGCGACAGGAACGCCGGTCGACGAGCACCTCATGCAGTGGGGGGGTTGAGCGTTGCCGTTGCGGCAGTCGGCTACCGGCACCGCGGCAGTCCTGCTTGACAACGGAGGTCCCTGGTCTTGGACGCGTGCCATAACCGGTCGCGGTCGCCTCGCCGTGCACAGAGACCGCATGGAGTAGGGCGTCCTGGAATTCCCATGCGTTCTCGCGTGCCGTGTCCTCGGTGGTATTCACGAGTAGCTCGTTATCCAGAAGGAGCGTCTCGACCGCGGTCAGACCGACTGTATCGAGTGTTCTACTTAACCGCCCGATGTCGGTTGTGGCGGAGTTGATCTCGATATATGCGGCGGTATCGGCGCGATATATGGTCCACCCGATGTCGCCGCGGCGCATGAACGCCGATTCGTGCAGGCGAACTTGTCCGTCCTGGCACAACTGATCGGCTGTCTTCGCAAGCATCGGGCGATGCGCAATCGCCAGGACCTCACCGTCACTGGAAATGACCCGTTCTGCCAAGACGCCGGCGTGGCCCAGTGCGCCCAGAACAGCGGCTGCGTCCCCATCAATCTTGTTCGCCCGCTCTATCGCTGATCGCACGGGCAATGGCAATGTCATCAAGAGAGCGTCGAAGGCAGGCGGCAGCGGGGGGAGCTGCATTGCGCCGACCGGTGTTTCGATGCGGCCAGGTCGTCCTTTCACCGGGAGATAGCGGTGACCTACGCTAAACGACAGGATGCGTGTGCCATCGGCGTTATCGCCGTGAGGTGACAAGTCCACTCTGAACGTCGTCGCGCATCTCCTCATACGGACAGTGCAGGTTGAGGATGTCACCGTCGGACCATCCCCGTAGCCACGGACGCACGGCGTCTGCACGGACCTCCAGCGACCCGTCGGGAAGCAGGCGACCCACGTTGTTGCGGTCGTCCTCGAAACCGACGGTGCACTTCGCAAGCCTCCCGTCAGCGCGGACTACCCACGCGTTCGGTTTGGCCGCGTAGCACACGTATGCCGAATCACATCCCTTGCCCTTCTTGGCTTTTCGTTTCTGCACCGCTGCGACGCGTGCGGTGAGCCGTCGCATCACCGCGTTCGCCTCGGAAGGATGCAGCACCCGAAAAGCCCCCTGGTTAGGGCCGCCGAGATCGACGATCGGAAAGAAGTAGGCGGAGAACCGGTCGTCGCCGAGGAAGGTGTCAATGAGATGAGTGGTGAAATCGTCCAGCAGGTCGACGTTGGCCGGCGTCACGTGTACGCGCAGATCGATATGCGCGTCGACATCGCTGTCGAGGATCTCTCGCAGATTGGCCTCAATCCGCTCGTACGTGCCGCGGCCACCGCGCAGTCTGCGCGTCAGATCGTGAGTCGCGCCCGGCCCGTCAAGACTGACGTGCAGGTGCGTAACACCGACTGTCGACAGCCTGCGTGCGTAGTCGGCGGTGAGCAACACTCCGTTCGTCGTGATCGAGGACTGGTAATCCAACAGAGGATTGGATCGAGCGAATTCCTCGGCCAGACCGCTGATGTCCTCGATGACGTCCATCGCAAGCAGTGGTTCACCGCCGAACCAATCGATGACGAGTCTGCGCAGTTCCGGTTGCCGCCGGGTCATCAACTCCTTGACGGCGGTGACGACCCAGTCGTCCATCCGGCCGACCGCGAAGGTCTCATAACAGTAGGTGCACCGCAGATTGCACTGCTCGGTCGGCAAGAGCGTCAACTCGAGTGCGTCCGGCGCGAAAGCATCGGCCGCAGCTGTCCAATAGTCGCGGGCGGGCAGAGTTGCCACGGGTTCTCCTCGTCGGGCAGTCGACGTGTCGGACGCAGCGCTACTGAAGGGCCTCGTCGACGCTGCAGCAGCCGATGTTTTTGATCTCGGCCTCGGTGAGCTTGGCAAGTTCGGGGTTGTCCGCGCCCATGCTTTCCACGCTGCAGCAGCCGATGTTCTTGAGGTCGAAGTCGGCGATCTCTTTGGCGGCCGACGTACGCGCAGCCTCCAACTCCGGAGAGCTGCAGCAACCGGCGTTCTTGATCATCGCGTCGCCCATGTTGCTCAGTGCTTCTTTGAAGGACGGCTGCTTGAGAGCCTCCAGCGCAGAGGCGCTGCAGCACCCGGCGTTCTTGATGGCGGCTTCGCTCAGCTTCGAGACCTCGCTGATCAGCGACGGCTCCCGCAGGGCGTCGGCGACCGAACAGCAACCGATGTTCTTGAGCTCATCGGCGGCGGAGATAGCCACTGTGTCGCCACCGCTCAGCGAACGCAGACGCTGCACAATGTCAGGGTTAGAGATGACAGCGCGTCCCTGATCGTCGAACTCGACATCTGTAGGTGAAATGAAGTCCTTACCGGCCATAACGTGATCCTTTCTCACCCTTACATTCGAATTGTCGGCCGACGGGAGTCGCTAGGTCGGCCACTGGTATGGAAAGCTATTCCGGCGTTTGCCTGAGTGTCAATGGCTGAGTCATCGACACGCGAAGATTTCCCGATAGTCGTTCTTGGCGTAAGACGCGCATAACGTACTATTACGCACATATTCATTTGCTTCGAAAAGCCTGAGAATATTCTGGCCGTATTTCTGCCGTGTAATTACGACAATAGGGTATGGATGAGAACGGTGCAAATTGGTCGCGCTTTATCAACAGTGGGGATACTGCTTTGGTGCAAGTCAGGTCAGGACAGTCGCATCTCAGGCCAATGCGCGGTTGCTTCGGACCCGAGTAGTGTCTGCACCCTGTCATATAGACGGACGTAGGTCTGTAGGCGTTCGGCGGGGACCGTGGAGTTGCATTGCGTACTCCTGCGAATGGCGGCGTAATCACACCCCACGATCGCCTCGGCCAGCAGGTCGGTATACCGGCCGCCGGTCGCGCCGCCATCGACTGCGCTCAACGCCTGCAGTGTATTGATGCGCATGACCTGGTCTCCGGCGCGGGTAGCAAGCGCGACAAGCTTGCGACCTAGCGCGATAGTCCGCCGGTCTGCCCCGAGCCGTTCTGCGGAATGAGCGCCGGCCGCGAATAGTCGGAAGAACTGGGGCAGACGCACCGGTGGAACCGTATCCCAGTCGCGGTCCAGCAACAGCTGCGTCACAAGGGCGAGCAGTTCGTGGGCCTGTACATCGACACCGGCATCGATCAGGCCGTGCAACAGATGACAGCGCAGCGCAAGCTTGAGGTCGTCGTCCAGCTGGCTCGCTGACGCCACTACATCGAGCGCTGCATCGACCTCGCTCAGCTCGATTTGGCACAAGAACCGCGTCTCCACAAGTGCGCGTCGATATGCAGTTTCGGCCATCTTCTCCACGTCGTCGACGAAACTCATCGCGGCGGCGTAATCGGCAGTGGCAAGCCACGACTCGACGGTGTCAACGACGTAGGCGTTCATCACCGCAGGACGAAGCAGGGGGTCCGCACCGATGAGGCAACGCCAGTCTTCCGGCGTAATCCGGCAGCCATCAAGCTCAACCGTCTCGTGGTGAGCCAACTTGGCGGCAACCGCCAGGCGACTGCGGCCCTGGCTACGGTGCCCCGCAAGAATGTCGAGGCGTCCAAGATTTATCCAGGGTTGGATCGCCTGTGCCAACACGCGGTGATCCGAGGGGACGAACCGCCCGACCCAGGCGATGTGCGCGTGGCACACCGCAGCGGCCACATCCGTATGCCCGAGATGGCTGAAGATGAGTGCCGCCTGATTGAGCACCGTCGCGTTCGTCGCCGCCGGGCTCGATGGTGCGGTATCGAGTTGTGCGATTAGGCAGCTAGCCCACCCGTCTAACGGACTCTTTGGAGGTCGCTCGTACGGCCACAATAAGCCGGTCGGGCGGCGAAACCCCGCCGACGTGACTTCGACCGCCGAGGCGCGACTCACCGATCGACGGACCGGTAGGTATCGCTGCATCGCGCCGCTACGCCTGACACGATCCTCCTTCAACGGATTCCAAACGTATGCGTGGAGAGCGCCTTCGGCGTGCATACGGATTGCTATTCACCGCACGGCCACCGACGATTTACCTGTGATGACTCCGTGCAAGAAGAAATAGCTTCTCGAAGCTGCATTGGCGCAGTTTTTTGCCCCATTATCCGACCATGCGATCAGCGCTGTGACAAACTGCGCGCCTATGGGCAGTATCTCGCCAGTCATAAACGCAGAACCGTGCAGTCTTGCCTCAACGCAGTACGCTCGGGGCGTTTGTGCGTACCGCATTTTCGACTGGCTCGTATCGGGCCGCGCGATAGGACATCTGCGTATCGCGGTATCGCCGTGGTCAGTACTGGTGCCGCACTTGAATTCAAGTGTGGTCGCCAGGAGACGGTTTGGTGACGGGCAAACGCCGTGACGCAGATGCAGGTCACCTCGAAGGACGGGTGTTGTAGGCGTTGGTTGTGGTCATCAGCAACGGCCAGGCGCCTCTTCCGGGCCAGGCCCCGCCGGAGTCCGCTTGTAACCTCGTTCGGGCAGCTCCCATCGGCGGATGTTTCGGTGCCCGACGCTTTGAGGATGCCTGATCGAGTCCTCTGGAGAGCACGCGGTCGGCAACATATATGCGCAACTTGCCGATCGGGCACGCCCCTTGTGGCGGCGAGGAACGTCGCATCGTGTTGACCACCCCGTTGAACCTGCTTGCCACACTGGAGCATTCGCTGCGGCCGCCGATTCCACGGATGGTGAGTCTGATTGAGCGCCAACTGGATTCCGCGCCGGGAGTCGTCAACGGCGGTTCCGCGCATGTCTACGCCCTGGTCAAGTGTTTCAACTTGGCGGCACTGACCGAAGCGATGTTCGGCCGCGCCGCGATGGCACGGCGCCTATGCGAGGCCGAGATCAGATGGCTCGAGCGGTCGGCCCATCTGTCAGCCAACCCGGGCTTGATGGCATTTGCGTTTCAACCCTGGGTGAACTTGGTCCGCCTCGATCGCGCCGAAGGAAACCTGTCCTCGGCCGTCAAGCGACTTGATGTCCTTCGGAGCGCATGGCAGACGAAATATGCTGCCCTGGGCGATGTTACGGTCTCTGCCACCGATTGGGCCTCGCTGCTCAGGCAGGTGGATGTGCTGCCACAGTTCCTTCGATTCAATTGGACCCACGAAAGCCTGCTGTGCGCACTCCGCGCGGGTGAATATAGCCAGATCGAAACGATAGCGGCCGAGCTGCGCGATCACGGCTCGGCCGCCGAGCTGCACAACATGGTTCTCGAGTCGCGCCTGATCGCCGGCCGACTGGGGTATCGGCCATCCGATGCCGCGGTGGAACAGGCACGATCACGGGCGACGGCAAGCATGGTGGGGGCAGTGTTCGCCGTCCGGCTTGCGGAGCTGCAACTAGGCGGCGGTTCCGTGGTCAGCGCTGACGTGTCCGCCCTCGATTCAGCGGCCAAATACCTGCTAGGCCGCCGAGTTGGTGGCTGGGAGCTTGCCATGTTGCAAGCAATCGTCGCCGTTGAGTGGGAACTCAACCGCGAGGCCGTAGTGCGGTGGGCCACGACCGGATACGACGCGGCATGTCGCCTCGGGGACGAGGTTTTCGAGCGGTGGTTCGCAGATGCGTGCGCCCGCGCACTCGAGGGGCAGCAGGTATGGAAGGAGCGGATCGAGGAGTCGGAGGAGCGGTCCTGGCATTCGGCGATTCGACGCAGTGAACACCAAGACGATAAGGCGCGCTGCGCAACCCTCGAGCGGATTTCGACCCGGCTGCTCGATATCGCCGAGCAAAGAGTCGGCGCGTGTCAGGTGCGACCAGACACCGCGCAGCGTGGTTTCCACTACCCGCCCATCGAACGCGGTAGTGCCATCGCGCCCGTGCTGGTCCAAGGCATTCGGCCAGAACTCGATGATCCGACCCGCGGCACCGCGATCTTGCGGTTCAGCACGAGACGGATCGACTCGCTTGGACCGGTCATCGATAAGGACACCCCCGAGACCGTTCGATCGCGCATCGAGTCATGGGACTTCGCGGGTCAAGCCACGTTTGCGGCGAAACCGTACCCAGCGGCGATCAGGACGGCGACATCGGTCACCGCATACGTTCTGGCAAGGATGGCACGACAGTGTCGGCTTCTGTTCCACGATGACTTCGACGAAAACGACCTAGAGGTCACGATCCGTGTTGACCGCAAAGATGCGTATTTACAGCGGCAAGCCGCTCACATCGACTGGTGCAAGGGCACCGACTTCGATCCGGGCGACTGGGAAGGCGACGCGCCAAGTCGCGCGGCAGGCAACACATTTCGTGCCCTAGAGAACTGCCATTCGATCGACTGTATTCTCGGGGGACCTCCGACGGAATACTTCGTGGAGGAACAGGTGGGCATACTTCGCCTGCGGCAAGAAGGCGGTACGCCGTGGAAGATTCAAGCCATCGACTTCCCAAGCCCGGGGCTGCCACAGCCCGGTTTGACCGGCGAAATTCTGTATCGGCCGCCCTACACCATTCACCAGTTTCCCCCCGCTACGCGGTGGCAGCGCAATAACCCTCTGCGGCTGTTCATTTCGTTCGACTATCGGCTCTAAGACGCCAGTTGTGTCGACCATCGAGTTGCAATAGCTAACGAGCCCATGAAGTTAACAGAGCGCCGCGTGCTGCACCGTCACTGTAAGGTCCGCGCAACGCATAGCTCCGTGAGAGCCTCGGGGCAACACCCTCATGTCGGGCGGCCGGAGACAACCGGTCCCGCCCCAAGACAGCTGTGAGAGATGGTCGCCGGACCGCTGGGTGGAGGATCTTACGCTCAACCGTGTTCGGAAGGGTTGGGTGTAGTTTGCGCCGGAGATCGATTCATCTGAGGAGGCGTCCGCTTCTGACACTTCCTGATTCTGTGCTGCGCGGGACGCTTCGTCGGGAAGCGGCTGCGCCAATGTGCCTTCGTAACCCGGCCAGTTTCGTAGCACGGGTAGTCCGGTGTCATCGCCACCATTGTTGATGTACCGGCGCTGAGTGATGGACGCTCGATGCCATCGACACGCTCGAGACCCACTACGGCACACCGCCGCCGCGCCAGCCCTTGGCGCTGGCCCATGCCGCTGCGAGATATTGTCAAGACCTGCGGATGAGCGAGTTTCAGGCGGCCTCCTCGGTGGTTGGCGGTTCGTCGAGTTTCCCGGGTAGCAGTTCGCCGAACTGCTGGTGGATGTCGAACAGGCCGCCGTGCAACAGCAGTAAGGGGGTGCCGCTCGAGTCGTGTACCTCGTAGTGCATCCGCACGTCACCTGGCTGTGCATGTCCGATCAGTCGTGTTTCGCCTCGTAGCGCAGCAGGACCGTGCCGCCCGGGAAGGTGCGGTTCTCCAACAGTCGCAGCGAGATCCATGACGGTAGTGTCGGGAAGAACGGTGTGCCGCCGCCCACGGCGGTGGGCGTGACCACGATCCTGTACTCATCCACCAGTCCGGCCTGCACGATCGGTGCGGCCAGCGTCGCGCCGGCCACCTCCAGCCTGCCGTCGGTTTCGGCTTTCAGCTTCGTCACCACCTCGACCGGATCGCGGCGTTCCAGGCGGGAGTTCCAGTCGACGGACTCCAGGGTGCGCGAGAACACGACCTTAGGCATGTCGCGCCAGATGCGGGCGAAGTCGACGATCAGAGGGGTGGCGTCCGGGGTCTTGTCGGCGGTCGGCCAGTACGCGGACATCAGTTCGTAGAGCCGCCGCCCGTAGAACGATAGGGCGGTCTCCCGCTCGAAGTCGTTCCAGTACTGGTGCAGTTCTTCGCTCGGATCGGACCAGTCGATGTTGCCTTGTGCGTCCGCGATATACCCGTCCACCGACACGTTGAAGCCGTAGATGAGTTTGCCCATGCAGATCAGACTGCACCGAAGGGCAAAACTCATCGCGACGCCACATGAGATATTGTCAAATCCTTGTGGATGGGCGAGCGTCAGGCGGCCCCTTCGTAGTTGACGAATCGACCGGTCGTTCTATGAGTTTGCCCTTCTCGAACACAGCTCGGGCCCGAACGAGGGCGACCAGGTGCGGCGCGTTCACAGCGCGCCAGCGTGCCTCAGCGGCCTCGATCAGCTTGAACGCCATCGCGAGCCCGGCCGCCCGCGAGCCCGGCCCCTTGGTGACCTTGCTCCTCAAACGCACTGTCGCGAAAGTAGATTCGATGGGTTCGTCGTGCGCAGATGGATCCAATGCTCCGCCGGGTAGTGGTAGAACTCCAGCAGCACGTTGGCGTCGTCGACGATCTTCGCGGCGGCCTTCGGGAACTTCGCGCCGTAGTCTCGTTCGAACGCGGTGATCGCCGCCCGCGCCTTGTCGGCGTCCTCGGCCTTTTAGATTTCCTTCATCGCCGCCTGCGCGCCGGATGTGCCGACTTCGGAAGCGCAGCAAGGGCATTCGCCTGCTTGTGGAACCAACAACGCTGCTCCTTCGTCTGCGGGAAGACTTCGCGTAGCGCTTTCCAGAAGCCCAGCGCACCGTCGCCGACCGCGAGGATCGGGGCACGCATGCCGCGGCGGCGGCAGTCGCGCGGCAGGTCGGCCCACGACTCGTGCGAGCTGGGCTCCCTCCATTATTACCGACTGGTTGGTGCCATCTCCGCGTGACCAACGTTGTGAGACACCCACACCTAGGTGTACGAGGCCATGAGAATTCTCGCCAAAGAATTCCTCTTTGCGCACGCATGGACATCAGAGCAAGAGCGCGCAAATGCCCTCGGCATATGGAACGGTTTTACCGCTCCACTTTCCCGTTATGGTGTGGGGTGTAGGGGTTTGATTCTTTGGTGGCGCGCTCCGAGCATGGCCCGCGCGAAGGCGTCGGCTCGGTAGCACGCTCCATTGTCGGTGATGATCCGCTCGATTCGGGTGATGCCGAGCGCGGCGAACCATGCTCGGGCTCGGTGCATGAATCCGATTGCGGTAGTGGCCTTCTCGTCTGGAAGCGCTTCCGTGTAGGCAAGGCGGGAGCTACACCTAGGTCTCGCGCCCATGGCTGTCGCGCATCTTGACACCCCGCATCTTGAGCTGCTGCCAGACGGCGGTGTGGTCGACGCCGAAGTGGTCGTCGATGCGATACAGCGACTTGCCATCGGCATACAACTTCACTGCTTCATCAACCTGATCGTCCGTGAGGCCGCGCTGGCGGACATGTCGCAGGCCTTGCGTTTCAGCGATCCCTGCATCACGCGTGTATTTGCTCATTCGCGTGAATCCGTCTGCGTATAGGCGAATACTCAGGACATTCACAAGGCCCCACCTAGTTGCCAACGAAAGAAGTCCGTAATTCCGTGGGGAATTTCAGGGGCGTGGATAGGGGATGAAAACATCATGACAAGAAACACCTTGGGACGGCGAGCTCGGATCGCCGCGGCCGCCATGCTCCTTGCAGTCGGCGCCGGGGCCGGGCTGGTCGGCCTTGCTACGCCGGCCAATGCCGCCGACCAGTACGTCGTCGTTGCGGTAGGACTCGCGAACGATAACCCGCCCGTTGTGTCCATCGGTGGCATGTCCGTCGGAACCGACGAGCAACAGACCGGCATTAACGCGCTATCCAACTGTCAGAACAACGGCGGTAGCCACTGCGTCCTCGAGGCCAGTGCCAAGAACGCTTGCGCCGCAGCCGCTGCCAACGACTACGGCGAATTTGCAGGCGCGACCGACGCAAATCTCTCTGCGGCCCAAAGCGCCGCCACGAGTAAGTTGCAGAACCAACAGGGCGCACACATCGTGGTGTCGGGCTGCACCAACCCGCAGCAGCCTCCGAGCCAGCCTCCGGCCCCCAAGCAAGGCCCGACGGTCTCTTGGGATGTGGTCGTGGGTGGTCTGGAGGCCCACATCACGGACCGCAGCGGCGTGTCGTCGCAGTGCACGTACGCGACCGACTACATCAACCGCAGCTTCGCGCTGCCGGCCAACTCCACCTACGACCTCAGGATCGTTCCGGCGATTCCACAGTTCCGGAATTGGACGGTGACGATCACCTGTGACAACGGCACCAGCACTACGGCCACGCACTACTTCTGAGCGAACCGGCGAGCTGTCTGCTCACACGCGATCAGCGGTGAGCAGGCCGTTATCGCCTATCCGCGACTGCAGTTCGGGTTTGCCGGCTTTGTCGGCCATGCGCAGACGTTGAGGTAGGTAGTGGTTTCGAACCCGCCGCCATCAA
The DNA here is from genome assembly GCF_035274705.1 of Mycobacterium sp. Lineage (GTDB taxonomy): Bacteria > Actinomycetota > Actinomycetes > Mycobacteriales > Mycobacteriaceae > Mycobacterium. Next base: position 74,182 of record NZ_DATENY010000059.1, on the reverse strand, counting down.
AGACGCCGTAGGCGTCGCCGTTGGTTCCGGTGTAGGTGGCGCCGCCGCCCCCTCCTCCGCCGTTTGAGGTCACGATGGTCGTCACCTGCCAGCCCTTGCCTTCGAGCGCGGCCTTGTACGCGTCCATCACCTCATTCGGTGATCCGTTGACTTGGAAGTACGTGTGGATGCCGCTGTCCGCAATGTTGTCAGGACCTTTGGTCTGCTGACTGTTCGGCGGTGTGGGTAACAGCGATTGCACGCCCGCGCCGCCTGGGGCGGCCGTTGCCGTGCCCGGCGACGTTGTGGTCGCGGCTGCGCTGGGGGCAGCGGTCGCGGCTGCGGGGCTGCTGGAAGTCGCGCTTGTCGCGGCTTCAGTCGTTTTCTGCGTCCCGGAGTCTGAAGAACCGCTGCAAGCCGAGGCAACTAAACCGATCGCCATCGCCACGGCTGCCAAGGCAGAGGTGTTTCGGGTTTTGCGCATCATGATCATTGCCTTTCGTCAACCGGCACCGTACCAACGAGTACGGATCCGCTTCGGCAAAACAATCGAAAACGTTTCGCAACCGGACCCTGGCGTGGAGGGTGTTCGGTCCATCCGCTATCCACCGATGGCGTCGATGGGTGGCCATTCGTTGGAGCCGCGAATCTCGAAGTGCAGCAGCCCGATTCGTGAACTCAATTGCGCGCGAGGCTAAATCAAATGAGACAACCCTTGATGGATTCTTGATGCCGGTTTGCGCCTGCCCGCCGAACAACTCGAAGGAACAGAAACCGCAGTTCAAGACGTACTTCCCGCCGCGCTGCGTGACCGGCGAAGCCGTTTGCGATTGAGAGGCAGAGCCCCTCGATGTCGGCTTGGGCGACTATCGCCGGCCGACCCGCTTGCTCTAACCCAAAATGCGTCTCGAATCTGGAGAAACGCGGTCGATCAGATCTTGTCCAGCTATCGAGCAGAATGGCGCGATTTCGTAGGAGAACCCGATAATGTGGTCGTTGACCTCGCGGTTGATGACCGACTCGGGCGCAGGCAGGTTACCTCATGTATCGCGTCAGCTCACTCGCCGACGCGAACAACCATTTCTACGGTAAGCAGCGAGTGCGGTTGTTGCGAATCTATCTGAGCGCTACGACATTTCTCTATATATACGGGGTCGTATTCACGCTGTTTCCGGTGCGCGCCGACCTTACCTATGGCAACCCGATCGGCGGAATCATCGCCATCTTCCTCGGGACGTTGGCGCTGGCGTACCTAGCTATCAAGCCGGATCGCGTCACGTTGGCCACCGTGATTGCGATTGCGGCCACCCCCATCGTGATGGCCTTTCACGTCACGATGACTGCCGAGTACGTCTGCTTGATCGGCCCGATGTTCCTGGCGATGTACCTGCGGGCATTCCATCCACCCCACCATGCGTGGGCATTGATCGTTTCGCTCATTGCTGCCTGCGTGATCGCCGTCGCTGTCGCTCCGGCGCCGCACGTGGGTGTCATTACCTTTCTCATCATCGTCGTGGCGATCACGGTAGCGGCCGAGTCCTTCGGACTTCTCATGCGTGCGACGTTCACTGCGGCATGCACGGACCCCCTGACTGGTCTCCTCAATCGCGCGGGCTGGGAGATCGCAACGACCGATCTGCTTGCCCGGTCCCGAGCGGCTGCGGCAACCGTCACTGTCGTCGCTCTCGACATCGATGGTCTCAAGAGCCTCAACGACACATACGGACATCAAGCCGGGGACCGTCGCATCACGGAGTACGCACACCACTGGGCACAAGCCGTTCCTCGACGCGCTGTCTTGGCCCGACTAGGGGGCGACGAGTTCGCCGTCTGCATTGCCGGGGAAAGCCCCGACGTCGTCGAGGAGTTCCTTCGCAGTATTCAGTTGAATACGCCCGCGGTGAGCCTCGGCACGGCCACGCAGACACCGCTAAACGCGAGCATCGCGGAACTGTATGCCCAGGCCGATGCCGCCCTATATCAGAGCAGGGGACGTCCCCTCCGTGATGATTTTGGCGGCGCCGCCAACGCGTAATCGTCATCGGGCCGAATTGATCAACCCTGCCTTTTCGAGCCCGCGCCCTAATGCGCGGTTTGTCATTTCGGGACCGAAGACGCCCACAAATAAGCGGTCCCGGCCGTCGGGGGGTAACGGCCGGGACCTAGGCCTCCGCGAAGAGGCAAAATTGACAATACCGTAACTTAGCTGTCTTCGCTACTCTGTCTGACCTGGGGTTATTTGCCTGGCCGAAGGGCATAAATGCAAGACAAGATGGTTCGCTATTCGCTCGGGTCCTGTAGCGGGGACGCGTTTGCCGGCCCGCGACGACATTTTCGGCCCAACATACCGACACGGCGCAAAAGGTACGTTACCATTTAACGGCCGTGCAAATTTTCGTCTCGGAGATGGGTTATCTCGATGCGCGTAATGAGCGGGCGCGACAGGGAGCATTGGTTTCACGCTGTGACTATCAGCGCGATCTTGGCAATGGTTTTAGCTGTAGCTGCGTGCGGCGAAGTCGCGGAAGCGGGACGGACGGATAATCGAACAGCCGAGAACACGCTGTCTGTGTTGGCCTTCAATGCCTCCGAGCCCGGTTGGAACGCCGTTCTCCCGGCGTTCGCCGCTACCCCCGAGGGCAGCGGCATCACCGTGAGCGCCTCCTATGGAGCGTCCGGCGATCAGGCGAAGGCCGTCTTAGACGGTCAACCGGCTGACGTCGTCAACTTCGCCGACGAACCCACCGTCACCCAGCTTGTGAAGGCCCAGCGGGTCGCCGCCGACTGGAACGCCGGCCCGGATCGGGGCAACCCGTTCGGTTCATTGATCACTTTGGTGGTGCGTCAGGGCAATCCGCGGCAAATCCACGACTGGTCTGATCTGCTACAGCCGGGTATCGAAGTGATCGTTCCCAATCCGACACCAGTGGGCTCCGGAAAATGGGCGTTGCTCGCCGGGTACGCCGCGATGAGTGACGGAAACAAGGATCCCCAAGCCGGCATGGACTACATCCGCAGCATGGTGCTCGAGCACGTCAAGATCGGCCCGACGACCCTCCGGGAGGCCACCGACGCCTTCAACAGCGGCAGTGGCGACGTGTTGATCACTCCGGAGGCCAATGCCATCAACCTCGAAAGGCAAGGCAAGCCGGTCGAGCACATCACGCCGCCTCAGACACTGAAGACCGACTATCAAGTCGCGGTCGTGAGCACCAGCGCGCACTCGGACGCCGCCGCCCAATTGGTGAGATTCCTCTACACCACCGAGGCGCAGCGGCTGTGGGCCAGAGCGGGCTTTCGCCCCGTACAACCCGACGTGACAGCGGAATTCGCCCGCGACTTCCCAGTGCCGCCAACGCTGTGGACGATCGCCGACCTGGGAGGCTGGAGACAAGTCCAGCTTCGATTCTTCGACATCAAGAACGGCTCGATCACACGCGTCTTCAACGAGGCGACGCGGTGATCAAGCGTCGGTCCGCTTGACAGTCGGTCGATATCCCATGGCGCAGGGCCGTCGCGGTATGACGCATCCCAAGGCAGTCCCGTCTGTCGTTCGTGACTGGTGGGCCGCCGACCACCGAAAGGATCGGCCATTATCTCGGTGCCACCGTCGTCGGCTCCGATGAGATATCGGGAGCCTGTTCCTTCGGTCGCCGGGTCGCCAAGATGCAACCGGCCAGGATGAGCGCGAGCGCGGCCACGTTCCATGCGGTCAACGGTTCGTTCAACACGATCACACCGGCCGCCAGGGCCACCGCCGGATTGATGTAGGTGAAGACCAGAGCGCGCGCCGCGCCGATTTCACGGATCAGCGCGAAGAACACGATGAACGCAATCGCCGTGCAGATCACCGCGAGCCCTCCCAGCGCCAAAAGCACACGGGTGGAAGGCATTTGGTCGGGCCAGGTCGCGGCCGCGGGCGCGGCGTACACAAGCGCGGCGAAACCCAGGCACACCGCAGTCATCGGCAAGGTCGGAACGTCTGCGAGGTATCGCGCGGCGATCAGCGGGGCGATTGCGTAACACGTCGCCACCAGAAGCACCTCGATGACCGGCCAGGTGTTCCCGCCGATGTTCGGGCCTGCGAGCACCGCCACGCCCGAGATGCCGATGGTCAGACCGAGAATCCGTTTGACGCCCAGCCGTTCTCCGCCGGTGACGCGGTCTAGGAACGCGGCGATGATCGGCGCTGCGGCGATGAGTAGACCGGTCATCGAGCTCGTCAGATGGCGTTCGGCGTCCGACAGCAGCCACCACGCGGCGATGATCTCGAAGAACGCGAAACCCAGCAGCGCCTTCCAGTGGTTCCGCACGATCGTCGATGTTTGGCGCGAGAATGCGAGCGGCAAGAGAACCGCCGCCCCGACGGCGGTGCGGGCAAGGACCAGCACCGGCACCGATACGCCCTCGACCGCGACCTTGATCATCAGATAGGGGATGCCCCAGATGATGCTCATCGCGAGGAACAGGATCCATCCACGCGAGCCCACATCCATACCCTACGAAACGTGGACAACCGAAATTCCCGAGTGGCCGACGCTGTCGCCGCTGCCGGCGTCGAGCCGAAGATCAAGATTCTCGACGCCGACGCCAAGACCGCGGTCGCTGCCGCCGAACAACTCGGCTGCGAGGTCGGCGCGATCCCAACAGTCTGGTCTTCGAGTGTGACAGTGAGCCGTTGCTGGTGATGTCCAGCGGTGCGCATCGGGTGGACACTGAGTCGTCGACGAGACTCTTGCGCAATATCCGCTCATCTGGACCGCGGCCGGCACGCCCGACTCGGTGATGCCGCTGACCTATGAACAGCTGTTGACGGTCACCGACGGCGTCGCGCTCCGCGTGCGCTGAGCGCGTATACGCGCGCCGAAATCACCGAGTCAACTCCGTATACCGCGCAACGTGAAAGTCCGTTGACCCGAATTCGTATTGAAAAGCGGTGAGCCGCTTGAAGTAATGTCCGATCGCGAGTTCTTCGGTCATGCCCATCCCGCCGTGCAGCTGCACCGCCTGCTGACCGACAAAACGGGCGGCACGCCCCACAGTCGCTTTGGCCGCAGACACAGCCCGAGCGCGCACCTCCGGCGCGGCCTCGAGGTTGAGCACCGCCAGATACACCGCGGCAACCGCCTGCTCGAGCTCCATGTACATATCGACCATCCGGTGCTGCAACATCTGGAAGCTGCCGATCGGCTGACCGAACTGGTGACGCTGCTTGCAGTATTCGACTGTGTCTGCCAAGACTTTTCGCATACCGCCCACCGCCTCGGCACAGATCGCCGCCGCGCCTTCGTCGCGTGCCTGTGCCAGAGACGGCCACGCCTGACCTTCCTCGCCGAGCAGCGCGCCTCGCACACCGTCGAACACCAGGTCGGCGGCGCGGCGGTCATCGACGGTCCGGTAGTGATGCGCCTCGATCGCCGACCAGTCGGCGTCGACCAGAAACAGTGAGAGCCCGCCAGTCGTGCGCGCTGTGACTAGTAGATGCGTTGCCAGCGGTGCGCTCATGGCGACGATCTTCGACCCGCGCAGCACCCACCCGTCACCGAACCGCTCGGCCACTGTCGACACGTCTTGCCAATCGTCACCCGAGTCAGGTTCGGCGGCGGCTAACGCGACGATCGCGGTTCCCTCGACGACCTTCGACAGCAACGCAGTGGCGCCGGCTCGCCCGAGCAGTCCGCCCGCCACCACGACGGTGTCCACATACGGCTCGATCACCAGCGCGTGACCCAGCGCCTCGGCGATGACCATCACTTCGACTGCGCCGCCGCCGATTCCACCGACATCTTCGGGCAGCGCAGCGCCGAGGATGCCGAGTTCCTCGGCCAACCCTCGCCAGATATCCGGCTGCCAACCAGCCCCGGTCTTGGCGGCGGCGCGGCTCTTCTCCAGGTCGTAACGCGTCGACAGAAACTTGCGAAGCCCGTCGCGCAGCAGTTCCTGTTCCTTGCTCAGATTGAAGTCCATCTACAGCCCCAATGCCGCCTTCGCGAGAATGTTCCTCTGAATCTCGTTGCTGCCGGCAAAAATTGAGCCGGCCCGGTCGTTGAAGTAATGCAGCGGGGCGGCGGCCTGCCACGGCTCGCCGCTGACATATCCGTCGGCAGGCGGCTCGAACTCGGACACCGGGCCCCCAGGCCGCGTCGCGTGCGGCTGATACACCCGCCCGCGTGGACCGGCCGCCTCCATCGCCAATTCGGTTAGCGCCTGGCTCAATTCGGTGGCCAGCACCTTGAGCATCGACGACGCTGCGCCCGGATTGCCGCCCTCGGACACGGTGGCCAACACGCGATACTCCAGGATCTCCAGCACCTCCGTGCGGATACGGGCATCGGCGAGCTTGCGCGCAAACGCCGGATCGTCGATCAACCGCCCGCCGGCCGGCGCCGGCTGATCCGCGGCCGCCGCGGCGATCTCCTCGGCCATCACCTGTAGTGCGGGCGACGACGCGCCCCCGCCGCGCTCGAACTCCAGCAGGTACTTTGCAACGGTCCAGCCGTCGTCGATCGCGCCGAGAACATTCGACTTGGGCACCCGCACCTCGTCGAAGAAGACCTGGTTCTGGATCTCCTCGCCCGACGTCATGACCAGTGGCCGGATCTGAATGCCCGGCGACGTCATGTCGATCAGCACGAACGTGATGCCCTGTTGTTTCTTGTCGGTCCGCGACGTGCGCACCAGGCCGAACATCCAGTTCGCCTCGCGCGCATGCGTCGTCCAGATCTTGCTTCCGGTGCACAAGAGGTGGTCGCCGTCGTCGACCGCGGCCATCGACAGCGATGCTAGGTCGGAGCCTGCCTCCGGCTCGGAATACCCCTGGCAGAAGAACACTTCGCCGGTCAGGATCCGCGGCAGGAAGTACTCCTTCTGCGCCTCGGTGCCGAACGCGATGATCGCGTGGGCGACCATCCGGATTCCCATCGGTGACAGCGACGGTGCTCCGGCCAGTGTGGATTCGCGGCTGAAGACGTAGTGCTGCGTCAGGCTCCAAGCACAACCGCCGTAATGCACCGGCCACGCCGGCGCCGCCCAGCCGCGTTCGTGCAGTATCCGCTGCCATTGCATGCTCGCGGCGTGGTCGGCGTAGACGCTCGTCATGAGACGGCCGGCCTGCCGCAGCTCAGGCGTCAGCTTCTCCTCGAGAAACGCCCGCACCTCATCACGAAATGCCAAATCGGCGGTCGACCACGTCAGGTCCATCGACATTCCCTCCGTCCGCGGGGCGTGATGCAGACAGAGTAAACCTAGTTAGTTAAGTGAGCGACGGCAGGTCGCTGCGTTCCGGCATAATCGGGATTGTGGAGCGGCGACGAGACGGCCGAGACGACCAATCCCCGATGGCCCTTCTTGCAGACCTGCCGGCACTGGTGGTGCTGGAACGTATTCCGGTCCCGGTTCTCGCCATCGCCGAGGACGGCACGATCCTGTTCGCCAACACAGCGTTCGCGGAGATGGTCGGCCGCACTCTTGACGCGGTCAAGGCGCTCAGGTTCGGACAGATCTTTCACACCATGCCCAGTGACGGGTCCGCTGTATCGGCTGTGCGGGCGCATGCCGATCTGGTTGTCGAATTGATACACGAGGACAGCTCGATCGTCCGCGCCCGGATGAGCAAGTCCGCTTTGTTGCGCGGCGACGACCCAGTGGCCCTGGCGACATTCCAGGATCTGACCGAACGGTTGTGGGTCGACGAACCCTGATTACTCCGCGAGCGGCATCGTCGACTGCCGCAGCGACTCGCGCGCCAAGAACTCGCAGAAGTAGGGCAACGATTCGGCGCTGACGATCGCCGGCAGCAGGACCGTCCATGTGCGGGCGACCCGTTCAAGGACGTCGGCTCCGGCGGCGGTCGCGTTCGACAACAGTTCCGCCCCCAGCATCGCGGCGACAATCGTTTCGCTGACAGCCTGCGCATCGAGGTCCGCGCGAAGGTCACCCTCGGCGACGGCCTGCACTGTGGACGCCGTCATCTCGGTCACCCAGCCGGCATACGTGCGGGCGGCGGCGTCGTTGAATTCACCGAACGCGCGCAAAAGGTATGTTCCACTGCGGGCCACCTTGTCGGTACTGAGCTGGTCGGCGACGACGAAGACGCCATGGATGATGCCTTCGAGCGCGGGCGCGGATGATTTGGCGATGCCCTGGAAGGCGTTCATCAGGTTCGCGCTGGCTTCTTCGATGATCGCGGTCGCCAGCGCTTCCTTCGAATCGAAGTGGTAGTACAGCGCACCCTTGGTCATCTCGGCGCGCTCGATGATGTCGCCCAATCCGGCAGCCGGATAACCGATCTCGTTGAACACCTCGACCGCAGATGTGATGATCTTTCTGCGAGTAGCCTCGGATCGGGCCTGGCGCACCATTGTCCGAGTACCTCCGGAAGTTCCGTCGGCCTACCCGGGTGGTGAGGGCCTGGACCGGGATCCTAATTGATTCGGTCACAGGGGTCGCGCCTTCTTCATCGCAATCGCTGTGCGTCGCTTGATGAACTGCGTCACATAGGCGATCCGCTCAGGTTTGGTGAAGCCGGGCAACACGATCACCCACACACTTTCGAACTCGCGCAGGAACCGCTCAGGCTCGGCGAGATCGCCAGTTTGCCGCAGTCCCAGATACATCGACACCAGCAGCTTGGCGACGGTCTCGGGATCCGAGACGATGTCGCCTTCTTCGACGGCCTTACGGGTGATCTCGGTGAAAACCGCAACCCATTGCCCAAGCACGTCCCCCCGCAGGCCGTCGGTCTGCCCAATGGATTCCAGCAGATTGAGTCCTGCTCGAGCCGACTCGTCGCCGATGTCATCGATCGCGACGAGGAAGGAGATGTCGATCAAGGTCTCTAGGCCGGAGAGTTTGCGGGCCAGCAGTTCGCCCACCGCCGCGCGCGCCACCTTCGCCCGGTACTCGACGATTGCCGACGCCAGTGCATGCTTCGACCGGAAATGGAAGTACATCGCGCCCTTGGTGACGTTCGCGTCGGCCAGGATGTCATCGAGGCTCACGAAGTTGTACGACTTGTGCGCGAACTGGCGTGACGCCGCGCGGAGAATCTGTAGCCGCGTGGCGTCCGCCCGTCTGTCGAGAGGAACGGTCACTGCGAGACCTCGAAATCTAGACGGCATCGCTGGCCGGCGGATAAACGCCGAATCCGTAAATTAGTCAATTCCCGAGGGCAAACCGGTCGGAGCGGCAAACGCGTCAACTGCCCTCCTCGATGGAATGAGCGAGCGCCCAAGGCAAATCAAACGGAAAATACCGTAAGTCATCCACTCCGCGCTATAACAGCGAAAAAGTATGTAAACTTCGTAATATGATGACTTCCGGTTCGGCGAGCGCGACAGAACCGGTATTTTCTCTTTTGAGGCCATATATGTCGCGCCCGAATCAAGCTGGGGAGCACCGAATTGTTGCTCCGTGGTATTTTACTGCCGTTGCCATAGCATGATCTGGCAAACCTCATAGAATCCCTGCGCGGGCCGTCGCAACTCTACGTCGGCGGGCGGTTCGCCTCGATATTTCCCTGTATGCTCGCTAGCCAAAGGTGCGGGTTGGCGCGCTGGTCGGCGCGGGCGCCGGCCTGAACAGCAATATCGAGGTAGTTAACGGTGGATTGGGACGACGAAGTCGACGTGGTCTGTTCCGGCTCGGGTGTGGCCGGGTTGGCACGCGCCATTTCGGCCGTCGACATGGGCGGCGAGGTGTTCGTCGCGAGCCCACATGGCGCGGCTCGCCCAGGCCCCAGCCCTCTGGCGACGCGTTCGCGGGTCGACAGCCTGATTCCGTGGCTGGATGTCGAAGTGTGGGATGCGGAGACCAACGAGTACTTCGCGGCGCTGTCGGCCGACGTCGGCCCGCTGAGACGATCCACGTCCGATGTCGACGTTCCAATCAGATCGGCGCACCAACTGGAGCCAGTCGACCCTCGTGGCACCGTCCCTCCGTTTGTTGGCGCCAGGCTTCGGGATTGGACCGCGCGGTGCCTGGCCTCGCCGTCCGGATATCTCTACACCCGGGTCTCCGATTGGCCGTCGGAGACGTTTCGTGCTCCCGACGGCGACACGATCGAAGTCGTCGAAATCGGGTCCATGACACCGGACCCCGATGACGTGGGCGGCTCCGTGGTCGATTGGCTGACCGCTCAAGCCCGCGACCGGCAGATCGAGGCGCAGCCGAACTGCGAGCTTCAGCGCATCCTATTCGAGGAAGGCGAAGTGGTCGGGGCGGTATTCAGCACACCGGACGGGCCACTGGCGATTCGAGCCTGGCACGGTGTGCACATCGCCGCCGACAGCCTTCAGAAGGACGTGTCCGCGCGGCAGGAATTCGCCGTGGGTACGGTGCCGCTGCGCATCTGCCTGGTCGGTCGGACAGGCAGCCGGTTCGGTCGCGTCGAGCTGCTGACCTCCGAGCCTCTCGCACACGGTGCCCCGACTTGCCGGCCCAACAACCGCGCGCTGCAGGCCGGCCTGGGCGAGACGCACACTTACTTACAGACGTGGCGCAGCAGAAAACTGAACGGGGATCCGCCCCTCGGCCAGTAGTGCCTCCATCGCATCGCCGGCGACGGGGCGGGAAAGCAGGAAGCCCTGAGCGCGGTGGCATCCGTGCCGTAGCAATGTCAGTGCAGCGGTTTCGGTTTCCACGCCCTCGGCCACCAGCTGCAGACCGAAGGCCTCGGCCAGCGCAATGACCGCCCGAACGATAGCGAGATCGCCGGGGTTGGAACCCAATTCGCGCACGAACCCCTTGTCGATCTTCAGCGTGTCGACCGGAAGGGACTTCAAGTGCGACAACACGCTGTACCCGGTGCCGAAGTCGTCGATGGCGACCTGTACGCCTACCTCCTTGAGCCCGGCGAGCGTGATGCGGGTCGTCTCGATGTCTTGGACCACCACGCTTTCGGTGATCTCCAGGCATACCGCCGCGCCTTCGAGCCCGAATTCGGCGACGATGCCGGCGACGGATTCCACGAAGCCGTCGGTGACCAACTGCACCGGTGAGACGTTGATTCGCAGCACCGCTTGGTGTCCGACACCGCGACCGCGCCATCGGGCGAACTCGGCGCACGCCGAGCGCATCACCCAGCGTCCCAGTTCTCCGGCCAGGTTGATCGACTCGGCCACGCCGATGAACGACTCAGGGGCGAGTAGTCCGCGCGTCGGATGCTGCCAGCGCACCAGCGCCTCGACCGCGAGAATCTCGCCAGTCCGCATATCGACCTCGGGCAGGTAATGCAGTAACAGCGAGCCGTTTTCGATCACGTTCTGCAGGTGAAGCTCGATATCGTTGCGAAACTCGTTCTCCAGCGACATGTCGTCGGAGAACGCCGCGACCTTGTTGCCGCCCGAACCCTTGGCGGTGAGAACGGCTTGGTCTGCCCGGCGGAGCAGATCCGATGTGGTGTCGCGGCCCGGAACGCCAAGTGCCACCCCGATGCTCACAGTTCGGGTCAGCATCTCGCCGTCGATGGCCACCCGTTCGCGGAGCGCGGATTGCAGGCGATAGGCCAGTGCCTCGGCAGTCTCGGCGTCCATCGGCATGGCCGGCACCACGACGAACTCATCCCCACCGAGACGGGCGATCAAGTTCGGGCCCTCTGCGCCTTCCCGCAGCCGTTGGGCGAGGACGCGGATAAACCAGTCGCCCGCGGTGTGACCGAGGTAGTCGTTGATTGCCTTGAGCCGATCGAGATCGAAGAACAACGCCGAGACTGGTCCTGGTTGCCCCGCGGCGAGCCGTTCGTCGAGGTGAGCCAACAGCGCGCGGCGGTTGTACAGCCCGGTCAGATCGTCATGCTCGGCCAGGTGGCGGAGCTGCTCTTCGGCGACGATGCGCGCCTGTACCTGTGCGAACAGCGACGCGATCGCCTTGAGCGCGTTGAGTTCTTCGGGTGTCCACTCCCTGTCGCCGAACTTGACGAAGCCGAGCACGCCGGTGGTGAGGTGCCCAGAGATGAGCGGCACACACGCCATCGAGGTGGTCGGAATGTGCCGACCCTCCTCGATGGTGCGCTGATACTCGTCTGTCGCTTCCGGCCGAAACACGGCCGGTTCCTTCAGGGTTTCGGCGAGCTTGAAGACGGGGTCGGCGTCCACAAAATAAATCAGTTCGAGAGGATCCGGATCCGGCACGTCGGGTCGCACCGGCCATTCCGCGATCAATCGCGTGGCGTGTAGCTGGTGATCGTTGTAGCGAAGGAAGCTCACGTCGACGGCGAAGTGCTCGACGAGCTCGGCGAGCACCTCGCGGCTTGCCACGGCCGAGGTAGCCGCATTCACCGCCATCAATCGCGTTGCGACGGTGGTGACCACCAGTTCCAGGCTGCGCGGCAAATTTCACTCCATGCTTGACTGCGAGGCCATCGGCAAGGAGCGGAGGCTCCGTCGGTTGCTGCGCACCGTGGTTTGGGGCGCCTCGCTGAACCTGAGCACCAACACCTGGGACTCGTCATCTCGTGTTCTGGCCAGTCTACGGAATTTGACCCGCGCGTCATGTAGCGCTGCAGCGAAGGCAGGGGAGAGCTGATGCAGGTCGTTGTCGTCGTGGGCATAGAGGAACACCGGCGAGACCGGCTGGATTGCCAGCCCATCCTGCTGTGCGCGAATCCACACCGCTTCAACGGCTGAGCCGCCCCGCGCATAATCCGTCAACGTCTGGCCGGTAACCGAAACCACGCCCAAGGCCGCGCATGAGTGAACTCGCTCGCGGGTGTCGTCGCCGAGCGCGGCGCCGCCACCCCATCGCGCCAGAAATTCCATGACCTCCGGCCGTCGCAAGATGTCCAGCTTGACGAGATCCGTCGGATCGAGTTCCAAGCTTCGGACGTCGATACCCGTCTCCGGCGATTCGTCGTCGGGAAAGCGAATCTCCGAGAACATCTCCTTGTGCAGGCGGGGAGTGAGGTAGCGGATACGGTCGACCGTGGCGAGGATGTCTGCGGCGGTGCCGATGTCGTCTCGCGAAGCCATCAGGTGCAGCCGTGCGCCTTCGCGCAGGGCAGCAGCCGTCAGCGCCTCGACGGTGTGATCGGGGATCTGGCTGCGCATTCCGCGGTGGCGGTTTGTTTCTCTGCGAAGCATTGCCGTGTACAGCTGCGCAAGTTCGGGATCGCGACGTCCGTCCAGCCGCACCGTCGCGCGCAACGGCGACTCGTCGTCTTCGCGGAAGCTCACCGCACCGAGGACGCCGTGCGCCGCGGCCGCGACCCGTGCGTTGAAGATCGCGGCCCCGACGGCGACCGCACTGCCTCGGTATCCGATGTCCATGGTTGATGTGTGCTCCGGCGCCAGTGACACGCTCACCGAGTCCGGCTGCACGTATAGCCGCCACGGTTGCGAGTTGCCTCCTGACGGGGCACGGTTCGCCGCCGCTGCAACGATCTCGGCCGGTTCTGTCGGCTCAGTCTTGGATCGGTCGTCGAGCATCGAGGGGCGGAAACCGCTTGGTGCGGTTGGTGCCTCGGGTGTCTCGAGTGTGTCGCCGATGTCAATGCGAACCCGGCCCGACGGCAGTGACTCCCCGAGCCCGATTCGCCGGACGGCGTCGGCGATGACGCTCGCACCGATGTAGACCTCGCCTGCCAGCTGTGGCCATGTCGATAGCGACTCGCCGACCTCGACCAGCGAAGCCGCCGTCCGGGCTGACAGTTGTGCGCCGTCGAGGATGCGAAGCACATGGGGAACCTTGTCGCGACTCGTCAGGCCCGCCAGCGCTGCGGCATCCATATCGCCCAGCAACCCGTGCAGGATGGGGCGCGCGTGGTCGAGGTCGTAGCGTTCGATGTCGGTGAGCCCACGGTCACTCGTCGCCATCAGCACCGGAATACGCCCGGCCCGTGCGGCTTCACGCACGAGGACTTTGATGTCCAGCGAATCACATTCCTCCACAACGACATCCAGTCCTTCGACAAACTCATCGATGGACTCGGCCGTGATTCCGGATGTCACTATTTGCACGTCGATGTAGGGGTCGACTTCGGCGATCCTTCTGGCGGCGACGACAGCTTTGTTCAGTCCGAGGTCGAACACCGTCGCCGGTACTCGATTCAAGTTTTCCAGCTCCAGATCATCGAAGTCGGCAAGTCGAAGGTGACCGCACAATCCTTGCGCTGCAAGCGCATGTGCAACGACGTGGCCAACGCTCAACCCGACGATGCCGACCCGGAGTTTTCGGAGCCGGGCCTGTTCGCCGGAGGTGATCAGGTTTCTGTTGCGGTCCAGTCGGACAGCCTCAAACGCGCGACGGCCGAGAACGCTGACAACTGCTCGGCGCCAGGGGTAATACGCCCACTGCATCGGTTCGGTGAGCAGATCGGAGTCGCGTGCAGGACGCAGACGCCGAACGCTGGCGGCCTGCTGGCTCCGCGTATCGATGAAATCGATCCGCGAATCTGCCCGGAGTTCGTCGAGGACGTGGCGATCGTGCGGATCATCGGGGTTAAGGATCAGTGCGGTGTGATCACCATCGGTGACACCGGAACTCACACGGAGCTCACTTGGGGTGTGGCCACCTCGTCGAGTTCATCCAATTGCTCGTTCAGCGTCTTGATCTCCACAACGGTCTTCGAAGCTTGTCCTGGCTCAGCGTGGTTGGCATACGTCTGGCGGTCCCACCACATCACCTTTGTGCGGTAGCGGTCATCTGGATACGGAGTCGCAGGGATACGCGATGCCACCACGCCGCCCGAGGCGACCCATCGAGCGATCACATGCGATGCGGCCGTCGCCAGCGCGAATTGCACACCGAGGACTGCCGTCGAATGGAGTGGCAGGCGAGCGATGATATTGGTCAGCGAGTGTTTGCGATCGAAATCATCGGCCACCCATGCCGATTTCATTTCGAGGACACCGAACGGCAGTCTGTCGGCGATCATCTTTCGCACCTTCAATAGGCCCGGCTGCTTGGCCCATTCGATCACGGCATGTGAATCGTCTGCGCAGTTCAGTGGACCCTTCGCCCGAAGGCCGCCTACGACTCGACCGGCGGTGTCGATCGTCGCCCAGAACAGGCTCGTATCGTCGCCGCTTCGGATTGCGGCGATATCCAGTGCACATTCCACGCCATGCCTGCGATAGCTGCGCTCGGCGCCGCGCAGGTACTCGTGCCAGAGATCGGGGTCCACCGTAGGCTGTGACATCACCACCGTGCATGCGGCATCCGAATCCCAGAAGCTGACGTTTCCAGCCAGCCGGTATTCGGGGCAGATTGTGGCGTCCAGCTGAGGAACGGTCATCGTTGTCCCATCTGTCGGGCAGCCGGGCGAAACAAGCTGTCGCGGCGACTGCCGGGTATCCGCATCCGGCCGGTATGCGAATACGCGAAGATCAGTATCTCGCCACAGGTCACTCAGTTTCTAGCTAGCGGCGCGATCTTGTCTCGAAAACAGATTTTGGCGCATGAATGATGCATTGGGTATGACTTCTCCAAATGCGATACGGCAACTCCATGAGCGCCAGTAATTACTGGTTAACGCCGCTATTTTATCGGATCGGCGAACTCAGCGCCAGCCTCGCAAATTGCCTGGCGGCTGCGTTGGGATTTCGGGCATTGTTTCGCTATCCGTCCGGTGAGTTTCCATAATTCGGCTGGGTATAGCCCTGCGCACGGTGGGGCCGGCGAGGTAGATGGCTGCTTGGAAAGTCGGATGCCCGTCCACACCGTGCCAAAAGGGGCAGTCGTTGCATGTGCGGCTCACGCGGCGGCCTGCCGCGCTCAGGTCATAAGTACGGATTTGCCGACCGTCGCAACCTGCGAGTGACACCCTGATGCAGGTGAAAGAGGAATACCCGCGGGCGGGCGGCGGGGGGTTGCTCGTGAAGGATGTTGGCCGGCTCTTGTTGCGCTGCGCCGACCGACCGGGACTGGTCGCAGCGGTCAGCGGTTTCCTCGCGGGCGCAGGGGCAAACATCGTGTCCTTGGATCAGCACTCCACCCTGCAGTCCGGCGGCACCTTCATGCAACGGACGATCTTCCATCTCCCAGGCCTGACCGCGGCGCGCGACGCCCTTGAACGCGATTTCTCCGCTCAGGTTGCGTCTCGGTTCGACATGGACTTTCGGCTGACCGAGGCCTCCAAACCCAAACGAGTCGCCATCATGGCGTCCAAAGAGGACCACTGCCTACTCGATCTGCTGTGGCGCAACCGTCGCGGCGAGCTCGACATGTCGGTTGTCATGGTGATTTCCAATCACCCGGATCTCGCCGAACAGGTCCGCCCGTTCCGGGTGCCGTTCCTTCATGTGCCGGCGACCAAGGACAACAGGACCGAAGCAGAACAGCGCCAGCTCGACTTGCTCCGCGGAAACGTCGACCTGGTGGTGCTGGCCCGCTACATGCAGATCCTCACTCCGCGACTCCTGGCCGAAGTGGGCTGTCCGCTGATCAACATCCATCATTCGTTTCTGCCGGCGTTCATCGGCGCCGCCCCGTATCGGCGGGCCAAGGAGCGCGGCGTCAAGCTGGTCGGCGCGACCGCGCACTACGTAACCGAGGACCTCGACGAGGGACCGATCATCGAACAGGACGTGGTGCGGGTGGACCACCGGCACACCGTGGAGGACCTGGTGCGGCTGGGTTCCGACGTCGAACGCCTTGTTCTTTCCCGTGCGGTGCTATGGCACTGTGAGGATCGCATCATTCGATACGGCAACCAGACGGTCGTGTTCTAGAGCGGGTAAGGAGAGCAGTGGTGAAGAAGTTCAAGGGGCTCGACGAGTTCGTGGCAGCCGAGGGCAGCCAGCTCGGTCCCACCGACTGGTTGGAGGTCACGCAGGACCGCGTCAACCTGTTCGCCGACGCCACCGACGACCATCAGTGGATTCACATCGATCCGGAACGGGCGGCGAACGGGCCGTTCGGCGGAACGATCGCGCACGGCCTGCTGACTCTGTCGCTGCTGCCGCATTTCACGCATCAGCTCTACACCGTCGACAACATCACGATGGCGATCAACTACGGCTACAACAAAGTTCGGTTCATCACCCCGGTGCGGGTGGGATCAAAGATCCGGGCACGCGGCGAGATCGCCAAGGTCGATCAGCTCGACAGCGGCGTGCAGGCGACCGTGACGGTGACCGTCGAAATCGACGGTTCGGATAAGCCTGCAGCGGTGGCCGAGTCGATCGTCCGTTTCATCGGCTGAGATTTCCTCGCGAGCTGGGCAGCTCGTTAGTATTGCGTCATTCCCTGATCGATCGGAATTGCCGCAGCCGTAACGTTTTTCGATTCGTCGCTGGCCAGCCAGCACACCGCGTCGGCGATATCCTCGGGCTCGGCCGCCCAGGTGGGAAGAAGCGGTGTGATCATCTGCGCCAGCTGGGGATTGCTCTCGAACGTGCGCCCTATCGCGGCAATCATGTCGCCACCTCCCATCGGGCTGTTGACCGCCCCCGGGTGCACGCTGTTGACGCGGATCGAGTGCTTGCCCAATTCGGCTGCGAATGCACGGGCCATCCCGGTGACCGCGTGCTTGCTAGCGGTGTAGTGAATCATGAACGGCTGCATCTTGATTCCCGCGGCAGAGCTGATCAGGATGATCGACCCGCCGCGGCCGCCGTCGATGATCTGCTGCGCCCCGGCCATGACGGTGTTCCACGTGCCGATCACGTTGATGTCCGTCACATCGCGGAAGTCTTCGGGAGTGATCTCGTTCCAGATCTGGGGAGCGGAGACGCCGGCGTTAGCGACGATGATGTCGAGCCGGCCAAGCTGGGCGACGCCATTGTCGACGGCTTCTCGAAGCCCGTCGAAGTCGCGGGTGTCGACGACGGAGGCAAGGATGCGGCGTCCGGTGGCTTCGACGAGCTGCACTGTTTCGGCGAGGTCTTCGGGAGTGGCTGGATCGTAAGGAACACATGCCGGAAGCTTGCCGGCGATATCGATGGCGATGACGTCGGCACCCTCGTTGGCCATCCGCACGGCATGCGCGCGACCCTGACCCCGCGCCGCCCCGGTGATGAAAGCCACCTTGCCTGTGAGCCGTCCGCTCATTTCTTTGCCGCCTTAACAAGATTCGATCCGATGATGAGCCGCTGGATTTCGCTCGTGCCTTCGTAGAGGCGCAGCAGGCGGACGTCCCGGTAGATCCGCTCGACGGGCACTTCGCGCACGTAGCCGCTGCCGCCGTGGATCTGCACCGCGAGATCGGCTACCTTGCCGGCCATTTCGGTGCAGTACAGCTTGGCGGCCGACGGCGCGATCCTGCGGTCCTCGCCGCTGACCCAGAGCCGTGCGGTGTCGCGGACAAGGGCGCGGCCGGCCAGCACACCGGTCTGCTGATCGGCAAGCATCGCCTGCACGAGTTGGAAGTCGCCGATCGGGATGCCGCCCTGCGTCGCGGTCGCAGCGTACGAGACGGATTCGTCGAGGGCGCGCTGAGCAGTTCCGACGGCCAGTGCAGCGATGTGGACCCGGCCGCGCGCCAGAGAGATCATGGCGGCCCGATAGCCGATGTCTTCGGCACCGCCGATCAGCGCCGCGTCGGGAACGCGGACGTCGTCGAAGCTGACGTCGGAGGTCCATGCCCCTTCCTGGCCCATCTTGGCGTCCTTGACACCGACCGCGACTCCTGCTGTGTCTGCGGGCACGAGGAAAACCGCGATGCCGGGGCCGTTTTCGTCGGCGGGCCGGGTGCGTGCGAACACGATGAACAGGTCGGCGACGGGCGCGTTGGTGATGAACCGCTTCTGCCCGTTGATGATCCAATCACCGCTGTCGCGCACGGCTTTCGTGCGCAGACCCGACGGGTTGGATCCAGCGCCCGGCTCGGTCAGCGCGAAGGATGCGACCACGTCGCCTGACGCCATCGGCTCGAGCCAGCGCGCTTTCTGCTCGTCGGTGCCGAACCCGACGAGCACCTGTCCGGCGATGCCGTTGTTGGTGCCGAACATCGACCGCAGCGCCAGCGACGTATACCCGAGCTCCATCGCCAACTCGACGTCCTGAGCCAGGTTCAGCCCGAGGCCGCCCCAATCCTGAGGGATCGCGTAGCCGAAAAGCCCCATCTTCTTTGCCTGCTCGCGTAGGTCATCGGGAACTCGGTCCTCGGACAAGATTTCCTGTTCACGGGGCACGACCGCAGTGCGGACGAAGTGGCGGGTCTGGCCAAGGATCTCATGGAAGTCGTCGTCGCTGACTTCGGTGGTCATCGCGCTCCTCTTTCAGCGCGAGCAGACGGAAATAGCCCCGACACGCCGCGGAAAGTGGGGCTTTTGTGTCTGCTCGCGAGGCCAACGGTCCGGGAAATCATATATGAAATATGATGTTCGACTGATGGGGCCCCTACCAGGGTCCGACCAGCGAAAAGGGGTGATCAGGTGTCATTGCTGTCCGGTCAGACCGCCGTCGTCACCGGCGGTGCGCAGGGGCTGGGGTTGGCGATCGCGGAGCGGTTCGTCGCCGAGGGCGCGCGGGTGGTTCTGGGCGATTTGGACCTCGGCGCGACGCAGACGGCGGCCAAGCAGCTTGGGGGCGACGAAGTGGCGCTCGCCGTGCGCTGCGACGTGACCAAGGCCGACGAGGTCGAAGCCTTGGTGGGCGCAGCAGTGGAGCGGTTCGGCGGTCTGGACATCATGGTGAACAACGCCGGCATCACACGCGACGCGACGATGCGCAAGATGACCGAAGAACAGTTCGATCTGGTCATCGCCGTGCACCTGAAGGGCACCTGGAACGGGACCAAGGCGGCCGCCGCGATCATGCGCGAGAACAAGCGCGGAGCGATCGTGAACATGTCGTCGATCTCGGGCAAGGTCGGTCTGGTCGGCCAGACGAACTATTCGGCGGCCAAGGCCGGCATCGTCGGCTTGACGAAGGCCGCCGCAAAGGAACTCGCGCACCTCGGGGTGCGGGTCAATGCGATCCAACCCGGATTGATCAGGTCTGCGATGACTGAGGCCATGCCCCAACACATTTGGGATCAGAAGTTGGCCGAGGTGCCGATGGGCCGAGCCGGTGAGCCGGCCGAGGTGGCCAACGTCGCGTTGTTCCTCGCCAGTGATCTGTCGTCGTACATGACGGGAACCGTCCTCGAGGTCACTGGCGGGCGGCACGTATGAGCTTCCGAAGGCGAGCGTGAGTGAGGATCGCAGCGCAGCGAGGACCGGAGCGAGTGGGAGCCGAGGCATGAGTAAGCGTGAAGCCGTTATCTGCGAACCAGTTCGGACACCAATCGGCCGCTACGGCGGAATGTTCAAATCGTTGACCGCCGTCGACCTCGGTGTCGCTGCACTCAAAGGTCTGTTGGAGCGCACCGGAATCGACCCTGCCGCAGTGCAAGACGTGATCCTCGGGCACTGCTATCCCAGCAGCGAGGCGCCTGCGATCGGACGTGTGGTGGCGCTGGATGCCGGGTTGCCGGTGACGGTGCCTGGCATGCAGGTCGACCGCCGCTGCGGATCGGGCCTGCAGGCGGTTATCCAAGCATGTTTGCAGGTTACCAACGGGGACAACGACATTGTGATCGCCGGCGGCGCAGAGAGCATGAGCAACGTCGCCTTCTATTCGACTGATATCCGCTGGGGACCCCCCCGCGACGGTGTGAAGCTCCACGACTCGCTTTCGCGCGGCCGGACCACCGCAGGAGGGCGCCACTATCCCGTACCGGGCGGCATGTTGGAGACCGCCGAGAACCTTCGCAGGCAGTACGGAATCTCACGGTTGGAGCAGGACGAGCTTGCCGTCACGTCGCATCAACGCGCCGTGGCCGCTCAGAAAGACGGAATTCTCGCCGAGGAGATCATTCCGGTCGCGGTACGCACCCGCCAGGGCGAAGAACTGATTGACACCGACGAGCATCCGCGCGCCGACACATCGGTGGAGTCGTTGAGCAAGCTGAAACCGGTCCTGCTCGCTGATGATCCGGATGCGACGGTCACCGCAGGCAATTCCAGCGGGCAGAATGACGCCGCGTCGATGTGTGTGGTGACCACACCGCAGAAGGCCGACGAACTCGGCCTGACACCGCTGGTCCGGCTGGTCTCGTGGGGGTCGGCCGGTGTGGCACCGAACATCATGGGCATCGGTCCGGTGCCGGCAACCGAGGCAGCCCTTGCGAAGGCGGGCCTGAAACTATCCGCTCTCGATCTGATTGAACTCAACGAAGCGTTCGCCGCACAGGCCCTCGCGGTGATGCGGGAGTGGAACTTCACCGCCTCCGATCTCGACCGTACGAACGTGCACGGTTCGGGGATCTCGCTCGGTCACCCGGTCGGCGCAACGGGTGGCCGGATGCTTGCCACGCTTGCGCGCGAACTGAACCGCCGAGGCTGCCGCTACGGATTGGAAACCATGTGCATCGGGGGCGGCCAAGGCCTGGCCGCCGTATTCGAAAGGATCGGCGCATGACCAAGCTCGCCCAGACACTTGGACTCACCGAGTTTCAAACCGAAATCCTAGCCACGGTACGCCAATTCGTCGACAAAGAGGTCATCCCGAACGCACAGAAACTCGAACACGACGACACCTACCCGCAGGCCATCGTCGACGCGATGAAAGAGATGGGCCTGTTCGGGCTGATGATCCCGGAATCGTATGGCGGGCTGGGGGAGTCGCTGCTCACGTATGCGTTGTGTGTCGAGGAACTCGCGCGGGGATGGATGAGCATCTCGGGAGTGCTCAACACCCATTTCATCGTCGCGTACATGCTGCGCCAGCACGGCACCGATGCACAGAAGCAGCATTACCTGACGCGGATGGCGACCGGCGAGACGCGTGGCGCGTTCTCGATGTCGGAACCCGAACTGGGCTCCGACGTCGCGGCGATCCGCACCCGAGCCAAGCGCAACGCCGACGGCATCTACACCATCGATGGTCAGAAGATGTGGCTGACCAACGGAGGCAGCTCGACATTGGTGGCGGTGTTGGTGCGCACCGACGAGGGCGCCGACAAGCCGCACCGCAATCTCACCGCATTTCTCATCGAAAAGCCGGTCGGCTTCGGGGAAGTCGCGCCGGGGCTGACCATCCCGGGCAAGATCGACAAGCTCGGGTACAAGGGCATCGATACCACGGAGCTGATCTTCGACGGCTACGTGGCCCGCACCGAGGACATTCTGGGCGAAGTGGCGGGTCAGGGCTTCTTCCAGATGATGGACGGCATCGAGGTCGGGCGGGTCAACGTGTCCGCCAGAGCGTGCGGGGTGGGCATCCGCGCGTTCGAACTGGCCGTGCGTTACGCGCAGCAGCGTCAGACCTTTGGCAAGCCGATCGCCGAGCATCAGGCGATCGCGTTCCAATTGGCCGAAATGGCAACCAAAGTCGAGGCCGCGCACCTGATGATGGTCAACGCGGCCCGGTTGAAGGACTCGGGTGAGCGCAACGACGTCGCCGCCGGAATGGCCAAGTACCTGGCGAGCGAGTTCTGTTCGGAGGTGACCCAGCAGAGCTTCCGGATTCACGGCGGCTACGGGTACTCGAAGGAATACGAGATCGAGCGGCTGATGCGCGACGCGCCGTTCCTGCTCATCGGCGAGGGCACCAGCGAGATCCAGAAGAACATCATCAGCAAGCGCCTGCTCGCCGACTACCGGATCTGACAATGACCGCACCCGATTTCGCGTTCCGGCCACAGTTGGCCGATGACGTCGCGCGGTACGTGCGCAGGCGGATCTTCGACGGCACCTACACCGCTGGGCAGTACATCCGCCTGGACCAGTTGGCGGTCGAACTCGGTGTGAGTGTCACGCCTGTGCGTGAAGCACTCTTCGTCCTGAGCGCAGAAGGTCTGCTCTCACAGCAGCCGCGGCGCGGCTTCGTAGTCGTTCCGGTGACTGGGCGCGACCTCACCGATGTGTCGAACGTGCAGGCCCATATCGGTGGTGAACTCGCGGCGCGGGCGGCAGCCAACATCACCGACGACCAGTTGCGGGAGCTCGAAAAGATCCAGACCGAACTGGAGGACGCGTACGCCAGCGACGACGACGAGCGCGCGGTGCAGCTCAATCACGAGTTTCACAAGGCGATCAACGTCGCAGCCGATTCACCCAAGCTCGCGCAGTTGATGTCCCAGATCACCCGCTACGCACCGGAATCGGTGTTCCCGACCATTGAAGGCTGGCCCGAGAAGTCTATGGAGCACCATCGACGGCTGTTGGCCGCACTGGAGCAACACGACGAAAACCTGTCCCGCACAGAGATGGCCGAACACCTGGCTGCAGGCGCTGCTCCGCTGATCGACCATCTCAACCGCCTCGGTGTCGTCGAGAACGGTGGGCGCTAATGGGTGTGCTTGACGGCGTTCGCGTTCTCGATTACGGCAGATTCATCGCCGCACCGTGGTGCAGCGCGTTGCTGGCCGACATGGGTGCCGACGTGGTGCGCGTGGAAAAGCGGGAGGGCGGCGAGGACCGCTGGGTGCAGTCGGTCACCGAGAGTGGTGAGGGCGGCACCTTCCTGCAGTGCAACCGCAACAAGCGATCTCTGACTCTGGACTCGACGACGGAGGAGGGCGCGGCGATCACCCGAAAACTGGTGGCGCACTCCGACATCGTCATCGCGAACATGCCGGCCGCCGGGATGCGCGCCAGCGGACTGGATTACGACACGCTGCGCGCTGTCAAGCAGGACATCATCCTCGCGAGCGCCACCGCGTACGGCGAGGGTGGCCCGTACAGCGACCGTATTGGGTTCGACGGCGCCGGCCAGGTGATGTCCGGCGCGGTCTACCGGCAGGGGCTGCCCGACCAGCCGATCCGCACGGTCGTGCCTTACGCGGACTTCGGCACGGCGCTGACCCTGACGATCGGGGTGATGATGGCGCTGTATCACCGCGACAAGACCGGGGAAGGGCAGCATGTGGAGGGCGCGCTGCTGCCCACAGCGATGATGCTTTCGAACGCCTTCCTGATCGAACGCGAGCTGCGCGGCATCGACAAACCGCGGATGGGCAACCGCGGAACGTCGGTGGCGCCGTGCGATTTGTACCGGACAAAAGACGACGGCTGGGTGCTGTTGCAGGTGGCCGGTCAGCCGATGTTCAAGCGGTGGTGCCGCCTGGTTGGGCGTGAGGATTTGTTCGATGATCCGCGGTTTGCCGACGACGATCTGCGGTGGGAGCACGGGGATGTCCTCAACGACATCATGGCCGAATGGTGCGCCGACCAGACCAAGGCCGACGTCCTGCAACGGCTCGAGGCCGCGAAACTGCCTGCAGCGCCCCTGCATTCGACGCAGGATGTGCTCGACGACCCGCACGTGCAGGCGATGGGCTATCTCCAGCGCATGCCGTTTCCTGGGGTTTCCGGCGGGGTGCCGATCATCGAGACGCCGTTTCGCATGTCAGCCACACCCGGCACCATCCGCAGGCGCGCTCCGCTGCTTGGCGAGCACACCGAGGAGATCCTCGGTGAAATCGGCTATGGCTCAGACGAGATCGCCGGGCTGCGGACGCGCGGAATCGTCTGAGGCGAGCATCGCACGAAGGCCGCGCACGTCCACCTTGCCCGTCGGCAGCCGCGGGACGTCATCGTCGGTGTCGAGAAGCAGCCACACCGCAGGCACCTTGAAGGCGCTGAGCAACGATCTTGCCGTCGTGCGCAGCGCTTCGACAGTCGTTCCGCGCTCGCACACGACGGCTGCGCCGACGCGGCCGGAGACGTTGGTGACGAACGCCCCGGTGATGCCGTCGATCGTTCGCAGGGCGTCCTCGACCTCGCGCGGGTACACCGTGGCCCCGCTGACCTTGAACATGTCGTCGGACCTGCCGTGGTAGAACATGAAGCCGTCGGCGTCGAGGTGTCCGAGATCGCCGGTGGGATAGAAGCCGTCGGCCGTGAAGAGCTCCTCGCGGCTGCGCCGGCATACGCCCCGCATCACGTGTGGCCCGCGGATCTGGATCATACCCACTTCGCCTGCCGGTATCGGCTCGCCGCTGTCGGCGTCGACGATCCGAACCTGCATGCCGGGGAACGGTTTTCCGCAGCTTCCCCACGCCGATTCGGGCATGTCGGTGTCGGCAGGATAGCCGCAGTACGGGCCGAAAGACTCTGTCATCCCGAAGAGTGTGGCTCGAGCCCCCGGCCGCGACCGCAGTCTTTCTGGGAGCAGCGCGTCCAGACTGCCTGGCCGTAGGTTCGAAAGGTCGGCACCCACGTCCGCTGCGTGCCGGGCGAGCGCCTCGGCTTGATCGGGCCAGCCGCGGAACAAGGTGACGCGTTCCCGTTCCAGCAGCCGCAGCGTCCCTTCGGGCTGCGGGATGGGTTCGGTCACCAATGTCGCACCGGCCACCAGCGTTGACAGCAGGCCGCCCGCGAATCCGCCTACCCAGAAGAACGGCATCGGCAGGTACAGCCGGGTATCGGCGTCGATCCGGCGAGCCGCCAACCCGGACCGAACAGCGCCCAACGCGTTGCCGTGCGAGTGGATGACGCCCTTGGGTGCGCCACTGCTGCCCGAGGTGAACATCACCGCCAGCGGATCGCTCGGTCGGACGGTGGCCGACAACGCATCTGCCACCTGACCGGCGGCGGCGTTGCCGGCCAGCTGCCAGCCGTCATCGACCACCCACATGTTGCGAAGCGCAGGAAGCTGGTCCCTATCCAGGTCGTCGAGGTACTGATGCCCGCGGAACTCCGGCACCGAGATCAATTGCTGCACAGATGCCGTACGCAGATGTGCAAGCAATTCGCGAGGTTGCAGAAGCGTGCTCAGCGGGACGAGCACCGCGCCAATCCGCACCAGCGCAATGGCGATTCGCACCCACGGGATGCCGTTGGGCACGAGCAGGCCCACCCGTGAGCCCTTGCCGACGCCGGCGCCGACGAACCCGGCAGCCAGTGCGCGACTGCTGGTGTTTAGCTCGCCGTAGGTGATCCGTGCGCTCGGATCGATGACGGCCGGCTTGGCGGAGTGCCGTCCTGCGCAGGTCCGAATCAGATGCGCGACGGTGTCAGGCATCGAAAAGCTTTCGCAGACCGGCCATGTCGATCTTGCCGCTGGACAAGAGCGGCACGTCGGATCGCCGGATCACCGCTAACCGCCTCGGAATCTTGTACGCCGACAGCTCCCGACGCAGAGCCTCGCGGACCTCGGTCTCGTCAACGTGCGTGTCGGCATCGACCGCGACGACGGCGGCCACGAGCTGCCCTCGTTCTGAGTCCGGAAGGCCCAGCACGTGCGCCGTCGCGCCGTAATCGGCAAGGACTTTGGCAAGCACCTTTTCGACCTCGCCGGGCGACACGTTGGCACCCGCGGTTTTGATCATCGATCCCGCGCGACCGACGAAGTAGAAGAATCCGTCGGCATCGGCGCGCACGAGGTCACCGGTGTGGAACCAGCCATCGGCGTCGAAGCATTCCTCGCGGCTACGGCCGTAGTACCTCTGCATCAGGTAAGGCCCGCGGATACACAATTCGCCGACGGCACCCGGCCCCACGTCGCGGCCTGTGTCGGGGTCGACGATCCGTCCTTCGAACCCGGGCGCGAGGCGGCCGTAGGAGCCACGCCGGTGCTCCGGCTGGTC
This sequence comes from Mycobacterium sp., assembly GCF_035274705.1. Taxonomy (GTDB): domain Bacteria; phylum Actinomycetota; class Actinomycetes; order Mycobacteriales; family Mycobacteriaceae; genus Mycobacterium. Next base: position 47,751 of record NZ_DATENY010000059.1, on the reverse strand, counting down.
GGTTTCATCGCCGCTGATGAGCAGCACGCTGCCGGCTTCGGTCATGCCCAGCATGTTGTGCCGCAGTTCCGGGTCGGCAGGGCGTGCGACCGGGGCCATGGTCGGATAAAGATTGCCGCGCCGCATCGACGACAGGTCGCGGCGGGCGAAGCTCGGATGCCGGGCAAGATGCGCGATGCCCGCGGCGAAACCGTTGGTGATGGTGGGTTTTTCGGCTTCGAGCAGGTCGAGGGTCTCGCCGGCGTCGGTGGCGTTCGAGCAGATCAGCGTGGAGCCGGCGGCCAGCGTGGCCAACAGCCCGAAAGCGAAGCCGCCGATCCAGAAGAACGGTGAGTTGCTGAACAGCTTGTCTGTCGCCGTCAGGCCGCGAACCTCGTTGAGGTTGCGCTGATGCCCCAGCAAGGAACCGTGGGTGTGGAGCGCCCCTTTCGGGCTTCCCGTCGACCCTGAGGTGTAGATGATCGCCAATGCGTCGCAACCGTCGACGTCGGACTCCATTGCGGCGAGCAACGACTCACTGACGGCATCGGCGCGCCCGCACAGTCCATCGATGTCGAAGACGACGTGGCGCAGCTGCGGGGCGGCCGTGTTGAGCAGAGGTGTAGCGCTATCGAATTCAACGTCAGGCGACAGCGCGTCCGTCAGACGTTGCACGTAGTCATGCGAGCGATACGACGCCGTCGCGAGCAGGATCGTGACGTCGCTGCTGACCAGTTGTTCGCGTAGCTCCGGAGCGGTCGCGAACGTGGAGAAGGGGACGACGACGGCGCCGATGCGCGCCGCCGCAAGCATTCCAACGATGAATGCGGTGCCGTTCGGGTACAGCAAGCCGACGTGTGTGCCCTTCCCGACGCCGAGCGCGATGAGGGCACGGGCCAGCTCCGCGGAGCGCCGCTCGGCGTCGGCATAGCTGATGCGGTCGTGGTCGCAGACGAGGAGCGGATGATCGCCGCGCTGTCTGCGCTCACGAAGCACACCAGCGATCGTCATGTGACTGGTTGTGTGAAATGCTCGCGCACGGCGCCGAGATCGGGTTTGCCGGACGGCGTCCTAGGGATGGTGTCGACGATCGCGATGTCGGTGGGAATTTCGTAGCGCGCCAGCCGGGTTCGCAGGAAGTCGGTGAGCTCGTCGGGCCCGACGGTAGCGTGTGGGCGCAATTCGACCATGGCCACCGGTGTTTCCCCGAGTCGCGCGTCGGGGCGGCCGACAACAGCGGCACCGAGTACCGCGGGATGACTCTCCAGTGCCGTGCGGACGTCGTCGGGCATCACCTTGAAACCACCGCGGATGATCGCCTGGTCGGCCCGCCCCAGGATCCACAGGAACCCGTCGGCGTCGACGCGCGCAATGTCGGTGGTGCGCATCCACTCGGCATCCGGTCCGAGCTGGCCCGGCTTGACCTCCAGCAGCCCTGGCTCGCCGGGGCCGAGAACGTTGCCGTCGTCGTCGACCACGCGCAACTGGGCGCCGGGATTCGCTCTGCCGACACTGCCGCGTTTCGACTGCCAATACTTCTGGTAATCCGCCAGCGTCCAGCTGGCCACGCCGCCACCGAATTCGGTTGCGGCATAGGACGTCAGCACGGGTATTCCGAACTTCTCGGTGAATGCATCGGCGTCCTCGGCGGACAGCGGAGCGGTACCGGAGGTGACTGCTCGGACGCTGCCAAGGTCTTCGCGGGTGAGGTCGGAATGCAGCACCATGCGCAGCGCAGCAGGCACCAAAGACACCGCGCGCGGACGGTGTTCGCGGACCGCATCGGCCCACCGGTCGAGTTCGAACCGCTGCAGCAGGGCGAACGGACGCGCCTCGGCAATGCACAACAACACTCGGAACACCCCGCCGACATGCACCAGCGGCGAGTTCACGATCGCGACACCACGCCGCAGTTCCGTCGGAGCGCGTGAGGAGGCAGGGTCGTCGCCGATCACGCTGTGCGCCAACATGTCATAGGTCAAGTCGACGCGCTTGGGCGGCCCGGTGGTGCCGCTGGTGAGCATCCACACCGCGACGCCGGGCCGGCCTTCGTCGTCGCCTGGTTCGTTCGCAGCCGCGACGTTCGGTTGCCCGCTGAGATCGCCGATCATCACGATCGTGGTGGCGGCCGACGGCGTAACAAGCGATGCGATGTCGTCGGACGAGCCGATGATCAGGGGTAGTTGCAGCGTGGTGATGTCCGCGCGCGTGCGGTCGTCACCACGGGACGGGTTGATGACCACGACCGTCCCACCGGCCAACAACACACCGAGCATCGTCGCGACGTGGATCGGCGTGTTGCGCAGCATGATTCCCACCCGCGGATTCGCACCGTGCTGCGCAACGACTTCGGTGATTCGGCGGGCATACTCGCTGAGCTCGCCCCACGTGGACCATCGCCCCTCGTACTGAATCGCCCGAGCCGCCGGGTCGAGTGCCAAGACATCGGCGATCCTGCGGCGCAGCGGGTGTGTCATCAGCGGATCCTGGGTTTTGCTGACACGCCGTTGCCCCGGGCGGAGAGTTCTGCCTTGCCAAGGGGATTGCCAAGCCGGGTGTAGATCAGGTTCTGCTCGAGTGCCGCGCGATACGGCTTGTCCAGTGACTCCCAGATGGCCTTGACGGTGCCCTGGGTCGCCGACGGTGGTTTGGCCGCGATCGTCGACGCGATCTCGTGGGCGCGCGCCCAGAGCGCGCCCCGGGCGACCACCTCGGTCACCAGCCCCATCCCCAGTGCGGTATCCGCGCTGACGCGTTCGTCATTGCCCATCAACGCGATTCGCAGTGCCTGGCCGAGACCGACCTTGCGCATCAGACCGATCGGCTCAAGCGCGCATACCAGGCCCGCGGTGACATGGGAGTCGAAGAACGTGGCGTCGGTGGAGCAGATGACGACGTCGGCTTCGTTGATGAAGTAGAACGCGCCGGCGGTGCACATGCCCTGGACCGCGCACACGACGGGTTTCCACATCTTCTGCCATTTCGGGCTGAGCTTCTCGCCAGGGTCCTCGTGGTTCCACACGTTGTCGGGTTGTCCGTAAGACGCTTTGATGTCGAGGCCGGCGGAAAACGCGCGATCGCCTGCCGCGCGCAGCACCACCGCGTTCACCGAGTCGTCGAGTTTCACGATGCGCCATACCTCGGCCATCTCCTCGCACATGGTCCGGTTGAACGCGTTGAGCGAGTCCGGCCGGTTCAGTGTGATGGTGGCGACCCGGGCGGCGGCATCGACGTCAAGCAGGATCGTTTCGAAACTCATCGGCATTTCCAATTCGGTGCGCGCTTCTCGACGAAGGCGAGCGGGCCCTCGAGAGCGTCTTCGGTGCGGAGCACCCTTTCGCGGAACGTCTCGGCGAGAATCTCGCCCTCCAGCAGTGGCAGGTCCAGGGTTTTGTGGATAGCCAGCCGGGTGCCTCGGACCGCCAGTGGGGCATTGGAATTCACGATGTCAGCGATCTCATGGGCGCGCTCGAGTAGGCGGTCGTGTTCGACGACCTCGGTGATCATCCCAAGCTCGTAGGCGCGCTGCGCGCTCATCCGCTCGTGCTTGCCCATCAGCGCCATTCGCAACGCGACCGAGCGCGGCAGCGAACGGGCCAGCCGGACCATCTCGCGCGCGGCGACCAGGCCGATGCTGACGTGCGGATCGAAGAACGTGGCGTTGTCCGAGGCGATGGCGATGTCGCCGGTGGTGACCCAGTCCAGGCCCGCGCCGCAGCATATGCCGTTGATCGCCGCCAGAACGGGTTTGGCCATCCGGCGGAACGGAGGGGTGCCTTCCTGCGGTGCCTCCCACTGGTCGTACGTGGACAGGTATGGCCGCTCGTAGATGACCTTTCCGTCCCCGGGGATCTCCTTGACATCGGCTCCCGTACAAAAGGCGCGGCCGATGCCGGTCACGATCATCAGCCACACATTGTCGTCGTTCTCGGCCTCGTCGTAGGCGGCGCGCAACTCCGAGACCATGTGCGGGCTAAGGGCGTTGAGCGCATCCGGGCGGTTCAGAGTGATGGTGGCCTTATGGCCGTCGACTTCGTACTTGATCGTGTCGTACGAGTCAGTGGACATGGGTGTTTCCTTATCGTCGGGATCGTCTGGGTCTCAACGACCATCGAAATCCGGTGAGCGCTTCTCGCGGAATGCCGCGAGACCTTCTTTGAAATCCGCCGTACGGCAGGACATTTCGAGGTCGGAAAGCTCGTGGGTCATCGATTGGCCCAGCGTCGCCTGCAGACCGTAGTGGATGGCCTGCTTGGCCAGCCCGATCGCGACCGTCGGACCCGACGCCAGGTGTGCCAGCAGCGTGTCGGTCGTTGTGTCGAGGTCCTCGAGGTTCACGGCTTGATGGATCAAACCCCAGTCTGCGGCGTCGGCGCCGGACACCTTCTCGCCAAGTAGCAGCATGCGTTTCGCGCGGGTCAGGCCCGCCAGCCGCGGCAGCAGCCAGGTGGCGCCCGAGTCGGGACTGAAGCCGCGGATGACGAACGGTTCCCAGAACGTCGCGCCGCCGTCGGCGATGGTGAAGTCTGCGGCCAGTGCGAGGTTGCAGCCCAGGCCGACCGCCCACCCGCGCACGCTGCATACCACGGGCAGATGGATCGACGCGACCAGCTCGATCACCCTGTTCGCGGTGTGGGGGATGCGCCGCACGAGGTCACCGGTGCGGGGACGTTGTCCTCCGCTGTTGGTGGCGACCCAGTCGGCGCCGGCGCAGAAGTCCTCACCTGCGCCACCGATCCAGATCGCGCGCAGTGAATCGTCGGTGGCGGCGTTGGTCAGGATGGCGACGAAGTCGTCGATCATCTTGTGGCTGAGCGAGTTACGCCGGGACGGGCGGTCAAGAGTGATCTTCAGGACCGCGCCATCCCGGGACGGGATAACCGCGCCGTCGGCGGTGGCGTCGCCTGCCTGGTCACTCATCGCAGCCCCGCCCTTTCCAAAGCAATACGGTTAGCCATACAGTTGGCTATACGATTACTATCCTGTACAAGTTAGCAAGGAAAGCCCTCAGGGGAAAGGATGCGTGAGCATGGCGGATCGGAGTGTGCCGTTGCAGCGCATCCGCCAACCACGGGTCGCCGAGATCGTGGCGTCCCGTCTCCGCGACGACATCCTCGCCGGCCGGCTCAAAGAAGGTGACGTGCTGCCGACCCAGGAGAGCTTGTTCTCCGAGTTCGGCGTCAGCCCGCCCGCTGTGCGCGAAGCAATCCACATCCTGGAGTCCGACGGGCTCATCTCCGTCCGGCGCGGCAACGTCGGCGGTGCGGTCGTACACCTGCCCTCCGCAGAGCGCACCGCACACATGATCAGCATGGTGTTGCAGACGCGCGCTGCGACACCGGCCGACGTCAGTGGCGCGCTGATGCATCTGGAGCCGATCTGCGCCGGCATGTGTGCCGCGCGCGAGGATCGGATGACGGAGGTCGTGCCCTACCTTGAGGCCGAGATCGCGATCCAGACCGAGCAGTTCGACAGCGTGTCGCGATATGTGCCGAACGCAAGGCGGTTTCACGAGGCACTCGTCTCCCGGTGTGGCAATGAGCCGATGATCCTGCTGATCGGGTCTCTCGAGCTGATCTGGTCGGCGCATGAATCGTCGGTGTGGAGCGACGAAGGCGACCCGATGGAGCGCAAGACCATGCGAGCAGCGTTGCGAGACCATCGGCGACTTCTGGATGCCATCCGCGACGGCAACTCGGCACGCGCGGTGCGACTGGCGCAAGACCATCTGGCCGCGGCGCGGCGCAACACCCTGGCTGTCGGCAAGGACAAAACCATTGAGGCCAAACTGATTTCGAATACCAACCATCAGGAGTCCGTGAGATGACAGCGTCAGACGATCGCGTCCTATTCGCAGTGGATCCCGACAAACGGATCGCGACGATCACGTTGAACAACCCCGCACAGCGCAATTCCTACGACGCCGCCATGCGTGACGCGATCGCACGTCATCTGGATCGTGTCGCTGAGGACGACGACATCACTGTCGTGCTGATGCGTGGGGAAGGGGGAGTCTTCAGCACCGGGGCGGATATGAACAACGCCTACGGCTGGTACGGCGAGGGTCGCGACAAACCGGCCAACAGCCGTCCCAGCCAGCGGCGGCGCCTGACAGTGGACCGCAAATCGTTCGGCTTCTATCACAACCTGATGGGCTTCCCGAAGGTCACAGTGGGGGAGATCAGCGGCTACGCACTCGGCGGCGGTTTCGAGATGGCGTTGATGACCGACATCTCCGTCATCGGGCGTGACACGAAGATCGGGATGCCTGCGACGCGGTTCCTCGGGCCGGCGCTCGGAAGCCTGCACATGTTCTTTCACCGCCTTGGCCCGGTGCTGGCGCGTCGACTGCTGCTGACCGGCGACATCATCGAGGCAGGCACGATCGAGCACCTCGGCGTCTTCACCGACACCTGTGATGCCGCATCGGTGCCCGGGAGGGCCAGGTACTGGGCCGAGAAAGCCGCGAAGATGCCGGCGGACGGAGTGGTCATCGCCAAGGAGGCGTTCCGCCTCGTCGAACAGAGCCAGGCGTATCAGGGCGAGGAAGTGGCCAGCTATCTGTTCCACGCCTACGGGACGAACCTGCAGTTCTCGCCCGGCGAGTTCAACTTCGTCAAGACGCGGGCGCAGCACGGAACCAAGGAGGCGTTCCGGCTGCGTGACGAGCACTTCCATGTCCCCGAACCGACGTAATCGCCGTCACCTACTGGCGGCGATACAGTATCTGCTATTTTTGTAACGTCGAACTGTCGAAAATCGAGGTCTAGTTATGCTCACACCCGTCATCGTCGGCGCCACCAGGACAGCGATCGGTCGCTCCTTCAAGGGCACGCTGGTCAACACGCCGCCCGAAACGCTGATCACCACGGTGCTACCCGAAGTGGTTCGCAGAGCAGGCATCGACCCGGGCGCAATCGACGACCTCATCTTCGCCGAATCGCATTATGGTGGTGGCGATCTCGCTCGCTATGCGGCCGATGCCACTGGTATGCAACAGGTACCGGGTCAGTCGGTCAACCGGCACTGCGCGGGCAGCTTGACCGCGATCGGCAACGCCGCCGCGCAGATCGGATCCGGCATGGAGCGCGTGCTCATCGCGGGCGGCGTGCAGTCGCTGTCGATGACACCGTTGACGAACTGGCGCATCCCCGGTCCCGAGCTCAAGTTCGAGGAGCGGTGGATGCCGCCCACCCACGTCGAGACGCCGGACGCGCCGACAAAGGACATGTCGATCACGGTCGGGTGGAACACCGCGCAAGCGGTCGGCATCAGCCGCGAGGAGATGGACGCCTGGGCCGCGCGGTCACATCAGCGTGCGATCGCGGCGATGGACGCCGGCAAGTTCCTCGACGAGATCGTGCCGCTGAAGGTCGAGCAGTTCGACGGTTCGGTGATCGACTTCAGCGTCGACGAGCATCCGCGCCGCGACACCACCGTCGAGAAGCTGGCCGCTCTCAAGCCCCTGCATCCGGAGATCGACGGCTTTTCGATCACCGCCGGCAACAGCAGCGGAACCAACGACGCTGCCGCGGCGGTGGCGCTGGTCGATTACGGCTACGCCGACGCGGAGAACCTGACGAAGCTGGCCACCGTGAAGGCTTGGGCCGCTGCGGGTGTCGCGCCGAAGGACACCGGCCTCGGCGCGGTGAAGGCGATCGGCAAGGTGCTGAAGCGCGCCGGGCTGAAGCCGTCGGACGTCGCGCTGTGGGAGATCAACGAGGCCTTCGCATCCGTGCCGATCGCTGCCTGCCGTGAGTACGGGCTTGATGAGGAGTTGGTCAACTTCTCCGGAAGTGGTTGCAGCCTAGGCCATCCCATCGCCGCATCGGGCGCGCGGATGGTGACGACGCTCATCTACGAGTTGCAGCGGCGCGGCGGCGGCATCGGCGTGGCGGCGATGTGCGCCGGTGGCGGCCAGGGCGGCGCCGTCGTCATCGAGGTCTAGTTCGTAGCGCGAGCAGACGTAAAGGGCCCCATTTTTCAGCGTGTCGGGGGACTTTTGCGTCTGCTCGCCGTGAGTAGTTAGCGCGCGGCGGCCTTGCTTCGTGGGCGTGAGGCCGCTGCCTTGGTCGACTTTCGCGGGGACTTCGCTTGCTTCGCGCCGCCTTCGATGAGCCGGCCCGCATGGTCGAGGATGCACTCGAGCCCGAACTCGAAGTTGTTCTCGTCGGCCGCGCCGACGTGGTGGCCCTTCTCGGTCACCTGAGCCAGCAGTGGCGTGGATTCCGGGTCGATCGTCCACGTTTCGTCGATGTCGCTAGGACCCTCGTCGGCCGCACGGTTCTTCTCCCGAAGCCGCTGCAGCACCACCGATCCGCGGACATGAACCGACACGGCGGAATAGGTGTCGAATGCGTCCTCGGGTGAAAGTCCCGCCTCGACCAGGCTCTCGATCGCCTTCTCCACTTCCTGAACGCCAAGCTTCGCGGCCCGCGGACTCAGCGCCGACCGGATGAGAATCAGGTCGCACAGAATCGGGTTGCCCATGAAGGCCTTTCGCATCGTGCGCGCGTGGTTGCGCAACGTCTCGCGCCAGTCCTTCGCCTCGACGTAGGGCGTCGCGAAGACGTACTGGCGCAGCGCGCGGTCGGTCATCGCGTTGAGCAGATCGTCCTTCTTGCGGAAGTACCAGTAGATGCTCGTGACTCCGACGCCGAGGTGCTTACCGAGCAGCGGCATGCTCAAGTTGTCGATGCCAACCTCTTCTGCGAGCTCGAATGCGCCCTTGATGATGTCGTCGGGATTGATGGACCCGCGTTCGCGTCGCTGACGCTTCTCAGCGGTTGCCTGCTTGGCCACGAAATGGCACCTCCATCAACGTTTGGTGGACTCGAATCTACCGGCAGCTACCGTCTGAACTGCGTCTTCGCATGCGTGTCGCCGCTCGGCCGTTACCGTCAACCTTACCGGGAACCATCCCGTCGGTGGCCCCTCCGCCTTCTCGCTCTTCTACTGTAAGGCCTATAGTAAGCGTTTCTAGCAAAATGTGCGGAAGGTGAAGGGTCAAGGGTGTCGGACGAAATTCTCACGGAGCGCCAAGGGCGCGTGCTTGTCATCACGATCAACCGGCCGGACGCGCGGAACGCGGTAAACCTGGCGGTGAGCCAGGGCCTGGCCGACGCGGTCGATGAACTGGACCAGGACGCGGACCTGTCCGTGGCGGTGATCACCGGCGCGGGCGGCAACTTCTGCGCCGGCATGGACCTGAAGGCCTTCGCCGCGGGTGAGGTAGTGGCGATCCCCGGCCGCGGCATCGGCTTCACCGAACGGCCGCCGCGCAAACCGCTCATCTCCGCCGTCGAGGGCTATGCATTGGCCGGCGGCACCGAGGTCGTGCTGGCCACCGACCTCGTAGTGGCGTCACGCAGCGCCAAGTTCGGCATCCCAGAAGTCAAGCGCGGCCTGGTAGCGGCGGGCGGCGGACTGCTGCGCCTGCAGAAACGAATCCCGTACCAGAAGGCGCTCGAACTCGCGTTGACCGGTGACAGTTTCACCGCGGAGCAAGGCGAGGCGTGGGGCTTCGTCAACGTCGTGACCGAACCCGGCGAGGCGCTGGCCGGGGCGATCGAACTCGCCGAGCGCATCACGGCCAACGGGCCACTGGCGGTCGCGACGACCAAGGAGATCATGCTCAAGTCGGCGGATTGGAGTGAAGCAGAGATGTGGAAGAAGCAGCTCGAACACATCATTCCGATCTTCACATCCAACGACGCCAAAGAGGGCGCCATCGCGTTCGCCGAGAAGCGCCAACCCAAATGGACGGGCACGTAGAGACGCCGCATGGATCTCGGGCTGAGGGAGGCCACCGCTGTCGTCGTCGGCGGCGGTCGCGGCATGGGATTGGCCGCCGCGCGCTGCTTCGCTGAAGACGGCGCGCGAGTGGCCCTTGTCGGCCGCACGAAGGATGTGCTCGAGCAGGCGGCGAAGGAGCTGACGGACCGCGGAAGCCCCGATGCCATTGGCCTGGTGGCCGACACCACCGACGCCGAACACGTGCAGCGGGTGTTCGCCGAGCTGAGCGAGCGTTGGGGCGGCGAGCTCAATGCGCTCGTCAACGCGGTTGGACCGGGCGGTATCGGCACGTTCGAAGACCTCACCGACGACCAGTGGCGGCAGGCCTTCGACGACGGCGTGATGGGCATGGTGCACTGTGTGCGGTCGGCGCTGCCGCTGCTGCGAAAGGCCGAGTGGGCGCGAATCGTCAACTTCTCGGCCCACTCGACCCAGCGTCAGACTGTCATCCTGCCCGCCTACACGGCTGCCAAGGCGGCGCTGACGAGCATCTCCAAGAACTTGTCGCTGCTGTTGGCCAAGGACGAAATCATGGTCAACGTCGTCTCACCGGGCAGCATCGCGTCGGAGGCGCTGGTCGGATGGGCTGCCTCCGTCGGCGTTGACGGCAGCGATCCCTACGCGCTGATGGCCGCGATCGACAAGCATTTCGGGCACCCCGCGCATCTGCCCCGCGCCGGCCTGCCCGACGAAATCGGGCCGGTCGTGGCGTTTCTCGCGTCGCGGCGCAATTCGTACATGACGGGTGCCAACATCAACGTCGACGGTGGTAGTGACTTCACCTAAGGAGTGAATTATGGCGATTGCCAAGGAAGCTCGCGTCTGGGCACGGTCTACGTTGCGCGGAATCGGCAATAGCCTCTACACACCGTTCTGCGGCGATGACGGCGACGACATCGACTGGGACGCCTACCGAACGTTGGTGCGCTACTGCGTCGGCGAGCTACATCACCCGATGCTGTGGTGCACCAGCGGCATAGCCGAGTTCTGGTCGCTGACGCTCGATGAGCGAAAACGCTTGCTGGAAGTGGCGATTGAGGAGGGGCGTGCCGCCAATCCCGATGTCGTCGTGCAGGCGTGCACCGCCGCCATGTCGGCCAAGGATTGCCTGGAGTTGACGCGGCATGCCGAAGAGGCCGGCGCCGATGTCGTATACATCCAGACGCCGATGATGGAGGCCCACGGCGGAATCGGAGTTTTACGATTTTTCCGATACATCGCCGACCGCACCGACATCGCGCTCGGCATGTTCAACTCGCCGTCGTCCGGATACGTGTTGACTCCCGCCGAAAGTGCACGCATCTATGACGAAATCCCTGCCGTCTGTGCGACCAAGGAGGGCGCATTCCGGCCTGCCGCGAGCCGGATGTTGCACGAGCTCGCGCCCGAACTGGTGATCTGGGAGTGCGACACCACCGTCTACCGGGCCGGCTGGCTGCGCGCTGGGATCGTCGGTCCGGCGCAGTTGGGCACTGCCGGCTACCTGTACGAAACCCCGCAGCAGCCAATACTTTCCGAATATTGGGACCTGGTGTGGAGTGACAAGCTGATCGAGGCGATGGACTACGCCGAGAAGTCCGGACTGGACCAGTTCGGTGTCGACATGCGGTCGTGGTTCACTTGCTATCCCGGGCGGCCCGACTACTTCACGCACTGGGGTGGCGCATTCAAATACGCGGCCTCTCTGCTGGGTCTGCCCGTCGGCGATTACCCCCACTCGCGACCCCCGCAAGCAGAGCTGCCCGAGGAGGGACGGGCGCAGATTCGCACCGCTTATCAGCGCCTCGGATTGATCGACGAATAGCGTGGCCACGGCACCGTTCGGGCCATTGCGGAAAACACTACCGATAGATGTACAGTATGGGAATACATCGAGCTCGAAGCCACTCTCGAGGAGGTCTGCTGGGTGAGCGTGCCTGACCGTGTCGCGGAACCCCCAGTGACGTCGGACCCAGTCTTGTACGAGGTCCGCGAGAGCGGTGTGGCGGTGCTGACCCTCAATCGGCCCGAGCGAATGAACGGCTGGGGCGGTGGCCTCGCGACGACGTTCTACTCCCGACTCGACGATGCCGAGGCCGATCCCGACGTGCGGGCGGTCGTGGTCACCGGTACCGGACGTGCGTTCTGCGCGGGAGCGGATATGGGCGACCTGACCACCATCACGAACGCCAGCGTCGATGCCGCCGGTGAGACCGACGTCAGCAAGCTGGTCGGTGCTCGGCATCCGCACCACTTGATGACCATGCGCAAGCCCGTCATCGCCGCGATCAACGGTGCGTGCGCGGGTATGGGGCTGACGATGGCATTGGTCTGCGACGTGCGGTTCGCCGCGGAGGGCGCCAAGTTCACGACGTCATTCGCGCGCCGCGGGCTGATCGCCGAATACGGCATCTCGTGGATCCTGCCGCGCGTCGTCGGCTACGGGACCGCGCTCGACTTGCTGCTGAGCGGCCGGGTTTTCTATGCCGACGAGGCGGCGGCGCTCGGCCTCGTCAAGGAAGTCGTGCCGCCGGAGGAGCTCTTGCCGCGGGCCACCGCCTACGCCGAGGACATCGCCAAAAACTGCGCTCCCAGTTCTCTGGCGGTGATCAAGCAACAGGTGTACGCAGACACCATGCGCGATGTCTTCGAGGCGAGTGCGGTGGCCGAAACGCTTATGCACGAGTCGATGCTGCGCCCTGACTTCATCGAGGGCATCACAAGCTTCTTCGAGAAGCGTCCGCCCAACTTTCCGCCGTTGAAAGGACAGGAAGAATGACTGACACGCGAGAAGCACAGCCGATCGCGCAGACTTTGGACTACAAGGCGATTGACGTCGACAACCATTACTACGAAACGCTGGATGCGCTCACCCGGCATCTACCCAAGGAGTTCAAGCGCCGCGGCGTGCAGATGCTCACCGACGGCAAGCGCACCTGGGCAGTGATGGGCGAGAAGGTCAATCACTTCATTCCCAACCCGACGTTCGATCCGATCATCGAACCGGGCTGCCTGGATCTCTTGTTCCGCGGCGAGATCCCCGAAGGTGTCGACCCTGCGTCGTTGATGAAGGTCGACCGGTTGGCTGAGCATCCGGAGTACCAGAATCGTGACGCGCGAGTGAAGGTCCTCGACCGCCAGAACCTCGAAACGGTGTTCATGCTGCCGACATTCGCGTGCGGCGTCGAGGAGGCGCTCAAAGGTGACATCGAGGCGACGATGGCCTCGGTGCATGCATTCAATCTCTGGCTTGATGAGGACTGGGGATTCGACCGTCCCGACCACCGGTTCATTTCGGCGCCGATCATCTCGCTGGCTGACCCCGACAAGGCCGTCGAGGAAGTCGAGTTCGTGCTGGAGCGCGGCGCCAAGATGGTCCTGGTCCGACCCGCGCCGGTTCCGGGTGTGGTCAAGCCGCGCTCACTGGGCGACCCGCTGCACGATCGGGTGTGGGCGCGGTTGGCCGAGGCTGGGGTTCCGGTCGGCTTCCACCTCTCCGACAGTGGGTATCTCGCGATCGCGGCATTGTGGGGCGGAAAGGCGACATTCGAGGGATTCGGCAAGAAGGATCCCCTTGACCAGGTGCTGCTCGATGACCGCGCCATCCACGACGCGATGGCCTCGATGATCGTCCACCAGGTATTCACCCGGCACCCGAAGCTGAAAGTGGCCAGCATCGAGAACGGCTCGTACTTCGTGTACCGCCTGATCAAGCGCCTGAAGAAGGCCGCCAACACGGCTCCGTACCACTTCAAAGAAGACCCGGTCGAGCAGCTGAAGAACAACGTCTGGATTGCGCCCTACTACGAGGACGACGTGAAGCTGCTTGCCGCCACCATCGGCGTCGACAAGATCCTCTTCGGCTCGGACTGGCCGCACGGCGAGGGTCTCGCAGATCCCATGTCGTTCACCGCCGACATCCCCCAATTCCCGGAGTTCAGCGCTGAAGACACCCGAAAGGTCATGCGGGACAACGCACTTGATCTCCTCGGGGTTAAGGTATCGGCCTAGCCGGCCACGCACATGAGCGAATGGACCATAGGGGCGGTACTCGACGCCATCGCCGAGGCCGTTCCGGACCGGCTGATGACCGTCTGCGGGGACCGCCGGAGCACGTTCGCGCAGTCGGCGGACCGGAGTCGGCGGCTGGCCAACTTCCTTGCCAGCCAAGGGTTCGGCGCTCATCGGGAGCGCGATCAGCTCGAGAACTGGGAATGCGGACAGGATCGCGTCGCGCTGATCATGCACAACGACCTCTATCCCGACACCGTGATCGGTTGTCTCAAGGCGCGAACCGTCCCCGCGAACGTGAACTACAACTACACGCCCCGCGAGGTTGCCGAGCTCCTGGAGTACCTAAAACCGCGCGTCGTCATCTACCACCGGTCCTTCGGCCCGAAGTTCGCCGAAGTATTGCCCTCTGGCACTGCGGAACTGATGATCTCCGTCGACGACGGCAGCGACGTCGGCGAGCTGCCGGGGACGGTCACCCTCGACGATGCGCTGGCCCAAGGAGATACCGACCAGGACATCACGCCCTGGCCGGAAGACCTGATGATGGTATGCACAGGGGGAACGACCGGACGTCCCAAGGGCGTCATGTGGCGACAGAGCGACACCTATGTCGTGTCGATGAACGGCGCCGACCATGCGTCCGCTGACGAGATCCACGAAAAGGTGCGCCACGGCGGCCAGCCGTGGTTTGCGGTGTCGCCGCTGATGCACGCGGCGGGCATGTGGACGGCCTTCGCGGCCATTCTCAACGGGCTGACGGTTGTCTTGTACGACCGAACGAAGTTCGATCCGCCCGCCGTGCTCGAGACCGCGCAGCGCCACAAAGTCGGAATGATGACGATGGTCGGCGACGCCTACGCCGCACCCCTGGTCGAGGAGCTACGACGGGGTTCTTACGACTTGTCTTCGATGTTCGCCATTGGTACCGGGGGAGCGGCGACGAACCCGAAATATCAACGGGCGCTGCTGGAATTGCTGCCGCACATCACCCTGATCAATGGATACGGGTCGTCGGAGACCGGGAACGTGGGATTCGGCCGCAGTCAGCGCGGGACGGAAAAAGACACCTTCGAGCTGCGCGACGGGGCCTTGGTGGTGTCCGAGGATTACAGCCGGTTCCTGCAACCCGGCGAGCGGGAGATCGGTTACGTCGCGCGCGCCGGTCGCATCCCGCTCGGCTACTTCGACGATCCTGTCGCCACCCGCAAGACATTTCCGGTCGTGGACGGGCAGCGTGTGGTGATCTCCGGGGACCGCGGCTCGCTGGGATCCGACGGCACGATGCGCCTGTTCGGCCGAGACTCGCTGGTCGTCAACACCGGAGGAGAGAAGATTTTCGTCGAGGAAGTCGAGGAAGTGCTTCGTGCGCATCCGGCCGTGGCCGACGCGTTGGTGGTCGGCCGGCCAAGTGAGCGGTGGGGCCACGAAGTGGTCGCGCTGATCGCCTTGCGCGACGGAGCCCAGGCTTCCCACGAGCCGCTGCATGCGCATTGCACATCGCAGCTGGCGCGATTCAAAGCCCCGAAAGAGTTCATCGTCGTCGAGCAAGTGCGTCGGCTCGGCAACGGCAAACCGGATTATCGATGGGCGAAAAGCGTTGCGATACAGAAGGCAATGGCATGACAAGAGCAATTGACTGCCTGGTGAATGTGCACTTCGGCGAGACCGAACAACAGCCTTCGTTCATGCTCAAGGTGCGCGACGACTACTTCAAGGGCCCGAAGTCGATGTACGAACCCGTCGATCTGGCCGAACTCATCGACGAGATGGACGAGCAGGGCGTCCGCAAAGCCATCCTGATGGACAACGTGGCCAAACCATCGGTGACCGCGCGCAAGTTCGTCGAGGCGAAGCCGGAGCGGTTCGCGCTGGCGATGGGCGGTATCAACCTGCTCAAGCCGATGCCCTCACTGCGGGAGCTGACCGCGATCGTCAACGATCTGCCGGTGGCCTACGCTGTTGTGGGACCGAGCTTTTGGGGTGACGGCCAGTATCCGCCCAGCGATGCCGTCTACTACCCGCTCTACACCAAATGCGCCGAGATCGAGCTGCCGCTCTGCATCAATACGGGCATTCCCGGGCCGCCGATTCCCGGCGAGGTGCAGAACCCGATTCATCTCGACCGGGTGTGCGTGCGCTTCCCCGAGCTGAAGTTGTGCATGATCCACGGGGCTGACCCGTGGTGGGATGTCGCGATCCGGCTGATGATCAAATACCAGAACCTGCGCCTGATGACGTCGGCTTGGTCACCCAAGCGGCTGCCCGAGACGCTTCTGCACTACATGCGGACTCGTGGGCCGAACAAGGTGATCTACGCCTCGGACTGGCCGGTGTTGCGGATGCGACGCGTCGTGCCCGAGGCGCTCGCACTGGACCTGCCTGACGACGTGCTCGACAACTACCTCTACAACAACGCACACGAATTCTTCTTCGGGGGCGAAGGACAGGAGAACTGACGATGGATCGGTACGAACTGCGCAGGCTCGACTACAGCCTCACCGAAGATCACGAAGCACTGCAGGCCGCATACAAGGACTTCTTCAAGACACACTGCTCGATCGAGACTGTACGGGCTGCCGAGGCGTCCGGGTTCGACAAGAGCCTGTGGGAGCGGCTGTGTGCGATGGGTGCGACGACGATGGCGCTACCGGAATCGGTTGGGGGAGACGGCGCGACGTTGGTCGACCTGACGCTGGTGGCGGAGGAGATCGGCCGGTCGCTTGCGCCTGTGCCGTGGATCGACCATGTCGTCGCGGCACGTCTACTCGCCAGACTCGGCGCACTCGACTCCGATGTGGTCAACGGCAAGCAGCTTGTCGGGCTGGATCCGCAACAGGAAAGTGTGTCCGGCATCAGGTTGATTCCGGTGGGATCGATCGCCGACAACATGGTCGTGCGCGACGGCCACGACGTCGTACGGCTGACATTCGCCACCCGGCCGGCCACGATCGACAACATCGGCCGGCTGCCGATGGCGTGGGTCGATCCCAGCGCTGCCGACAGCCGGACGGTCGTGGCCAGCGGTTCTCAGGCGCTCGCGGAATATCAACGCGCGCTTGATGAATGGCGGCTGTTGACCGGCGCGGCTCTGGTGGGACTCGTCGCGGAGACGATGACCATCGCGGCGGAGTTCGCGAAGACCCGCTACACCCTCGGCGTGCCGATATCGACGTTGCAGGCGATCTCGCATCCGTTGGCCAACATCGCGATCACCGTCCAGGGCGGGCGCGCCCTTGCCCGGCGTGCGGCGTGGTTCCTCGACAACGAGCCCGACGAGCGACCCGAATTGGCGCCGTCGGCGTTCGTGTTCATGGCCGAGGAAGCATCCAAAGCCGCGACGATGTGTGTACACATCCAAGGTGGGCTGGGTGTTTCCGCCGAAGCGGCCGCCACCGCGTACTTGGTGCGTGCGCGCGGGTGGGCGTTGGCCGGCGGCGATCCAGGATCCAGCGCCAAATATATCGCCGAGATCGTCGCGGCCCGCGAGAGCGCACAGGTTTAGGAGCGAATTGATGGACTTCTCACGAGTCGAACTGTCCGACGACGACGCGGCGTTTCTCACCGAAGCGCGGGCGTTTCTGAAAACCCATGTGACCGAAGAGGTCATGCGCCGTGATCGTGAAACCGGCGACAACTTCGACGAAGGCGTGCACTTGGCGTTGGGCGCCGCTGGATACCTGGAGAAGGAGTGGAAGCCGGAATCCGACGGCGGCTTCAGCCGGGTGCGGCGTCGCATCTGGGAGCTGGAGAAGCGACGCGCGCATGTGCCGTGGGTGACATGGGGGACCACGGCGATGGTGGCGCGGTCGGTCGCATCGTTCGGCTCGCAGCAGTTGAAAGACGAGGTGCTGCCGGGAGTCTTCAGCGGTCACGTCCGGCTGTGCCTGGGCTACACGGAGCCCGAAGGCGGCTCGGACATCGCGACCTGCAAGACGCGCGCGGTGCGCGACGGTGACAGCTGGGTCATAAACGGGTCGAAGATGTTCACCACCGGTGCCCACAACTGCCGCTACGTCTTCCTGATCACCAACACGGACCCTGAGGCGCCAAAGCACAAGAGCCTCACCATGTTTCTGGTGCCGCTCGATTCGCTCGGGATCGAGATCCAGGGCATCCGCACCGTCGACGGCGATCGGACCAACATCGTCTACTACAGCGATGTCCGCGTCGACGACAAGTATCGACTGGGTGACGTCAACGGCGGCTGGACAGTTCTGCGTGAGCCGCTCAATACGGAGCACGGCGCGGTGGCGTCGGCTCCGGACGGCCTGCAGGACGTGTCGATCATGATGCATCAGGCCGGGTTCATGGCATATGCGGTCGACAAGGCCGCTGAAAAGGTCGCGCAGAAGGATCCGAACGGCCGCAGACTCGTTGACGACCAGTCGGTGTCGTATCGGTTGGGGCGCAGCGTCGCTCGCTTGGAAGCGGCGTTGAGTGCGCCGAGCATCTTCGGCCGGGTCGCGCTCGCACAGACCATGCGTGACATCTCTCCGGATCTGATGGACATTCTCGGTACGGCGGCGACGCTGCCGATCGGCACCGATGGCGCCGCGGACGACGGTGCGGCCGAGTACGTCTACCGCTTCGCACCGTTGGTCGGCATCTACGGCGGCACACTGGAGGTGTTCCGCAACATGATCGGGCAGCATGTGCTCGGCCTGGGCAAGCCGAACTACTCGCCGCCGGTCAAGAAGGCCTCCTAAATCGGCGAGCGTGCGTGTTCCCCACGCAAGCGGTGGGCCCAGCGGGCGACACGCCGCGCAATTACGCGAGTTTGCGCACGCTCGCGCTGCTTAGGCGGTGGCTAGTGCCGGCGGTTTAACGGCGTTCGGGTCCGGATTGGCGATCGGTAGGCCCATGAACCGGCGCGCGTTGTCACCCATGAAGTCATACGTGCGGCGCTCGTCCATACCCTCGGCGTACTTCCAGAAGCCCTTGGGTTCGGCGAGTCCCTCGGGATGCGGATAGTCGGAGCCGAACAGCACGCGATCCCAGCCGACGGTGTCCACGACCTCGGCGACGCAGCCCTCCCAGAACGGGCTGACCCAGATGTTGCGCCGGAACACGTCGTGCGGGTGTTCGGGGAAGTTCTGCGGCATCTTCTTGTAGAGATCTTCGAAATCGTGGAACAGCGGATAGATCCATGAGCTGCCGTTCTCGACACTGGCGATCCGCAGCTTCGGGAATCGGGTCAGCGTGCCGTGGCAGATCAGGCTTGTGATCATGTCGGCAATCTCGCGATGGCCCAAGACCATCCATCGGAAGGCGCTCTGCGCCATGAAGTTCTGGGTGTGCGGTGGTTCCCACTTGGCGACATAATCGTCGAGCGGGGGATAGCTGGCGTGCAGCACGATCGGCAGACCGGCGGCCTCGACGTCACGCCAGAACGGGTCGAACTCGGGCAGCGCAGGTGACCGCCAGCCGCGGATCCCCTTGACGGGCCCAGGTTTGATCAGTGCGACCTTGACGTCGTTGTCCAGAAGGTATTCGAGTTCGCGCTGGGCGCCGTCTACCTCGGAGAGGTTGATGATCGGCGTCGAGAACACCCGGTCCTGGTAGTTGTAGCTCCAGTGCTCGAGCATCCATTGATTGAGCGTATGGATGAGTGCCAGGGTGAGCTCGGGATCGTCGGCTGTGGCGTGCTCTATCAGACTGGCCAGCGTCGGGTAGTTCAGTGCCTCCGCCACGCCCTGGCGGTCGAGTTCCTTGACGCGATCGACGGGGTTACGCGTCGCGGCGGGTGCTTCGATGGCGGGTCCTTGCATCTCGCGCAGCGTGAGACCCTCGGTGTTCTCGCCTGCGAAGAACTTCTCGTGTGCACCCGGTGCCGCCACGCGCTCGAACGTCGGGTTGGGGATGAAATCGTTGACCCTGTTGTTGATGACGATGCGCGTCTGCCTGCCGAACTGCGCGAATTGTACGGCGCGCGAGTAATTCTCGGGAAGATACTTCGTCAGCGACTCGGCCGTCTCGTACATGTGCTGATCGGCGTCGAAGATCGGCGCCTCGGTGAAATGCGTCATCATTACCTCGTCAGGATCGTGGCGGCGGCGGTGCCTGGTGCGCCGTACAGCTGAGTGAAACCGACCTTGGGTTCGCCGGGCACCTGGCGATCGCCCGCTTCTCCGCGGAGTTGCCGGACGATCTCGTGGATCTGCCGCAGCCCGGAGGCGCCGATCGGTTCGCCGTTGGCGATCAGCCCGCCGTCGGTGTTGATCGGCAGTGAGCCGTTGATTTCGGTGGCGCCATCGGCCAGTAGCTTCTCCTGCTCGCCGTCGACGCAGAATCCGCACTCGGCCATGTGGATGATCTCGGCGCCGGCGTCGGTGTCCTGCAGCTGGATGACGTCGACGTCTTCCGGTGCCACGCCGGCTTTTTCGAAGGCCGCCCGTGCCGCGTACACCGTCGGCGCGACGTCCTCCTCGACGGGGGCGAACGTCGTGTTGACCTCATACGCGCCGTAGCGGCGGGTGCGGACCTCGACCGCCCGCAGATACACCGGCTTGTCGGTGTACCGATGCGCGATGTCGGCACGGCACATGACGACCGCCGCGGCGCCCTCGTCTGGTGCGCAGAACATGTATTGGGTGAGCGGGTAGTTCAGCATCGTCGAGTTGAGAATGTCTTCCTCGGGGATGGGCTTGCGCCGGAACGCGTTCGGGTTCCGCGCGCCGTTGCGGAAGTTCTTGGCCGCGACCTTGGCCAGCGTCTCCTGCGAGATGCCGTGGTCGTGCAGGTAGCGGTTGGCTTTCATCCCGAAGAACTGGGTGGTCAGATACTGCCCGTTCTCGGCATACCAGCTCGGCATGCCGACCAGGGCGGGGTCTTCGGTGAACGCGCCGTGCGGGTGCTTGTCCAGGCCGATGGCGATGCCGATGTCGTAGTCGCCCAATCGAATCCCGTCGGCACATACCTTTGCGGCACTGGCCGCGGTGGCGCAAGCGTTGAAGACGTTGGTGAAGGGAATCCCGGACAGCCCCACCATGCCGACGATCGCGTCTGGGTTGGCGACGGTCCAGCTGCCGCCGGTGGCGAACTGGATGTCCTTCCACTCGACGCCGGCGTCGCCGACCGCCGAGAAGATGGCGTCGACGCCCATCTCCATGGCCGACTTGCCTTCGAACCGGCCGAACGGATGCAGGCCCACGCCGATGATCGCGACGTCGTTCGTCATGTGCGGGATCCTCTCTAGACCGGTTGGAAGGCGAACGTGACGATCTCGTTGCCCTCGTCGTCGGTCGCGAAGGGCACCATGGTGAGCTCGACCTCCATGCCGAACTGGAGCTTGGCGGGATCGTTTTCGGTGAGGCGGCCTTCGACGCGGATCACGTCGTCGAGTTGCACCAGACCGACACCGAACGGGACGAAGTCTTTGCCCACGGGGCCTTTGTAGGGCGGCCCCGGCGGGAATCCCTGCGTCGTCCACGCCACGACCGTTCCGCGGCGTGGTAGCAGCACCTCGGACATCTCGCCGCGGCTGCACTTCGGGCAGCGCTGTTGAGCAGGAAACACCGTCGCACCGCAAGCCCCGCATGTACTGCCGATCAGCTGCGGGTTCGCATCGGGCCAGGTCGAGATCTCGGGTGCCAGCGCCTTCTGCATTGAGCGATCCTTTCCGTAATCGGGCGAAAGCATATAGCAACTGTAACGCTTACAGTAATCTTGTCCTGGTGATCGAGCACAAGCCGACGTTCTGCCGGATCTGCGAGCCGCTGTGCGGCATGGTGGCCACCGTCGACGACGGCCGACTCGTCGCGCTACGGCCCGATAAAGACCATCCGCTGTCATCGGGTTTCGCCTGCCAGAAGGGCATCGCATTCACCGAGGTGGTCAACGATCCCGACCGTGTCATCACGCCTCTGCGCCGCGGAGCCGACGGCTTCGAACCGGTCGGCTGGGAAGAGGCGCTGACTGATATCGCGGCGAAGCTGTCGGCGATCCACCGTCGTCACGGCTCCGGCGCAATCGGCTGGTACATGGGCAATCCGGCCGCCTTCAGCTACTCCCATCTGTTCGGCGTGATGGCGTTCATCAAGGGTGTGGGGCGGGACTCGCACTACTTCACCGCTTCGTCGCAAGACACGAGCAACAGGCTCGCCGCGAGCCAGTTCCTGTACGGGTCGCCGATGGCGGTTCCCATACCTGATCTGCTGCGCACCGATCTGCTGGTCATGATGGGCGCGAATCCCGTGGTGTCGCACGGCAGTTTCCTGACTGCACCGCGAATCAAGGATCGCATGCACGACATCGTCAAGCGTGGTGGGCGGGTCGTGGTCGTCGACCCGCGCAAGACCGAGACCGCCGCGGCGTTCGAGTGGATGGGCATCGTGCCCGACGGCGACGCCTACTTCCTGCTGTCGCTGCTGCAGGTGATGTTCGACGAAGGCCTCGTCGACCGGGGCCGCGTCGAAGCCCAGGCGACGGGCCTGGACTGGCTGCAACAACAGGCCACGCGGTTCAGCCCCGAGGCCACGGCCGAGCTGACCGGCATCGAGCCCGATGCCGTGCGCGCTCTCGCGCGTGACCTGGTGACGACGCCGCGCGCAGCCGTCTACGGCCGCTTCGGCACCTGCGTCGGACAAAACGGCACCCTGACCGCGTATCTGATCGATGCCGTCAATCTGATCGCGGGCAAGCTCGATGCTCCCGGCGGCAGCGTCTTCAGCACGCTCGGCATGCCGGGCCAACGATGGGTGACAACCCTGACGGGCGCCGGCGCGCGCCGCGCGTACCAGCGCAAGCGCTCCCGCATCGGGGGATTCCGGCCCGTCGCGGCCGCCGAGCCCGCCGCGTTGATGGCCAAGGAGATCTCGACTCCGGGGGATCGGCAGATCAAGGCGCTGTTCGTCAGTGCGGGCAACCCGGTGCTGTCGGTACCCAACGGTGACGAGTTGGAGGCCGCGGTCGCCGGCCTGGAACTGATGGTCGGGCTGGACTTCTACGTCACCGAGACGACCGCGCACTGCGACTACATCCTGCCGGTCACCACGATGTACGAACGCGACGACTTCGCGGTGACCTTCCAGACGTTCCAGGCGACGCCGTTTCGGCAAGCCACGGAGGCGGTCGTTGCGCCGGTCGGCCAGGCCCGTACGGAGTGGGAGATCATCGACGAGTTGATGAAGCGGACGGCGATCCGCGCTCCCGCCTTCGCTGTTCTGTCCGGTGCGCGAAAGCTGTTGGGCGCCTTCGGTGCACGGCTGCATCCCCGCCCAGTGATCGACATGATGATCCGCATGTCCGACGGTGGCAACCGGTTTGGCCTACGCCGCGGTGGACTGACGTTCGGCCGACTGACCCGGGAGCATCCGCACGGGGTTGTCGTTTCGCCGCACATCCGGACGGGCGTGCTGGGAGAGGTGGTGGCCTACCGCGGCAGCCGTGTCCGGCTGGAACACGAGGACATCGCCAGCGAGGTCGCCAACCTGTCGAAGCGCAACAACCCCCCGGATTATCCGATGCGAATGATCGGCATGCGTGAACCGCGCTCGGAGAACTCCTGGATGCACAATGCACCACTTCTGATGCGCGGCAACCGGGTTCATCGCGCGCTCATGCACACCAACGACGCATCTCAACGGCGCATCGCCGAGGGTGATGAGGTCACGGTTCGCTCGCCCTACGGTCAGATCGCGCTACCCGTGTCGTTGACCGCCGACATCGTCCCGGGCACGATCGCCGTCCCGCACGGCTGGGGCCATAAGGGCACCGGCGGCTGGCGGTTGGCCAACCGCGCAGGCGGTGCGAACGTGAACCAGCTGATGTCGAGCGATCCGCGCGACGTGGAGGCGCTGGCCGGAATGTCGTGGCTGACGGGTGTGCCCGTCGAGGTCGAACGCGTCTGAAACCTGACTCGCGAGGTGGGGGAGGTCACGCGATCGCGCCGGCCTCCTTGAGTTCCTCGATGCGATCCCAGTCCATGCCGAGCTCCATCAGCACGATCTCGGTGTGCTCGGACGCCTGCGGGGCCCGCGTGGTCTCGAGAGGTTCGTGGTTGAACTGGACCGGTCCGCGAACGACTTGGAACGGCTTACCGCCGTCGCGCGCCTCGACCTCGACGATCATGTCGTTTGCGATCGCCTGGTCGTCCCTGGCGAGATCGATGAAGCTCTGGAACGGCGCCCACTGGCCCTTCATTGTCTTGAGGTGCTCGCGCCAGTACACGAACGGCTTGCTTCGGATTGCCTCTTTGACGAGTTCGACTGCTGCTTCGGCGTTCTCGATGAGTGGTAGCACATCGGAAAAACGCGGATCGTCAGCCAACTCCGGCAGCCCCAAATGCTCGAACGCGTCGCGAATGTAGCCGGTCGGGCTGACGATGCACAGGTTGATCGTGCCGCCATCGGACGTCAAGTAGTTGGCCATGAACGGGTTCACACTCGGGCCCGTTGAATCCGGCATTGACGAACGCATCGTCTCGCCTGTCTCCATGCCCTGGGTCACGCTTGCGCCGCCCGCCCACCACGCCGTGCTCAGCAGCGACACATCCAGCTCGACGGCCTCGCCAGTGCGTTCGCGATGGAACAACGCGGCCGATATCCCGCCCGCGATGTTCATGCCGCCGATCGAATCGCCGAACGCCGGAATGCCTTGCGATAACGCGCCGCCCAGTTCTTCGGGTGTCAGCGCATGGCCAACTCCGCTGCGCGTCCAGAATGCGGTGCCATCGAATCCGCCGGTATCACGTTCGGGTCCCTTGTCTCCGTATGCGCTGCCGCGGGCGTAGATGATGTTCGGGTTCGCCGCGCGAATGTGTTCGATGTCGAACTTGTTCTTCTGACGTTGCGCAGGCATGTAATTGGTCAGGAAGACATCGGCGGTTTTGGCGATCTCGTACAGCACCTCCTGCCCGCCGGGCGTGGACACATCGATGCCGACGCTGCGCTTACCGCGGTTGGGGTGCTCGATCAGCGGGTGCCGGTCCGGGTTGAGCTGGAAGCCACCCATGTTGACGAAGCCCCGCTGGGTGTCGCCGCGCACGGGATGCTCCACCTTGATGACATCCGCACCCCAGTCGGCGAGGATGGCTCCCGCGGCCGGGACAAACGTGAACTGTGCAACCTCGAGGACCCGAACGCCCTCCATCACCTTGATCAATGCAGGTCTCCTGACGCTGTGTCCACCCGTTGAAATCAATTACTGTAATGTTTACAGTTGATCGTCCGGCAATAACCATTCTAATGAGGTGCAGTGAGCGACGTCGCCGAGGATCAATCGACCACAAGCGTCGAGTTGGGCCGGCAGGCCGCGAAGCGGGCCGAAACCAGGCTGCTCATCGACGGCCAACTCGTCGCGGCGTCATCCGGCGCCGAGTTCGACAACGTCAGCCCCGCCACCGGACTGGTGCTGGGAAGCACAGCGGCCGCGCAGGCCGAGGACATGGAACGTGCCATCGCGGCCGCGCGCCGCGCCTTCGACGACACCGACTGGTCGACCAACCGTGCACTGCGTAAGCGCTGCCTCGAACAGCTGCAGTCGGCGATCGAGGCCGAGCATGACGATCTGCGCGACGAACTCATCGCCGAGGTCGGCTGCCCCGAAATGACAACCCAATCCGCGCAACTCGACTGGCCGCTGGCGGACGGACTGCGTTATCCGGCCCGGCTCATCGACGAGTTCGAATGGGAACGAAAGCTCGACGGCGGCGGCTTGTTCGGCGAGCGCAACGTGCGCACCGTCGTCAAAGAGCCGGTCGGTGTCGTCGCCGCGATCACCCCATCCAACTTCCCGATCGAGGTCATCCTCAACAAGCTCGGGCCGGCGCTGGCGACCGGCAACACCGTCGTCCTCAAGCCCGATCCAAACACGCCGTGGAACGCGACTCGGCTGGGCCGGCTCATCGCCGAGCACACCGACATCCCCGCCGGAGTGGTGAACGTCGTGACGACTCCGTCCAACGAGGTCGCAGGAATCCTGGGTACCGACCCGCGTGTCGACGCGATCTCGTTCACCGGAT
Source organism: Mycobacterium sp. (assembly GCF_035274705.1). Taxonomy (GTDB): domain Bacteria; phylum Actinomycetota; class Actinomycetes; order Mycobacteriales; family Mycobacteriaceae; genus Mycobacterium. Next base: position 22,025 of record NZ_DATENY010000059.1, on the reverse strand, counting down.
CCACCGCCGTCGGCAAGCTGCTGATGCGGCAGGGCGCCGACACGATGAAGCGAATGTTCCTGGAACTGGGCGGGAAATCGGTCGCGATCGTATTGGACGACGCCAACCCCGCGGCGATCATCCCCACCGCGATCGGGGTCTGCGTGCACGCCGGACAGGCATGCGCGGCGACCACGAGGATGCTGATCCACCGCTCGCTGTACGACGAGGCGGTCACCAACATCACTGCGACGTATGCATCGATACCCGTCGGTGATCCGGTGCGACCCGATGTCCTTGTGGGACCGGTGATCAGCGCGGCGCAGAAAGACCGGGTGCTTAGCGCCATCGAGCAGGCGCGCCGCGACGGCGCATCGATCACCACCGGGGGAGGGCAGGTCGAGAACCTGCCCGACCACCTGTCCGGCGGTCACTATGTCGCGCCCACCGTCGTGGTCGGCGTCGACAACAGTGCGGCTATCGCGCAGCAGGAGGTGTTCGGCCCGGTGCTGATCGTCATGCCGTTCGACGACGACGACGAAGCGGTAGGCATCGCCAACGACAGTGCCTATGGCCTCGCCGGTGCGGTCATGTCGAGGTCGATGGATCGCGGCATGAACATCGCCCGCCGTATCCGCACGGGCTCGTTCGGGGTCAATGGCGGAATGTTCTACGGCGCCGACGCGCCCTTCGGCGGCTACAAGAACAGCGGTGTCGGCCGGCAGTGCGGCATCGAAGGCTTCCAGCAGTATCTCGAAACGAAGACGATCGGCCTCCGGGTTCCCCGGCAGAGCTAAGACAGAAAGGCGCCCGAATGGGAAAGTTGGACAACAAGGTCGCAGTCGTATCGGGTGCGGCGCGTGGCCAAGGCCGTTCTCACGCAGTCAATCTCGCGGCTGAGGGTGCGAGCATCATCGCACTCGACATCTGCGCCGACCTGGAGGGCAACACCTACCCGCTCTCGCGTCCCGAGGACCTGGAAGAGACAGCGCGGCTGGTTGAAAAGGAAGCCGTGCGCTGTCATACGGCGATCGTCGACGTGCGTGAGCGCAGCGCCGTGTGGAAGGCGATCGCCGACGGCGTCGACGAGTTGGGCCGCCTCGACATCGTCGTGGCCAATGCAGGAATCTGTGCGATGGGCAAGGGCCAGACCATTCAGTCGTGGTCCGACACCATCGACACCGATCTGGTTGGCGTGTTCAACGTGATTCAGGCCAGCTTGCCGCATGTGAACGACGGCGCCTCGATCATCGCGACGGGTTCGCTGGCCGCGCAGCTGGGCAGCGCGACGAACCAGGGTCCCGGCGGTTCTGCCTACAGCCTTGCCAAGCAGATGGTGGCCCGCTACGTCAACGACCTGTCAATTCAAATGGCCAAGAGGATGATTCGGGTCAACGCCGTGCATCCTACGAACGTCAACACCGACATGCTGCACAACGAGGGCATGTACAAAGTGTTCCGTCCGGACAAGGATTCACCGACGCGCGAAGACGCCGAAGCGTCCTTCCCGATGATGCAGGCGATGCCCGTGCCCTACATCGAACCGCAGGACGTCTCCAATACCGTCGTCTTCCTCGCCAGCGATGATTCGCGCTACATCACGGGCACCCAGCTGCGGGTGGACGCCGGTGGGTTCGTCAAGGCAAAACCCTTCAAGGGTTGAGCGGCACTACGTTCCCAGAGCGTCAACATATGTGGCTCTTGTGCCACATATGATGACGCCCGCCAAAATGGTAGCCGTTTGCAGAGGAACGGGCGCCGGAGGCTACGCCGCCTCGATGAGTGTCTCGGCGTGATCGAGAATGCTGTCGAGGATGTAGTCGTAGTCGACATCGTCGGCGAACCCGATATAGCGGCTCCCGCCATCACGTTGCGCGAGAAAGCCTTCGGTCTTTTCCTGCAGACGTTGCATCACCGCCGTCGCGCGGATGTGCACCGAAATCGCCCCGTAGGTTTCGACGGCCTGCGCAGGCGTTAGACCCGCCTCCACCAGCGCCGTGACGGGTTGTTCGATCTGCTGCAGCGCACCGTGCACCGCGCGACCGCCGAATCGTCCGCGAATGAGGACGAGGTCACACAGGATGGGATTCTCGCGGTACTCCTGGCGCATCGTGCGCGCGTGATTGCGTAAAGACTCACGCCAATTCGACGCATCGATGGACGGGACGGTGAACTCGAATCGCTCCAGCGCCCGGTCGGTCATCGCGTTGAGGAGATCGGCCTTGCGCCGGAAATACCAATAGATGCTCGTGACACCGACACCCAGGTGCTTCGCCAGAAGCGGCATGCTGAGGTTGTCGATCGACACCTCGGCCGCGACTTCGAATGCACCATTGATGATTTCGTCGCCGCTGATCGAGCCACGGTCCCTCCGCCGACGTATCTGTGCGGTCACCGCTCACCTCACGGCGTCGAACGTCACCGGAATCGCCGTCGGTGAACGGAAGGGTTGTCCCCAGATGTGGGGATTGTCGTCGGTGACGAGCGCAATGTTGGTCAGTCGAGTAAGCAGACACTCGACCGCTACGCGAGTTTCCATCCGGGCCAGGTGAAGACCCATGCAGGTGTGCTCGCCGGCCGCGAAGGACAGGTGCGGCACGCGTTTACGGAAGATGTCGAATTCTTCCGAGCGTTCCCAACGGTGCTCGTCGCGGTTGGCCGAACCGATGCAGACGTCGATCACCGACCCCGCCGGAATCTGGACCCCTTCGAGTTCGCAGTCTTCGGTCGCATACCGCTGCACGGTGGTCAGCGGCGTCTCGTACCGGAGTCCCTCCTCGATAGCGGCCGAAATCAACTCGTGGTCGGCCTGCACCGCTTTGAACTGCTCGGGGTGTGTGAGCAGCAGGTACAGCAGATTTCCCGACGACCGGTAGGTGGTTTCCAGTCCGGCGGGCAGCAGCAGCCGAAGGAACGAGAAGATGGCTTCGTCGCTGAGCCGCTCGCCGTCGATCTCCGCTGTCACCAGATCACCGATGATGTCGTCGGTCGGCTTGGATCTGCGCTTGTCGATCTGTTGCAGGAAGTAATCTTTCAGCGCCGCGGATGCCTCGAAGGCGCGCTTGTACTTGACGGTGTAACTGATGAGTTCGACCGCTCGTTTACGGAACCACGGAAGGTCGTCCTCGGGCAGCCCCAGCAGCTTCGAGATGACGCGAGTCGGGAACTCGAATGTGAAGTCGCGCACCAGATCGGCCTCACCGGCGTCGATGAACTCGTCGATCAGCGCATTGACGACAGGACGTACGATCTCCGGCTCCCACCGCGCCAATGACTTCGACTTGAACGCAGCGGACACGAGATTGCGGTGTTCCCAATGCTTCTTGCCCTCCATTGCCAGGATGGTCGGACCGATGAAGAGGCCGATGGTGCTGTCGTAGATCTGGGAGTTGAATACCTTCCCGTCGCGGAATACCCGGTTGACCGCGTCGAAGGACACCGCGGCGTAGAGGTTTTCGGGAAGCATGGACTGCGGCGTCTTGGACCAGTCCATGACGCTGCCCTTGAAGACGCCTGACTCCCGCCGCTTCTGCGCAAACAGGGGATACGGGTCGCGATGGAGGTCGAAGTTCTTGTCGACCGTGACGTCCTGCACGGGGCTCTCCACGGCTGGTCTCCAGCATCTCTCAACGGACAGGCATCCTGCGATAGGTACTGTAAATATTACAGTATAGGGATACGTCCTGGTAGTGACGCCTAGAGTTGGATGGGCGCCCCGGCCGTCATCGAGTTGATGAAACCCGCATCGACCTGGATGTCCTGGCCGTTGATCCACTGTGCGTCGGTCGAGCCGAGGAACGCGATGACCGGCACGATGTCATCGACGGTGCCGTGTCTGCCGACCGTCGAGCGGACCATGTCCAGGAGGTCCTTGCCCATCGTCTGCTCGAAATCGGTGAGTATCGGGGTTTCGACCGGCCCCGGGCTGACCGTGTTGATGCGCACGCCGTACTTGGCCAACGCCTGACCGGCCAGTCGCTTGGCGTACAGAATCACCGCCTGCTTCGAGGTGGTGTACACCGGAAACGCCGGATCCTGACCGGCTTGCCAGTCTTCCACGGCTTGCGCATCGGTCGCGTCGAGCAGGCCGGAGATGATGTCGACGCGCTGCTCCCAGCCGAGCGCGGCCGTCGACGCGACGGCCACCACCGACCCGCCCTGGCGCAGCAGCGGCAGCATCCCTTCGGTCATCAGCCGCATCCCGAGGTAGTTCACCTTCAGGACGTCGGCGGCGGGCGCCGTGCCGGGAATTCCCGCGACGTGGGCCAGCATGTCCCAGCCGGAACCGATCTGATCCAGCAGCTCGCGAATGCTGTGCGCATCACGCAGATCGCATTGCGCGTATTCCGACGCGGGAGTCTGGTGAGCCCGCACATCGACCGCCAGCACGTGGTCACCGTGGTTGTGGAAGTGCGCCGCGAGGGCGGCGCCGATGCCGGATCCCGCACCGACAACCACGACCTTGCGTCTCTGGTCACTCATATGCACCAAACCCTTCCCACCGCGCCTGATCGTCGTCGTATCATCGAATGGACGACAGTAAGGTCGACAGTAAACAATTCTGGTCCGCCAGACAATCACTCCGGACGGGTTGACGATGAGCACAACGCACGAGCGAGTCGACGTCGACGTCCAGCTCGAGGAGTTGCGTGTGACCCTCGAGCGGCAGCGGAATGCGTTCATGGCCGACGGTCCACCGAGTGTGGCGGTCCGGCGAAACCGCATCGACCGGCTGCTCGCGCTCGTGTTGGACAACACCGAAGCATTCGTCGATGCCATGTCGGACGACTTCGGCACCAGGCCGAAGACGGGATCGCTGTTCACCGAGATTCTCGGCATGATCTCGGTGATCGAACACACCAGATCGAATGTGCCGCAATGGATGCGGGCCACGAAACTGATGGGTGCCGCACGACTGTTCGGCCTGAAGGCCGAGGTCCAGCCCTCTCCGCTGGGCGTCGTCGGGATCATCGGCCCGTGGAACTTCCCGCTGAACCTCGTCGTGCTCCCGGCTACGGCGGCGTTCGCGGCGGGCAACCGCGTGATCATCAAGATGTCCGAGATCACGCCTCGCACAGCGGAGCTCTTGAAGGCCGCAGCGCCGAAGTACTTCGACTCCTCCGAACTCGACGTCGTCACCGGCGGCCCCGACGTGGCGGCGGCCTTCTCGGCGCTGCCGTTCGACCACCTCTTCTTCACCGGTTCACCGTCGGTCGGCGCGCTGGTGCAACGGGCCGCCGCACAGAATCTGGTTCCGGTGACGTTGGAACTGGGCGGCAAGAATCCCGTCGTCGTCTCGCCGGACGCTGACCTCAAACGATCCGCAACGCGAATCGCCCAGGCCCGCATGATCAACGGCGGGCAGGTGTGCGTGTGTCCCGATTACGTGTTCGTCCCCGACGACCGCGTGGACGCATTCGTCGACGTCGCGCGGGAGACCTTCCGCGGTATGTTTCCGTCGATCGTCTCCAACGACGACTACTGCTCGTCGGTGAACGAGGCCAACTTCGATCGGGTGGTCGGATTGATCGACGATGCCCGGGCCCACGGCGCCAGCGTCGAAACCATCGCCCCCGCAGGCGAATCCCTGCCTGACCGCGGTTCGTGCAAGATCGCACCGACCATCGTGCGCGACATCGACGAGCGCATGAGGATCGCCAGCGAGGAGATCTTCGGTCCCGTCCTAGCGGTCCGGCCGTATTCGCAACTGACAGAGGCCATCGACTACATCAATCAGCGTCCCGCCCCGCTCGTGGCGTACTGGTACGGGCCCGACAACGACGACTTCCGGCGCTTCGTCCGCAACACGCGTAGTGGCGGGGTGGCGCGCAACGACTTTGCGGCCCAGATGATTCCCTCCGCCGCGCCGTTCGGCGGTGTAGGCCGCAGCGGCATGGGCGCCTACCACGGCAAGGCGGGGTTCGACGCGTTCAGCCACTACCGAACGATCGTCGGCACGGATCTGCCGTTTTCCATCACCGGACGCGCCGCGCCACCGTTCAAGCCGTCGATGCGGGCCGGCGCGGACTTCGCCCTACGGATGGCGCGCCGCCGCACGCGCCGTCGTCTCAAGCGCCGCCGCTGATCGCCTGTTCGCGGGCCCACCGATAGTCGGCCTTACCCGCTGGACTGCGCTCGATGACCGGCCGGAACACGATCGCCTTGGGCAGCTTGTAACGGGCGATGTCCCCGGCAGCGTGGTTGATCAGCTCCTGAGCGTCAACGCTGGCACCGTCGACGAGCGCGACGATCGCGACGACTTCCTGCCCCCATCGCTCGCTGGGGCGACCAGACACCACCACGTCGGCGACGGCGGGATGCGACGCGATCGCGGTCTCGACCTCCTCGACGAAGATCTTCTCGCCGCCGGAGTTGACGGTGACCGAATCACGGCCGAGCAACTCGATGGAGCCGTCCTCGAGGTGGCGCGCACGGTCGCCAGGCACCGCATAGCGCACGCCGTCGATGACCGGGAACGTCCCCGCGGTCTTGGCCGCATCTCCCTTGTACCCCAACGGAACATACCCCCGCTGGGCCAGCCAGCCCATGCCGTCGTGGCCCGGTTCAAGTATCGCGCTGAGGTCCTCGGCCGCAACGAAAGTGTCCGGGCCGGCGTTGAAATTGCCTGTCGCAACTGCGCCCGACGCCGACATGTGCGTCATCTGCGCGCCGGTCTCCGAGGATCCGACACCGTCGGCGACGATCAGGCCGGGTTTGGCGTCGATGAGGCGTTGTTTGGCCGTCGGCGTCAGCAGCGCCCCGCCGTTGGCCACCACCGCCAACGACGACAGGTCGGCGGTGCCGCTTTCGATGGCTGCGGCGAGTGGTCGGGCCATCGCGTCACCGACGACGGTCACCGCCATGACCTTTTCCCGCTCGATCGTATGGACGACCTCGTCCGCGTCGAACCGGCTTGTGACCGTTGAGAACACCACTGACTGGCCGGTGGTCATTGCCGTCATGACCGCCCACTGCGCCGCCCCGTGCATCAAGGGCGGCAGAACCATCAGCCGGGATTCCGGTGCGTCCGCAACGCGTTTTGCGATCTCCTCATAGGAGTTGGCCAGCTCGCCGGTGTAGAGGCTGCGTCCGCCGAACGATGTCATGAAGATGTCGTGCTGGCGCCACAGCACGCCCTTCGGCATGCCTGTCGTGCCGCCGGTATAGAGCACATACAGGTCATCAGGTGACGGCTCCATCGGCGGCAGGACAGCTGTGCTCGACCCTACGGTCGATTCGTAATCGACAGCGCCATGGACCAGATCGTTGCCCGACTCGTCGGCGATCTGGATCAGCACTCGCAGGCGTGGAAGTTGGGGGAGTACGTCAGCGACTCGCGGTGCGAACGACGCGTGGTAGACCAGCGCGGTGGCACCCGAATCGGCGAGAAGGTAGTGCAGTTCGTTCTTGACGTAGCGATAGTTGACGTTGAACGGCGCCACTCGCGCTCGCCAGGAGCCGAGCATCGCCTCGACGTACTCGGGTCCGTTGTATGCGTAGATGCCCAGCAGGTCCTGGCCGACCTCGTGGCCGCCGAGTTCCGAGCGTTCTGTGTGACAGCCCAATCCCCGCGCGTGCAGGTAGGCGGCAAGCCGGTTGGCGCGCTCGGTGATCTGCGTGTATGTGAAGCGGCGATCGCCCTGGATGATGAAATCCCGATCGCCGATCGCGGCCGCGACGGTGTCGGCGGCGGCCGGAACGGTGAATTGGGTAGCGGAGTCGGACATGGGGCCTCTCAGGGCTGGTGGGGCAGCAGCTTGATCATCAGACCGTTGGCCTCGGATAGTACGTTGCCGTCCGAGTCGGTCATGGCCGCCTTGACGAAGATTTTTCGCCCGTCGACGGAGTCGATCCACGCTCGCGCCGCCAGCGGCTGGTCTGTGGGCGTGACCTTGCGGTAGTCCACATGTAGGTACGCGGTCCTGCTGTCGGGACGACCCGCCGCGGAAACGACCATGCCGAAGTGCCAGTCGTAGAAGAGCGGAATCACGCCGCCGTGGACTGCGCCGTTGCCGCCGACATGGAAGCGGCTGAAGTGGCCCTGCATCGTGACGCTGTCAGGTCCCGAGTCGGTGATCGTCCACGGCGGCACCAGGGGATGCCCGAGTCCGGGCAGGTGACGGGCCCGTCCGGCAGGGGCCACACCCGCGGGCGCTTTGTGCTCCTCCAGACGCGCGCAGACGTCCTCCACGAGCTCGGCCGTGTCGTCCCACAGCGTGGGGTCGGGATTCGTCGACACGACGATGTCCTGCAGCCGCCGCATCGCCGTCATGAATCGAGCCATTTCCGGTGATGCCTCGGCCGGTTCGACCCTTGCGAATTCCCGGATTTCGTTGTCGGTGTCGGTCACGTCGCGGCTACTTCCACGCCTCGATGAGCTCGTCGGTGGTCGTGATCGTGGCCAGCAGTGACATCGTGTTGTCGATGACGACGTTGGCGTAGTCGGTCGGAATGCCGGCGACCGCATCCCTCGGCACGACCACGCGGTAGGCCAAGTTGACGGCGTCCATGACGAGGTTGGTGATCGCCACGTTCACCGAGACGCCGACGGCGACGATGGTCGAGACGCCGAGGTTGCGGAGGGTCGGGTCGAGGTCGGTGCCGCCCATCGGTCCGATGCCATGCGACCGGCGAAGCACGATATCGCTTGGGGCAGGCCCGAGTTCGGGTAAGAGCTCCGCACCTGGAGTGCCCTGCTCGATGGCGACGTTTCCGCCGATTGCGAAGATCTTCGCATTGTGGTTGCCGCCGAGGCCGTCGGGTCGCCGCTGCACAAGGCAGTGCACCACTTTGACTCCGGCATCACGGCCCACGGGTAGCAGGCGCTCGATGTTGGGCACGGCTTCACGGCGCGCCTCCTCGGCGAGAGCCTTCAGCCCGGCGTCGGGGCCGACCACCGCGCCCTGGCACTCCTGCGTGACGATCGCGGTGTGCCCGGGCGCCACAAGGTCGGCGAGATCGACCTTCACGCCGAGACGACCGCGCCTGTAGGAGGAACCTCATAGAACTGTGTGGCCCACTTCCGCATGGCCATATAGGGTTTCGCATCGATCTTCGCCAGCGCCGGGCGTTCGATGTACTCCTGATAGCGCCAGATGTCGAGGTCTTCCCACACCGTGCCGAGGAACTGGCGCTCGACCTGCTCGCGCACGCTGTCGGGTGGCACGTCGGAGCCCTCGCCCGGTAGGCGCGGCCACCAGATCGAATAGAACATGTCGGAATATCCGTCCTCGACCGGCGTGCAAGCGAAGATCAGGCGGTGGTTCGATGAACCCTCGAATGCACTGATCGCGAACCCGAGGCCGGAGAAGTGGCTATGGATCCGCAGCGCCATCTTGTTCGGATCTTCACTGCGCGCGTCCGGCCAGCCGGTCACGAACCGCCATTCCTCGTCGACGGCTTCCCAGTTCAAGCACACCGGCGTCACGGTGGCGCCGTGCACGTAGTGGAAGTGCGCGCTGTCGGGCCCGTTTTCGGCGACGATCTGCGGGTGCACCGGCTCACGCTCAGCGCGACGTGAAAACTCCGGGTAGGGGCGGTAATACGCGTCCGGGTCGGTGGCAAACTGCGGGAACTTGCGGAACAGATCAGGCAGTTCCCATTGCGGTTCCTTGCCGTCGGGTTGATGCCACATGAACACGCAGCCGTACTGTTCCCGCACGGGGAACACCCGCAGCCGCAGTGCGCGGTTAGGCCGGTCCGGCTGATACGGGATGTAGCGGTTGGTACCGTCGGGCCCCCATCGCCATCCGTGGAACGGGCACTCGACGCAGTCACCGACCACCTTGCCCCTGTGGCCGATGTGAGCACCGAGGTGGCGGCAATGCCCGGACAGCAGGTGCAGGTCACCGGACTCGTCGCGGTAGGCGACGAGATCCTCTCCGATGTACCGAAGGGGGCGCACCTCGCCGCCGGGGAACTCTGCCGACCAGCCGATCATGAACCAGCCGGTGACCTTCCACGTGAACGGGACTTTCACGCCAGCCGCCTCTTGAGTCGATGGATACTAAATCGATTACAGTATAGATTTCCGCAAAGGGCAAGATCCGGAGGCGGCGACTCAGGCGATCACCTCGCTGGTCGCCTTCGCCGCAGGTAACGCCATGGTGCGATGTAGGTCGATCTGTCGCCTTCGCGTTACAACCGACGCGAAACAGGCTGTCAGTCAGTCAATTTGAACTCGCCGCCGCGTCGCAATGTGCGGGCACCCCGGGGGACCGTCAAGTAGCGCTTGATTTTCCGTAAACCTACGGTAGCGTAGGTTACGCAGCCGTAGGTCAGGGACGGAGAGTCGCGATGACGACAACCCAAGAGGCATTGCTCACTGAGCTGGAACCAGTGGTAGAGGCCAACCTGAACAGGCACCTTGAGAAGGCGAAGCCCTGGAATCCGCACGACTACATTCCCTGGAGCCGCGGGCGCGACTTCGCGTTGTTGGGTGGCCAGGACTGGACCCCGGCGGATTCCCAGCTCGACGAGGTTTCCAAGGCCGCGATGATCGTGAACCTTCTCACCGAGGACAACCTGCCGTCCTACCATCGCGAAATCGCGACCCGTTTCGGGCGTGATGGCGCCTGGGGGCAATGGGTCGGCCAGTGGACAGCCGAAGAGGGGCGTCACAGCATCGCGATCCGCGATTATCTCGTCGTCACTCGCGGCGTCGACCCCGTAGCCCTTGAGCGTGGTCGCATGGTGCACATGGCGGCGGCTACGACTCGGGCGACAAGTCGATGTTGGAGGCCTTGGCCTACGTGTCCTTCCAGGAACTGGCGACGCGGATCAGCCACCGCAACACCGGGCGAGCATCTGGGTGTCCTATCGCCGAACAACTCCTCACCCGGATAGCAACCGACGAGAACCTGCACATGGTCTTCTATCGGAACCTGGTGAACGCTGCGCTCGATATCGCGCCGAACGCGACAATGAAGGCGATCGCTCGCGAAGTGATCAACTTCCAGATGCCGGGAAGCACCATGCCAGGGTTCGCGGAGAATGCTCTGATGATCGCCAAGGCCGGTATCTACGATCTGCGTTCGCATTTGGACGATGTCGCGCGTCCGGTGTTGCGGTTCTGGGGAGTGTTCGAGCGCGAGGATTTCGATGGCGAAGGAGCTCGCGCGCGAGACGAACTGGCGGCTTTTCTCGATCTGGTGGAAGAAAAGGCCTCGTACTACGACCAACGTCGCGAAGAACGACTGGCCACCTCGGCACGGTAGATCGCGGTAGATCGCCCGGTCACTCTACTGTCGCCGCTCTGGAGCAGCATGTGGAATGGATCGGCGACGGCATCGCCTATCTGCGTACCCACGGCTACCGCACCATCGAGGCGCTACCCGAGTCGCAGCGCGAGTGGATCGAGCACACCACATCGCTCGTCGCGCCCACCGTTCTGGTCCACTCAACATGCAACTCCTGGTACAACGGCGGAAACGTCCCCGGCAAGAAACGGATGTACATGGGCTACACGGCAGGCATCCCGGAATACCGTCGTCGCTGTGACGACATCGCCGACGCCGGCTACACCGGCTTCAAGCTCGCATAAGCGATGCGACCAGCGGAACGCGCGTGGCGAATCGGCCGGGACTTCGCCGGTGTGCTGCCGCGGGCCCAGGCAGCGTTGCGACAATCGGGTGATTGGAATGCCTTCTCGCCACACGGTATTCGCGTGCTGGGCGAGGTCCTGTTCGACGAGTTGGCCCTGACGAGTATGACGCTGACGGCTCCTCCGCCGAAGTTGGAGCGTCCGCTGGACTCCTGCGCGGCCGCGGCCGCCGAGTTGTCGGTACTCGGGGTGGCGCGGGCGCACACCGAGCCAGAACCTTTGCGCGTCAAGATGCTTCGTCGGCAGCGATTCGGGCGGCTGGTGTACCAGCGGCTGAGTTTCGACCACGACCCGCGGCTTCCGCGGCCATTGGAGTCCGAAGGTTTCGGCGGGCCGGCAACCGCGGCCGTTCATCTGTGTCGAACAGAGGGGCCCGACAGGCCATGGCTGGTGTGGGTGCACGGAGCCGGGCAGGGACAACCCCTCGACCTACTTTTCTCTCGCGCCCGTCGGGTCCAGCGAGATCTGGGTTTCAACATCGCGTTGCCGGTGCAGCCCGGCCATGGTGTGCGGCGCAACGCGTGGCCGACCTATCCGAACATGGATCCGCTCAACAATGTCGCGGGAATGATGCGCGCCGTCTCGGAGGTTCGCGCCCTCGTGCGATGGCTGCGACCACAATCCACTGCGATCGCGATATCCGGTGTGTCGCTGGGTAGTCCGGTTGCCGCCCTGGTGTCCCATCTGGAGAAGGTCGACGCGATCGCGGTGTACACGCCGATCGTCGGACTCAACTCGATGATCTCGCAGCATCTTGGCCGGTGGGGACCTTCCGTGGAGTACACCCGCGAGCTGTTGCGGTCAGATGCCGTCTCGGCGGCGGCGTCAGTTGTTGACCACCTCGGGGTCGAACCATCACCGCCACCAGAGCGTCGGCTCATCGTCGGGGCCTGGCATGACCGGATGGCGCTGCGCGAGCCTGCTCTTGCGCTCCATGCGCGGTGGGGTGGCGAGCTGTTTTGGCATGACGGAAGCCATGCGGGGCACCTGTTTTCCCGACGGGTGCAGGTGGTGACGGAGCGCCTTCTTACTGCCCTCTCCGAGCACGCTTCGAGCCGTAGTCCCGAATGAGCCGGGCCCGCACATACTCCATCTCTTGGGCCATGTCGTATGGGTACGCCTGCATGATCCATTGGTACGCAGTACCGAGAACGGCCGCGCCGAAGTCGTTGACCGCCCGGTCAACGTCGATGTCCGGCCGCACGGACCCATCTGCGATGCCGTTTCGCAGTCCTGCCTCGACGGTGTGTGCCGCTCGCTCCAGCCACATCCGTATGCGGGAACCTGCCGGCGACGTCGCCTTGGCCGCCTCAAAAGTCAACACGAATATCGCCCGCGCCAAATCGGGATCCTCGGCGTAGAGCTCCGTGATCCGATCGACGTGCGCGAGCGCTTGCTGCAGGCCGCTTGACTCAGGGTCTAGAGCCGGGCTGAGTTTCCTCTCGTATTCGGTGGCGAACAAGGTCTCGAGGATGACGTCCTTACTGCCGTACCGGGCGTGGACCATGGCGCGGCTGTATCCGGCTCGGCGGCCGATTTCGGCTGCAGTCGTTGCCTCCCAGCCCTTTTCGGCGATCAACTCCACCGCGGCCTCGAGCAGAAGGCGACCCGATATCTCGAGGCGTTGCGGCTGGGTGAGGCCGCGGGTCGGAGAAGGCACCCTTGCATATTAAACGCTCGACAACTAAGTTAGTTGCGCAGCGTCAAATATCTAGGAGGTCGATGGTGACTTCGGGAACGGCGGCAGAGGTGCCGTCGACGATCGACGACCTCGACGCCGAATGGATGACCGCCGTGCTTCGCGGCGACGACACGATTCCCGACACTGCGACCGTCCGCGACATCGCTGTCGAGCAGATTGCGCTCGACAGCGGGTTCTCATCGCGGCTATATCGGGCGTATCTGGATGGCGACGGAGTGCCGGGCAGCGTGATCGTCAAGCTTCCGGCCGAGTCAGAGGCTGGGCAAGCCATGGTGATGATGGGCGGCTATGCCCGCGAGGTCGCGTTCTACCGGCGCGTTGTCGGCCATGCGCCCATTGGAACTCCGCACGTGTACGCGGCTCGGATGGCGGAGAACAACGCGGATTTCGTGCTGGTGCTGGAGGACTTGCGCGATTGGGACAACGCCGATCATCTCGCGGGTCTGTCGCTGGACCGCGCCCGCACGTGTATGGCGCAGTTGGCCGGCCTTCATGCGTGGTCAATGGACCCGGCGAATGTCGATGTCCTAGAGGTGTTTCCGAGTCTCGACATGCCGGTAACGCGTGACCTGTTGCCCGCCGCGTTCGCTCCAGCCTGGAGCGTGTACTGCGATAAGACGAGCGCGGCCATCCCGCCCTCCGTCGCACGCTTTGCCGAACGGTTCGCCGAACTCGCCCCAACGGCCATAGGGGCACTGAGCGAGCGTTCGATGCTGGTGCACGGTGACATCCGGGCCGACAACATGTTCTTTTCGGGCGACCGACTGAAGGTGGTCGACTTCCAGCTTGTGGCCAAGGGCGGCGGCGCCAACGATATCGGTTATCTCGTCAGCCAGGGTCTGCCCACCGAGGTGCGTCGCGGGAGAGACGAAGCGTTGGTTCGCGAGTACCTCGACCGACTCGGCGAGCATGGTGTCACCGACTACAGCTTCGACGAGGCTTGGCGGGACTACCGTTTTTCGGTTGCATACTGGCTGGTGCTACCGGCCATGCCTCTGCTCAGTTGGGATGCTCTGCCCGAGCGATCGCGCCAACTGTGTATGCGGCTCGTCGAGCGAGCGGTGGCCACCATCGATGACATCGACGCATCGGAGGTATTCGAATGAGCCGCACCGCCCGTGAGGTGGTGGAGCTGTACAACCTCGTGGTCTGGAACGAACGCAATTTCGAGCTGGCCGATGAGTTGTTCGGCGACACCGTTATCCGCCACGACGTGGAAGCGGTGACGACCCTGACCCACGAACAGGCGGTCCAGCGGGTCAAGGACAACTGGGCGATGTTCGACAAGCTGCACTTCGATCTCCCAGTCGTGGTGGCCGGCGACGACGGGGAACATGTCGCGATCGTCTACCAGATGACCGGGACGACGCCCGGAGGTGACGACGTCCCCATCGCCAGCATCGAGGTGTTCCATGTCGTCGACGGCAAGATCGTCGAAGTGTGGAACTGCGGCCACAAACCGGGGTATTGGAAATGACCGAATTGCCGGCTCAGCCGGAGGTGAGCGCCCGCACGCTCGACGAACTCGGCTACTACCTGCTCGCCGGTGCTGGGGGCGAAGGACCGGCGACGCTGATGGACGAGGCGCGCCGCGGCGAGGAGATGGGGTTCGGCACCGCATTCATTTCCGAACGCTGGAATGTCAAGGAGGCCTCCTCGCTCGTCGGTGCCGCGTGCGCGGTCACCAGCCGTATGCAGATCGCCACCGCCGCAACGAATCACAACACCAGACACCCGTTGATCACCGGCTCGTGGGCCACGACCATGCACCGGCTTTCCGGTGGCCGATTCACCCTCGGCATCGGCAGGGGAGTGGCGGCGATGTACGCAGCGTTCGGCGTGCCGTCGGTGACCACCGCGCAGATGGAGGACTTCGCCCAGGTGATGCGCCGGCTCTGGCACGGCGAGGTGATCTTCAACCACGACGGGCCGATCGGCAAGTATCAGGTTCTGTTTCTCGATCCCGACTTCAAGGAAGACATCCGATTGGCGCTCGTGGCGTTCGGGCCCAACACCCTGGCATTAGGCGGCCGCGCGTTCGATGACGTCATCCTGCATACCTATTTCACGCCAGAAACCCTGCAGCGCAGCGTCAAGACCGTCAAGGACGCCGCCGAGAAGGCGGGCCGTGATCCCGACAGCGTGCGGGTGTGGTCGTGTTTCGCCACGGTCGGCGACCACCTACCCGAGGAGCTGCGGCTGAAGAAGACCGTCGCCCGTCTGGCCACCTACTTGCAGGGCTATGGAGATCTGATGGTCAAGACGAACAACTGGGATCCCGCAGTCCTGCAACGGTTTCGGGCGGACGCGGTCGTCACCTCGATCCCGGGTGGAATAGACCACAAGGCCACACCCGAGCAGATCCAGCACATCGCGACGCTGATCCCCGATGATTGGTTGGAGCCCTCGGCCACCGGCTCTGCACAACAGTGCGTCGACCGCATTCGCAAGGAGTTCGACTACGGGGCCGACGCGGTGATCATGCACGGCGCCACGCCCGACGAATTGACGCCAATCGTCACGGCCTACCGCGCGAGTAGGTAGTGCCAGCGTTTCGCGTGGGGTTGATGGACTCCGTGTTGGCGGCACGCCCGACGGTCGACGCGTTCAGCCGGGCCAACTACCTTGCCGCGGTGGCGAACCGGGTGGACTCCTACTGGGTGCCCGACCACATCAACGGTCAGACCCCGCGGCCACTGTGGGATCCGCGATACACCACGGCGGCCCGGCTCCTGCGATCGCCCGATGCCGCTATGGAAGCGTGGACGCTGCTCGGAAGCCTCGCGGCGCGAAGGCGATTCAACCGCGTGCGCCTCGGCATCGGCGTCACAGACACGGGTAAACGGCACCCGGCCGTCACTGCACAGGCCGCCGCCACCTTGAACCTTATGACGCGGGGCCGGGCGATACTCGGCATCGGCCCCGGCGAGCGAGTCGGCAATGAGCCCTACGGCGTCGACTGGTCCAAGCCGGTGGCGCGGTTCGAAGAGGCGCTGGCGACGATCCGCGCGCTGTGGGATTCCAAAGGTGAGCTTGTCAACCGTGATTCGCCTTTCTTTCCGCTGCGCGACGCCATCTTCGATCTGCCGCCGTACAAGGGCAGGTGGCCCGAAATCTGGATCGCTGCGCACGGGCCGCGCATGCTGCGGGCAACCGGACGCTATGGCGACGCGTGGTTCCCCGGATTCGCGCACCGCCCCCGGGACTATGCGCAGCGGTTGGAGGTTATCCGGTCGGCTGCCTCCGATGCTGGGCGTGATCCGACGTCGATCACGCCGGCGTTGTGGTTGCCGGTTATCGCGGCCCCGAGCCGAGACGCCGTCGACGCCGCACTGAACTCCACCGTCGTCAAGGCGTGGGCGCTCAACGGCCCAGCCGAGTTCTATGGCCACCACGGCGCCCAGCACCCGATGGGAACTGATTACACGGGCATGCAGGACCACGTCGCATTCACCATGGACGAGCAGACGATTCGCGAAAAGGCAGCGCAGGTCCCGCTCTCGGTGGTGAGGGGCATGGTGCTGAATGGCACGGTCGACGACGTGCTCGAGCAGGCGGCCGAATGGCGCGACCACGGCGTGCGCTACATCGTGGTGGTCAACTTCGGCCCGATGCCGCCGAGTCTACGGACCGGTCTGGCCACGCTGATGCCCTTCAACAAAGTGGTTCGCGGGCTCAAGCGACTGTGAAAGCTACCGCCGAGCAGACGCAAAGTGCACCATTTTCGCGGCGTGTCGGGGACCTTTGCGTCTGCTCGCGCAGGAAGGCTAAGGCGTGATGACGGTGCGGCTCACCGGTTCTGCGGCGGCCTGCCGGCTGTAGAGGCCACGTTCCAGCGCATGCAGCAGCGCGTTGCGTGTCTCCTCCGGATGGATGAGGTCGTCAAATCCGAGGTGGCTTGCCGATCGGAATGACGCTTCTACCTCCATCTTTCGCAGCTTGGATTCGACGTCTTCGGCTGCGTGAGAGGCGCGGCTCAGCGCGGCCGCGCTCATCGCGCCCATCGTCGCGCCAGGAAATGCGAACGTGGCGCTTTGGTTGTCGAAACCGAGCAGGGACATCACCATCGACCCGAATCCATAGGCCTTGCGCAGCGTCACATGCAGCTTCAACGTGGTCGCCGCGGTCTGCGCGGCGAACATCCGCGCGCCGCTGCGCAGCACACCGGTCTTCTCTGACCGGCTGCCGGGCAGCATGCCAGGATTGTCAGCAAGGAAGACGATCGGCAAGTGGAACGAGTCGGCGACCGTGATGAAATGTGCGGCCTTGTCAGCCGCATCGGCGTCGATGGAGCCCGCGAGCACCTTCGGCTGATTGGCCACCACTGCCACGGGATGGCCGCCAAGGTGGGCCAGCGCGCAGATGATCGCCGTGCCGAATCTCGGTTGCACCTCGAACCAGTCCCGTCGGTCGAACACCACGTCGAGCACGGCGCGTATGTCGTACACCTGGCGGTTGCCGCGGGGCACGATTCCAAGCAGTTCGGGAGTGGGCCGCGGCGCAGAGGCCTCGTCGGGTGGCAGCGACGACGGATACGACCACGCGCTTGCGGGGAAGTACGACAGGTACCGGCGGATGTCGTCGAGCACCGCTTCGTCGTCCTCCGCGACGTTATGGATCACTCCGCTGGCCAGGGCGACGCCGGGCCCGCCGAGATCCTCCTTCGAGATGTCTTCTCCTGTGGACTCTTTCACGACAGGAGGGCCGGCCGTGAAGATCGCGCCCTGGCGGCTCATGATCGTCCAGTCGCACACCGGCGCAACCAAAGCGCCGTGGCCGGCCGACGGGCCGAGCAGCCCGCCCACCATCGGCACCTTGCCCGAGCACTGCGCCTGCGCGAGCAGATCGGTGGGGGTGCGGCCGTAATGCTCACCGCTAGGCCGGAAGCCGGCACCTTCGAGGAGCATCACCAGCGGAACCCGGTCACGCAACGCCAACTCGGCGAGCCGGTAGCGCTTGGCGTTGCCGCCCGGCCCGATGCTGCCGGCCAGCGTGGTGAAATCCTCGGCGCCCACCATCACTGGTGAGCCGTCGATCAGACCGGAGCCCGCGACGATTCCGTCGGCCGCGATGTCGCCGCCGACGAGCGTGCCGAACTCGCGGAACGTGCCCTTGTCGAGAAGGTGCTCGAGGCGGGCGCGGGCGTCGAGCTTGCCCTTGCCGTGGTGTTTCGCGAGTCGCTCCTGACCACCCATCGCCTGCGCGTGTTCGCGTCGACGATCGAGTTCGTCGAGCGTCTCACCCCAGTCCTCGGCTTTCGTCATGCGTCTTTCCTATCGTCAAGAGGCGATCGTCGCACCGGTGTGTTCACGTTGACCATACTGAATTGCTTACTGTAGCGTCCTCCCTTATGGTCAGCGACGACGGCAACCTCAAGGTCGATGGGGCCGTTTCCAGCCAACTCGCCAACGTCGCACAGGCGGCGAGCACACTGGAACGACGAGGCTACGACTGCTGCTGGACAGCCGAAATCAACCACGATCCCTTCCTGCCGCTCGTCCTTGCCGCCGAGCACACCACGACCATCGAACTGGGCACCAGCATCGCCGTGGCCTTCGCGCGCAATCCGATGACTGTCGCCAACGTCGGCTGGGACCTGCAGGCGTACTCGCGGGGCCGGTTCATCCTCGGCTTGGGCTCACAGGTGCAAGCGCACATCGAGAAGCGGTTCAGCATGCCGTGGAGTCAGCCGGTGCGTCGCATGCGGGAATTCGTGGTGGCTCTGCGCGAGATCTGGTCATGCTGGCAAGACGGGACGAAACTTCGCTTCGAGGGCGACTTCTACACCCACAAGCTCATGACGCCGATGTTCACTCCGGAACGACAGCCGCACGCGTTTCCAAAGGTCTTTGTGGCCGCGGTCGGCGAGGCGATGACCGAGATGTGCGGCGAGGTCGCCGACGGCATGCTCGCCCACGCGTTCACCACGAAGCGCTACTTCGAAGAGGTCACCACTCCCGCACTGCTTCGCGGGATGAGCAAATCGGGACGTGAGCGAAGCGAATTCCAGCTGTCAGCACCGGTGTTTGTCGTCACCGGGGAGCGGGAGGACGAGTTGGCGGACGCGGCGGTCGCTACGCGCAAGCAGATCGCCTTCTACGGCTCAACTCCCGCGTACCGCAAGGTTCTGGAGCTGCACGGCTGGGGCGACCTGCACACCGAGTTGCACCGCCTGAGTCTGGCCGGGGAGTGGGACACGATGGGCTCACTCATCGACGACGAGGTCCTCAACGCGTTCGCGGTCGTCGCCCCGCTCGAAGAGGTGGCTGGCGCTCTGCGCAAGCGGTGCGACGGCGTGATCGACCGTGTGCTGGTGGGTTTTCCGTCGTCGGTCAGCGACGACACTGTCGCGTCCCTACTTGAAGACCTACGTCGAGCACCGGATGCATCAATGAGGAGCCGCCGATGAGCACGCCGATGATGGATGAGGCCGCCAAGGTATTCGCCGACCCGAAGGCCTACACCGACGAGACGAAACTACATGCGGCACTGGCACATCTGCGCGCCAATGCTCCGGTATCGTGGGTGGACGTGCCGTCCTATCGGCCGTTTTGGGCGATCACCAAGCACGCCGACATCATGGACATCGAACGCGCGAACACGTTGTTCACCAACTCACCGCGACCCGTTCTGGTGACCGCCGAGGGCGACGAGCAGCAGGCAGCCGTCGGGGTGCACACCCTGATCCACATGGACGACCCGGAACATCGGGTGGTGCGCGCCATCGGCGCAGACTGGTTCCGACCGAAGGCCATGCGCGCGTTGAAGGTTCGCATCGACGAACTCGCCAAGATCCATGTGGACAAGATGATGGCGATCGGGCCGGAATGCGACTTCGTTCAGCAGGTCGCGGTCAATTACCCGCTGTACGTGATCATGTCGCTACTCGGTGTGCCGGAGTCCGACTTCCCGTTGATGCTCAGGCTCACCCAGGAACTGTTCGGCAGTGACGACGACGAGTACAAACGTGGAGCCGACATGCAAGAGCAGATGTCGGCGCTTCTGGAGATGTTCCAGTACTTCACGGCGTTGACCGCGTCGCGGCGCGAAAACCCCACCGAAGACCTTGCGTCGGCCATCTCGAACGCGCGGATAGACGGTGAGCCGTTGTCCGACATCCAGACGGTGTCCTACTACGCGATCATCGCCGCGGCGGGCCACGACACCACGAGCGCAACCATTTCGGGCGGCATGCATGCCCTGATCGAGCACCCCGACCAGCTTCAGAAACTGCGTGCCGACCTCGGGCTGATGCCCTTGGCCGCCGAGGAGATGATCCGCTGGGTCACGCCGGTCAAGGAGTTCATGCGCACGGCGCAGGAAGACACCACGATTCGCGGCGTGCCGATCGCCGCGGGCGATTCGGTGCTGCTGTCCTACGTGTCGGGTAACCGGGACGAGGACGTGTTCGAGGACCCGTTCCGATTCGACATCGCTCGAGACCCCAACAAGCACATCGCCTTTGGCTATGGCGTGCACTTCTGCTTAGGTGCGGCGTTGGCCCGGATGGAGGTCAACAGTTTCTTCACCGAGCTGCTGCCAAGACTGCAGTCGGTCGAGCTCGCGGGGCGAGCCCAACACATGGCGACAACCTTTGTCGGCGGTCTCAAGCACCTGCCGATCCGCTACTCGTTCAAGTGAGTTGACACGGCGGACGGCCGCCTCAGCACATCCGAGGCGGCCGTCCTTCCGTCAAGTCATACGGGCAGCGGAATCCAGATCCCGAAGAACCAGAAGCCCCATTGGTTGTAACCGGGGTCCCACACTGGTTGCTCGTTGAAGCCCCAGTAGTTGATCGGCGCTGGCGGCGGTCCCCATGCCGGTGGCAGCGGTCCATCCCACGCCGGCGGCGGCGGTGCGCCCCAACCCCACGGCGCCGCTCCGTCACCCCACGGGGCACCGTGGAACCGACCGCGCCAGTCGTTATCGCCCGGGTTCCACGGTGGCCGCCAATCGTGGTTGTCGGGTCCACGGAAGTCGTTGGGCGGCGGACCAACCGGACCGCCCTGCGGCGGGCCGCCGGGTCCCCGGAAGTCGCCCTGCGGCGGGCCGCCGGGATCTCGGAAGTCGCCCTGCGGCGGGCCACCGGGACCTCGGAAGTCGCCCTGCGGCGGGCCACCCGGATCGCCTTGCGGCGGTGGCCCACCGGGTCCCCGTTGTGTAGGCGAGGGTCCGCTCGGACCACCGGGTCCACACTGAACCTGCGGGGACGCAGGGTTGCACTGCGGCGCGGCGTTGGCCACACCTGACGCCACGCCGATGCCGGTCGCGCCGAGCGCGCAGCCGATCACCGTGGCGGCGACCGCTTGTTTGAGTTTCATAACCAGGCCTTCCCGCGTCGATAGACGCCCCAACCCGAAGCCGAGGTTATGTAGACACCCTACGAGTGAGCTATGTCCTGAGTAGCAAGGTGCTGTCAGGCCGCGAACGAGCGTCGCCGTTGCCAGCAATTGGCAAGGCGGTCACCGGAACTACTCGCTGGAGTTCCCCCGCGCGGCCGCGTGCAGTGCGTCTCCTCGCGTGCCCTTCTCGTGGTGTGACAGCGCTTTGATGGAGACGTCATGGCCCTCAGCGGCCTTCCTCAATGCGCCGATGGTGGCCTGCTCACGGGTGATGTGGGTGAACGGATCCCAGTGGTACCAGCGCATGGCGTTTTCGAAGGTCATCTTGTTGACCTCGTCATCAGGCACCTGATTCTTGGTCAGCACCTCGTGCAGCTGCTCGGGGGCTCCGGGCCACATC
>NZ_DATENY010000058.1:0-24580 GCF_035274705.1 Mycobacterium sp. | reverse complement strand
AAGGGTCAGGCGATGCGGTCGATGCTGGCCAACTGCGTCGCAAGCTGTTCGCGGGCGACTTCCGCGTCGTAGTGGGCCTGCATGTTGATGAAGAACATGTCGGTCAGCCCCAGCGCGCGTGACAGCCGCAGCGCGGTGTCGGCGCTGATTCCCCGCTTGCCGTGGACGATCTCGTTGATGCGCCTAGGTGGCACATCGATCGCCTTGGCGATCCGGTACTGCGAGATGCCCATTGGCTCCAGGAACTCAGTCAAGAGAATCTCACCAGGATGGGTGGGTGCGAAGTCTGCCATCGGTTTCTCCTCTCTAGTGGTAGTCGACCAGCTCGACGTTCCCGGCGCCGGCGGTGCTCCAGGTGAAGCAGATTCGCCACTGGTCGTTGACGCGAACGCTGTACTGGCCTGCGCGATTGCTGCTCAGCTTCTCCAGTCGGTTGCCGGGCGGCACGCGTAGGTCGTTGATGCTCTCAGCGGCGTTGATGAGAACAAGCTTGTTGTAGGTGAGTCTGCTGAGCTCCCGGCTGAGCTTCTTGACGTAGCGGCGCTGCCAGATCGCCTCGGTGTCCTTATCCCGGAAGGAGCGGATCACCCGTCAATGATAACGCAGTGCGTTATTAACGCCAAGCGTTATCAACCGAGGCGCCCGAAAATTACCGTATGGAGCAGTCCGTAGGACGAATTGCAGTGGTGGAACACCGTCCATCACGAGGGGGTCGCATGACCCACATACACTCCCCCATCCCCTGGGCCGGCGAGCCCTATCACCCCTCGACGTTGAGCGCCCTGTGGCGGGCGGCCATCCGCAATCTCGACGTGCCCCAGATCCGGCTGCACGACGCGCGCCGCACGTGCGCCACCCTCATGCATCTGCAGGGCGTGCCCATCGCCCTCGTCGCGGCCTGGCTCGGCCACGCCGACATCTCTTTCACCATGCGCACGTAGGTTCGTGCCCAGCCCGAGGCGCTGGAACTCGCGGCGCGCCGCTTTGCTCCGCCGACCGCCCATTCTGCGGACTGAACGCCTCGCACATGCGTGCGGTGGTATCCACGACAATCTCGTAACAATCTGTGACAATTTTGGTCTTGCCGAACACTTGTACGACCGACGCGAAATCTAAACAGCGAGGTCAGAGACCCATTTTGTGGTCGGGCTGACAGGATTTGAACCTGCGACCACTTGACCCCCAGGAAGTAGCGGTAGCCCATTTCTGCAGGTCATCTCCAGCGGTAGGCCGTTGTGGGTCTATGCACGGGGTGCACGGACGCGCACGTCGTTCACCATCGCGCGCACCGTGCGGTCCCCGAATGGTCCCCAATCGGGCGGGCCCAATGACACAGATCGTGTAGCACATCGCGCGCCAATTTCGTGTGACCCAGGATGGTGTTCTGTGTGGGCTGGCGTCAGTGGGCAAGGTCTGTGCGGGGCGATCGCCGGTATATCGACGACAGCCAAATACGAACTGCGGCACCGTGAATGTTCCTCCTCGTCGTTGGAGATTTCTCGAATCCGACATTTTCTACCCGTGGTGACGCGTACGGTTCCGGATCGGATGGGCCTATAAGTCTCGAAGTCGGAAGAGCTTTGGGCTTCAGAAGTTTGAGGCATTGCTTATGCGGATCGTCGTCGACCTGAATCGCTGCCTGGGGTATGCCCAGTGCGTCCCGCTCGCGCCCGAGGTTCTCAAGCTCAAGGGTGAAGAGGCGTTGACCTACGACCCCAATCCAGATGACAGTCAACGTCAGCGGGTGTTGCGTGCCGCGGCCTCGTGCCCGGTGCAGGCGATCATCGTCGACCAGTTAGACGACGAGTAGTAGGTAGGCATGGGCAAGGGAAGTGCCGTCAGCGAGAACGGCCGCATCGTCATTGTCGGTGCCTCATTGGCCGGGCTCCGCGCGGCCGAGGCGCTGCGCAAGGAGGGCTTCCTTGGGCGTCTGACCATCATCGGTGATGAACCGGACGAGCCGTATGACCGGCCACCGCTGTCCAAGCAGGTACTCGCCGGATGGGTACGCGCAGACGCGACGAAACTGCCGCGGATGTGCGACGTTGATGCCGAATGGCGACTCGGTGTGGCCGCAACCGGTCTGGACAGGGTCAACGGGTTTGTGCGCTTGGCCGATGGCACCGAGATCGAGGGAGACGCGCTGCTGATCGCGACGGGGGTGCGATCGCGGAAATGGCCCAACCCGGATGAAGCGACCCTCGAGGGCGTCTACACCCTGCGCACCAGCGCCGACGCAGCGGCGCTGCAGGCAGCCTTGGCTGCCAACCCGCGGCGGGTACTGATCATCGGGTCAGGTTTCATCGGATCGGAAGTAGCCTCGGTGTGCCGGGACTTAGGACTTGCGGTCACCGTTGCAGAACGCGGCCCAGCTCCGCTCTCCGGTCCGCTGGGCGGAGTGATCGGCAGGATCGCCGCCGACATGCAGCGCGAGGCCGGGGTGGATCTTCGCACCGGAGTCTCGGTTCTGGCGATGGAAGGCGACGCGAGTGGGCACGTGAGGCGAGCACGCTTGTCCGACGGCAGCACCCTTGACGTCGATGTGGTGGTGACCTCGCTGGGGTCGATCCGCAATATCGAGTGGCTCGATGGGGCCGGGCTCGCCGCCGGATTCTGGGGTGTGGGGTGCGACGCCGGCTGCCGCGTGTTCGATGTCAACGGCGTAGTCACCAACCGCATCTTCGTTGCCGGCGACATCGCACGTGCACCACACGTGCTCTACGACTACGAGTTTCTGGCGATGGAGCACTGGGACAACGCGGTGCTGGGCGCCCAAGTCGCCGCCCACAACATGGTGTGCGATGAGACGGACCGCTGGGCACATCTGATGATCCCGCAGTTCTGGTCGGGCCAATTCGGCATCAACATCAAGTCCGTCGGGGTGCCCTCGTACGGCGACGACATCATGTTCACCCAGGGCTCGATCAAGGAGCGCAGGTTCGCCGCGGCCTACGGACGGCGGGGGCGCATCGTCGGCGCTGTCACCTTCAACCACGGCAAGTGGATTCCCTACTACGAGGCGCAGATTGCGCGTTCGGCACCATTTCCGCCGAATCCGGCCGGTTCCGATTTCCCCGAGGACATGCGGGTGATGCCGGCCGACTTCCCGGCCCGCGGCGTGCCCACCGAGACCCCGGACGTGGTGCTGACGGGTCACGATCCCGCCGAGCGCCGGGCCGAGTTCCGGCCGCGCCGGGGCAGACCGACCTGACAGTCAAAGACCCAGAAAGACACCGTGATTCAGCCAAGGGAAGCGTTATGACGCCCGAAGAGGCCTGGAACGAGGCCATGAAACTGGAGAACCGCGCCGATCCGTATCCGTTCTTCGACGAACTTCGCAGGACTCCGGTCGTGCGGGTGACCAATGGCGTCTACGCCGTCACGGGGTACGAGGAACTAATCACACTGGCGCACGACCCGCGGGTGAGCTCTGATATGCGCAGAAGTCCGCTCGGCGCGCGCCCCCGCGAAGTCGTCGACCCCGCGGTCGCGGAGATGGTCGAACAGTACGGGCAGGACTTGAGCTTCATCCAGCAGGATCCGCCCGACCACGACCGGGCCCGCCGCTCGTGCATGCGCTACTTCGGACCGCCCCACTCACCGGAGGTGATTCCGAGCCAGGAGCCGCTGTGTCAGCGGATCGTCAACGACCTCCTCGACACCGCGATGGGCAAGACCCGCATCGACGTGGTCGACGAGTTCGCCTATCGGCTCCCGGTCGACGTGATTTGCCACATTTTGGGTGTGCCGGTCGAGGACGAGCCCCAATTGCATACTTGGGTCGCCGACGCGATGGCCGGCGTGTTCGACCTGGGTCCCGAGATCGAAACCGAGGAGGGCCAGATCCGGCGCGCCAAGGGCGTCGAGGCCGGTCAGGAATTGAAGAAATACATCATCGGGCTGGTCGAGCGTGCCGCGAAATCCCCTTGTCCTGGCATGATTTCGCAGTTGGTGCACGACGACGGACCTGATGGGCCGATGTCGCCCAGTGAGATTGTGAACAACACGATCCTGCTGTTCGTCGCCGGTCACGACTCGACGGTCAACCTGATCTCCCACTGCGTTCTCACCGTGCTGCGCAACCCGTGGTCCATCGAGTTGCTGCGCAGCCGGCCGGAGTTGATTCCCGCCGCCATCGAGGAAGTGTTGCGGCTGCAGTCCTCGGTGCAGTTCTTCCCGAGCCGCTCGGCGCTGGCCGACATCGAGATTGCCGGCACCACAATCCCCAAAGGATCGCCCATCCTCCTGATGTACGGCGCTGCCAACCGCGACCCACGGCGCTTCCCCGACCCCAACACCTTCGACCCTGAGCGCAAAGACAACGAGCACGTGGGCTGGGGGCGCAGCATTCACGTCTGCTTCGGCGGTCCGCTTGCCCGCCTGGAAGTCAACACCGCGTTCGAGGCATTCCTGCGCCGGGTGGAAAACCCACGGCTCGTGGAGGATCCGCCACCGTACCGAATTAGTCAGGTGTTCCGCGGACCGCGGCATGTGTTCGTCGATTTCGACGAGATCCGAGCCCGCGTCCTGGCTGGTGACTGACCCGTCCACACGACCCCCGTCGAAGCGAACCCGCCGACAGCAAGCCAAGTTGCGCGCATTACGCACTTGACCCGCGGACAAGTGCGCTACGGCAAGCCCGAAGGTCGAGATCTGTGGTCCCAACCGGCTCAAAGCTAAACCAGCCATAGAGGTACTTCGGGCCATTGTCGCAGGTTAAAGCCTATTTCTCATTGTCGGGCTGACAGGATTTGAACCTGCGACCACTTGACCCCCAGTCAAGTGCGCTACCAAACTGCGCCACAGCCCGCGGTGCCGCCGGGATTGCCGGCAGCGACTCGAAAGCCTACCGCAATCCCCACCCGTCTCACTAAACGGTAAGCAGCCGATAGAGCCCGATCAGGCCGACCACCACGATCACTGCGCGCAGTGCATTCGGTGACAGCCGTCGCCCGTAGTGCGCGCCGAGGAATCCGCCTATCAGCGAGCCCACTGCTATCAAGCCAGCGGCCAGCCAGCTGATCCGATCGAAGGCCACCGCCGTATATGCCACCGCCGCAACGATATTCACGACCAGCGAGAGCAGGTTCTTAGCCGCATTCATCCGCTGCATGTCCTCCGGCAGCAGCGCGCCCATCGCGGCGATCAGCATGATGCCCTGCGCAGCCGTGAAGTACCCGCCGTAGACCCCAATTGCGAACGTCGCGAAGACCAACGCCGCCATCCGACCCGGCGAGATGTGCTCGGCCGACCGGCCCGCCTCCTCCGCCCGCCGACGCGCATACGCCTGAATCCGCGGACCGACGACCACCAGGATCAGCGCGATGATCAGCAGCACCGGCACCACCTGGGTGAAGACTTTTTCCGGCAGGTGCAGCAGCAGCCACGCGCCCAGCGCCGCGCCCGTCAGCGACGCAGGGAGTTGCCATGCCAACCGATTCCACTGGCCACGCAGCTCACGCCGATATCCCCAGGTGCCTGATGCGCTGCCGGCGACCAGACCCACGGCATTCGACATCGTCGACGTCACTGGCGGATAGCCCAGCGCCACGAGTGTGGGAAACGTGATCAGCGTGCCGGAACCGACGACGGCATTGATGGCACCTGCCCCGACGCCCGCCAACGCGATCAGAATCATGTCGACGACGGGCACTAGCGCAACCCTAGTAGACCGGATTCGGCGCGCTCACACGCGCTCAGCGCCGGTGAGCGCGCCGAAATCGCTCAGCGAGAGCGTGCGCCCCTCTTCTCGCGCACCCTCACGTTGATCCGGATCGGGCTGCCCTCGAAGCCGAACGTCTCGCGCAGCCGTCGCTCCAGGAACCGCCGATACCCTGCCTCCAGGAAGCCCGTCGTAAACAGCACGAACGTCGGCGGCCGCGCGGTCGCCTGGGTCGCGAACAAGATGCGGGGCTGCTTGCCACCACGGACTGGCGGCGGGTGAGCCGCGACGATTTCCTTCAAGAACGTGTTCAACCGTCCCGTCGACACACGCATGTCCCACGACTCCAGCGCCGTCTCCAGCGCCGGCGCCAGCTTCTGCACCGCCCGGCCCGTCATCGCCGAGATGTTCACCCGCGGCGCCCACTGCAGCTGCGCGAGTTCACGGTCGATCTCCCGATCGAGCAGATAGCGCCGGTCCTCGTCGACCAAGTCCCACTTGTTGAACGCCAGCACCAGCGCCCGGCCCGCCTCGATCACCATCGACAGCACGCGTTGGTCCTGCTCGGTCAACGGCTGCGACGCATCGATCAAAACGATGGCCACCTCGGCGGCGTCGATCGCACCGTGCGTGCGCACTGATGCATAGAACTCGTGCCCACTGGCTTGTCCGACCTTGCGGCGCAAACCAGCCGTATCGACGAAACGCCAGATCTTGCCGTCCATTTCGATCAGCGAGTCGACGGGGTCCACGGTGGTTCCTGCGACATCGTGCACGACCGAGCGCTCGTCGCCGGCAAGGCGATTCAGCAACGAGCTCTTGCCGACATTCGGTTTGCCCACCAACGCGACTCGGCGCGGGCCTCCCCCGCCCGATGCCATTTCCGATACTGCCGGCAGGGCCTCGACCACCTCATCGAGCAGATCCGCCACGCCGCGGCCGTGCATCGCGCTGATCGGATGCGGCTCCCCCAGCCCCAACGACCACAATTCTGCGGCGTCAGCCTCCCCACGTTCGGAGTCAACCTTGTTGGCTGCCAAGAACACTGGCTTGCCCGAGCGCTGCAACAAGCGCGCCGCCGCCTCGTCGGCCGTCGTCGCGCCCACCACCGTGTCGACCACAAAGATGATCGCGTCCGCGGTGCGCATCGCCACCGACGCCTGTTCGGCCACCAACTGCTGCAAGCCTTTTGCGTCCGGTTCCCAGCCGCCGGTGTCCTGCACGACGAACCGCCGCCCCGACCACAGCGCGTCATAGGACACTCGGTCGCGCGTGACGCCCGGCACGTCCTGCACCACCGCTTCACGACGGCCAAGGATCCGGTTCACGAGGGTGGATTTCCCGACGTTCGGCCGACCGACGACTGCCACCACTGGCGGCGCCGCAGCGGCCTCCTCGATGGCCTCGGCGACGTCTTCCGCGCCGAGCTCCCAGTCGCTTTCGTCAGACCACGTGCCTTCACTCATCGCGACACCCCCGCGCGCTGCTTCACGAGTTCCAGCAGATGCGCGACGACCTCGGGCTCGGTCATGTCGCTGGTGTCGACCACCAGCGCATCGTCTGCCGCCCGCAACGGCGACACTGGACGCGTCGAGTCCAGATGATCCCGCCGCTTCACGTCGGCCAGCACCGCCTCGTAGTCGTCACCCAATCCCGACGCGATGTTCTGGTCGTTGCGCCGCCGCGCCCGTTCCTCGGCCGACGCCGTCAGAAAGATCTTGACGTCCGCGTCGGGCAGCACCACCGTGCCGATATCACGGCCCTCCACCACGACGCTCCCCTGACCTGCCGCCAGTTCGCGTTGCAGTCCCACCAAGCGTGCACGTACGGCCGGCACCGCCGACACTGCGGACACGGCTTTGGTTACCTCATCGCCGCGAATTTCGCCCGAAACATCTTCTGCGTCAAGGTAAGCCCGGTCCTCATCGGGGTCGTAGCTCACCGACAGCGGTACATCCGCTGTGGCCGCTTCGATTCCCGGCGTATCAGCCAAGTCGACGCCGGCCCGCAGGACCGCCAGCGTCACGATGCGGTACATCGCCCCGGTGTCCAGATAGCGAGCACCCAGAGATCGCGCCAAACCCCGTGACACCGAGGACTTTCCGGTTCCGGCGGGCCCGTCCACCGCCACCGTCAGCGACCCGCTCACAAACCCACCGCCTTGTACAGCTCGCCGATCTCCTTGCGGGTCAACACCCGGATGCTGCCGGGCCGCTGCTCGCCCAGCGACACCGTACCGATATCGGTGCGCACCAGTTCCTGCACCGGAAAGCCGACCTCCGCCAGCAGCCGGCGCACGATCCGTTTGCGTCCCTCGTGCAGCGTCACCCGCACCAGACTTTTACCGGGTACCGCGTCTACCACCGCGAAATCGTCGACATGCGCGGGCCCGTCGTCCAATTCGACGCCGTCTCGCAGCTTGCGGCCCAGCCCACGCGGAACCTTGCCGATAACCGTGGCCAAGTAGGTCTTCGGCACCTCGAACGACGGATGCATCAACCGGTGCGCCAATTCGCCGTCGTTGGTCAACAGCATCAATCCTTCGGTGTCGGCGTCCAGGCGCCCGACATGAAACAGCTTCTTGTTCCCCCGGACTCGGTGCTCGACCAGATCACCGACACACGGCCGGCCGCGGTCATCGGACATCGTCGAGTGCATGCCCCGCGGTTTGTTGATCGCCAGATGTACCAACGTGTCGTCGATCATCACGCGGGCCCCGTCGACGCGGATCACAGACACATCAGGGTCAACTCGCGTGCCCAGCTCGGTGACAATGCGATCGTCGACCTCCACGCGGCCGTCGAGAATCATTTTCTCAGCGACGCGGCGCGAGGCAATTCCGGCCTGCGACAGCACTTTCTGCAGACGCACGCCCTCGGAATCGGTCATCTCACTCCTGGTCCACGTCGAAGGACATCGGCGCCTCGGCGGCGGGCACCCCGCTGAGCTTCATGAAACGTGGCTCTTCACCGAGGGTTTCGCTCAGATCGTCGATCATGTCGACGTCCGGCAACAACGGCGCGATGTCCGGCAAATCGGCCAGCGACGTCAATCCCAGCCGCTCCAAGAACAGTTCGGTCGTCGCAAACGTCACCGCGCCCGAGTCGGGATCGGCGCCGGCCTCGGTGATCAGCCCGCGCGCCAGCAGCGTACGCATCACCGCATCAACGTTGACACCGCGCACCGCGCTGACCCGCGCCCGCGTCACCGGTTGCCGGTACGCGACCACGGCCAAGGTCTCCAGCGCCGCCCGGGTCAGCTTCGAGCGGGCACCGTCGAGCAGCAGCCGCTCCACGTACGGCGCGAACCGCGCGCGGGTGTACATCCGCCAGCCGCCGCCTGCTTCCCGCAGATCGATGCCGCTCTCCCGGGCGTTCAGTTCCTCGGCCATCAACTGCAGTTTGGCCGCGATCCGATAGGCGGGCTGGTCGATCGCGGCGGCGAGCTGGTCGACCGTCACGGGCGTGTCCACCACCAGCAACAGCGCCTCGAGCACCGCACCGAGTTCGGAATCCTCCAGCTCCGGCGCGGTCGCGACATCGATGCCGAGGTCGAGATCCGCCGGAATGTCGTGAGTCTCCGCCAGAAAATCGTCAGTCATCAGCGTCTTCTACTTCCACCGCGTCCGCAGTAGCCAGGTGTTCGTTGGTTGGCCGTTCTCCGGTCCACGAAACCTGGAGCACACCAAGCGGTTCTGATTGTTCGAATGCTACCGCCCGCGCCCGATACAGCTCGAGCAGCGCCAGGAACCGGCCGACGATCTCGATCGGCGTCTGGCAGTCTGCCACCAGGTCACGAAACGACGCCCAGTGCCCGATCCCGCGGCTCTCCAGCAGCGCCATCAGATTCCCGACCTGCTCGGGCACCGACACGATGACCTGGTGCAGGTGCTCGGTGCCGACCGACGGTATCGGGCGCGGCGTGAATGCCGCCGCGGCGATCTGCGCGAAGGCCTCGGCGTCGACGCCGATCATCACCTCGGGCAGCAGTTCCTCGTAGCGCTTCTCCAGCGACACCGCACGCGGATAGCTGCGCAGGGCCGCGGCCTCGAGCTCGGCGAACATCTCCGCGACATGCTTGAAGGCCCGGTACTGCAGTAGTCGCGCGAACAGCAGGTCGCGCACCTCCAGCAGCGCAAGATCCTCCTCGTCGTGTACCTCGCCGGCAGGCAGCAGTCGCGCGGCCTTGAGATCCAGGAGGGTGGCCGCGACGACGAGGAACGCCGTGGTCTCCTCGAGTTCCAACTGCCGCCCGATCTCCTTGGTGTAGGCGATGAAGTCGTCGGTCACCTGATGCAACGCCACCTCGGTGACGTCGAGCCGGTGCCCGAAGATCAGCTGCAGCAGCAGATCGAACGGTCCCTCGAAATTGCTCAGCCGGACCTGGAAACCTGCCTGCTGCTGGTCGGAGTTCGATGTCGCCGCCTCCGCGGCTCCGGCCTCTGTTACCGGTTCGGTCACGCGCCGAACCGGTCGATGACCTCGCGCGCCAACGATCGATACGCTTCGGCCCCACCGGATTTCGGCGCCCATGTGGTGATCGGCTCGCCAGCGACACTCGTCTCGGGGAAGCGCACCGTACGGGTGATGACGGTGTCGAACACCAGGTCGCCGAAGCGCTCCAGCACACGGGCCATCACTTCGCGCGAGTTGACGGTGCGCGGGTCGTATCGGGTGATCAGGATGCCGCTGATCGACAGCTTCGGGTTGAGGCGGTCGTGCACCTTGTCGACGGTGTCGGTCAGCAGCGCCAGCCCGCGCAGCGAGAAGTACTCGCATTCGGTCGGGATGATCACGCCGTCGCTGCACGCCAGCCCGTTCACGGTGAGCAGGCCCAGCGACGGCTGGCAATCGATCAGCACGTAGTCGTAGCGGTCCAGCACCGGATACAGCGAGCGGGCCAGCGACTGCTCGCGGCCGACCTCGTTGACCAGCTGGATCTCCGCCGCGGACAGGTCGATGTTGCTGGGCACCAGGTCCATGCCAGGGACCCGCGTGTGGATCAGCACATCGTCGATCGACACCCGCGGCTCGACCAGCAGATTGTGGATGGTGTGCTCGAGCTCGTAGTGCGGCACACCAAGCCCCGCCGACAGCGCGCCCTGCGGGTCGAGGTCGACCAATAACACCCGTCGGCCGTACTCGGCCAGGCTGGCGCCGAGGTTGATGGTCGACGTCGTCTTGCCGACGCCGCCCTTTTGGTTGCACATCGCGATGACCTTGGCCGGGCCGTGCACGCTCTTCGGCCTGGGCTCAGGAATGGCCCGCTGCGGACGGCCGGTCAGACTTGTGCTGTCTGCCGGTCCCGCGGTCGCTCCGTCGTCGGTCATGCCCGACCATCGCTGGTCAGACAACCCACAGACATCGCGAACATCCGGGCAAGTTTAACGGGACGCGCTTTCCTGGTCTGGCAGACCCGCGGGCAACCTGCAACCCAATCTGCCTGGCCCGAAGCCTAGGGTGGCAGCCATGAGCCTGAAGGCACGGTTACCGTTCCTTCGCTGGTCGTTGTGGCGAGGCGCGCTGGGCATGCCGGGCTTCCTCAAGAGGGGTCAGATCGGCGACGGCCGGGAGGAGGCGTGCGCCGCGTTCGTCGAAGCCAATGCCCGCCGCGGCGACATCGATGACGTGCTGGCAACCATCGACAAGTTCGCATATGAGAAGTCGGTGCTGATGAACGTCGGCGACGAGAAAGGCGCCCTGCTCGACACCGCCGTGCGCCGCGCCAACACCGGCCTCGCCCTGGAACTCGGCACCTACTGTGGCTACGGCTCGCTGCGCATCGCGCGAGCGGCGCCGGCCGCCAAGGTCTACTCCGTCGAGTTCGCGGCCGCGAATGCCGAAGTCGCGCGCCGTATTTGGGCACATGCCGGCGTCGACGACCGCGTCACCTGTGTGGTGGGCACTATCGGCGACGGCGGGCGCACGCTCGACGACCTGGCCAACGAGCACGGCTTCTCCGCCGGCCAACTGGACCTGTTGTTCATCGACCACGACAAGAGCGCGTATCTGTCGGATCTGCAAAGCATCCTCGACCGGGGCTGGCTGCATCGGGGTGCCATCGTCGTAGCGGACAACGTTCGCATTCCCGGCGCGCCCAAATACCGCGAGTACATGCGCGAGCAGCAGGGCAAGCTCTTCACCACCATCGAGCACAAGACGCACCTTGAGTACCAGACGCTGGTCTCCGACTTGGTGCTGGAGTCGGAGTACCTCGGCTAACGCAGCTCGTTCGCGATCCGCTTGGCCATGCGCTTGGACTGCTTGGCCATGTAGCCGATCAACGACGGCCGGGCGTCATATCCGAGGAACCGCAGGCCCGGAGCGGCCGGGCGGTGCCCCTGCGCAACCGGCTTGCCGTTCGCATCGAGCACACCGAGGTGCCCGGCCAACGGCTCCAGACCGCGGCGGTACCCGGTGGCCAGCACGACGGCGTGTGCGTCGATGCGAGATCGGTCGGCAAGGACGACCTCGTCGCCGTCGAACGATTCGACGGTCGCGGTCACCTCGATGGACCCGTCCTTGACCGCGTTGATGACCTCTATGTCGACGATTGCGGGCACCTGATCGAGCCGCTTCAGGAGCGAGAACAGTCCCTCGTCCGGAATCGGAAGACCGTATTCGCTCAGGTCAGCGAGATCCGCGTGACGTGCCCTACGGCTGATCGCGTCGGCGATCCGGACCGGCGCGTGAAACAGCGGACGTGCGAGCAGGTCGCCGGGCAGCCCGCCCGGCAGTGACCGCGGCAGGATGTTCGGCGGAGTGCGGACCGCCAGCCATACTTTGGCCGCTCCTGTACTGGCGAGATCGTGGGCGATCTCCATTCCCGACGATCCGCAGCCGACCACCAACACGTTCTTGCCCCAAAACGGCTCCGGACTGCGATACGCCGACGAGTGCAGCATCGCGCCGGTGAACCCGTCGGCTCCCGGCCACTGCGGCACCCGTGGGGTGTGCGCATTGCCGTTGGCGACCACGACCTGCCGCGCGTCGATATCGCCGGCCGAGGTCGACAGCCGCCACCCGTCGCGGCGACGGTCGACGCGTTCGACCTCGGTGCCCAGCCGCAGGTCGATTCCCTGTTCACGGGCGTGCCGGTCGAGGTGAGCGACGACGTCGTCACGGCTAGGGAACATCGGAGTTCCCTTCGGATACGGCCGGTTCGGCAAGTGTGAGAACGGCCTACCGGTGTTCAGTTTGAGCCGGTCGTATCGCCCTCGCCACGCCGAACCCACCTGGTCGGCCCGGTCGATCAGCAGCGGTCGCACGCCTCGGTCCCGCAAGCTGACCGCCACCGCTACGCCTGCCGGGCCCGCTCCGATAACGGCAACGTCGGTCATACCCGAGTCCAACGATCGACGGCGGCCGGCCGTTCAACGCGCCCGCGGATGAGCACCGGCCCAGACCTCTCGTAGCGCGTGCACGGTGACCATCGTGTAGATCTGCGTGGTCGTCACCGATGCATGCCCGAGCAGCTCCTGCACGACCCGCACGTCGGCGCCGCCGTCGAGCAGATGAGTCGCGAACGAATGCCGCAGCACGTGCGGCGACACCGCGGCGGTGATGCCCGCCCGCTCAGCGGCGTCCTGCAGCACCTGCCACGCACTCTGGCGCGACAGCCGTCCGCCGCGAGCGTTGAGGAAGATCGCCGGTGTTCCCTTGCCTCGGCGGGCCAGATCCGGGCGACCGCGAACCAAATATGCGTCGAGTGCGGTGACGGCAGGCCTGCCGATCGGCACCAGCCGCTGCTTGCCGCCCTTGCCGCGCAGCAGCACTGATCGGGCCTGGGTGTCGATGTCGTCGAGGTCGAGGCCGACGGCCTCGGAGATCCGTGAACCCGTCGAATACAGCAGCTCGAGCAGCGCCCGGTTGCGCAGTGTGAGCGGTCCGTCGGCCTCACTGTCTCCGCCGGCGCCGTCGAGCAGCGCCAGCACCTCGTCGATGGTCAGGCTCTTGGGCAGGCGCCGGCTCGGTGTCGGCGGCTTGACGGCCCGGGCGACATCGGCCTCGGTGAATCCTTCGGATGCCGCGAAGCGGTGCAGTCCGCGCACGGCGATCAACGCCCGGGCCGCGGACACCGCCGACAGCGGCGTGGTTCCGGTATCGGGGTCGCCGCGCCGCAGCGACACCAGAAAATCGCTGACATCGGATTCGGTCACGGCGCCCAGATCGTCGATGCCGCGCAACGCCAAGTGTTCGGCATAACGGCGCAGATCGCGGCGATACGAGCTCAACGTGTTAGCAGCGACACCGCGTTCGATGGTGAGGTGATCGAGGTAGCCCTGCAGCTGGTCATCAAGTGGAGCGCGGAACGCGGATGAGTCGCTTGCCCGAAGAGCAGACGACGCATTCATCAGTGCCCCTTCCGCCGCGCGAATGCCGTCGGTCGGTCTGGCCATGGGGCGTCGACGGGCCGCAGCGTCGCATGGTCATGGACTGTGTGGGCGGCCATAATCCCGCCCACCGCAATCGAATTCACGATCTGGCCCGACAGCGCCATCTGAACGGCCTCGTCGAGCGGAATCCATCGCAGCGTGAGGTCGGCTTCCTCGTCGTGCGCGTCGGGGCGGCCGACGTCGCTCAGACCTGTCGCCAGGTACACCCGCACGCTTTCGTCGGAGAAGCCCGGCGTCGAGTCGAGGTCGACAAGGGTGTGCCAGTCGGTCGCGGAGAGCCCCGCCTCTTCCTTGAGTTCGCGTGCGGCAGTGACGTGGGGCGGCTCACCGCCGAGATCGAGCAGCCCGGCAGGCAGCTCCCACAACCGGCGGCCGAGCGGATGACGGTACTGGTAAACCAGCATCACCCGGTTGTCGTCGTCGAGTGCCAGAACCGCCACCGCGCCGTAGTGTTCGACGACTTCACGCCGGGCGGTGTTGCCGTGGGGCATGCGCACGTCGTCGGCGCGCAAGGCGAAAATTTTTCCGATGTAGAGGGTCTCGGATGAAACGGTCTCGAACTCGTGCTCAGCCACGGGCCGCGGGCTCTTGCAGCAGCTGCCCGACGTCCTCGGGATGCTCGATGCCGTTGGACCGCTGTTCGGGAATCTCCACCGGTAACCGCTCTGCAGCCTTGTACTCCAGTGACGCTCCGATGAATGCGACGAAAAGCGGATGCGGCCGGGTGGGCCTGCTCTTCAGTTCGGGGTGCGCCTGTGTGCCGACGATGAACGGATGGACGTCGGCGGCATACTCGACGAACTCGACCAGGTGCCCGTCCGGCGATGTGCCGGAGAACTTCAACCCGCTCTGCGCGATGCGGTCACGGTATTCGTTGTTCACCTCGTAGCGGTGTCGATGCCGCTCCGACACCTCGGTGGCACCGTAGGCCTGCGCCACAATCGAATCCGGTTCCAGCGCTGCGGGATAGGCACCAAGGCGCATCGTGCCGCCGAGGTCGGCCTCACCGGCCACGGCATCGCGCTGATCGGCCATCGTGGAGATCACCGGATCGGGTGTCTTCGGGTCGAATTCCGCAGAGTTCGCGTCGGTGAGCCCCACCGATCGGGCCGCCTCGATCACGATGCACTGCAAGCCGAGACAGAGTCCGAGCACGGGCAGCCCGCGCTTGCGGGCGTGATGGATGGCACCGATCTTGCCTTCGATGCCGCGGATGCCGAAGCCGCCGGGAATCAGCACACCATGCACGTCGGAGAGGGCGGTGGCGGCGCCGGTTTCGGTCTCACAGTCGTCGGAAGCCACCCAGCGCATCTCGACCTTGGCGCGATGCTTGAAGCCGCCCGCCCTCAACGCCTCGGCGACCGACAAGTAGGCGTCGGAGAGGTCAATGTACTTGCCTACCAACGCGATCCGCACGGTCTCCTGTGGCTCGTGCACACGCTGGAGCAGGTCGTTCCACTGGGTCCAGTCGACGTCACGGAACGGCAGGCTCAGCCGGCGCACCACGTAGGCGTCGAGTTCCTCGCGGTGCAACACCTTGGGGATGTCGTAGATAGACGGGGCGTCCGGAGTCGAGATCACGCCGTCGATGTCGACGTCGCACATGAGCGCGATCTTGTTCTTCAACGGTTCGGGGACGTCGCGGTCGCAGCGCAGGATCAGTGCGTCGGGACTGATTCCGATGCTGCGCAGCGCCGCGACCGAGTGCTGCGTGGGCTTGGTCTTGAGTTCGCCCGACGGCGCCATGTAGGGCACCAGCGAGCAGTGCAGGAAGAAGCAGTTCTCCCTGCCGACTTCGTGGCGGACTTGCCGTGCAGCTTCCAGGAATGGCAGGGACTCGATATCGCCAACGGTGCCGCCGATTTCGGTGATCACCACGTCGGGTCGATTGCCGTCGGGGTCGGGTGCGGCCATCGCCCGGATGCGGCTCTTGATCTCGTCGGTGATGTGCGGGATCACCTGGACCGTGTCGCCGAGATACTCGCCGCGGCGTTCCTTGGCGATCACCGACGAATACACCTGTCCTGTGGTGACATTGGCCGAACCCGACAGATTGCGGTCCAGGAACCGCTCATAGTGTCCGACGTCGAGGTCGGTCTCCGCGCCGTCCTCGGTGACGAACACCTCGCCATGCTGGAACGGGTTCATGGTGCCCGGGTCGACGTTGAGGTAGGGGTCGAGCTTTTGCATCGTCACCTGCAGGCCCCGCGCGGTGAGCAACTGCCCGAGGCTAGACGCCGTCAGACCCTTGCCGAGTGAAGAAACAACGCCACCCGTGACGAAAAGGTGCTTGGTGGCGGTTTGCGGGTGCTTGCGTAGCGCTGGCAAGGGCAACCTCCGTGACGACGGGCAGGGCTTACTTTTCTGGG
Organism: Mycobacterium sp.; assembly: GCF_035274705.1. Classification (GTDB taxonomy): domain Bacteria; phylum Actinomycetota; class Actinomycetes; order Mycobacteriales; family Mycobacteriaceae; genus Mycobacterium. Next base: position 8,154 of record NZ_DATENY010000058.1, on the reverse strand, counting down.
CGGGAGCCCAGCTCGGGGCCTGCCGACCCACGGAACCCCACCCTAACACCGACGCCGACACGGCGTCGCTGACACGCCACTGGTCCCTATTGCGGGATCGTTACCAATGCCGCGCCCTGGCCGATGCCGTACCGGGCGGGTCGCCCACCGTTGATGAGGTCGCTCAGCGCGAGCACTGTGGTGATCTTGCCGGAGGTGCTGTCAGCGTCGTCGACCGTGCTGACCGCGGCACTCAGGCCGGCGTCGGACCTGGTCACTGCCACGGCGGCGGTGCCGGATGCGGAGCCGTCCCGCCCGGCGATCACCGTGCCGGAGCCGTGCGGGGCAAGTCCGGCCGCGAATCGGGCGACGGTGGCGCCCTGATTACCTGCATCGTCACCCAGTCCCGCGCCGGTCACGATCAGCGCGGTGTTGGCGGCTCCGATGTGCTGATTGCCGTACGTCACAAACCCGGTGTCGCGCAGCGCCGACAGCACGGTGCCGCGCGCAGCGTCGTCGACTACCTGCACCTTCGGATCCCTGTTGATCAGCAACGCAATTCCCAACAGATCGCCGGCCTGCGAACCCTGATCGACCGACGTCGTGCTGAGCTGCGCGCCGGCGGGCACGATCGGCGAGTTCACCACGGACAGCAGCTTCTCGGCGGAGTTGGCGTTGACGAATTCCTGCGTCAACGCGACCGTCCCGGTGACCGTTCCGCCCGCCTGGCCAACCATCCTCGACAACGCGTCGATGTCGTCGTCCTTGGCGTCCGGAGTGCGGAACAGCACCACGGATTTGCCTGCGAGCGCGCCATGCAAGACGCGCGGCGACATCTGTGCGTCGAATTCGCCTGCGGCGTTGAGTTTTTGGTTTAACGCATTCTTGTCGTCGGTGAGCGTGTTGATCTGGTTTTGCAGCTCGTGTTTGTCGTCACGCAGCCCGGACAGAAGTGTGTTGGACAGCAGACCCGACCCCAAAGCCACCCCGATGGCGAGGGCGAGGAATACCGCCGCAAGCGAAATCGCGTGTGTGCGTAGGGAAATCACAGTGTTCCACTCCTTGCGCGAGCACTCATCACCAACCTCCTAGGTGACGAGACCCTGGACCCACAGCGAGAACCGATTCCAGTAGTCGACGATCCAGTCGAGTACCGCGGCGTCGGCGCGCGACACCCACAACGCGGCGCTGACGGCGATCAGCATCGCCAGCACCAACAGGGCGATGGCCCCTCCGGACACCCGGCTGCGGTACAGAGTGGCTACGGCTTTGGCGTCCACCAGCTTCTCGCCGACCTTGAGCCGGGTCAGGAAGGTCGACGGGTTGCTCTGCTGGCGGGACCGGTCGAAGAACTCCTCGATGCTCGCGGTGTGACCGGCGGTGACGATCAGTGCTGCGCCGTGGTGATCGCACAGCAGCAGCGCGAGGTCGGCGGCCGAACCTGCGGCGGGGAATGTCATCGCTCCCACGCCGAGATCCTGGATCCGTTCAAGACCTGCGGCGTGCCCGTCGGCGTCCGCGGGCAGCACCACCTGCGCCCCGCACCGCAGCACGTCGGCGCTGATCTTGTCCGGGTCGCCGATGATGAGCTGGGGGCGGTAGCCGGCTTTGCGCAGCACGTCTGCGCCGGTACCGACGCCCACCAGGACCGGCTGATACTCCTTGATGAACGGTTTGAGCGCCTTCAGGTCTGTCGCAGCGCTGGGTTCCTCGGCGACGATCACGACGTGGCGGCGGCTGACGTCGACATCGATGTCGGGGATGCCGATGCCGTCGATCAGCAGCGGGCTCTCGCTGCGGATGAACTCGATGGTGTTGCCGGCGAAGGCCTCGAGATGCGCGACCAGACCGCTCTTGGCCTCGTGCATCAGCTCGTGGATCTCATGGTCGGTGCGCTCGGTGCCCAGGATCAGCCGGCGATCGCCGGAGTACACACCGCCCTCGTTCACGCGGACGCGTGCGCCGTCCTTCACCTTCTTGAACACCTCGGGACCGGTGTCGTCGATCAGCGTGATGCCGTTGGCGACCAGCACCTCGGGGCCGAGGTTGGGGTAACGCCCGGAAATCGACGGCGACGCGTTGACGACCGCGGCGACGTCGGCATCGACAAGGGCATCGGCGGTGATCCGGTCAAGATCCAGCGCGTCGATGACGACGATGTCACCGGGGCCGATACGTCGCAGCAGTCGATCGATGTCGCGGTCCACTCGGGCCGTGCCGGTGATTCCCGGCCGTGAGCTCGCAGTTCGGGTTAGCAGCGCTGACATCTTCATGGGGCTGATTCTGTCGAGGAACGACTCCCAAAACTGGGAGGCGCGCCGTAACACCAGCCACACAAGTACCTATTGTCACATCTGCAACAGGCGCGGATCAGCCCTTACGACGGTAAGTCAGGCGCTTTAATCGGCTTTCGCATCTGTTCGCGCAGCATCGAGCAGCTCACGGGCATGCGCCCGGCCGCTGTCGGATTCGCCGAGGCCGGCCAGCATGCGCGCCAGTTCGGCGATGCGCTCGTCATCGTCGAGGCTGCGGACCCCGCTCGACTTGTTGCGGCCGCTGCCACTGTCGACGACGAGGTGGACGTCGGCGTACGCGGCCACCTGCGGAAGGTGGGTGACGACGATGACTTGGTGGGTGCGGGCCAGCCTGGACAGACGTCGTCCGATCTGCACCGCGGCGCGTCCGCCGACCCCGGCGTCGACCTCGTCGAACACCATCGTGGTGCCCTCGGCCGACGCCGCCAGCACGACCTCCAGTGCGAGCATGACGCGTGACAGCTCGCCGCCGGACGCGCTCTTGCTCAGCGGCAGCACATCGGTGCCGCGGTGTGCGGCGAAACCGAACTCGACGGCGTCGACACCGTCGTGCCCGGCATGGACGGTCACGCCCGACGAAAGAGTGAGCGGCGCGGAGTCGTCAGCGCGGGCCGGCAGAGTATCGACGGAGACGGTGAACGCGGCGTCAGCCATCGCCAGGCCCGACAGCTCGGCGGTGACGGCCTTTGCAAGGCCCTTGGCGGCCTTGGCCCTTCCCTTGGTGAGTTCGGCTGCGGCGCTGACGACTTTGGCTTCGAGTTCACCGACTCGACGTTCGAGCTCGGTCAGCGCCTCCTCCGAGACATCGAGTTGCGCGAGACGTTCGCGGGACTCACGCGCCCACTGCAACACACCGTCGATGTCGGCGGCGTACTTGCGGGTGAGGGTGCGCAGCTCGCCCTGCCGGGCCAGCTTATTCTCCAAAGTGCTTGCATCACTGGGCAATTCGGCGAGATAGTCGCCGAGCTCGGTGGACACGTCAGCGATGATGGCCAATGCGCCGGTGAGCTGCTCGGCCAGCGCCTGGAGCGCGTTGTCGTCGGTGGCATCCAGCGCGGACTTCGCGTGGCCGACACCGTTGACCGCCGAGGCGCTGTCCGTGTCGGAGTCGTCGGCGCCCGAGAGCGCCGCGCGCGCAGCGTGAGCGGCTTCGCGCAGTGCGTCCAGTTCGGACAGCCGCCGAATATCGCTGACGAGCACATCGTCCTCACCGGGTTGCGGTGCGACGGCGTCGATTTCGTTGAGGCCGAACTTGAGCCGATCGGCCTCCTGCGCCAGCTCGCGGGCGCGCTGCTTGCGGTGTTCGAGGTCGCCGCGGGCGGCCAGCCAGTCGTCGCGCATGGTCCGGTAGCGCTTGAGTTGTGTTTCGACGTCGGCGAAGCGGTCAAGTGCCGCCCGCTGTTCGTCGGGCCGCATCAGCCGCAGCTGGTCGTTCTGGCCATGAAGCGCGAGTAGTTCGGTGGTGAAGGTGGACAGCGACTTGGCCGGCACGCTGCGGCCACCGAGGTAGGCGCGCGACGGCCCGTCACGGCTGACCGAGCGCGCGGCGATGATGCTTCCGTCGTCGTCGCGTTCGGCGCCTGACGAATCAAGGATAGTGTCGACATGGACAGCCACGCCGTCGGCGAGTTCGGTTGTGGTGAACCGTCCTTCGACAACGGCGCGGGCGGCGCCGGAGCGCACCCGGGTGGCGTCGGCGCGGGCGCCGCCGAGCAGGTGAAGACCCGTCACCACCATCGTCTTGCCGGTACCCGTTTCGCCGGTGAGCACGGTCAGCCCGCGGTCGAACTCGGCGGTCGCGGTGCTGATCGCTCCGAGCGACTCGATACGGATCTCGGCTAGCACTACTGTCCGCGCCACCCTGTGACCGGCAACCGGAACTTGCGCACCAGGCGGTCGGTGAATGGCGCGCTGTCCAGCCGCACCCACTTGAGCGGCGTGCCGCAGCGTGTCACCTCTAGCCGGCCGCCGGCCGGCACCACCATCTCGCGCCGGCCGTCGCAGAATACGAGCGCGTCGTGTCCGCCCGGCTCCACCTCGATCGCGATCGCGGCGTCCGGACTGGTCACCATTGGCCGGGCGAACAGCGCGTGAGCGTTGTTGGGCACCACCAGGATTGCCTCCAGATCCGGCCACACGATGGGGCCGCCGGCGGAGAACGCCCATGCGGTCGATCCGGTCGGCGTCGCCACCAGCACACCGTCGCAGCCGAACGACGACACCGGGCGTCCGTCGACCTCGAGGACCGCGCCGAGCACGCCCAGGCGCGGACCCTTTTCCAGGCTGGCTTCGTTGAGCGCCCAGCCCCGGTCGACGATTTCGCCGTTTGCGCGCACGACGACGTCGAGGGTCATGCGCTCCTCGACGCGGTAGTCACGTTTGATGACGTGCTCGAGCACCGTGTCGATGTGATCGGCTTCGGCCTCGGCGAGGAAGCCGATACGGCCGAGATTAACACCCAGCACCGGGATTTCGACGTTACGGGCCAGTTCGGCGGCGCGCAGGAAGGTGCCGTCGCCGCCGAGAACGATTACGAGTTCGCAGCCTTCGGCGGCCCGCTCATCGGCGTCGACCACCTCGATCTCCACGCCGAGCGCGCGCATATCGTGTGGCGAGAGGTGTACGGGCCCACGGTCGACGGCTTCGGCGGAAAGCACCCGAAGCCCAATACCGTTGTCGCCGAGCACTTTTTCCACGCGACGAGCGACCTCGGTGGCCTCGTCGCGTCCGGTGTGCACCACCAGCAGAATGGTGCGGTCGCACGTCATTGTGGGCCCTCCGCGACGGCCTGGCGCACTGCGTGCTCGAGCCGGTCGCCTTGCAACGGGTTCTCGGTGTTGGCGCGCAGCCGCAGGAAGTATTCGACGTTGCCGGACGGACCCGGAAGCGGGCTGGCAGTGACGCCGACGGTGTGCCACTGCAGGTCCGCAGCCCGGCGTGCGACAGCGAGCACAGCGTCCGCCCGCAACTGCGGGTCGGAGACGACTCCGCCCGCCCCGACGCGATCCTTGCCCACCTCGAACTGCGGCTTCACCATGGGAACAATATCGGCGTCGTCTGACGCGCACGCGGTCAGCGCGGGCAGCACCGTAGCCAGCGAGATGAACGAGAGGTCGGCGACGACGAGGTCGACAGGGCCGCCGATCGCGTCGGCGGTCAGCCCGCGGACGTTGGTGCGCTCGAGCACCGTCACCCGGGGGTCGTTGCGCAGGCTCCAGGCAAGCTGGCCGTAGCCGACATCGACGGCGACCACTTCACGGGCGCCGCGATCCAGCAATACCTCGGTGAATCCGCCGGTCGAGGCGCCGGCGTCGAGGCAGCGCAGGCCGTCGACCTCCTGGCCGAGGGCGTCGAGTGCACCGATCAGTTTGTGGGCGCCGCGCGACACCCAGGAGCGTTCGCCGGTTCCCTCCACCGTGAGGGCAGCGCTGACGGCGATCGCCGTCGCGGGCTTGGCTGCAGGCATTCCGTCGATGGTGACGCGCCCAGCACCGATCAACTCGGCGGCCTGCTGCCGTGATCGCGCCAGCCCGCGTCGCACCAATTCGGCGTCAACACGCGCGCGCCGGGTCACGTGGGCTCAGCCCTTCTCGACCGATTCCAGCGCCCGCACCAGCAGGTCGTGGGCTTCCTCGAGTCGCGCCGCGATGGTGTCGATGTCGGATTCGGCAAGTTGGTCGAAGTTCGAGCCTTCCTGCGCGGGGTCCGGCACGTCTGCCAGCAGTTCCGCGATCTGGGCACGAATCTGGTCGGGGTCGGTACTCATATCGCTGTTCACGCTAGCCGATCGGGCGGGGTCAGAGGGACCAGCGTTGGATGGCCTGTCGCGCAGTGTCGTCGCCCGCCATCACGGTTACCGGGCGCCCGTTGAGGTTGGCGTTCCACATCGCGCTCGCTGTGGCGCGGACAACCGACAGCGGGTCTCCCGGATCCCGGCCGGTTGACTGCACCGTCACGGCCGACGGTCCGACGTCGACGTACCACGCGGGGTGAGGCGCAATTCGGAGGGTGTCGGTTGGGGCGTAGAGCGACCGAAGGTCTTCGGCGATGTAGTTGGGCCGCTGCCCGACCACCGCGCGTACTGTCTCCGCGGCAGTGCTGACACCGCAGAGCACGAGCAGACTAGGCAGGCCGGCGGCGTTGGCGCCGGCGATGTCGGTATCGAGGCGGTCGCCGACCACTATCGGAGAACGAAACTTACCGCGCCCCAACGCATCCGTGAGCAGCGTCGGCTCCGGCTTGCCCGCGACCTGCGGTTCTCTGTCGGTGGCGGCGCGCAGCGCCGCGACCATTGCGCCGTTTCCTGGCAGCAGACCTCGTTCGGACGGCAGCGTCTTGTCGACATTCGCGGCGACCCACAGCGCTCCCGCGCGGATGGCCAGCGCCGCTTCCGCGAGGTCGGGCCATCCCGTCTGCGGCGAATGTCCTTGTACGACCGCGACGGGACCGTCGGACCACTGCCGGACGGGTTTGAGGCCCACTCTCCGGACCTCGGCGGCAAGCGAGTCGGTGCCGACGACGAGAACCGCGGCGCCGGGCTCCAATTGCTCTTGCAACAGGCGCGCCGCGCTTTGGGCGCTGGTGACTATGTCGTCGGGTTTGGCCGCAAACCCCATGGCGCACAGGTGCTCGGCCACCTCCTCTGGTCCCCGCGAGGCATTGTTGGTCACGAACAGTGCGCGAGACCGGACGACCTCTAGCGTCTCAACGGCACCAGGCGTGGGTTCGTGGCCGCGAAAGACGGTGCCGTCGAGGTCGAGAAGTAGGCAATCATGTTCCTGCGCAAGGGTACTCACCTCAGGGCAGCTCCGTGATCCGCTCTTCGGCGTCGGTTACGCCGTCGACATCTGCGGCCGCGGCCTTGATGAACCATTGCAACGCCTCGTCGTTGCGGCCGAGCGCCAGCAGCGTCTCGGCGTATGCGTAGAGGACCCGCGCGGCGGTCTGCCCGGTGCGCGCCGGATCCAGTTTCGGCGTCGACAGAAGTGCCAAGGCCTGCTCGTACTGCTCAAGGTCGGAGCGAGCGCCGGCCACGACGATGCGCAGCTCGTCGGCGTCGTCGCCGGTGAGGGCGGCGGCTTCGGGTGTGCGGGCCAGTTCGATCGCCCGCTCGGGGCGGCCGACACCTCGTTCACAGTCGGCGATCAGCGGCAGCAGCGGCGACTTGCTGCCCATTCGGCGGGCGGCGCGAAGCTCGGCGAGGGCCTGAGCCCAGTCACCGCAGTGGTACGCCGCGATGCCGACGGCCTCGCGTACCGCGGCGATGCGGCCGGACCGGGCGCGGGCGGCACGAGCGTGCGCCAACGCGGCTTCGGGATCCTCATCGAGGAGTTCACCCGCCGCAACGAGGTGCCGAGCTACGACGTCGGCCGTCGCCCGGTCCAAAGTGGTGAGCTCGCCACGGATTTCGGGCGACAGTTGCTTGGCCTCGATTTCGGGGGGAATCGGCGGGCCTTGGTGTCGCGGGGTGTCGCTCTCGGGTGTTGGCTGCGAGCGGCGGGCGCGATCAGGACCCGACGAACGCGGAGCCGCGCGTTGGTCCCGCGGCCCTCGCCGCGGGCCGCCCGCATCAGAGCCGCGCCTCGGACGGCGCTCGTTGCCGCCGCCTTGCCTGTCCTGGACCACGTATGCCTTTCTACCCGATGACGCCAGAATTGAGAATTCGAAATCAATTGTGGCCAAATAGAATCACCCCCCACGCAATTGTGGGGGGTGATCCTAATTTGTGTTCGGCGGTGTCCTACTTTTCCACCCGGGTTGGGTAGTATCATTGGCGCTGGCAGGCTTAGCTTCCGGGTTCGGGATGGGTCCGGGCGTTTCCCTGCCGCTATTGACCGCCGTAACTTTATTCACTTTTTTG
>NZ_DATENY010000057.1:0-85406 GCF_035274705.1 Mycobacterium sp. | reverse complement strand
CCGCGCTTCACGGCATCACGATCGCCGACATGCCGAACCTGTTCTTCCTGCTCGGGCCGAACACCGCGCTGGGGCATAACTCGGTGGTGTTCATGATCGAGTCGCAGATCCGCTATGTCGCCGACGCGATCGCGACCGCCGACAAGTACGGGGCCCAGGCGCTGGCGCCCACCCGGGCCGCGCAGGACGCGTTCAACGCCGAGTTGCAGCAGAAGTTGGCCGGCTCGGTGTGGAACACGGGTGGTTGCCGGAGTTGGTATCTCGACGAGCACGGCAACAACCGCGTGCTGTGGGGCGGCTACACCTGGCAGTACTGGCAGGCGACGCGCAAGATCAAGCCGGCCGAGTACCGGTTCCTCGGTGTTGGGCGCGACACGCCACCACAAGGTGTTGCGGTTCCGAGCGTTGTCGGCCCCCAGGGGTAGTGTCGGGAACACAATTCCGACGTGGTGAAGTGGGGTTCTGGTGACCGAAAGAGTGAAGCTGATTGACCGCGTTTCGGCGATCAACTGGAACCGCTTGCAGGACGAAAAAGACGCCGAGGTGTGGGAACGGCTGACCGGCAATTTCTGGTTGCCGGAGAAGGTTCCGGTGTCCAACGACATTCCGTCCTGGGGCACGCTGACGGCGCATGAGAAGCAGCTGACGATGCGGGTCTTCACCGGCTTGACGCTGCTCGACACCATCCAGGGCACGGTCGGCGCGGTCAGTCTGATCCCCGATGCGCTCACCCCTCACGAAGAGGCGGTGTACACCAACATCGCGTTCATGGAGTCGGTGCACGCGCGCAGCTACAGCAACATCTTCTCCACGCTGTGCTCCACCGCCGAGATCGACGACGCGTTCCGTTGGTCGGAGGAGAATCCGAACCTGCAGCGCAAAGCCGAGATCGTCATGCAGTACTACAAGGGTGACGAGCCGCTGAAGCGCAAGGTCGCCTCGACGCTGCTGGAAAGCTTCCTGTTCTACTCCGGCTTCTATCTGCCGATGTACTGGTCTTCCCGCGCCAAGCTGACCAACACCGCTGACATGATCCGGCTGATCATCCGTGACGAGGCCGTGCACGGTTACTACATCGGCTACAAGTATCAGCGCGGGCTGGCGCTGGAGGACGAGGCCAGGAGAGCCGAGCTCAAGGACTACACGTACGAGCTGCTGTTCGAGCTCTACGACAACGAGGTGGAGTACACGCAGGATCTCTACGACGGGGTCGGGCTGACCGAGGACGTCAAGAAGTTCTTGCGCTACAACGCGAACAAGGCGTTGATGAATCTCGGTTATGAGGCGCTGTTCCCCCGCGACGAGACTGACGTCAACCCGGCGATCCTGTCGGCGCTGTCGCCCAACGCCGACGAGAACCACGACTTCTTCTCGGGCTCGGGCTCGTCGTACGTGATCGGCAAGGCCGTCAACACCGAAGACGAGGACTGGGACTTCTAGCTTCCGCGATTACTTGCCTGTGCGCTCGCGGTGCTTGCACCCGGGCCAGCAGCAGGGTCGTCGCATGCCTTCCTCCAGCTCCTCCTGGGTCCGGCCGATACGGCGCTCGCGGGTCGTATCTTGTTTGGCGTCTTCGACCCAACAGATGAACTCGTTGCGCGCCAACGGCGTGATGTCTTTCCAGGCGGCCAGTGCCGTGGTGTTCCCGATCAGCGCCGTGCGCAGGTCCGCAGGCAGTTTGTGCACCACCCCGCCGGGGACTCGCTGGCTGCTCACGGGGCCAGATTCTAGACCGTCGCGACGATCAGCTGTTCGGCGCTCGGCGGTCGCAGACCGTCGGCGCGCCCGGCGAAGTAGCGCGCGGTGAGGTCGTCCGGGCTGACGTGCTGCGCCGAGGAAAAGCCTGCGGCGCGGCACATGTCAGATATCTCGTGGGGTGCGTAGTGACTGATGAAGGGTGTGCCCGAGCCCGCCGCCGCTGCTTCGACGGCTTCCAGCATCGGGCGCTCAGTGACGTCGACCAGGTCCAGCGGCAGCATGAAAGTCATGGCCAGCACGGGACCCGTCGGCCCACGCGGCAACTTGCCGAAGCGTCGCTTCCGTGGCCTCCTCGGTCAGGTACATGCTGACCCCAGTCGACGAGACCACTGCTGGGCGGTCCGCGTCGAAGCCGTTGGCCCTCAACGCATCCGGAAACGCTTGGCCTCTTTCGAAGTCGACGGGGACAAACCGCAGATTCTCGCCGGGCGGGTATCCGATGTCGGTGAGCCTGCGCCGTTTCCATTCCTGGGTACCGGGCTGGTCCACCTCGAACACGCGCACCCCGACTTCAGGGTGTCGCTGAGCGAAGGTGTCCAGGCCGGCGCCGAGAACGACGTACTGGCCGACGCCGGCCGCCGCGTGTTCGGCGACGAGGTCGTCCAGATATCGGGCGCGCGCCACAATCGAGGCACGGAATGCGCGGGTGCCGTCGGGCTGCATGTCGCCGCGCGACCGCCAGTCCGGATCGGGATCGGCAAGCTGCAGGCCGACAGTGTCGTTGAGCACGTGCGGCGGGGCGTCGAGTTCAACGTGCAGGGCGCGCCACAGCGCGGTCCGGACGGCGGTGCTATCGGGAGCGGTCGTCTGATTCATTTGGTCGGCGCCTGCAGCTTCCACTCGCGGCCGTCGGGATCGCGAACCGTCATAAGTCTTGTGCCCCAATGGGTATCGTCCCATTCGTCGACGACCTCGACGGACGAATCGAGTTCGAACGCGTCCGCGTCAGGCACGCCCAGCACGATGTGCCTACGAGTGGGTTCGGATTCGGGGACCTCGGAGATGAACAAGTAGGGGCCGTCGCCGCGGCGAAGTTGGCCGGAGTTGTGGTCTGTCGCGAACTCGATCTCGTAGCCAAGTTCCTGAAAGAATTTGGCCGACTTGCCCCAGTTGTGGGTCTCCAGGAATACGGCCTCGATGCCCTCGGTCGTCATATCAGCTCTCCTCGTCCGATTGTGGTCCGTGGGTGTCGAGGTAGGCCCGCAGCGCATCGGCCACCAGCGCCGACAGAGATGACCCCGTCTCGATCGCATGGTGTTTGACCCGCCTGATCAAGCCCACCGGCAGGTACACGTTGAACTGCTTGACGTCCTCGTCGCCCACATCGGTCAGGCTAGCATGCTAGTAAGCTAGGGCCAGAGCCTCCTGCTGAGCAGACGCAAAAGGCCCCGAACACGCGGCGTGTCGGGGCCTTTTGCGTCTGTTCGCGGAGTTAAGTCTCCGCGCGCTCGTGCGAATCCTCCATGACCGTACGGCCGATCTCGGAGTAGGCGCCGGGCTTGGCGAACCGCATCCACAGCGCGTATGCCAAGCCCACGACGAACACCGCGAGGATGATGTACGGACCTGCCTTGAACACCAACGAGTTAGCGGCATAGCCCGCCGCGAACGCGCGGTTGTCCCACAGCGTCCAGACCACATACAGCATCGCGATGCCGCCGAGCAGCGGAGCGATCAGAGTAGTGATCACGTTGCCCGAGTGCGTCTTTCGCGCCCAGAAGTACGAGATCACCGCAGCCGAGCAGATCGCCTGTACCAAAAGTATTGCCGCCGTGCCGATCAGCGCAAGCAATCCGTACATGTTGACATAGGGCACGAGCGCCGGAGTATCCACGGGCGTGCCGTTCGAATCGGGCACCTGCACCGTCGTGAAGAAGAAGAACAACACCACCAGCACCAGCGTGATCGCGCTCTGAATCGCCGAGGCAATGTGCGGCGACCCGTGCTTGAGATGCGTGCCACCGATCGTGGAACGCACTGTCTCCGACGGGATTTCCCTGCCAAGGGCGTAGAGGTACCGTGACGCCGCGTTGTGGAACGCCATCGCGCAGGCGAACGACCCGATAACGAGCAAGATCTTGTAGACGTCGAGCAGGAGTCCGCCGAGATTGGACTTCACCAACCCGAAGAACAGGTCGAGCGGCGACGCGCTGATGGACGCCTCGACCGATGCCTTGGCTCCGTTGCCTGCCAGCACCATCGCCGAGATGAACGTGTAGAACAGGCCGAGGCCGACGACCGCGATCAGCGTGGCCCGGGGAATGATCTTCTTGGGGTTGCGCGACTCCTCGCCGTACACGGCCGTCGTCTCGAACCCGACCCAGGACCAGAACGCGAAGAACAAGCCGATCGCCATCGACCCTGCCGCGGCCGCCGTGCCGAACGCGCCTGCGGGCAGGCTCTCGAACGCGTGGTTGAGCAGCACCGTCTTGTCAAGCATCAGGCCGTCGGGGCCGCCGCCCTTGACGATGACCGAAAAGGCCAGCACCAGAAGGATGATCACTTCGGAGACCAGAGTGAAACCGAGAATCGCCGCGGTGAGACTGATATCGAAATGGCATAGCACGCCGATGATCACCACGGCGCCGATCGCAAACACAAGCCACGGAACGTCAACTCCCGCAATGGTGTTCACGGCGTCGTTGGCGAAGTATGCGCATCCGCCGACCAGGGAACCCTCGAATATCACATAGGCGAAGGTCGCGAGCAGGCCGCTTGCCATGCCCCAGATCTGTCCTAGCCCGTGGGAGATGAAGCCGTAGAACGCCCCGGTGGTGGTGATGTGTTTGGCCATCGCGACGTAGCCCAACGCGAACAGTGTCAGCGCGATCGTCGCGAACAGGAAGCCTGCCGGTGCGCCGAGCCCGTTGCCGAACCCGACCGCGATCGGCACGTTGCCCGTCATCGCCGTGATCGGCGCTGCGTTGGCGACTGCCATGAAGATGACCGCGACGATGCCGATCGCGCCCTTCTTCAGGCCTGCCGACGGTGCGGCGGTGGTCTCGACGGCTGCGGATTCAGTTGTCACCGCGGGCCTCCTGGTTCGGATAAGAGTGTCTGAGTGGCCCGCGACGCTGCAGTCCGCAGTGAGCCTCGCACCCGTGGCCCGACTCGACAACCGGAGGACACCTGGCCGTAACAAATGGTTCAGGCGTCCGGAGGGTGGCCACGCGTCGCCATGAACGCGTGATGAATGACCGACGAACTGTAAAGCGCGCTCTGGCGCGGTCAACACGCAGCAACGAGACTTGCTGCGTGACCACCACGTCGCTTCTGAGCTCGATCCTGAATTGGCTGCGCGCCGGCTACCCCGAAGGTGTGCCCGGCCCCGACCGTGTGCCGCTGTTGGCGCTGCTGCGCAGCACCCCGCTGACCGAAGACCAGATCAAAGAGGTCGTGCGCAACATCACCGCCGACGGCTCAACGGCCCTAGTCGACGGCGAGATCCACGAGGACGAGATCGAAGCCTTCATCTCCGACGTCACGCATCATGACGCCGGTCCCGAGAACGTCCAGCGGGTAGCCGCCAAGCTGGCCGCGGCCGGCTGGCCGCTGACCGGCGTGGACGGCTCGACGGCCTAGCCGCGCAGCGATGCCGTGTCCGATGTCGTCACCGGAGTGACTCCGGGTTCGATGTCGTCACCGGAGTGACTCCGTGTCGATGACGAATCGATACCGCACATCGCTGGCCAGCACGCGCTCGTAGGCCTCGTTGATGTAGTCGGGTTCGATGACCTCGATCTCGGGGCGGACGTCGTGCTCGGCACAGAAATCCAGCATCTCCTGCGTTTCGGCGATGCCGCCGATCAACGAGCCCGACAGGTGCCGGCGCATACCTAGCAGCGGCATCACCGGAACGGTCATCGGCTGCTCGGGCGCACCCAACTCGACCAGTGTGCCGTCGACGTCGAGCAGACTCAGGTACTTACCCAGGTTCAGGTTGGCCGAGACGGTGTTCAGGATCAAGTCGAACGATCCGGCCAGCTTCGTGAACGTGTCGGGATCGGAGGTGGCGTAGTAGTGCGTCGCGCCCAGCCGCAGGCCGTCTTCCATTTTCTTCAGCGATTGGCTCAGCACGGTCACCTCCGCGCCCATCGCCGCCGCCAGCTTGACGGCCACGTGTCCCAGCCCGCCGAGCCCGATCACCGCAACTCGCTTGTCAGGGCCGGCATTCCAGTGGCGCAGCGGTGAGTACGTCGTGATGCCCGCACAGAGCAGCGGAGCGGCGGCGTCCAGCGGAAGGCTGTCGGGGATGCGCAGCACGTAATTCTCGTCGACGACGATGGCGCCGCTGTAACCGCCCTGTGTCGGCTGGCCGTCCTTGCCGATGGAGTCGTAGGTGCCGGTCATGCCGCGCTTGCAGTAATTCTCCTGCCCGGCGAGGCAGCTGCTGCACTCGCGGCAGGAGTCGACGAAGCAGCCGACACCGACGCGGTCGCCAACCTTGTACTTGGTCACCTCTGGGCCAACAGCGGTGACGATGCCCGCGATTTCGTGGCCCGGCACGACGGGATAGCGGGGCTCGCCCCACTCTGCCTTGACGGTGTGGATGTCGGAGTGACAGATGCCGGCGAAGTGAATGTCGAAGGCCACGTCGTGTGGCCCGACCTCGCGCCGGGTGATGGTGGTCTTGGCAAGCGGTTCGGTCGCCGACGGTGCGGCGTAAGCGGAAACAATGCTCATGGCAGCCTTCTAAATCGTGTAATGGCTTCGCGAAATTTGCCGCGACAATGCGGCCCACGGGAACACAACGGCCACGATGGCGGCCGCCATTCCCGGTTCGAGCTGTGAGTTAGACCCTAGAGCCCTGGGGCGCGGACTGCCCCGTTGAAGGAGAGCCGCTCGTAACGGGCCGCTCCGGCTTGGGTGTATGGGTCGCGGCCGACGAGGTCGTTTGCGTCCTCGCTGCTCATGTCGGTGGTGATCAGAACGCCGCCTGAACTGTCTTCCTGGCGGCCCGCAAGCAGTAAGCGGCCGGCGTCGATCTCGGCCTTCAGGAATTCCAGATGAGCGGGACGGGTCTGTTCGACGACGTCGGGCGGCTGGAGATAGGTCGACTTCAACACGTGGAACACGACAGTGACCCTAGTTGGTCGCCGAGAGCGCCGATCAATATCTGTCACATGACAGACACACGCGACCCGCGTTGTTAACGAGGTGCGCGTGATCGGTTACACGAGGGCAACCATCGCCAGCTCGAAATCAAGAAAACTGTCACTCGACAGAAATCAACCCCATATGACGGTGCCGCGAAGCAGGGAGCCCTGTGACCAGCGATGTGAAGTCCACGACCGCTACGACCGCGGGCGCCAAGGCCCACGCCCGCGCGCAGCACGGACGCGCTGCCGAACTGATGCGCCACGTGCCGGCGTCCACCAGTCCGACCGCACCGGACGACGTGCCCGCGGGACGCCTCGTATGGTCGGAAACCGTTGCAGCAGGCGGATATACGACTTCAGTTGTGGCCCGTGGAACGCGCATCCGGCTGACCGATCCCGACGGTGATGCGTGCGCGCACCTGCTGCTGCACCGCGCCGACGGACCCCACGAACGGCTGAATGTAGCCGACACCGTGAAGGTTCCGTGGCAGGCCTACATCGGAACGGGGCATCCGCTGCTGAGCGGGTTCGGCCGCGTGCTCGCGACGGTCGTCGCCGACACGTCCGCAATGCATGACGCACTCGCGGGCACCACCACCCGGTCGGGCAACGAGGCGAAGTACGGGGCGGCGGCGCCGGAGTCGGCGTCGCCCGCCGGACGGGAGTTGTTTCTGCTCGGGGCGCTCAAACACGGTCTGGGGCAACGAGATCTGCCGCCGTCGGTGTCGTTCTTCAAGGGCGTACGCGCCGCAGCCGACGGATCGTTGCGATGGGAGGGATCGGCGGGCCCGGGCTTGACGGTCGACCTTCTGTTGCATGTCGACGCGATCGTCTTGCTCGCGAACACATCACATCCGTTGGATCCCAGACCGGAGTTCACCTGCTCCCCGCTGCGGGTGCACGCCTGGGCTGCCGCAGACGAGCTCGATGCGCTGGCCGCCGGGGAGCTGACCGGACCGCTGAGCCCCGAACATCGCCAGGCAGTTGCCAATACCGATTCCGACCTCGCTGCCCGAGGAGTCCTGTGACCGTCCCCGCGCTCGTCCCTGGACCCGTGGTGCTCGACCAGATCGTCGCGGCGCGCGCGCCATGGTCCACGATCGTCGCCAAAGGCGACGTCCTCACCATCGTCGACCTCGCGGGCAATCAGGCCGTCGACTGCCTGCTCTACGCTGCGGCCGACACCTCCGTGCGGTACTCCGCCCAGGAGACCATCGCACGCCAGGGCCGCATCGCGCTCACCACGGGCTCGGTTTTGCGCGCCGACACCGGGCAGGCCTTGATGACCGTCGTCGACGACGAGGTGGGCGTGCATGACACCCTCGGCGGCGCCTGCTCCAAAGAGTCGAACACCCTGCGCTACGGGCAGCACACCCGCGCGCAGCACGGATGCATGGAGAACTTCCTCATCGAGGGTGCCCGTTACGGATTGGGCGCGCGCGATCTGGCCAGCAACATCAACTGGTTCATGAACGTGCCCGTCGACCCGGACGGCGCACTGGGCATCGTCGACGGTCTTTCGGCGCCCGGTAAGCGCGTCGCGCTACGGGCCGACGTCGACACGCTCGTCCTGGTGTCGAACTGCCCACAGATCAACAACCCCTGCAACGCTTTTGACCCCACGCCGGTCCGCATGATCGTCACTCGTCCCGGTGATGCGGCATGACCGACACCGTTCTCGTCGCCAACCGCGGCGAGATCGCCGTTCGCTTGGTGCGCGCCGCCCAGCTTCTGGGTCTGCGCACTGTGGCCGTGTTCTCCGACGCCGACCGTGGTGCACCGCACGTGCGGCTCGCCGACGAGGCCGTGCGCCTAGGCCCTGCCGCGCCGAGTGAAAGCTACCTGCGGGCGGACGCAATCATCGACGCTGCGATGACGACGGATGCGAAGCTGATTCATCCCGGATACGGATTCCTCTCGGAGGACGCCGATTTCGCCGAATCCGTCGAGCGTGCCGGCATGACGTTCGTCGGCCCGACGCCGCATCAACTGCGTGTGTTCGGCGCCAAACACACTGCCCGCGCCGCGGCCACGGCTGCTGGCGTGCCGGTCTTCCCCGGGTCCGAGCTGCTCGACAGCGCTGCCGAGGCGGTCGCCGCGGCCAACGCGATCGGGTACCCGGTGATGCTCAAGGCGACGGGCGGAGGCGGTGGGATCGGCATGCAGGTATGCCGCGACGCCGGCGATGTTCGGGTGGCCTTCGACCGCGTGACGCGCTTGGCCGAGCGCAGCTTCGGATCGGCGGGCGTGTTCGTCGAGCGGTTCGTCGACCATGCCCGGCACGTAGAAGTCCAGATCTTCGGAGACGGCGCGGGCCGCGTCGTCTCCCTCGGCGACCGCGACTGCTCGCTGCAACGTCGCAACCAAAAGGTGATCGAGGAGGCCCCTGCGCCGGAACTCCCCGATGATCTTCGGGCGCAACTGCATTCGTCGTCGCGGGCATTGGCGGCCTCGGTTTCCTACCGCTCGGCGGGGACCGTCGAGTTCATCTACGACCCGCGCCGCCGCGAGGCCTCCTTCTTGGAGGTCAACGCGCGTCTGCAGGTCGAGCATCCGGTGACCGAGGCCGTCACCGGAATCGACCTAGCCGGCTGGATGTTTCGGCTGGCGCGCGCCGAGGGCGACATGCTGGCCCCCTATCTGACTCGGGGCGCAACGACCGGCGCGGTGCCGGTTCGCGGCCACGCCGTCGAGGCGCGCGTCTATGCGGAGGATCCGTCGCGCGACTATCGTCCCAGCACGGGAACGTTGACCGCCGTGGCTTTTCCGGCCGACGACTGTGTGCGCGTCGATACGTGGGTTGAGGTGGGCACCGAGGTCTCGGCGTCCTACGACCCGCTGCTTGCCAAGGTGATCACGACGGGTGCACACCGGGACGAAGCGTTTGACCGGCTCGGACACGCGCTCGATGCGACAGTGCTGCACGGCATCGAGGTCAATGTCGGCATGCTGCGTGCGGCCGTCGACGGTTCCGACGTGCGGGCTGCGACGCACAGCACGTCGACGCTCGCCAGCGTCGCCGACCCGAGACCGCGCATCACCGTCGAACGCGCCGGCCTGCTGACCACGGTTCAGGATCTGCCCGGCCGGGTGGGACTCTGGGATGTCGGCGTTCCGCCCTGTGGGCCGATGGACGATCTGTCGTTTCGGCTCGGCAATCGGGCCTTGGGCAACACGGACGGGGCGCCGGGCCTCGAATGCACCGCGTCAGGACCCGCACTGCGCATGACCCACCCGACCACCGTCTGTGTCACGGGCGCCGAATGCCTTGTGACCGTGAATGGTTCACCCGTACCGATGTGGGAGCCTGTCGAAGTTGCAGCCGGTTCAGTGCTCGACGTCGGCGCCGCCGAGACGACTGGCCTGCGGACGTACCTGCTCGTCGAGGGCGGCTTTGACGTGCCGTTGTACCTCGGCAGCGCCTCGACCTTCACGCTGGGCCGCTTCGGCGGCCACAGCGGCCGCCAGTTGGTGGCCGGTGACGTACTGCGCGCCGTGCCAGCTGCTCACACCGGCTCGCGACCGGAGCCGGTGCCCGCGGAGCTGCGCCCGGTGATGCGGTCGGACTGGGAGCTGGCGGTCACCGAGGGCCCGCATGGCGCACCGGAGTTCTTCACCCGCGCCGATATGGCCACACTGTGGCGCGCCAGTTATCGGGTGCACTTCAACTCGGCCCGCACCGGTGTGCGGCTCGACGGACCCCGGCCCGAATGGGCGCGAGCCGACGGGGGAGAGGCGGGACTGCACCCGTCGAACATCCACGACACCGCGTATTCCGTCGGGGCGCTCGACTTCACCGGTGACACGCCGATCCTGCTCGGACCCGACGGACCAAGCCTCGGCGGGTTCGTGTGCCCGGCGACGGTCGTCGTCGCCGACCGGTGGAAGCTCGGACAGTTGCGGCCAGGTGACACGGTGCGGTTCGTGCCGATCCGCATGGCCGATGCCCCGTCCCCTAAACAGCTCGGAATCGCCGGGCGTGCAGCGTCTTTCCTGGCCCGCAGTGGTGGCGACGAAGACGACGGCGTGTTGGCGCGACAGTCGGGTGACAGCCGCCCGGCGGTCACGTATCGGCGCAACGGTGACGACAACGTGCTGGTCGAATACGGCGACATGGTGCTCGACCTCGCGCTGCGGGCGCGCGTCCATGCGCTACACCGTCGGCTTGCCTCCGAACGCGCCGATGGAATCCTCGACCTGACGCCGGGCATCCGCTCGTTGCAGGTCCACGTGGATCCCGACCTGCTGCCGATCGACCGGTTGCTCGGCCTGCTGTTCGAGTTGGAGGACGAGCTACCCGCGGTATCCGACCTCGTGGTGCCCAGCCGGTCGGTCCGGCTCCCGCTGTCATGGGACGACCCGGCAACCCGGGAGGCGATCGCGCGCTACATGTCCGGAGTCCGCGATGACGCGCCGTGGTGCCCGTCGAACATCGAATTCATTCGCCGCATCAACGGTTTGGCTTCTCAGAGCGATGTGATGGACATCGTGTTCTCCGCCGAGTACCTGACCCTCGGCCTCGGCGACGTGTACCTCGGCGCGCCCGTCGCCACGCCGCTCGATCCACGGCATCGGCTCGTTACGACGAAGTACAACCCCGCCCGCACGTGGACCGCGGAGAACTCGGTCGGCATCGGCGGCGCATACCTGTGCATCTACGGCATGGAGGGTCCAGGCGGCTATCAATTCGTCGGACGCACGACGCAGGTGTGGAGCCGCTACCGGCACACCGCGCCGTTCGAGCCTGGTAGCCCATGGCTGCTGCGCTTCTTCGACCGAATCTCGTGGTATCCGGTGTCGCCGGACGAATTGCTCGAGCTGCGTGCGGATCTCGCCGCGGGGCGCGGATCGATCGACATCACCGAGGGCACCTTCTCGCTGGCCGATCACGAACGCTTCTTGACTGACAATGCCGCCACCATCGCGGACTTCCGCGCGAGCCAGAGCGCCGCGTTCGCCGCTGAGCGCGCCGCATGGGCCGCGGCCGGCGAGTTCGACCGCGCCGAGCAGGCCCAGTCGAGGGTCGCGGCGACGAGTGCTGACCTCGTCCTCGACGAGGGCGCGCAGCGGGTAGATGCTCCGTTCGCCTCAAGTGTGTGGAAGGTCGACGTCGAAGTCGGCGAGCGGGTGGTGGCCGGTCAGTCATTGTTGGCGCTGGAGGCGATGAAGATGGAGACCGTGGTGACCGCTCCGAGCGATGGCATCGTCACGCACGTGCTCGTCGAGGCCGGTCATCAGGTGGACACAGGCGCGCCTCTGGTGGTCGTCGGTCCCGACGGTGGTGGGCAGGACGCGGAGGGTATTCCGGCATGACGGCGGTCGAGCGGGTGCGGGCGGCGTACGCCGCAATTGATGCCGTCGAGCGCCCCGAGATCTGGATCTTCGTGCGCCCCTTGGCCGATGTGCTCACCGAGGCCGAGGCAGTCGACGCGGCGGTTGAAGCGGGCGCCGAGTTGCCGCTGGCCGGACTGACGGCGGCGGTCAAGAACAACGTCGACGTCGCGGGTCTGCCCACCACGGCGGCGTGCCCGGCGTACGCGTCGGCTCCCGCAGTCGCGGATGCGCCCGTCGTGGCACGGTTGCGGGAAGCGGGTGCCGTCGTCATCGGCGCCACGAACCTCGACCAGTTCGCCACCGGTCTCGTCGGAACGCGCAGTCCGCGCGGCGCGGTGCGCGACTCGAGGCGGCCGGACCGCATCTCGGGTGGTTCGAGCGCGGGCTCGGCAGTGGCGGTGGCCCTCGGCCTGGTGGACATCGCTATCGGCACGGACACCGCCGGGTCCGGTCGGGTGCCCGCGGCACTGCAGGGCATCGTCGGGATCAAACCGACAATCGGGGTGGTGCCGACCGACGGTGTCATTCCCGCATGCCGCTCGTATGACTGCGTGACGGTGTTCGCCCGTGATCTTGACACCGCCGACGCCGCGATCGGGGTGATCGCTGGTGGGGGCCGGCCGTTTCCGCCAGACGCTCCGCTGGCCGCACCCGAGCAGCCGGTGGTCGCCGTGCCCCGCGAACTTCCGGCGCTCTCGTCGTCGTGGCGGGCGGCCTTCCGCAGCGCTTGTGAACGGCTCGTG
The DNA here is from genome assembly GCF_035274705.1 of Mycobacterium sp. GTDB lineage: Bacteria > Actinomycetota > Actinomycetes > Mycobacteriales > Mycobacteriaceae > Mycobacterium. The sequence continues at coordinate 72,472 of NZ_DATENY010000057.1, read as the reverse complement.
AATCATGGGGTCACGCTGAAAGAGATTGATTTCAAACCGTTCCTGGAGGCCGCGCGGCTGTTGTACGACGGCGGTCTGGTGGCCGAAAGACACGAAGCGGTAGGTGCTTTCATCGATGCGCACCGCGATGAGGTCGATCCGATTGTGGGTGCGATCGTGTCAGCGGCAGGCGCCGTGCCCGCGACCACCTTGTTAGGCGATCGCGTACGCCTGGCCGAGCTCACCGTGACGGCGCTCGCCGAGCTCGGCGACTGCGACGCGCTCCTGATTCCGACGACCACTGACCATCCGACAATCGCCGACGTGGCTTGCGAGCCGATCGCCGTCAATTCGCGGATGGGCACGTACACGAACTTCTGCAATCTGATGGACCTCTGCGCCGTGGCGGTGCCGTCGGGTACCGCCGGCGAGGACCAGTTCGGGGTGTCGGTGGTCGCGCGATCCGGTGCCGATGCCGTCGCATTCGACATCGCGCGGCTCGTGGTCCAACCGTCGGCTTCGGCGGCCATGGCGGGCGCCGCGGCCAAAGGTGAACCCCCGCAAGGCCCGTGGCCGGCACGCGCCGGACTTGCGGTCGCTCCACTGATGGTCGTCGGGGCGCACCTACGTGGTCAGCCACTCGCCTGGCAGCTGACCGACCGCGGCGCACGCTGGCTGGGCCCGGCGCGTACCGCGCCGCTGTACCGGCTCGCCCACCTGCAGACCGAGCCACCGAAGCCCGGGCTGGTGCGGGTCGGTCCTGACGAGGGCACGGCTATCGGTGGGGAGCTGTGGCTCATCAGCACCGCGATGCTGGGCTATCTGTTGGCGTCACTGCCCGCACCGATGGCTCTGGGACGGGTGACGCTCTCAGACGGCAGCGAGGTCGTGGGGTTCGGGTGTGCCGTGGACGCGTGGCGTGACGGCGTGGACATCTCGGATTACGGCGACTGGCCGACCTATCTGCGTCACGTGGAATCGACTGCGGCCTCGGCGCATTCAGGCGTGGCCCGCGTATAGCGGTCCACCTCCTCTCGGCTGCGCTCGCGTGCGGGTGCGATGGCGTTGTCGGGGATGCCCAGCACGCGCAGGCAGGCGTCGGCGACGTGGACGGGCAGCTCGTCGCGCTCAGGGCCGAGCGGCACCGACCACATGTTCACCAGCGACTCGACCAGGCGGAACGGCAGGTCCGCCGCGGCCTCGTGGACACCGGTTTGGTCGATGACAGCCCGGCTGAGGGCAAGGTAGTGCAGCCGCAGCCGCTCGCGATCCGACCAGAACGGTTCCAACTTGGCGTCGCGCAGTTCGGGCATAAGGTAGAGCGCGCCCAAATTCCACCGCCCGCTGAGCAATTGGCCACCATCGAAGGTTGCCAGCGCATGGAGGTGTTCGGCTGCGCTCAGCGCAGGCTCCGCGCCGAGCAGGCTCGGGATGAACGACAGCGTCGGAGCGACCGTCTGGCTCAGCAGGGCGCACAGGATGTCGTCCTTGGTCTTGAAATAGTGGTACAGCGACGCCTGGCGGATACCCACCGAGTCTGCGATGGTCCTTGTCGCTGTGCCGGTGTACCCCATGGTGGTGAACAATTCACCTGCGGCGTCGAGGATTTCGTCACGCGCGGTTCTCCCCGGACGCCGCTGAACGTGCAGGCGCGGCCGTCCGGCCCTGGCGAGCGGCATGCTCTCATGGTGGACTATCGAGGCCACCTAGCGGTAGTCCTGCATTTTCTGTCACACGATAGAAACGCGCGATACGCATCGGTTACCTGTGCCGTCGATTAGTTACGCCAGCGATACCCACCAAGCTGGTACCCCGTGAAAACTGTCAACTGATAGGCCAGCGTGCACACCGTCGTGCTGCGGCATCGCGATACCGGACCTCGGGAGTGCTTCGATGGGCACTGCGGCTTCTGCAGTCGACGCACCCACGGTGCACGCTGCGGTTACGCCGAAACCGGATCCCGTTGCGACCGTCGGCGACCTTCGAGTCACATTTCGCCGCAACGGGTGCGACGTGGCCGCGTTACGCGGCGTGTCGCTCGCAATCGCGGCGGGGGAGATCCTCGGATTGGTCGGCGAATCCGGTTCCGGCAAGAGCGTTCTCGGGTTCACGCTGCTGGGGCTGCTGCCGAAGCACGCGAAAATCGACGGCACTGTCCGCGTTACCGGAGCCGATATGGTCAACGGCGAGTCCAAGGCGTTGCGCAAGGTTCGCCGTCTCGATCTGGGTGCGGTCTTCCAGGACCCGATGACCTCACTGAACCCCACCATGCGGATCGGCCAGCAGGTCACCGAGGCGGCGGGAAGCCCTGACGAGGCGCTGCGCCTGCTGACCGCCGTGGGCATCCCCGACCCAAAACGCCGGATGCGTGCCTTCCCACACGAACTCTCGGGCGGCCTGCGGCAACGCGTGATGATCGCGATGGCGGTCGCCGGCGACCCGGAACTCATCATCGCCGACGAACCGACGACGGCGCTGGATGTCACCGTGCAGGCCCAGGTGCTGCGCTTGCTGCGGCGCCTGCGTGACGAGATCGGCTGCAGCATCGTGCTGATCACCCACGACCTGGGCGTCGCAGCCCAGATCTCGGACCGCATCGCCGTGCTGTACGCAGGCCGCATCGCCGAGATCGGTCCGACCGCGGACGTACTCGGCATGCCCGCCCACCCGTACACCCACGGATTGCTCCGCTCCCGGCTGACGCTGGACACGGCGCGCGACCGCAAGCTCGCAGCGCTGGCGGGTTCGGTGCCCAGTCCGACCGCGCCGCTGCCGGGATGCGCCTTCGTACCACGCTGTGCGCTCGCCATCGACGACTGCGACAGGACGCCGCCGGATCCCATCGCAGTCGCGCCGGACCGGGTGAGCGCGTGCGTCCGCCCGCTCGACGATGTCGCAGGCGAGCTCGGGATCGCATCGACCAACATCGCTGAACCGTTCGCGCTTGCTGACTCCGACAACGAGGACCAACCGCCGTCGGTGGTGTGCAAGAACGTGATGAAGACGTTTACCGTCGCGAGGCGCTGGCTGGACTGGTCGTCGGGCAACCACGGAAAATTGCATGCGCTGCGCGGAGTTTCGCTTCGTGTCGGCCACGGCGAGTCGCTGGCATTGGTCGGGGAGAGCGGATCGGGCAAGTCGACGCTGCTGCGTGTCATCGCCGGCCTGGAGAATCCCTCGTCCGGTTCTGTCGAACTGGCCGACAGCCGCGGCCCACAGATGGTGTTCCAGGACGCGGGCGCTTCACTGACGCCGTGGCTGTCGGTCGGTGAGCTGATTGCCGAACGATTGCGCGGGAATTCGATGTCCCGTGCGCAGCGCCGCGACGCGGTGGTCGAGGTGCTCGAACGCGTCGGGCTGCCAGCGGAGGTCGCGAAGTCCCGCGCGGGCCAGCTGTCGGGCGGCCAACGGCAACGTGTCTCGTTGGCCCGCGCCACCGTTGTGCCGCCGTCAGTGTTGCTGTGTGACGAGCCGACGAGCGCATTGGATGTATCTCTGGCCGCGTCGGTGCTGAACCTCATCGGCGACTTGCGTCGCAGCCTGGACATGTCGGTTGTCTTCGTGACCCACGACCTGTCCGTTGCCCGCGTGGTCGCCGACAGGATCGCCGTCATGTACTTGGGCCGCATCGTCGAGCTCGGCCCCGCCGAGCGGGTGATCGGGGAGCCCGCCCACCCCTACACCCAGGCACTCGTCGACTCCATCCCGGACCTCGGCCGCGAATCCGGTGTGCTGGCAGGCGAACCGGCGAGTCCGCTGTCACCTCCCAGTGGCTGCGCGTTCCACCCGCGCTGCCCGATTTCGATCGACGCCTGCAGCGGCGCCGAGCTCGACGTCCGTCTGGAGGGCCTGCCAGGCAACCCGCACCAAGTGGCATGCATCGAGAGACGGGCCATCTGATGGCCATCGCAATACCTGCCGCCGCCCTTGTCCGCGGACGTGAACGGCGACTTCTATCGCTGCCGGGGTCGAGCTCGATGGTCGTGACCTGGATCGGCGTCTCGCTGGCGATCGTGGTGACGCTCATCGCGGTCGCCGTGCCGCTGCTGGCACCGCACGATCCACTGATACCGGTCGGCATGCCGCTGCAGGCGCCAGGTAAGAGCGGCTTCCTTCTCGGCAGCGACAGCATCGGCCGCGACATCCTTTCCCGGGTGCTCTACGGCGCCCGCGCAAGCTGGTTCGCCGCGCTCGTCGTGGTCGCGATCGGCTTGCTCATCGGAGGGCTCGTCGGGCTCATCGCCGGTGCCACCGGCGGGTGGGTCGATTCCGTGCTGATGCGCATCACCGACGCGTTCCTGTCGCTGCCCGCACCGGTGTTGGCCATCGCGGTGGTCGCGGCGCTGGGCCCCGGCTTCGTCCACACGCTGATCGCGGTGTCGATCGTTTGGTGGCCGTTCTACGCACGGTTGGTGCGCGGCGAGATCGCCCGGCTCGCCGCACGGCCCCACGTCGAGGCCGCGAAACTCGCTGGGGTCGGCCGTATCCGGTTGGCGCTGCGTCATCTGCTGCCCGGCGCGGTGCCCAACGCGTTGGTCGCCGCCAGCCTCGACATCGGCACGCTGATCCTCACTTTGGCGGCGCTGTCGTTCCTCGGTCTCGGCCAATCGGCGCCCGCCCCTGAGCTGGGCGCGGACACCGCCCGCAACTTGACGTACTTCCTCCAGCAGTGGTGGATCCCGGTGATGCCCGGTCTCGCTGTCCTCGTCCTTGCCTTGGTCGCCAACATCGCAGGGGACTGCCTGCGCAGCCTGATGAAGACGAGCTAGGTGCCGCGCATGCGAAACTTCGTCCTGTCCCGGCTGGCCGCCACGGTGGCCATCCTCATCGCACTGATTGCGGTGATGTTTGTGCTGCAGCACATTTCGCCGATGGATCCTGTGAAGGCCCAACTTGGCGCCAACGCATCCGCGGACGCGGTCGCAGCGCGTCGGCACACGCTAGGGCTGGATCAGCCGATGATCAACCAGTTCTCGCATTACCTGGCCGCCGCGGTCCACGGCGATCTGGGGAGCTCATACCGCACGCGGCACCCAGTGAGCAGCGACCTAGGCGACTTCTTCCCGGCGACACTCGAGTTGGCGATGTACGGGCTGGGCTTGGCGCTGATCCTGGCCGGACTGCTGGCCTTCGGCACAACGCTGAAATGGCGGGGCGCGGGTGTGTTGCGGGCCGTCCTGTTCACCGGCGCGGCTGCGCCGATGTTCTTGCTCGGCATCCTCGGGCTGATTGTCTTCTACCAGAAGCTCGGCTGGGTGCCCGCGAATGGCCGCATCAGTGTGCCGAATCCGCCGACCGGACCCACCGGGATGCTGACAATCGACGGGCTACTTTCCGGGCGGTTCGACGTCGTCGCCAACGCACTGCACCACCTGATCCTCCCGGCGGTGGTGATCGCGCTCGGCCCCGCGGTGGCGATCGGACGGGTCCTGCGGTCCAGTCTGCTGACTGACGCCGACAGCGACTACGCCAGAACGGCACGGGCCAAAGGTCTGTCGGAGGGCCGGATCATGGCCGGCCATGTGCTGCGAAACTCTGTCGGTGGCGCGCTGTCGATGACGGGACTGCAAGTGGGCCTGATGTTTTCAGGCGTGCTGGTGGTCGAGCAGGTGTTCGGCTGGCCCGGCATCGGTCAGTACATCGCACAGAGCATCCCGGTCGCCGACTTTCCCGCGATTGCGGGCGTCACGCTGATGCTGGGCGTGCTCTACGTCGTCATCAACACCGCAGTCGACCTCCTACAGGCGGCGGCTGATCCACGAATCGCAGTAACAGGAGGTTAGGTGCCAACACAGCCACTCATCGTCGGGAATCCTGTGCTGGTCGTCGTCGACATCCAGCAGGGCGGTTCAATGCCGGTGTCGGAAGTGGGAATTCCCCACATGGCCGGCCATGCCCAACGCGTCGAGCGAGCCGAAAAGCTCGTCGCCGCCGCACGCGCCGCCGGTGTGCCTGTGGTGTTTTTCCAGGAGGTGCACCGGCCCAGCGGGGTGGACTTCGGTCGCGAACTGGACGGGACCGAAGGCGTGCACTGTGTCGAAGGCCAGCCGGGCACCGACCTCGAGCCGTCGCTGCGGCCGCTTCTTGACGAGTCCCACCAAGAATTCCATATCGTCAAGCGCCGTTATTCCGGTTTCATCGGAACGGATTTCGAGATCGTGCTGCGGGGGCTGCGCGCGTCGACGCTGATCCTGATCGGCGGGCTGACCGACGTCTGCGTGCACTACACCTTCGCCGATGCCCATCAGCGCGATTATTACGTGCGCGTCGTCACCGACTGTGTCGGCGGGTCATCGCAATACCTCCACGATGCTGCACTCGCCGCCATGGAGTACCTGCAGACCGGCGCATCGCGCACCGCCGAGGAGATCCTCGCCGCCTTCCAAACGCTAGAACAACCACTTCTCGAAGGAGCAGCACGATGAACAAGCGCCTACTCACTTTCGCCGCCGCGGGTGCCGTCGCGATGCTGACCCTGTCGGCTTGCGGTGGTTCGGATTCCGGCGGTGGCACGCCGAACGCGGCGCCGACCGACAAGGTGCTGCACCTGTCGTTCCTGCAGGACCCCGGCCAGCCGCCGGACCCCGACGTGTACTACGCGGGGCAGGGCCTGCTGCTGACCACCAACCTCTACGAGGGCCTGCTGCAGTTCAAGGGCGGTCAGGACAAGGCCGAGTTCGAGCCGCTGCTGGCCACCGAGTGGACCGCGTCGCCCGACAATAAGGTCTTCACGCTCAAGCTTCGTGAGGGTGTGAAGTTCCATGACGGAACGCCGTTCAAGTCCGACGCGGTCAAGGCATCATTCGACCGTAGGCTGGCCGTCAACGGCGGGCCCGCCTACATGGTCAAGGACATCGAATCGATCACCACACAAGGCGATTACGGGGTCACGATCACCTTGAAGTCGCCCAACTCGGAGTTCCTTGATTACCTCGCGTCGCCGTACGGCCCGCGCATGATGAGCCCGACCGGGCTGCAGAAGAACGGCGGCTCGGACTTCGCGCAGAACTACCTCACCAGTCACGACCTCGGCACCGGTCCGTACACCCTGACCGACGCGCAGGTCGGCTCGCATTACGCGATGGCATCGTTCGGTGAATACTGGGGCGCCAAGCCGTATTTCGAGAAGGTCGAGATGCCCGTCATCACCGATTCGTCCGCGCAGCAACTGCAGTTCAACAACGGCCAGCTCGCCGCGATCCTGCATGACCTGCCCTCGTCGGCGGTCGAGCAGTATCTGAACAACGCCAAGTTCTCGCACTACTCCCTGCCCACGATGATGGCGAGCTTCCTCTACATCAACGCAAAGAAGGGCATCATGAAGGATCAGGCGACGCGGACGGCGGTCATGGATACGGTCGACGTCGACCAGCTGGTGAAGCAGACGTATTTCGGCCGCGGGAAGATCGGCGCACAAATGTACCCGCCCTACGTTCTGGCCGCCGACTATGGGAAACAGACTCTGACGCATGATCCTTCGGCGCTGACGAAGATCGCGGCGGGATTGCCGGCCGATCAGAAGGCGGTGACCATCGGGTACGACACGAGCAATCCCGACATGCAGCTGGTGAGCAACCTGGTGCAGACTCAGCTTGCCGCGGCGGGAATCACCGCGAAGGTGCAGGGATATCCGACGTCGGAGATCTACGGCTGGATCGGCACGGACATGCAGGCCGCTCCGGAGATCTTCACCAACATGGTGTGGCCGGACGCGCCGTCGCCGTACACGTGGGGCCACATCTCCTGGGACAAGGACGGCGGCATCAACTACCTGGGTTGCTCGTCGCCGCGGGTGACCGATGCGCTTGCGAAGGGGCTGCCGACCGGTGCGCCACAACCGTATTCGGATGCGGGCGCAGCAGCCGAAGAAACCGGATGCTGGCTGAACATCGCCGACGTCGATGACTTCGTGGTCGCGCAGCCGTGGCTGAAGGGCGTTGAGAAGGCACACGCGCTGTCGAATCCGAACTCGCTGCGGGTCGCCGAGTTGTCGGTGGGCTGACGCCATGGGAAAGGTGCGCCGGATCGTCCTGCTGACACTCGGCTGGGAGGAGCTGCCGAAGTCGATTTCGGTCTACGGCGCGCCGCCGGAAGAGCGGATGCGCGAACCGGTTCCGGGCGTGCTGCTGCAGACCGACGATGGCTGGGTGCTGCTCGACACGGGATTCAACACCGCGCTGGTCCGGGATCCCGCGCTGTACCGAAGGTTCTTCCCGACGGTGGAGTACCGTCCGGTGCTGCCGGGACCGGGAGAGCCGATCGAGCAGCGGCTCGCCGAGATCGGCGTCGACTTCGACGAGATCTACAGCGTCGCTCTCAGCCATCTGCACCACGACCACGCAGGCGGCGTGAAGCTGTTCGCCGGCAAGGTGCCGGTGCATGCGCAACGCCGTGAGCTGGAATACGGCCTGTCCAATCATCCTGAGCCGGAACGCAATGCGATCGTGCGGGTTGACTTCGACGACCCGCGCATCGACTGGCGACTGGCCGATGGAGAGGCCGAGATCGCCCCAGGGATCACCGCAGTGCCCACCTATGGACACACGCCGGGCCATCAGAGCTTCGTCGTCGAACTCGACGAAAGCGTCGGAGGTGACGGCTTCGTGTTCGCGTTCGACGCCGCCGATCTCACCGAGAACATCGAAGGTGAGCTGGCAATCGGCGGCTTCATCGGCGTCACGCCCGAGGAGACCGTCGAGCCCATCCGCAGGCTCAAGAAACTGGCCAGAGACAAGGGGTTTCCGCTGATACCCGGCCACGATCCTCATGTGTGGCCGGAGATGACCCGCCACTTCCACGAGCGGTTCGGATGATCGATCTGGTGCTGCGCGCCGAGCGGGTGCTGATCGACGGCGAGTTGCGGGCGGCGGCGGTCGCGATCGCCGACGGCCGAATCGCAGAGATCGGTGCGTTCGATGCGGACTACCCGGCGTCCGAGCAGTGGGTGCCGTCGAATGCGGTCCTGCTTCCGGGTTTCGTGGACACTCACGTGCACATCAATGAGCCGGGCACCGACTGGGAAGGCTTCGCGACGGCGACCGCAGCAGCCGCGGCCGGCGGCATTACGACGTTGGTGGACATGCCCTTGGACTCCGACCCGGTCACCACGAGCGTCCGAGCATTGCGGGTCAAACAAGCGGCCGCGCAGGGCGACTGCCTCGTCGACGTCGGTTATTGGGCGGGCGTGGTGCCGGACAACGTTGGCAGCCTTGCTCCGTTAGCGACCGCAGGGGTGTGCGGCTTCAAGTGTTTCCTCAGCGATTCCGGCAACCCGAGCTTCCCTCACCTGACGCCCGGTCAGTTCCGGCAGGCGATGGCGCAGATCGCCGAACTCGGTTCGGTTCTGCTGGTACACGCTGAAAGCCATGACGTCATCGACGCGAGTCCGCGGCCGAGTGGCCGTGATTACACGTCGTTCCTGGATTCCCGGCCCGACGCCGCCGAGGAGGACGCCGTGGCGCTGGTGCTGGACACCGCTGCGGCCACGGGTGCCCGCGCGCACGTCGTGCACGTTTCCAGCGGGCGGGTGCTGGCGCTGCTTGGCGAGGCCAAGCGGGCAGGCGTGCCGGTGACCGCTGAAACCTGTCCGCACTACTTGACATTCGCCGCCGAGGAGATTCCCGACGGCGGCACCGAGTATGCGGCGTGCCCGCCGATCCGCGGCTCCGCCAACCGCGCCCTGCTGTGGAACGGGCTCTCAGACGGAACACTGGACATGGTCGTGTCGGACCACTCGCCGTGCGCTCCGAAATACAAAGGCGACGGTGACTTCGGGCGGACCTTCGGTGGGGTGAGCTCACTGCAGCTCGGGCCGCGTGCGGTGTGGACACAGGCGGTGCGCCGCGGCTTGGGGGTGGCCGATGTAAGCCGGTGGATGTCTGAAAAGCCCGCCGCGCTAGCGGGATTCGTTGACCGTGGGCGGATCGCTGTCGGCCTGCGCGCGGACTTGTGTGTGTTCGATCCCGATGCAGATGAGGTAGTCGACGCGGGCGCACTTCGACATCGGCATGCGGTAAGCCCCTATCACGGTGTGGTGCTGCGTGGTTCGGTGCTGCAGACCTGGTCGGCAGGACGGCTTGTATTCGACGGGGTGCGGGAACCGGCATGAAAATTCTGGTGGTCAATCCCAATACCTCCGCCTCGATGACCGACGAGATCGCCGCGGCCGCACGCGACGCGGCTGCTGCGGGCACACAGATCGAATGCATTGCGCCGCTTTTCGGGGTGGCGGCCATCGATTCGGCGGCCGAAAGCTATCTGTCGGCGGTGGGGGTGATGGACGTCGTCGCCCGGCTTGTCGACGCGGGCCGATTCGACTACGACGGCGTCGTGCTAGCCGGTTTCGGTGAGCACGGCAAAGATGCCCTGCAGGAGATGCTGACGGTACCGGTGTTCGACATCGCCGAGTGCGCGGCGCACATCGCGCACCTCATCGGCCGGCGGTTCTCGGTCGTCACGACCCTGGCGCGGTCGATCGCGCCGATCGAGGAGCGGCTGATGCTCGCCGGGCTCGCCGCCCACTGCGTCTCGGTGCGCGCCTGTGGACTCGGCACCGCCGAGGTGGACGCCGACCCGACCGCTGCGGTCGCCGCCATCGTCGACGAGGCAGCCCGTGCCGTCAGCGAGGACGGCGCCGACGTGATCTGCCTGGGGTGCGCGGGGATGGCCGGAGTGACAGCGGCAATCACCGAAAAGGTCGGTGTCCCTGCGATCGATGGTGTGGCCGCGGCGGTGGCGTTGGCGCAAGCGGTCGTCGGGTTGAGGCTGTCGACCAGCAAGGCCGGGGTTTACGCGCCCGGGCCGGACAACCCGCGCAGTCACTGGCCGATATCGAGTGCGCTGGGGTTGGAATCGTGATGCGCCGAATCTCAAGTGCAGTCGATCTGGCGTCCCGCGCCCTCGGCGGCAGCGTCATCGCCGCCAGTGACGAGTCGTTCGGGTGCAAGGAAAGCCTCATCGACCCGTCAGAGCCCGTATTCGTGCCGGGCACGTACGACCTGCGTGGCGAGGTCGTCGACGGCTGGGAGACGCGACGGCATGCGTGGCCGAACGGCGACTGGGTGATCGTCCGGCTGGGCGTCACAGGACGGTTGCACGAGATCGACGTCGATACTCGTTTCTTCTCGGGCAACCATCCCACAAGCTGCAGGATCGACGGCTGCTTGCTCGAATCGGCTAGCGACCCGACCGCACCGGACGTGGTATGGGTGCCGCTCGTCGAATCGACTGTGCTGAAACCGGATTCGCACAACCTGCTCGCGGTCGACAACCCGCGACGCTGGAGTCATTTGCGGTTGCGGCTGGACTCCGACGGGGGAGTTGCCCGGCTTCGGGCATTCGGCGAGGTGATCCCTGATCCGGCGCTGTGGGCGGACGTCACCGTAGAGGTCTCCGGTGTCGAGTGCGGCGGCCGAGTCGAGTGGTGCAGCGACAGTTTCTACTCGCATGCCTGCGCGCTGATCGCTCCGAACCGCCCCGTCAACATGGGCGACGGCTGGGAAACCCGCAGGCGCCGCGATATCGGGCCCGATACCCATGACGCGGTGATGATTTCGTTCGCGGTACCCGCAGACCTGCTTCGTATCGAGATTGACACGACGTGTTTCATTTTCAACGCCACATCGGAGGTGGCCGTTCTCGGCACGCGTGCCCGGCCCGACAGCCAACACGGTTGGGCGCTGTTGCCGTTCGACGAAACCGTGCTGCCCCGAACACGATTGGCAGCCGATGCCCGGCAGGTGTATGTCGTGGATGTCCGCGGCATCACCGCGCTGCGCGTGCAGGCGTATCCCGACGGCGGGATCGCCAGGGTGCGCGCTCTCGGAACGCCGACCGGGGAGGGGTTGGCCCTCCTGCGGCAGCGGTGGGAGGAGTCGGCATGACCGCGGTGCTGGCATCCGACTGCATCGGGCTGTGGCGGCGCACGCTGCTGATCGAGGCCGACGGCTCACGTGACACCGGAACCGACATCACCTGGCTGCAGGGCATCACCGCCTACGTCGACTCGCGAGGTTTCGCCGGGACGCTGAGCCAGGCCGACGACGTCTTCAGCTGGCACCGCGCCGTCGAACTCGAACCGCCTGGGCCGCATCCCGATGAGGGCTCGATGCGGTGGCAGGACGGCATCCTCGTCGAGACCGGCGTGCACGCCGACTACGTCGAGCACTGGACTCGCGACGGCGCCGCCGTGACGCCGTGTGGTGCGCTGTTTCTTGCCACGCCCGACGGCGACGCCGGTCTTTTGATCCGCGTCGGCGACCTCTTCGGATGGGCGGGCGGCGGTGACGTCGTGATCGACGCGGTCGGCGGGCGGCGATGGAATGCGCTGGTGATCACCGGCGAGCACGTCCAGGCCAATGGTGTCCGCTGGACGGTCGAACGATGCGAAGGGAACGTGAATTCATGAGTGGTGCAACCTCGTTCACCTCGGTGCCGATTGTGGACATCGGCGGACTGCGCTCGCCGGACCGTGCCGACCGGGAACGCGTCGCTGCCGAGATCGGCAGAGCGGCACGCGATGTCGGCTTTCTCTACATCAGCGGCTGCGGGATCGACGAGTCGCTGTTCGACTGGATGCTGGCCGCGACCAAGGAGTTCTTCGCGCTGCCGGTCGAGGAGAAGATGCGCAGCTACATCGGTCTCTCGCGCTGCCACCGCGGTTACGTGCCCGTCGGCGAAGAAGGGGTGGAGACCGGCTCTCCGGACCTCAAGGAGGCGTTCGACACCGCGCTGGACCTGCCCGCCGACGACCCCGACTACGTTGCGGGCAACCCGATGCTCGGCCCGAACACATGGCCGGACCTGCCGGGTTTCGCCGAGGCCGTGACCGCCTACTACGAGGCCGTACTCGCGGTGGGGCACATGCTGCTGTGGGCATTCGCGGTTGCGCTTGGCGAGGACCCCGACGTGTTCTCCCGGCACGCCACCAAGACCCCGAGCCAGTTGAGGCTCGTGCACTACCCCTACAACCCCGAGGCCAAGGACGGCCAGGGCATCGGCGCGCACACCGACTACGAATGCTTCACGCTGCTCAAACCGACGGCGCCCGGGCTGGAGGTGCTCAACGGGTCGGGTGAGTGGATCGACGTGCCACCCGTCGAGGGCACATTCGTGGTGAACATCGGCGACATGCTGGAACTGTGGACCAACGGCGCTTTCGTCGCGACCAGCCACCGGGTGAGAAAGGTGGCCGAGGAGCGCTACTCCTTCCCGCTGTTCTTCAACGTTGACTACCACACCGAAGTCAAGCCGCTGCCGCAGTTCGCCTCCGCCGGTGCGGTCTCTCGTCCGACGCTGCGTGCGGGCGAGCACCTGTTCGCCCAGACCGCGCAGACGTTCGCATACCTGCGCAACCGGATCGACAGCGGCGAACTCGAACTCCCGGCCGGGTCACTGACCACCGGACAGTTCGGTCAGCAGGCGTTGCAGGCGCCTAGTTGATCGGGGCGTTGACCCACTTCAGATCGGCCAGTATGGCGCGCGCCGCGACGATGCCTTCACCGCCCTGCCAGACCTCGTTGTTGACCGCGAACACCCGGTTGTCGCGGTTGGCTGACAGCTTCTTCCACGCGTTGCTCTCCAGCACTGTCGGCGCGCGGTCCTTGGCTGCCGGCGAGGTGAACGAGATGTAGACGATGTCGCCGTCGGCGGCTGAGAAGTCGGGGGAGTTCTCGAGATCCGTGTCGGTGATGCCGAACTCGACGTACGGCTTGTCGGTAAACCGTTGTGGTGCAGGGCGATCCACGCCGACGGCGGCCAGCACGCTGCCGGGGAAATTGTCTGCACCGTAGACCCGCATGGTGGTCTCGGTGAACTGCACGACCGAGGCCTGGAAGTGGGTGGCGTCGTCGTCGGCGCCCGTCTTGTCGGCGTCCTTCTCGAATCCGTCGATCAGCGCGTTGGCGGCGTCGAAGCGTCCGGTCGCCGCGCCCACTATGCGCAGGTTGTCCTGCCACGCCGCGCCGGGCGGCCCAGTGAACACCGTCGGCGCAATACCGGTCAGTTCCGGGTAGGCCTCCGGCGTCAGCGCCTGCGAGCCCAGGATCAGATCGGGCGTCGCGGCCTTGATCGCCGCCATATCCAATGCGCTGCGAGTGCCGACGCCTGGCACGTTGTGCACGACGGTGCCCAGATACGACGGCTGGGTGGTCGACCCGTCGGGCAGCGCCGCCCCGACGATCCGTGACTGCAGGCCCAGTGCACACAGCGCGTCGAGCTGATCGCCGGACAGCACCACGATGCGCTGCGGGTCGGCATGCACGGTGGTGGTGCCGGCAGCGTGGCGGACCTCGCGGTCGGGAGGACCCGGGTCGGGGGCTGCCGGATCAGGTGCGCACGATTCGTCGGGCCTGCGCTGATTGCCGAGCACCCCCGCGTTGGCGATTTTGGTGGTGCTGGTGATGACGGACTGCTGGCCGGCCGGCGACGACGAGCTCGTCCCTGGCGATCCGCACCCGGTGACGACGGTGATCGAAACCGCGGTGACGACAGCGGCCGCGCCGGCCACCAGGCCGATAGCCGGAGTCGGACGGCCGGCGACAGACAGCTTCCGCCCGCTGATCAGCACGTCGCCGACGGTAACATCCGGGCACGTGGCGGCCGCTCAACCAGCGCGGTCCACCAATTACGACCGTTTGTAGGACCACCCCGACTTCGGGCCCCGCCGGGAGATAGGATTCATCAGTGAAGTCTGCGGGGATGTCCCGACTGGATGTTTGGAGGACCTGTTGGTAGCCGAAGCGCCCCCAATCGGAGATCTCGAGGCTCGCCGTCCGTTCCCGGCCCGGCTCGGCCCCAAGGGCAACCTGGTCTACAACCTGATCACGACCACCGATCACAAGCTGATCGGCATCATGTACTGCGTCGCCTGCTTCATCTTCTTCTTCATCGGTGGGCTGATGGCGCTGTTCATGCGCACCGAACTCGCGCTGCCCGGGCTGCAGTTCCTGTCCAACGAGCAGTTCAATCAGCTGTTCACCATGCACGGCACGGTGATGCTGCTGTTCTACGCGACCCCGATCGTGTTCGGGTTCGCCAACCTGGTGCTGCCGCTGCAGATCGGCGCGCCCGACGTGGCGTTCCCGCGGCTGAACGCGTTCTCGTTCTGGCTGTTCCTGTTCGGCGCGACGATCGCGATCGCTGGGTTCATCACCCCCGGCGGCGCCGCGGACTTCGGCTGGACCGCCTATACGCCGCTGACCGACGCGATCCACTCGCCGGGCGCGGGTGGTGACCTGTGGATCATGGGCCTGGCCGTCGGTGGTCTTGGCACCATCCTCGGCGGCGTCAACATGATCACCACCGTGGTCTGCATGCGCGCCCCCGGCATGACCATGTTCCGGATGCCGATCTTCACCTGGAACATCCTGGTGACGTCGATCCTGGTGCTGCTGGCCTTCCCGCTGCTGACCGCCGCGCTGTTCGGCCTGGCCGCCGACCGACACCTCGGTGCGCACATCTACGACCCGGCCAACGGCGGTGTGCTGCTGTGGCAGCACCTGTTCTGGTTCTTCGGTCACCCCGAGGTGTACATCATCGCGCTGCCGTTCTTCGGCATCGTCTCCGAGATCTTCCCGGTGTTCTCGCGCAAGCCGATCTTCGGTTACACCACGCTGATCTACGCGACACTGTCGATTGCGGCGCTGTCGGTCGCGGTGTGGGCGCACCACATGTACGCCACCGGAGCCGTGCTGCTGCCGTTCTTCTCGTTCATGACGTTCCTGATCGCGGTGCCGACCGGTATCAAGTTCTTCAACTGGATCGGCACGATGTGGAAGGGCCAGTTGACGTTTGAAACACCGATGCTGTTCTCGGTGGGCTTCCTGGTCACCTTCCTGCTCGGTGGTCTGTCCGGTGTGCTGCTGGCCAGCCCGCCGATCGACTTCCACGTCACCGACTCGTATTTCGTTGTGGCGCACTTCCACTACGTGTTGTTCGGCACCATCGTGTTCGCCACGTACGCGGGCATCTACTTCTGGTTCCCGAAGATGACGGGCCGACTGCTCGACGAGCGACTGGGCAAGCTGCACTTCTGGCTGACGTTCATCGGCTTCCACACCACCTTCCTGGTGCAGCACTGGCTGGGCGACGAGGGTATGCCGCGCCGATACGCCGACTACCTGCCCACCGACGGGTTCACCACCCTGAACGTCGTCTCGACGATCGGGGCGTTCACCCTTGGCATTTCGACGATCCCGTTCGTCTGGAACGTGTTCAAGAGCTGGCGCTACGGCGAACCGGTGACCGTCGACGACCCGTGGGGCTATGGCAACTCGCTCGAGTGGGCGACCAGCTGCCCGCCGCCGCGGCACAACTTCACCGAACTGCCCCGCATCCGTTCCGAGCGGCCCGCGTTCGAGCTGCATTACCCGCACATGGTGGATCGGATGCGCGCCGAGGCCCACGTCGGCCGCGACCACCATCCCGCGGTCGAGGCCAAGACGGCGGACCAATCCAGCTGATGGTCCGTAGCGGCGCCCGGGGGTGAGCACACCCAAGGTGTCGGTGCTGATCACCGTCACCGGACACGATCAACCAGGTGTGACATCGGCGCTTTTCGAGGTGCTGTCGCGGCACAAGGTTGAGATGCTCAACGTCGAACAGGTCGTCATCCGCGGCCGGTTGACACTGGGCGTGTTGGTCGCAGGGGCATCGGACGTGGCCGGCGGGCAGTCGTTGCGCGATGAGGTCGAGGCGGCCATCCACGGCGTGGGTCTTGACGTGAGCATCGAGCGCAGCGATGACCTGCCCGTGATGCATGAACCGTCGACCCACACGATCGTGGTGCTCGGCCGCCCGATAACCGCGGAGTCCTTCGGCGTGGTGGCCCGCGAGGTCGCCGCGCTCGGCGTCAACATCGACTTCATCCGCGGCGTCTCCGACTATCCCGTAACGGGTTTGGAGCTGCGGGTCTCGGTGCCGCCGGGTGCGGCCTACGGACAGCTGCAGCGAGCGCTGACTCAGGTCTCGGTCGACGAGGGCGTCGACATCGCCCTCGAGGATTACAGCCTGTCGCGGAGGGCCAAGCGGCTCATCGTTTTCGACGTCGATTCGACCCTGATCCAGGGCGAGGTCATCGAGATGCTGGCCGCAAGGGCAGGCGCCGAGGCCGCCGTCGCCGAGGTCACCGAAGCGGCGATGCGCGGGGAACTGGACTTCGCCGAATCACTGCACCGCAGGGTGGCGACGCTGGCCGGCCTGCCCGCGTCTGTGCTCGACGACGTCGGCGCGCAGATCGAGCTGACGCCTGGAGCGCGCACCACGCTGCGTACGTTGCGCCGCTTGGGATATCACTGCGGCATCGTGTCGGGCGGCTTCCGGCAGGTGATCGAGCCACTCGCGCACGAGTTGATGATGGACTTCGTCGCCGCCAACGAGCTGGAGATCGTCGACGGGAAGCTGACTGGGCGAGTGATCGGTCCGGTGATCGACAGGCCTGGAAAGGCCAAGGCGCTGAGGGATTTTGCGCAGCAGGCCGGTGTGCCGATGGAGCAGACCGTGGCCGTCGGCGACGGTGCCAACGACATCGACATGCTCGCCGCCGCAGGGCTGGGAGTGGCGTTCAACGCCAAGCCCGCGCTACGGGAGGTTGCCGACGCGTCGTTGAGCCATCCGTATCTGGACACCGTGCTGTTCATCCTCGGCATCACCCGCGGCGAGATCGAGGCGGCGGATTTGCGCGATGGGGTGGTGCGCCGGGTTGAGATCCCCGACGACTAGGCAGTCGACCATTCCGAGTCTCCCCATGCCTCAACGAACTCGGCAAGTTTCGCCAGTGTCATCCGCGTGCCGGTTTCGTTGTCGGCGGCGGGCACGCTGTCGGGAACGCCGTCGTGCACGATGAGGACATCAGTACCGCCATCGGCATCGGTGAGCGTGGTCGTCATCATCATCGTCCCGCGAAGCGCAGGATCGGCGGTCTCGAACTCCGACATTTCGACGACCTGCTCGTCCGGCACAAGCAGCGCGAAGTGGCCACGGTAGGTGTCGGTGTGCGATTCCGACTTGCCGGCCCGGTCCGGCGCATCGTATATGAGCGAGATGCGAAATCTCCCGCCTTCGCGGGCATCGAACTCGTGTACGTGGCAGCTCATGCCAGCGGGGACACGCCATTTCGCGATCGCGTCCGCATCAAGTAGCGCACGATAGACAGCCGACCGCGGCGCGTTCACGTGCCGCGAGACCTGCGTCGAATACATGCGCCAACTTTGGCAGACCCGACTTTCTAGACGACCATCGCGTGGCGTTCGGGCGTCGCTGTTCCGGTGACCGAGCGCCAGGACCGGGCAAGCAACTCGATTGCCTCACTGAGCTGTTCCTCTGGCAGTGTGTACGGGATTCGGATGAACCGCTCGAGCGTCCCGTCGACGCCGAACCGTGGACCGGGAGGAATCTCCAGCCCCATCCGCGACGCGGCCGCCGATAGCGCCGAACTCATCGGCGCGGGCATGCGCACCCACAGCGACATGCCGCCGCTGCCCGGGGCAGCGTGCCAGTCCGGCAGATGATCGTGCAACAGGGATAGCAGCAGTGCGCGGCGGGCCCGCAATATCTCGCGGCGCTCAGGCAGAAGGTCGTCGGCTTGTGCGAGAAGCGTTGCGGCTGCGAGCTGTTCGACGATGGCGGTGCCCATGTCGACGGCGGGACGCAGCCCCGCGATCGTCGCGAGCGTATTGCGTTCGGCGCGTATCCAGCCGATGCGCAGACCGCCCCAGAACGACTTGGACATCGATCCGATGGTCAGCACCAGGTCGCGACGTGTGGTCATCGAGGCGGCGAGTGGCGGCGGGATGGGCTCGTCGAGCCACACCTCGGTCATGGTCTCGTCGATGATCGTATGCGTCCGGGTCTCGGAGATGATCTGCGCCAACCGCTTTCGAGCCGGGGCCGGCATCGTCAAGCCGGTCGGGTTGTGATTGTCGAGGACGAAGTAGGCCAGGGTGGGTGCCAGTTGCCGTATCGCGGCATGCACCGCGGAGAGTTCCATCCGTCATCACCGAGTGCGACGGGAACGGGGCGGGCGCCCATGGTCGTGATCGCCGAGATGGCACCGTGATAGGTGGGCTGTTCGACCAGCACCCGGTCGCCTGCGGCGGTGTAAGTGCTGAGGATCAAGCTGATCGCGTGCTGCGCACCGCTGGTGACCATGATCTGCTCAGGCTCGGTGGGAAGCCCTCGGGCGCAGTATCTTTCGGCGATCGCGTCGCGCAGCGGGGTGACGCCGCGCAGGTCGTGCCCCGTCTGGTGCAGATACGGCGGCACTTGCCGCGTGGCTTCGATGAAGGCTTCCTGGACCGCGCCCGCCGGAGCGGCCAGCGCCGCGACGGCCAGATTGACGGACGGCGAGGTGTACAGCGCGGGAGTAGCCACCCGCGCTTCAGGCAATGCCGTCGTGCTGCGTGCGCCGCGGCGGGCATTGAGGTAGCCGTCGTCGCGCAGTTGTGCGTACGCGGCGGTCACCGTCGTGCGCGACACCCGCAGCACGTCTGCCAGCGCCCGCTCGCTTGGCAGTCGCGCGCCGACGGGAAGGCGCCCGTCGACGATAAGCATCCGGATGCCGTCGGACAGCCCCTGGTAGGCGGGCCCACTGCGACTGGACGTCCGCCAGTTGCCGAGCTCGCGGGCCAACAGGTCCACATCGAGCGCGCGGGCGGCCATGTCCACGGTCATATCCAGGCCAGTATGAGCTAACTGGCTATTGAAAGGCAAACCAGTCTGTCGACATCATCGAGTCATGAGTACGAACTGGATATCTCGACTGGCTCGGCTGTGGGCCAAACTTCTCGCCCCGGTGGAAGGCATGCCCGCCGAATTCGTCGACCGTGACGCCGAACGCGTGCGCCGCGAGCTAGAGCTGATCCGGATCCGCTTCCCACACCATGCGTAGAGCCGCGCTACAAGGTTCGGCGCTGCTGGTCGGTCTGTGTGGCTACGGCTCCTCCATGGCGGTCATGGTGCGCGCCGGCCTGGGTCTGGACCCATGGGATGTTTTCCATCAGGGCCTCACGGTGCACACGCCGATGAGCATCGGCGTCGCGTCGGCAGTCGTCGGTGTGGCGGTGCTGCTGGCCTGGATTCCGCTGCGGAACCGGCCTGGCATCGGCACCGTCGCCAACGTGATCGTCATCGCGGTCACCGTCGACGCCGGGCTGTCTGTGCTGTCGACACCGACGTCCCTTGGTGTGCGCATCGCAATGATGGTTGGCGCTGTGGTGCTCAACGCGGTCAGCACGGTGCTGTACGTCGGTGCAGGCCTTGGCCCCGGCCCGCGCGACGGGCTGATGACGGGACTCGTGGTGCGAACCGGCTTGTCGGTGCGCCTGGTCCGCACGTCGATAGAGGCCACCGTGCTGGCCGTCGGCTGGCTGCTCGGCGGGACCGTCGGCGTGGGCACCGTGCTCTACGCGTTCGGCATCGGCCCGCTGGTCCAGCTCTTTCTGCGCATCACGCCCAAGCGTGTGCTCGCGGTCAGCGGGTGGTCGCCGGTGGCCGAAGCCAGCGATTTTGGCGCGCAAACCGGCGCGAGGCGCGTGCGGGCGCGCCGAAATCGCGTCACTACGATGGTCGAGTGCCAGTCGCCGGAGAAGACCCAGCAGACGCAGCCGACCCCGACCTGCTGATCGACTTCGCCAAGGTCACCCTGCGACGCGGTCGCCAGCTTCTGGTCGGACCGATCACCTGGTCGGTCGAACTCGACGAACGCTGGGTCGTCATCGGGCCGAACGGGGCGGGCAAGACGTCGCTGCTGCGCATCGCTGCGGCGATGGAGCATCCGACGTCGGGCACTGCCTACGTCCTGGGCGAGCGGCTGGGCCGCGTCGACATGTCCGAATTGCGCGCGAGGGTGGGCCTGAGCAGCTCAGCGCTATCGCAGCGGGTGCCCGACGGCGAGGTGGTGCGTGATCTGGTCGTATCCGCCGGCTACTCCGTCATGGGCCGGTGGCGCGAGACGTACGAGGACGTTGACTACAACCAGGCCATCGACATGCTGGAAAGCGTCGGCGCCGAGCACCTCGCCGAGCGCACCTACGGCACATTGTCCGAAGGCGAACGCAAACGGGTGCTGATCGCGCGATCGATGATGACCGACCCGGAGCTGCTGCTGCTTGACGAGCCGGCGGCCGGGTTGGACCTCGGTGGCCGCGAGGAACTCCTGGCGCAGCTGGAGGACCTGGCCGCCGACCCGGACTCACCCGCGCTGGTCCTCGTCACCCACCACGTCGAGGAGATCCCGCGGGGCTTCAGCCATTGCCTGATCCTTTCGGAGGGCAAGGCCGTCGACTCCGGGCTGTTGTCCGATGTCTTGACCGCGGACAACCTGTCCAAGGCGTTCGGTCAGTCGATCGCGCTGGAAGTCGTCGACGGGCGCTACTTCGCTCGTCGCACACGTACCAGGGCCGCGCACAGGAGGCGAGCATGACTTTTCCGGAGGGTAGGAGCGATGTGACTGGGGAGGAAGCGCCAGACCCCTTGACCCCGCGGCCGGCGGCCACGGTGATGCTGATCCGCGACAACCGCCCGGGCCTCGCCCGGGGACTTGAAGTGTTCCTGATGCGGCGCCACTCGGCGATGGACTTCGTCGCCGGGGTGATGGTGTTCCCCGGCGGTGGCGTCGATGACCGCGACCGCAATGCCGACATCGCATGGTTCGGCCCCGAGCCGTCGTGGTGGGCCGAGCGATTCGGCGTCGAACCGGATCTGGCTGAGGCATTGGTATGCGCCGCCGCGCGCGAGACTTTCGAGGAATCGGGTGTGCTGTTCGCCGGCCCGGCCGACGACCCCGACGGCATCGTCGGCGACGCATCTGTCTACCGCGAGTCCCGGACGGCGCTGGCGGACAACTCGCTGTCGTTCGGTGAGTTCCTGCGCCGTGAAAACCTCGTGCTGCGCGCAGATCTATTGCGGCCGTGGGCGAATTGGGTGACGCCGAAGGAGGAGCGCACCCGTCGCTACGACACGTACTTCTTTGTGGGGGCGCTGCCGGAAGGCCAGCGGGCAGACGGCGACAACACCGAAACCGACAAGGCCGACTGGATCACTCCCGAAGAAGCGCTTGAGGATTTCGCGCAATCTCGGACGTTCCTCCTGCCACCGACGTGGACGCAGCTGGATTCATTGGCCGGCCGAACAGTGGCCGAAGTGCTTGCGGTGGAACGCAAGATCGTCGTGGTCGAGCCGCATCTCGCAGACAAGGGCGGCAACTGGGAGATCGAGTTCTTCAACAGCGAACGGTATAACGCGGCCCGCAATCACCGGGCTCCGCAGGGCTACGTCGACAAATGATGAACGAGTTCGTCTCCGTCCACGTCAGCGACGAACAGCGGGGCATCGCCACGCTGCTGGTGTCGCGCCCGCCGACAAATGCGCTGACCCGCCAGGTGTACCGCGAGCTCGCATCTGCAGCAGCTGATCTGGGTCAACGCGACGACATCTGCGCGGTGATCGCGTTCGGCGGGCACGAGATCTTTTCTGCCGGTGACGACGTTCGGGAGTTGCGCACGCTCAACGCCGACGAGGCCGAGGTCGCCGCTCGGGTGTGCCGCGAAGCCGTCGACGCGCTGGCCGCGATCCCGAAGCCGACGGTCGCGGCTGTCACGGGATACGCGCTCGGAAGCGGGCTGACACTGGCGCTGGCAGCGGACTGGCGCGTGGCTGGAGACAACGTGAAGTTCGGCGCGACGGAGATCCTGGCCGGCCTCGTCCCGCAAGGGGGCACGGGAAGGCTGGCCCGGGCGGTTGGCGACAGCAAGGCCAAGGACCTGGTGTTTTCTGGGCGGTTCATCGACGCCAAGGAGGCTCAGGCGCTCGGTCTGATCGACGAGACGGTGGCCCCGGACGGCGTGTACGACGCCGCGGTGGCCTGGGCCCAGCGCTTCCTGGACCATCCTCCGCAGGTATTGGCTGCCGCGAAAGCCACCTTCACTGGCTATTAGGCTGCCCTGTTATGAGTTTTGAGGAACCCAGCGCTCCCTCCGATGTCGCCGGCCAGCCGGCTCCGAATCCGCACGCCACCGCGGAAGAGGTGGAAGCGGCCCGCCACGACTCCAAGCTCGCCCAGGTGCTGTACCACGACTGGGAGGCCGAGAGCTACGACGACAAATGGTCGATCTCCTACGACAAGCGCTGCGTCGACTACGCCCGCGATCTTTTTGACGCGACGGTGCCCGAGGAGGAGCTTCGGGCGTTGCCGTACGAGCGGGCCCTGGAATTGGGCTGCGGAAGTGGGTTCTTCCTGCTCAATCTGATACAGGCCGGTGTGGCTCGCCGCGGCTCGGTGACCGATCTGTCGCCGGGCATGGTGAAGGTGGCTACCCGCAACGGGGAGAATCTGGGCCTCGACATCGACGGACGGGTCGCCGACGCCGAGGGCATCCCGTACGACGACAACACCTTCGACCTCGTCGTCGGGCACGCCGTGCTTCATCACATCCCCGACGTCGAGTTGTCGCTGCGCGAGGTCGTGCGGGTGCTCAAACCGGGCGGCCGGTTCGTGTTCGCCGGCGAGCCCACCACAGTGGGCAACACGTACGCACGTGCACTTGCAGACCTGACCTGGAACGTGACCATCCGAGCGATGAAGCTGCCGGGGCTGCAGAGTTGGCGGCGGCCGCAGGAGGAAATCGACGAGAATTCTCGGGCCGCTGCGCTGGAGTGGGTGGTCGACCTGCATACGTTCGATCCGGGTGACCTGGAACGGATGGCGGTCAATGCGGGCGCCGTCGACGTAACCAGCACCACAACCGAGTTCACTGCCGCGATGCTGGGCTGGCCGCTGCGCACCTTCGAAGCAACGGTCCCGCCCGGCCGGTTGGGCTGGGGCTGGGGGAAGTTCGCATTCGGCAGCTGGATCACTCTGAGCTGGGTCGACGACAACCTTTGGCGCCGCGTGGTGCCCAAGGGCTGGTTCTACAACGTCATGGTCACCGGGGTCAAGCAGTCAGGAGGTTAGCCTCGTCTTCGATATTGAAGCCGTTGCTTATCTGCGCTCCGACGCGGGCGTTCAGGCGTTGCGTGAGGTCGCCGACTATCGCCTTTCCGATGCCACGCTGGTAGGTGACATCGCCTCTGCGCGAACAGCTTTCGGTGGCCGGGCCGCTGTGTTGGTGGAGACGACACTATTGCGGCGCCGGGCCGCCGCGAAGTTCGCGGACCCGTCGGCTTGGCTGTTCACCGATGAGGCGTTGCAGCAGGCCACCGCCCAACCCGTGGCCGAACACCGGGCGCAGCGGTTGGCGGGTGTAGTCGTTCACGACGTCACCTGCTCGATCGGCACGGAGCTTGCGCCACTGCGGCGTTCGGCCGCATACGTGCTCGGAAGTGACATCGACGCCGTCCGCTTGGCGATGGCCCGCACCAACGTTGCCGATGTGGACGTGTGTCGCGCCGACGCCCTGCGGCCGGTGACGCGCGACGCTGTCGTCCTGGTCGACCCGGCACGTCGAAGCGGCGGCCGTCGCCGCTTCGACCCACGCGACTACACGCCCGCGCTGGACGCGCTGCTCGACGTGTATCGCGCCCGCGATCTTGTCGTAAAGTGCGCTCCAGGAATCGATTTCGATGAACTGTCCCGGCTGGGATTCGTCGGCGAAATCGAGGTGACGTCGCTGGCGGGCAGCGTGCGCGAGGCCTGTTTGTGGTCGGAGGGCTTGACGGGCGACGGAGTGCGCCGCCGCGCCACGATGCTGGACAGCGGCGAGCACATCACCGACGCCGAACCAGACGACTGCGCGGTGGCCCCCGCGGGGAGGTGGATCATCGACCCCGACGGCGCGGTGGTGCGCGCAGGTCTGGTGCGCCACTACGCAGCCCGGCACGGCCTGTGGCAGCTCGACCCGGACATCGCCTACCTGTCCGGCGACCATCTGCCCGCCGGTGTGCGCGGCTTCGAGGTCCTGGAAGAGCTGAGTTACGGCGAACGGCGACTGCGCCAGGCGCTTTCGAGTCACGACGTCGGCGCTGCCGAAATCCTGGTTCGGGGCGTCGACGTCAACCCGGATGAACTGCGAACCCGTTTGCGGCTACGTGGATCGCAACCGATCTCGATCGTCATTGCCCGCATCGGGTCCGGGGCGGCAAGCCGGGCAACGGCATTCATTTGTCGTCCGTCCCGATAATGCGACACGTACCCTGTCAGTGATGCGCCGGTGCCCGAGCCGGTGCCGGCTCTCGAGGACGTCCGACGATGCGCATGCTCAGGGTGGCCGCGATGCTCGTGGCCGGTGTACTGGCCTGCTCGGCCGCGGTATCGACCGCTGCGGCACAGTCCGCGTGCACGGACCTCGGCGGCGCCGTCGGGCCCGACGGCGTCTGCCGCGTACATGCCGCCAATCCGATCTACAACCTGGACATGAGCTTCCCCAACGACTATCCCGACCAAGCCGCGCTGACGGCATACCTCACGCAGGCTCGCGACGGATTCGTCAACGTCGCGCAGATGCCGGGCTCGTGGAACCTGCCCTATCAACTGGACGCCAAGGGGACCGGTTATCACTCGGGTTCGCCGACAAGTGGGACGCAGAGCGTGGTTTTCGAGATGTACCAAAACGTCGGCGGAGTCCACCCGCAGACGTTCTACCAAGCGTTCAACTGGGACCTTGCCAAGCGCGCGCCGATCACGTTCAACACGCTGTTCAAACCGGGCACCAAACCGCTCGACGTCATCTATCCCGAAGTCAATAGGTACCTGCAGAAGCAGCAGGGGATGATCGACGCGATACCGTCCCATGACGGGCTCGATCCGGCCAATTACCAGAACTTCGCCCTGACGGACGACTCGGTGATCTTCTTCTTCAGCCAGGGCGAGTTGTTCGCCGAGGCCGCCGGCGCAACGCAGGCCCCGGTGCCGCGCGCCGTGCTCGCGCCGCTGTTGGCTTAGCGCTACGCCGGCGCGAAGCCGTACACCTGCCCGTCGCTGGTGGCGGTGACGACACGGCGGTCATGGCCGACCGATACACCGACCGGCCATCCCGTCGCGTCGGGCAACGGATAGCTGTTGACCGTGTGACCGTCGGCGGGGTTGAAGACCACCAATGCCTGACCCTTGTCGCCGTCTTTGGCGATCGTGTAGCCGACGCTCCCGCCGGCCAGGCTCGACGTCGACAGCGGGGCGACGTCGTCCCGGGTCCACACGACGTCGCCGCGGTCACCGGCATCGTGGACGCCGACGAGCTTGGCGCCAGGACCGCCGCCCGCGACGATCAGGCCGCTGGGCGCCACCGACGGCGGCGTCTGGGCCAGATAGTTCAGCGGGACAGACCATTTCGGTTTGCCGTCGGCGGTGTTGATCGCCCACAGGCGCTGGTCGCGCCCGTTGACGTAGGCCGTTTGCCCGTCGGACGACAGCACGGGGCTGGCCAGCGGTCCGCCGCCGACCGCGTCGCTGGTCCACTCGCGGGTGATCAGCGGTGTTTGGCCGGGGCGGTAGCGCAGCCCGACGAGGACCGGCGCTGCCGCATTCGGCTCCCACAGACCCAGCACCACGATGCCGGTCGCCGATGACGACGCCGGTGCTGCGGCGACCGGGCATCCGGCGCGGACCGGCTGGCAGTCGGCCAGGCCGCGGGTCGAATCGGTCGGATTGACGCCGCTGACCAGATCGAGCGGCGAGCCGACGACGACGCCCTTGTGCGCGTCGAACACGAGCACCTGACCCAGATGCGTAACCACCAGCAGCTGTCCCGGCGCGAGAATCCTTGGCGTGGTGGGCATTCCGATCACCGGCTGGCGCCACCGGATCCACTGCGTCGGCGGAAACGACAACATGGCGCCGGGCTGACCGACGTAGACATTGTCGAACCCATCCAATAAGGGACTGGATAACCCGCCACCCTGCACCAGTCGGGTACACCACCGCTGACGGGCACGGTTGTCGGTCTCCCACACCATCAGCGAGCAGCCGCCAGGGGTTTGCGCGTTGACGGCCAGGTAGCTGCCTGACCCGAGCGACACCTGGGCGCCTAGATCGCCCTTCACCGACCGCCGCCACTCCAGCCGCAACGCCTCGGCACCGGCAACCGGCGCGAAGCTGCTGTTGGCGGCGTCGCCGTATTGCGCAGCCCAGCCGGTGGCAGCATGCGCTTCGACCCAGGTATCGGTGTTCCCGCAACCGGCCAGCACACCCGTGAGCAGCGCTGTTGACGCCAGCACGACCAATCGCCGGAACACTGCGCCCTTTCTGAGTTTTTCCAGGCCGTGTCTTCCACAGCCCACGTGAGGGTAACCGCTCGACATGCAAGCCCTCGCGTAGGCTTTCCGGCCATGACGACCATGTGGGGTGCGCCGTTGCACAAGCGCTGGCGTGGTTCGCGGTTGCGCGATCCGCGACAGGCCAAGTTCCTCACCCTGGCGTCGCTGAAGTGGGTGATAGCCAATCGCGCCTACACACCGTGGTACCTAGTGCGCTACTGGCGGCTGCTGAAGTTCAAGCTCGCCAACCCGCACATCATCACCCGCGGCATGGTGTTTCTGGGCAAAGGCGTGGAGATCCAGGCCACCCCCGAGCTGTCCACGATGGAAATCGGTCGCTGGGTCCACATCGGTGACAAGAACACGATCCGCTGCCACGAGGGCTCGCTGCGGTTCGGCGACAAGGTGGTGCTCGGCCGCGACAACGTCATCAACACCTACCTCGACATCGAGTTGGGTGACTCGGTCCTGATGGCGGACTGGGTCTACGTGTGCGACTTCGACCACCGCATGGACGACATCAACATGCCGATCAAGGATCAGGGCATCGTCAAAGGGCCAGTGCGGATCGGACCCGATACGTGGATCGCCACCAAGGTCACGATCCTGCGCAACACCACCATTGGCCGTGGGTGCGTGCTGGGATCACACGCCGTCGTCAAGGGCGACATCCCCGACTTTTCGATTGCTGTGGGCGCGCCTGCCAAGGTCGTCAAGAACCGGCAGCTGGCGTGGGAGACGTCGGCGGCCCAGCGCGCGGAACTCGCCGCGGCGCTGGCCGACATCGAACGCAAGAAGGCCACTCGCTAGTCCCGTTCACCGCGAGCGTGCGTGTCTGTACGCCGACACGCCGCGATCTGCGTGCATTTTGCGCACTCTCGCCGAGGCTGAACCGCACGCGGCTGTCCCTCGTAGTACTCACGAGTACACAGAACTTTCGAAGGGAACGACCTTGGCGTATCCGAATTCTTCCGGCTGGCAACCGCAACCGACATACGTCGTAGCGCCGGCGACCAACGGAATGGCGATCGCGGCACTGATCCTTGTGTTTGTGTTCTTCCCGCTCGGAATCGTTTTCGGCCACATGGCGCGCGGACAGATCAAGCGGACTGGAGAAGGCGGGCAGGGGCTGGCGACTGCCGCCCTGATCATCGGCTATCTCCAAGTCGCGGTGATCGTCGGGGTCGTTGCCGTGGCCGCAATCCTGGTTGCGCTCGGCGCTCAATAGGTGTCGCTAGCCCGCCCAGTCGATGCCGAACGCATCGGCCAGCGCGGTGCGGCCGCCGTCGGTGACCATCAGCGCCCGCCCGCGCGGTACCCGCTTCACCCAGCCCGCGGACAGGAAGCGGTCGAAGATCGCGCGGCCCAGTCCGCCGGACAGGTGGTGGCGCTGCTCGGTCCAGTCTACGCAATAGCGCACGAGTGGCCTTCTGCCGGTGGGCATTTCGACACCGATGTTGGTAAGGAAGTCGCGTCCGTGGTCGGTCAGCTCATAGCGGATGTCATGACCCGGACTGCTCAATGAATCATGTGCATCACGGGCCGCAACGTAGCGACCGTCGCCGCCGACCAACACCTGCCGATCCAGCAGGCTGCCCATGACCTGTACGCCGAGCCGGCCGGCGACGTGGTCGTAACAGGTGCGGGCGGAGCGCAATCGCGCCGCGCGCGTGCCTTCCCGCAGTGAACGGACCGGCCGCGGCGGCGCAAGGCGGCCCAGCTGCTCGAGCAGTTCGCCGACCTCGGGACCGGCCAGCCGGTAATACCGGTGGCGGCCATGGGTTTCCACGGCCAACAGCCCGGCGTCCGTCAACTTGCCGAGGTGGCTGCTCGCGGTCGGTCTGCTGACGCCGGCCTCGTCGGCCAGGACGCTGGCAGGCAGCGCCCGCCCGTCGTCGAGCGCGAGCAGTACCTTGCACCGAGCGGGATCGGCGAGCAGCGAGGCCAACGCGGCGATGTCAGCGTCGCCACCGGTGGGTAGCAATGCCGCATCACGCATGACAGACCTCCTTCTCCGCCGGCGCCTGGTCTTGGGTTCGCGCCCACCTGAAGGCGACCATGGCGCCGATCAACTGCACCGCGCCGCCGATCATCATCGCGGTCCGCACGCCGGCGACACCGCCGATGACGCCGAAGGCACTACCCAACACCGCGACTCCGACAGTGATACCCACCAGGCGGGCCAGGTTCACCACGCCGGACGCCAGCCCGGCGCGTTGCAGCGGCACCGCCGACATCGCCAACCCGACCGCCGGGCCCGTATTGAGCGCCAGGCCCGCGCCGGCCAGCACGAACGACAGCTCGAGCAGCCAGACGTCGGCTCGCGGTCCAACCGCCGCATATAACGCCATACCGGCGGCCATCAGGATCAGGCCGGCGGTCATCGGCGGACGTGGACCCGTCCGGTGGGCGAGCGCGTTGGCCGCCGGGATCAGGACCAGGTAGGTCAACGGCATCGGCAGGAACCACAGGGCGGTGGCCAGCGCACTGGCGCCGCGTTGTTGTTGGAACGCAAAGCTGTTCACCAATAGGAGCCCGTAGATGCCGAAGGTCATCGTGAATGTCGCTACGAGTGCCGCGACGAGTCGAGGGCTGCGGAACAGGTTCAGGGGCAGCATCGGATGGGTGATGCGCCGCTGGCTCCACAGGAATGCCGCGATGGTAGAGACGGCGACGACGGCCAGTGCCACTGTCCAGATTGGCGCGAGGGTCCGTCCCTCGACCAGCACGACGATGAGCGTGCCGAGTCCGAGCATCGCGAGCGTCTGGCCGGGCACGTCGATGCGCGCGGCGTCGGGGTCACGGGATTCGGGCAGGTAGCGATACGTCATCAGGAGCGCGACTACGCCGACGGGCGCGTTGAGCCAGAAGATGTAGCGCCAGCCGAGGCCGTCGGTCAGGACACCGCCAAGGATTGGGCCGATCGCGGTGCTCAGCGCGGCCGCCATCGCCCACGCGGCCGTCGCCCTGGCCCGCTCGATCGGGTTCGGAAACGCCGCGGCGGTGATGGCCAGGCCCTGCGGCAGCATCACTGCGGCGCCGATGCCCTGGATCGCTCGGGCTGCCAGTAGCAACGGCAGCGACGAGGCGGCCGCGCAGACCAGCGAGGCGGCGACGAACATCACCAGGCCGATGCGCAACAGCGTGCGTCTGCCGAATCGGTCGCCGAGGGATCCAGAGGTCAGCAGCACGGCGGCGAAGGTGACGTTGTAGGCGTCGATCGTCCACTGCGCGCCGGAGATGCCGCCGCCGAGGTCGTTGCGGATCGCCGGTAAGGCGAGGTTGACCGCGTTGGCGTCGATGAGTCCGACGAAGAGTCCCAGGTAGGCAGCGATCAGGGTCAACGTCGCATCCAGGGTGAACCTTTTCGTGTCCATATACCCGAAGGTATGCCCGGGATGATTCGACGCCGATCGAACTATTTCAGCAGATTCTGGGGTATGCGAACGTACCTGTGCTCTGCGTCGTGTCCAAAGTATTGGGTGCGCACAGGCGCGCACCGGAACGGAATGTGATCATGATGCACAAGATCCTCGGGGCAAGTTTTTTGGCCGGCATCATCATCACCGGCGCGGCGGCAGCGCCGGCGTATGCCGGAGGCGGAAACCCCAGCGGCACTGGACCGCCCAGCCAGTCCTGCGAGGACTCAACAGCCGCTGGAGGCACCACCCCGGGCCACACCGCTTCGTCACCAGGGGCGCCATTCAACGAAGGCGTCGGCACCGGCGGACTGAATTACAGCGAGAAGTCTCAGTACGACGTGGCCTGCGTCAAAGGACCGCAAGCGCCTCCGAGTGTGACGGCGACGTCGACAACGGATTCGACAACCACGGATCCGGTGGCACCGGCAATCACCGGACCACAAACGAACAAGCACGGGCATGCGCCCCACGGCGGTTAGGCAACGACGTCCGTTGTGACGGTCAGCGGTCGGGCAGGGCTTGCTCGACGATGACGCGCCGGCGGTGCGGTTCGCGTTCGCGGCGTTTGGCGGCCAGGTACACCTGCGCGGTTTCGTCGGCGACGGTGTGCCAGTCGAAGTCCGATGTGAGCCGTTCACGGGCCGCAATAGCCCTCTGCTGGGCGGCATCTGGGTCGTCGAGCACTGTTCGCACGGCGGCCGCTAGCCCGGCTACATCGCGAGGCGCATAGGACATGCCGGTCTGCCCGTTGATGACCGCTTCACCGAGGCCGCCGACATTGGAGGTGACCAGCGGTATACCCGTCGCGGCCGCCTCCAGGGCGACGATGCCGAACGGCTCGTAGTGGCTGGGTAGCACGCACGCGTCGGCGGTATGCAGCAGCCGCACGAGCTCCTCGTGATCGAGCCTGCCCACGAACGCTGTCGCCTTGATTACCTTGTGCTTTCGCGCCTGTTCGACGAGCCACCCGAGCTGCGTGCCGTCGCCCGCGATGGTCAACGTCGTGCCGGGGTGGCTGCGCCTGATGCGGGGCAACGCCGCGATCGCGTCGTGGATACCCTTCTCGTACTCGAGCCGCCCCAGGTACATCAGCTGTCCGGGGCCGTTGCGTGGTTGGCGATGTGCGAACGGCCACAACGCCGCGTCGATTCCGTTGCGGATGACTCGAGTTTCGGCCAAGCCGGGGCCGAACAGCTCGGTGATCTCGTCGCTCATCGACGCCGAACACGTGATGAGTGAATCGGATTCGCGAACCAGCCACGATTCGACGGCGTGCACCTGACGGCTGATCGGACCGGACACCCAGCCCGAATGCCGGCCAGCCTCGGTGGCGTGGATCGTGGAAACCAGTGGAACATCGAAGTATTCGGCGAGCGCGATCGCGGGGTGCGCGACCAGCCAGTCATGGGCGTGCACGACGTCGGGGCGCCACGGGCGGCCGCGTCGACCCTTGATTCCCAAACCCGCGCGGACCATCGAATGGCCCATCGCCAGAGTCCACGCCATCATGTCCGAACCGAAGTCGAACTCGTGGGGATCCTGCGCGGCGGCGACAACCCGCACGCCCTCGGCGATTTCGTCGGTCGACGGATGGCTGCTCGGGTCGGTGCCGCTGGGTCGTCGGTTGAGCACGACGACCTCATGTCCGGCCGCGGCCAGCGCCGTCGCCAAGTTGTACACGTGCCGGCCAAGCCCGCCGACGACCACCGGCGGGTACTCCCACGACACCATCAGGATTTTCATGCGCGCTCGATCTGGTGCGAGCGTGCGCAAAATGTACGCGTTTGGCCGCGTGTCGGTGTACAGACACGCACGCTCGCGGAGAGAAGTGGGGGACCGGTCATCGCGGCAGTCGCCTCGCGTCGAGTGCGCCGAACAAGCCGTCGGCGCGGTTCCAGCCGTTGGCCAGCCGCTCTGCGTGCTCGCTGCGGCCGGACGCGAGAGCGCCTGCGATCTCGCGGGTGGCGTGCGCGTGCAGGTGAGCGCGGTAGCGCGCGTAGTCGGCGGCGGAGTCCTTGCTGACCATGAACGGCCAGTCGCTGGACACTGTCAACAGCGTCTCGCGAAGGATCTGATCGGCGATGAAATTGCGCGCCGGCGGCGCGTCGGTCTCGTCCAAAGCCTTCTCGACGGTGGTCAACGCGGTGTCCACCACTTCGGTGTTCAGTTGGACGAGATCGGCCACCTTCTCGCCGGCCCACACCTGCCAGTCCTTGCCCGAACCCCAAGAGCTGGGCGGTAATTCGACAGACGAGCCGACGAAACCGTCCGCGACGGCGTCCGACAGCGTGCCGACGCGCACGCCCGCCTCCGGCAGCGCACGCAATACCCGCTCCAGCCACGCCGGACCCTCGTACCACCAGTGGCCGAACAGTTCGGTGTCGAACGCGGCCACCACATGCGCGGGCCGGCCGATCCGTTCGGATTCACTGATGAGCCGGTCGCGCACGACCCCGACGAAATCAGCGACGTGGGCGTCGACCGCCCGGTCAGCGCGCTCGGGGTCATACGGCGCCTTGGCGTCCGACGCCACGTTGCGGCCGGTGACGCGGGCCGGCTTGAGGCCGGTGACGTGGTCATAGGTGTGGAAGTCGCGGTAGGCGGCGTGACCTGGATAGCCGGACTTCGGAGACCACACCCGGTAGCTGACCTGCAGGTCGCGGCCGAACGCGATGACACCGGAGCCCGCTACGGGCCGGCCCAGCGCCGTGTCGCCATGCAATGACGGCCCGTCGACCATGAAGTGTCCGACACCTGCTGCGGCATAGTCGATTTCCATGCCCGGCGCATAGGCGCACTCCGGCGCCCAGATGCCTGTCGGCGTGCGCGCGAACCGCTGATGCGCGTCGGCCAGACCCTCTCGGAGGGCGAATTCCCGCAATCGCGGATTCAGCAGCGGCTGGAACGGATGCGCCAGCGGGCCGCCGAGCAGCTCGATGGTTTGGGCGTCGATCAGTTCGCGCAGCAGCGGGCTGGCGCCGTGGGCCCACTGCGTGGAGAATTCGTCCAGCGCTCTCTGCGCTTCGGCCCGTTCGCGAATTCCGAACTGGCGCAACGGCTCGTCATGGGTCGTCGCCTCCGACGCGCGCAGCTGCCAGTTCGCCAACCAATGATGCATGCCCGTCAAGCAATATGGGTCGTCGAGTTGAGCGGTGACCACGGGTGTCATGCCGAGCGTCAGCAAATGATGGCGGCCTTCGTCGGAAAGCCTCCGCAACACCCGCATCAATGGCAGGTAGGAGGCCGACCATGACTGGTAGAGCCATTCCTCGCCGACCGGCCACCGGCCGTGATGGGCCAACCAGGGCAGGTGGGTGTGCAGAACGAGCGTGAACAGGCCGGGCGCGGGCTCCGAATTCGTCACGGCCGCACCGCGATTGCGACCAGGTCGAGGCTCTCATCTATGTTGCGGCCGCCAGCCTCGATGAGGTCGAAGTCATCGGTGGTCACCGATGCAACATCGGCGAGTAGGTCAGCGGGCCATGGCGCATCGGCCAGCGCGCGGTCAATCTGAGCATCGATGATCGAACCGCCGTGCCGCTCGTCGAGTTCAACAAGCCGCTGACCATGAAAAACCCCGTAGACGCCTTCGATCCCAAAACCCTGCGACGTCAGAAGTTCGGTGAGCTCGGCGGCGTTGAGTTCACGCGTGTGGAACGGGTTGATCGGGGTGTCACGGCCGGGGGAGAAGGTGATTCGGTTCGGTGTGGACATCAGCAGCACGCCGCCCGGCCGCAGCACACGGAAGCACTCGGCCACGAATTGCCCTTGATCCCACAGGTGTTCGATCACCTGGAAGTTGACCACGACGTCAACAGACTCGCCGGCCAGCGGCAGCTCGGCGAGGTTGCCGTGCAGCACCTCAACACGCGGATAACGGGCCTTCACGTGCGCCACCGCGGACGCGTCGTAGTCGAGGCCGATCACGCGGCGGGCTACGCCGGCGATCAGGTCGGCGCCGTAGCCCTCGCCAAAGCCGGCCTCGAGCACATCGCGTCCCGCGCAGCGGGCGGCCAGCCGTTCATAGACGACCTCGTGGCGGCGGAACCAGTAGTTCTCCTCCGCCAGCCCGGGAACCGTGCGCTCCCCGGTCAGGGGCAACGCGGCATCCTTATCCGGACACCCAAGCGGACCGTTGGTAACGAATGAGGCGCTCATTGCAAGGCAGGCTAACGCGGATCGGCCCGATGGCGAACGGTTCAGGTGCTACGGGCTGCTAGAACACCAACTTCGACCAGCTATGGTGATCCTGCGAACCGCCAAAAGTTACCGACGAGTAACATGGTGGTAGTTGCTTGAAACGTGGTAGTGCAGGCCGGCCGCCGGCCTCTCCGAGGAGGACGAACTCAAGTCATGACGAACATCGTGGTCCTGATCAAACAGGTCCCAGACACGTGGTCGGAGCGAAAGCTGACCGACGGCGATTTCACCCTCGACCGTGAGGCCGCCGACGCCGTGCTCGACGAGATCAACGAGCGCGCCGTCGAAGAGGCGCTCCTGATCAAGGAGAAAGAAGCCGCCAACGGCACCGAAAGCACCGTGACAGTGCTCACAGCCGGACCCGAGCGCGCCACCGAGGCCATCCGCAAGGCCCTGTCGATGGGCGCGGACAAGGCCGTGCACCTTCTCGACGACGGGATGCACGGCTCGGACCTGGTCCAGACCGGCTGGGCGCTGGCCCGTGCGCTGGGCACCATTGAAGGCACCGAGTTGGTCATCGCCGGCAACGAGGCCACCGACGGTGTCGGCGGTGCGGTCCCCGCGGTGATCGCCGAGTATCTCGGCCTGCCGCAGCTCACCCACCTGCGCAAGGTGTCTGTCGAAGGCGGCAAGGTGACCGGCGAGCGCGAGACCGACGATGGCGTGTTCACCATCGAGGCGCCGCTGCCCGCGGTCGTCAGCGTCAACGAGAAGATCAACGAGCCCCGCTTCCCGTCCTTCAAGGGCATCATGGCCGCGAAGAAGAAGGAAGTGACGACGCTGACGCTGGCCGAGATCGGCGTCGAGGCCGATGAGGTCGGTGTCGCGAACGCCGGCTCGAAGGTGCTGGCGTCGACCCCGAAGCCGCCTAAGACGGCCGGCGAGAAGGTCACCGACGAGGGCGATGGCGGCACCAAGATCGCCGAGTACCTGGTTGCTCAAAAAATCATCTAGCCGAATAGCTCATAGGCCGAAGAGACCCAGAAAGACATAGAAGACACATGGCTGAAGTACTTGTGCTCGTCGAGCACGCCGACGGCGGGCTGAAGAAGATCACCGCCGAACTGATCACCGCCGCCCGCAAGCTGGGCGAGCCCTCCGCTGTCGTGGTGGGCAAGCCTGGCACCGCTGCGCCGCTGACCGACGCGTTGAAAGAGGCCGGCGCCGCCAAGATCTACGTCGCCGAATCCGACGACGCGGAGAACTATCTGATCACCCCGTATGTGGACGTGCTGGCCTCGCTGGTCGAGTCGGCCACTCCGGCGGGAGTGCTGCTGGCCGCCAGCGCCGACGGCAAGGAGATCGGGGGCCGGCTGGCCGCTCGCACCGGCGCCGGCCTGCTGGTCGACGTCGTCGAGGTGAAGGACGGCGGCAAGGCCATCCACTCGATCTTCGGTGGCGCGTTCACCGTCGAGGCCGAGGCCACCGGCGACACCCCGGTGATCACGGTGCGCCCGGGTGCTGTGGAGGCTGAGCCCGCCGCAGCTGCCGGTGAGGTCGTCAACGTCGAGGTGCCCGCACAGGCCGAGAATGCGACGAAGATCACCAAGCGGGAGCCCGCAGTCGCAGGCGATCGTCCGGAACTCACCGAGGCCACGGTTGTGGTCTCCGGTGGTCGTGGCGTCGGCAGCGCCGAAAACTTCAGCGTGGTCGAGGAATTGGCCGACTCGCTGGGTGCCGCCGTCGGCGCCTCGCGTGCCGCGGTCGACTCCGGCTACTACCCGGGCCAGTTCCAGGTGGGCCAGACCGGTAAGACGGTGTCGCCTCAGCTCTACATCGCGCTGGGCATCTCCGGTGCGATCCAGCACCGGGCGGGCATGCAGACGTCGAAGACGATCATCGCGGTGAACAAGGACGAAGAGGCGCCGATCTTCGAGATCGCCGACCTCGGCATCGTCGGTGACCTGTTCAAGGTCACCCCGCAGCTGACCGAGGCGGTCAAGGCCCGCAAGGGCTGACACTTCTCTGCGCGTGGGCCCGCGCGCAAGCTGGGAACAGACGGAAAAGCCCCCGACACGCCGAGTGTTCGGGGGCTTTTGCGTCTTGTCGCCAGACTACGAACTTTCAAGGGTTCGACGACAGGCCGTGAGCGTCAGTCTGGACGCATGAAGATCACAGTTATCGGAGCTACCGGTCGGATCGGTTCACAGGTGGTCGATCTGCTCACCAGCGACGGACACGACGTCGTCGCCGCGTCGCGCGCATCGGGGGCCGACGTGCTCACCGGCGAAGGGCTTGACGATGCGTTGGCGGGCGCGCAGGTGCTCGTCGACGTGACGAATTCACCGTCGTTCGATGACGAGCCGGTGGTGGACTTCTTTACCCGGTCGTCGGCGAACCTTGTCGCGGCGGCGAAGGCGGCCGGCGTCGGCCACTACGTGGCGCTGTCGATCGTCGGAGCCGACGGACTGCCCGAGAGCGGCTACATGCGGGCCAAGGTCGTGCAGGAGAAAACGATCGTCGACTCCGGACTGCCCTACACGATCGTGCGGGCCACGCAGTTCCACGAGTTCGCCGAGATGATCACCGGATCACTGGTCGTTGGCGACGAGGTCCGGGCGCCCGATGCGCGTATCCAGCCGATCGCCGCCGCCGATGTCGCGGCCGAGGTCGCCCGTGTCGCGGCCGCCGCACCCGTCAACGGTGTGGTCAACATCGGTGGGCCGGACAAGATGTCGTTCGCCGACCTGGCGCAGACAGTGCTTGCCAAGCAAGGCGACACCCGCACGGTCGTCGTCGACCCTACGGCGACTTACTTCGGCACACCCGTCGACGAAAGCAGCCTGGTCACCGGTGACGGTGCCGTGATCGCCGAGACGACGTTCGCCGACTGGCTTGCGAAGAGCTGACCGATCTGAATTCGACTGAGGAGCAACATGTTCGACACCGCAGACTTGATGAAGGCCATCACGACGATCCAGACCGTCACACCGCCGTTCATTCCCGCCGATGCCGAGGTGATGACCTCGATCATCGAATGGCCGCCGGGAAGCACAGGAGCCCCGCCGCACCGCCACCCCGGCGGGCCGTCGTTCGGCTACGTGCTCGAAGGCGAGATGCTCTTCGAGCTGGAAGGCGAAGCGCCGCGGGTGATCAAAGCCGGCGAGGCGTTCTGGGAGCCCGGTGGGGACGTCATCCACTATTCGGATGCCAACAACCGCACCGACATTGCCCTGCGGTTCCTCGTCACGATGGTGTGCGCACCGGGCCAGCCGATGCTCGTCGTGGTGGACGAGGACGAACTCGAACAGCGCCGCGATCGGCGCGTCGCACGGGCATGACCGAACTGGGCGACGTTGTGAGGGAACGCCGCTCGACGCGGTTGTTCCTGCGCGACAAGCCGGTGCCACGGGAACTACTCGACGAAGCCCTGTCGCTCGCGATGCGCGCGCCGTCGAACTCCAACGTCCAGCCATGGCGGGTGTTCATCGCCTCGGGGCCTCGCCGCGACCGGTTGGTCGAGGCGCTGCTCGAGGAGGCATCCGTCGAATTGCCGGTGACCACCGGTCTCCCGGAGGATTTCCTTCCGCTGCGGCAAGAACTTGGCGCACTGGTCTACGGCTCAATGGGCATCCCACGTCACGACGCGGAGGCCCGTCGGCTGGCGCAGCTGCGCAACTGGGAGTTCTTCGGCGCACCCGTGGGCGCCGTGGTGTGCATTCACCGCGGTCTCGGACTGGTCGACAGCCTCGGAGTAGGCATGTTCCTGCAGACGCTGGTGCTGGCCTTGACCGAGCGCGGTCTCTGTGTGCAGGTGTCGATCGCGGGCTACCCGGAGATCCTGCGGACGCAGCTGGACATCCCGGAGGAGCTGATGGTGCTGTGCGGCCTGGCCATCGGCTATCCCGATCCCGCATTCGCATGCAACAGCCTCGTTGTACCGCGTAATCCGGTCGAGTCGAACGTCGTGTTCCTTGATAGCTGACGTCCGATCGCCTTAATTCGTCACCTATCGCTCACGGACACGTCACCGCCACGATGCCATCCCGAGATGCGGCTGGGCGACCGTGCAGCAATGAGCACTGCTTCTGTACTCATCGCCTCTGATCCGCCGACCCTTTCATCGGATACACCCCGCTACACCCTGCTGCTGTCCACCGACCCTGCGCTCATCGAGGCTGCGCAGCGTCTTCGTCACGATGTGTTCACCTCCGAACCGGGATTCGCGTTGGCCGGTGCGGCCGACGGCCGGGATGCCGACCGTTTCGACGAGCACTGTGATCACCTCCTCGTGATGGAGGAGAACTCGGCCGAGCTGGTGGGGTGCTACCGCATGCTGCCTCCGCCCGGCGCCATCGCCGCCGGAGGTCTTTACACGGCAACGGAATTCGACGTGCGCGGGCTCGACGAACTGCGGCCATCGCTCGTTGAGATGGGTCGCGCCGTCGTGCGTGAGGATCACCGCAACGGCGGCGTGGTGCTGTTGATGTGGGCAGGCATCCTGGCCTACCTGGACCGCTGCGGCTACGACTACGTCACGGGCTGCGTATCAGTACCCGTCGAGGGCCCCGCCGGGGAGGCGGCCGGCAGCCAGATCCGCGGCGTGCGCGACTTTGTGCGGCGCCGCCACGCCGCCCCGGAGCAGTACACCGTGCACCCGTACCGGCCGGTGAGGATCGACGGCAAAAGCCTGGACGACATCGAACCGCCTGCGCGTATCGGCGTTCCGCCACTCATGCGGGGGTATCTGCGGCTGGGCGCTCAGGTGTGCGGAGAGCCGGCATACGACCCCGATTTCGGGGTAGGCGACTTCCCGGCCCTGCTCGACAAACGCAAAGCCGACACCCGCTACCTGCGCAGATTGCGGTCGGTGGGGGCGGCGGCCGCGATGGCCGGCGGGATTGCGTCATGACCGTCGAGCATTCGTGGCTGCCGCGGGCGTCATGTGACGCCAGCTGTGTGAGCGCCACAGCTGCGGCGGCCGGCCGGCCCTTCGTGGTCGCATTGCGTATCGCGGTGCGAGCCACCTTCGCGGTGCTACTGCTGTCCGCGACGCCGCTGCTGGCCATTCCCATGCCGGGCCGCTCCCACCTCCAGCGAGGCTACTGCCGACTGATGTTGCGTTGCCTGGGCGTGCGAATCACCGTGTCCGGTGGACCGATTCGAAACCTGCAGGGCGTGCTGGTGGTCAGTGGGCACGTGTCCTGGGTGGACATCTTCGCGATTGGTTCCGTCATGCCCGGACGGTTCGTCGCCAGGGCCGATCTCGTCGACTGGATCGGCCTGGGAATGGTGGCCCGTTTGATGAAGGTCATTCCGATCGACCGCGCCAACTTGCGCCGGCTACCCGAGGTGGTGGGCACGGTCGCCGACCGGCTTCGTGCCGGCCAGACGGTCGTCGCGTTTCCGGAAGGCACCACCTGGTGCGGCCTGGCATACGGCCAGTTCCGGCCGGCGATGTTCCAGGCGGCCGTCGACGCGGGCAGGCCGGTCCAGCCCTTTCGGCTGACCTACCACCACCGCGACGGCAGGCCGTCGACCGTCGCCGCCTATGTCGGCGACGACACACTGTTGGCGTCTATCCGGCGGCTTATCACCGCTCAGCGCACGATTGTGCGCGTGCACGTCGAATCGCTGCAGCTGCCCGGATCCGACCGGCGCGACCTCGCCGCCCGTTGCGAGGCCGCGGTCCGCGGGGACACGTCGCGGCGGACACACGGCCACGCGCTCGTGGCCTGACCTCGCGATCAGGGCGGTCCGGGCCCGGCGGTTATCCTGGACAGGTCATGAGCACCTTCGATTCGGTGTACCTCGATCACGCCGCCACCACACCGATGCACCCTGCTGCCATCGAGGCGATGACGGCCGTGCTGGCGACGGTCGGCAACGCGTCGTCGCTGCACGGCACAGGCCGGGTGGCACGCCGCCGGATGGAGGAGGCCCGCGAGACGCTGGCCCATCTGCTGGGCGCACGGCCGTCGGAAGTGATCTTCACCGCCGGTGGGACCGAAAGCGACAACCTCGCGGTCAAGGGCATCTATTGGGCCAGGCGCGACGCCGAACCTCGCCGGCGCCGAATCGTCACCACGCCCGTCGAGCACCATGCGGTGCTCGATGCCGTCCAGTGGCTTGCCGACCACGAAGGCGCCGAGGTGACCTGGCTGCCGGTCGGCGAAGACGGGTCGGTTGCGCCGGCGGCACTGCGAGAAGCGTTACAGAACCCCGACGACGTCGCATTGGTGTCGATCATGTGGGCCAACAACGAGGTCGGCACCATCATGCCCGTCCGCGAATTAGCGGCCATCGCAGCAGAATTCAATATTCCCATGCATAGCGACGCCATTCAGGCGGTCGGGCAGATCCCGGTTGACTTTGCCGCCAGTGGGCTCTCGGCCATGAGCGTCGCTGCCCACAAGTTCGGCGGGCCGACCGGCGTAGGCGCGCTGGTGCTGCGCCGTGACACCGCCTGTGTGCCATTGCTGCACGGTGGTGGTCAGGAGCGCGACGTCCGTTCGGGCACACCCGATGTCGCAGGCGCTGTCGCGATGGCGGCGGCAGCCCGGGTCGCCGTAGAGGGTTTGGAGGTCAACAGCGCCCGCGTGCAGGCATTGCGCGACAAGCTGGTCGACGGTGTCCTGTCGGCGATCGACGACGCGTACCTCAACGGAGCCACCGGAGCCGGCCGGTTGCCCGGCAGCGCGCACTTCACGTTCCGGGGCTGCGAGGGTGACTCGCTGTTGATGTTGTTGGATGCCAAAGGGATCGAGTGCTCGACGGGCTCAGCGTGTACTGCCGGGGTGGCCCAGCCGTCGCACGTCCTGATTGCGATGGGCGCCGATCCCGCCAGCGCCCGCGGCTCGCTGCGGCTCTCGTTGGGCCATACCAGCACAGAGGCGGACATCGAGGCGGCATTGGCGGTATTGCCGGCCGCGGTGGAGCGGGCACGTCAGGCGGCGTTGGCAAGTTCGGGAGTTGTTGAGTAGTGCTTGTTTTGGTCGCGATGAGCGGAGGTGTGGACTCGTCGGTCGCCGCCGCCAGGATGGTCGACGCGGGCCACGACGTCGTCGGTGTACACCTGGCGCTGTCCTCGGCGCCGGGCACACTGCGCACGGGCTCGCGGGGCTGCTGCTCCAAGGAGGACGCCGGCGATGCCCGGCGGGTAGCAGATGTGCTGGACATCCCCTTCTACGTATGGGATTTCGCCGACCAGTTCAAAGAAGACGTGATCGACGACTTCGTCTCGTCCTACGAACGCGGTGAGACGCCGAACCCCTGCGTGCGGTGCAACGAACGAATCAAGTTCTCGGCGTTGGCGGCTCGCGCATTGGCGCTCGGTTTCGACGCCGTCGCGACTGGTCACTACGCGCGGTTGTCCGATGGCC
Organism: Mycobacterium sp.; assembly: GCF_035274705.1. GTDB lineage: Bacteria > Actinomycetota > Actinomycetes > Mycobacteriales > Mycobacteriaceae > Mycobacterium. The sequence goes on along the minus strand of NZ_DATENY010000057.1, from coordinate 30,366 downwards.
GGCTGCGCCGCGCCGTCGACCATGACAAGGACCAGTCCTACGTGCTGGGCGTCTTGACCGCCGCACAGCTGCGACACGCCGTGTTCCCGATCGGTGATACGCCCAAGACACAGATCCGCGAGGAGGCGGCTCGTCGCGGCCTGGCCGTCGCCGAAAAACCCGACAGCCATGACATCTGCTTCATCCCGTCCGGAGATACCCGCGCATTCCTCGGTGCCCGCATCGGCGTGCGGCGCGGCGCGGTCGTCGACGCCGGCGGCACGGTGCTCGCCGAACATGATGGCGTGCACGGTTTCACGATCGGGCAGCGCAAGGGCCTTGGCATTGCCGGACCGGGGCCCGACGGACGGCCGCGTTATGTGACAGGCATCGACGCCGACACCGGAACCGTCCACGTCGGTCACGCGTCGGATCTGGACGTGTGGACACTGGCCGGCGACAAGCCGGTGTTCACCTCGGGTGCCGCGCCTACCGGCCCCGTCGAATGCTCCGTGCAGGTGCGCGCGCATGGCGGCATCGCCGACGGTGTCGCCGAACTGCGCGACGGGCAGTTGGTGGTCGACCTGCGTGCGCCGCTGCGTGGTGTTGCGCCGGGGCAGACGATGGTGCTCTACCGTCCGGACCCCGAGGGTGACGAGGTCATCGCCAGCGCAACGATCCGGCGCTAGCCGGGAACCTTGGCCAGGATGTTCGTCATCACGATGTCGGGCACCGAACCGGGGAACTGGCAGGCCGTCACTTCGACGAGCACGACGTTCTTCACGCGATAGTCACGACCGCACCCGTTGCCCGGACGCATCTGCAACGAATCGGCCGTCGCCGTCCAATCCCCGACGAACATCGGCCCGAACGTCGTGGAGGCGCATCCCTTCACGAAACTGACCAGATCGTCGAACGTGCCGCGGGCGGTTGCTGGATCGCGATACGCAGCAACACCCTCCGAAATCAGCCCTCCGCGAGGCGGATTCTGAAACGTCGTCTTGTGGAACTCTTCGACGTCGGCGCCGAATGTGCGCATCTCCTGGAAGACCCATTGGCATTGCGCCGGAGTGGTTTTCGCGAGCTGGTCGATGTCGACGGGAACCTTCTCGTCCATGGTCGGGATGATGGTGAGGTCGTCGCCGGCGCCGGTGATCGCGCGCATCTGCGACTGATCGAGCATCAGCGTCTCGACGTCGATCGGTGATAGGGAGTCGTCGTCGATTCCGGGAGTGGACCGCACCGCCTGGCCGTTCACCGTGTGCGTGCAACCCGCTACCATGACCGCCGCACACCAGACCGCCAACGGCCTGGCCGATGCGCGCATGACGTCGTCCCCTTCCCGGATCGAGCCTAGCCCGATCGAATACTGTTCAACGAGTGAGTGTTTTCGCCGCAGCGACCGGCATCGGATCGTGGCCTGGATCGTCGCCGCGGGAGGCCGCCGAGATCATCGTCGGTGAACTGCACCAGCTTGCGCATCTGGTGGAACTACCCGGCCGCGGCATCGGCGCAGATTTGATCGGGCGGGCCGGTGCGCTGCTGGTCGATATCGGCATCGACACTGTGCCGCGCGGCTATCGCATTTCCTCGGGCCGCAGCGCGGTCGTTCGCCGGGCCGCCAGTCTGCTCGACGAGGACATCGACGCGCTCGAAGAGTCGTGGGAGAAGGCGGGCCTGCGAGGCGGGACGCGGGCGGTGAAGGTGCAAGCACCAGGACCGATCACGCTGGCCGCTCAGCTGGAATTGCCCGGCGGCCACCGGGCCATCACGGATGCCGGTGCGTTGCGGGATCTCGCGGCTTCCCTGGCCGAGGGTGTGGCCGCGCACCGGGCGCAGGTCGCGCGGCGGCTAGACACTGCGGTGGTGGTGCAGTTCGACGAACCGTCCTTGCCGGCCGCGCTGGAGGGCCGGTTGACGGGGGTGACCAGCCTGACACCGGTGCACCCGGTCGACGAGTCGGTAGCGACTGCGCTGCTCGACGGCTGCGTGGCGGCAGCCGGCGCTGAGGTGGCGTTGCACAGCTGCGCTTCGGGGCTGCCGTGGAAGGTGTTGCAGCGCAGCGCCATTCACGCTGTCTCGGTCGATGTGTCGACGCTCACGGCCGCGGATCTCGACGGCGTGGGGGAGTTCGTCGACTCAGGCCGCACCGTGCTGCTGGGCGTCGTGCCGGCAACTACGCCGGCCACTGGACCGTCGGCAGAAGAGATCGCCAAGGCGGCTGTCGCCATCACCGACCGGCTCGGGTTCCCCCGCTCGGTACTGCGAGAGCGGATCGGCATCACGCCGACATGCGGATTGGCAGGTGCGACGCCTCAGTGGGCGCGTACGGCCATCGAGCGGGGTCAGAAGGCGGCCGACGCGTTCGCGGACGATCCCGACGCGATCTAATCCCAAGAGGCAACCAAAAGGTTGCGCATCGAGCCGATGGCGGCTACGGTAAAACGCAACTAGGAGGTTGCATATGAGTACGGATCGGATCGAGAAGGAAGTACTGCTTCGGGCACCGGTGGAGCGGGTCTGGCGGGCGATAAGCGATGCCGACGAGTTCGGCCGCTGGTTCGGTGTGCGCTTCGACGGGCAGTTCGTCGCGGGCGAGTCGGTCACCGGCGTGATCACCCCGACGACCGTCGACGAGGAAGTGGCCAGGTTGCAGGAGCCCCACGCGGGAATGTCGGACACCTGGCAGATCGTCGCGATCGAGCCGCAGCGCCGGCTGGCGTTTCGGTGGCACCCGTTCGGTGGGGAATCGGATGTCGACTACTCGCGAGAGCCGACCACGCTGGTCGAATTCACCCTCGACGAAACCGCCGACGGCGTTCTGCTGCGCATCGTCGAGTCGGGATTCGATGCGATCCCGGCCGACCGCCGGGCATCGGCGTTCGAGGGCAACAGCGAGGGCTGGGCCAAGCAAACCGAATTGGTCCAGAAATACCTTGCCCTCAGCGAGAAGATGTGAACGCATCCGTAGCCAAGGCGCCGCTGTTCGACGCGCTCGGCGACCCCAATCGTCTGCGTATCGTCACGCGGCTGTGCGACGGCGGCCCGTGCTCGACGTCTCAAGTCACCCAGGTCGTTGCGGTGAGCCGGCAAGCGGCGACCAAACATCTCCTGCTGCTGGAGGCGGTCGGTTTGGTGAGCAGTCAGCGCCATGGCAGGGAACGCATCTGGCGCATCGAGCCAGAGCCGCTGGCCGACGCAAGCCAATACCTGACGGCTCTGTCGCAGCGGTGGGACCGGGCAATCGAGAGGTTGCGTGAGTTCGTTGAGCAGGGAAATTCGTAACTTTCGCTAACGATTCTTTCGCGTTCGTCAAAGGCTCTGGGTTTTCGCAGCCACGTCATGCAACAATGCTCTGCGAACCACCCTGCCAGTCTTTGCTATTAGCGGAAGAGGAACTGTGGGCCCATCGAACCTGCGCCTCGCGGCGGGTGTCGGTGTTGTCGCGGCGGTCGTGATGGTAGGCGGGCCCAGTGCGGCGGTGGCCACGGCCGATCCCGGCGGGTCGCATTCGAATCGCTCCGACCACCGTGACAGGGGAGATGTCCGCGGCGGGTGGAAGCACGGCGGTGACGACCGTGACGGCAGTTACGGCGACAACCGCGATGATGGCTACAGCGCGGACCGCGACGGCGGGGACCGCGGCGACCATGACGGTAGCTACGGCGGCGGCGGTGACCGAAACCCGTGGGGCAACGGCAACCGGTGGGGTGGCGATGACGGTCAGAAGTCGACATCGGGCGGTGGCAGCAATCAGCGCAGCACGTCTGGTTCGAGCCGTACCAGTAGCGGCGGCAGCACCGCATCCCTGGCTCCGCAGACGTCGTCTGGCAGCTCGAAAGCCTCGACGGACGACCCCGCGCCCGCACCGCAGACCCCTGCCGACGGCCCTGGTTCGGACACGGTATCGGGTGCGGATGTCGCCGGTCCGCCGATCGCCGAAATAGTGCAGCCACGGGTTGTCGTCGGCGACGGCCGATCGCCCGGAATTCAGCCTCCCAGCTCCGAACCGCCCCGATGGAGCTTCGTGGTGCCCGAAATCGCGCCGCCACCGCCCCCACCGCCGCCAATAGAAATCCCCCCGGCTCCGAGTGACCGCGTTCACCCGCAGCGCCTCGTACCGCAGCTGGGCATCGCGCCATCGCTGGACTGGACTGACCCACTGTGGGGCTTGGCAGGGCTGATCGTGATACCGGCGGCCGGCGCTGTTCTCGGTTACCGGCAGGCCAAGGGGGCGCGGGCGGCCGAGGTGCTAACCCGGACGTAGATCCTTACGCAGGATCTTGCCTGAGGCCGACTTCGGGATCGCCTGGATGAACTCGACCTGCCGCACCTTTTTGTACGGCGCGACCTGACCGGCGACGAATTCGATGACCTCGTCCTCGGTCAGCTCGGCACCAGATTGCTTGACCACGAACGCCTTTGGCACCTCTTCGCCTTCGGAATCGTTGACGCCGACCACCGCCGCGTCGGCGATGGACGGGTGGCTCAGCAGCAGCGCCTCGAGTTCCGCCGGTGGTACCTGGTAGCCCTTGTACTTGATCAGCTCCTTGAGCCGGTCGACGATGTAGACGCATCCGCACGCATCGACCTGCGCCAAATCCCCTGTGTGCAGCCAACCTTCGTCGTCGACGGTTTCCCGGGTTGACTCTTCGTTGTTCAAGTACCCGGCCATCACGTTGGGGCCCTTGAACCACAGTTCGCCGGTCTCGCTGAGACCCTCTGCGGGAGGGCCGATTTCGGCGCCGGTCTCAGGATCGATGAGTTTGGAGGCGGCGTTGGACACCGTCCACCCGACCGAGCTCAGCGGAGCCACCATGCCCATGTTGCGCACCCCGCCGTCGAACGGCGTGATGTGGCTGACGGGGCTGAGCTCGCTCATCCCGTAGCCCTGCACCACGCGGCAGCCCAGCCGTTTGGCGACCGCATGACCGAGATCGGCGTCCAGCGGGGCCGCTCCCGACATCACGGTGTTCAGCGACGACAGGTCGTACTCATCGACAAGCGGATGCTTGGCCAGCGCGACGGCGACGGGCGGCGCGATGTACGCGATGGTGCACTTGTGGTTCTGGATGTTGCCGAGGAAATCGCCAAGGTCGAAGCTCGCCATGATCACCAGCTTGGCGCGCGCATGCAGGGCGGCGTTGAGCAGCACCGTCATTCCGTAGATATGAAAAAACGGCAGTACCGCGAGGATCACGTCGTTTTCGACCATCCCGTGTAGCGGCCGTATCTGCGCGACGTTGGCCACCAGATTGCGGTGCGTGAGCATCACGCCCTTCGGGTTGCCTGTCGTGCCGGAGCTGTAGGGAAGCACCGCGAGATGCGACGAAGGGGCGAAGTTGACTTGCGGTGCGGGTGATCCCGCCGCGAGCAGATTGGCCGCGTTGGGATGACGGCTGGCCTCTTGTCCCTCACCGTCGAGCACCACCAGGTCGGCGTCGGCCAGGCCGGCCGCCGCTGCGGCCTCTTCGGCCTGCGCCAGCAGCGGCGTGACCGTGATCAGCATCTTGGCCTTGGAGTCCGTCAGCTGCTTGGCGATGTCCTTGGCGGTGAACAGCGCGTTGATCGTGGTTGCCGTCGCGCCGGAACGCAGGATGCCGTGGAAGGCGACCGCGAACGCGGAGCTGTTGGGAGCCAGCAGACCGACCACATCGCCGACACCGATGCCGCGGCCGGCAAGGGCCCCGGCGAATGTGTCGACGCGGGCGACCATCTCGCGATAGGTGGTCCGCCTGCCCGACTTGGTGTCGATCAGCGCGACCCGGTCGAGGTCAACGTCGCCGATGCCGCCGAACAAATAGTCGTAGACGCTCGTCGAGGGGATTTCGACTTCGGGGAAGGGGCTCGAGAAACTCATGGCGTCTCCGATCGAATCATGCTCTGCCGCTTAGTGGATCAAACTTCGTCGAGCTGCTTGATGAGTTTGCGCGACGCGATCATCCGAAACGACGCGTCGATGAGCTCCCGCACTTCGTCCCAGTCGACCTTCTTGCGCGCCGTGAAGTCCAGTCCAAGCCAGCCGAACGGGCCCATGTAGGCAGGAAAGAAGAATCGCGTGTCCTGCTCGAGCGCCCTGCGGTCGCTCTCGTCGACCTTGACCAGGATCGAGTAGGGGTATTGAAGATATTCGCGGGGTTTGTCGGTCTTGGCGCTGCCGCCGTACATGACGAACATCTTCGGCGCGCAGAACACCGGTCTGCCCCACGAGATCTTCTCGAACGCCTGCGGGAAGCCCAACGCGATCTTGCGCACTTCCGCGAGCCCGAGGTCATCGTCGTGGAACATGATCGGGTGCGGCATGTCGCCAGCGTAACGGCTGTGTCGGGCGGCTCAGATAGCCTGCGAGGGTGAGCCCGAAGAAGCCGGAAACTGTGCTGGCCGAGCAGGCCGACGAAGCCCTGGACGCCGACCTGCGCCGGCGCTGGCAAGAGCTCGCCGACGAGGTGCGCGAGCACCAGTTCCGCTACTACATCAGAGACGCCCCCGTCATCTCCGACGCCGAGTTCGACAAGCTGCTTCGCGAGCTGCAGGCACTCGAGGACAAGCACCCCGAGCTGCGCACGCCCGATTCGCCGACCCAACTCGTCGGCGGTGCAGGCTTCGCGACCGACTTCACGCCGGCCGAGCACCTCGAGCGGATGCTGAGCCTGGACAACGTCTTCGCGCCGGAGGAGCTGGCCGCCTGGGCCGCACGCATCCGCGGCGAAATCGGGGACGACGCGCACTACCTGTGTGAACTCAAGATCGACGGCGTCGCCCTCGCACTCGTCTACCGCGACGGTCGGCTTGTCCGCGCGGCCACCCGCGGCGACGGCCGCACTGGCGAAGACGTCACGCTCAACGCCCGCACCATCGAGGACGTCCCCGAAAAGCTCACGGAATCCAAGGAATTCCCACTGCCGCGCGTGCTCGAGGTACGCGGCGAGGTGTTCTTCCGTGTCTCCGACTTCGAAGACCTGAATGCCGGTCTCGTCGCCGAGGGAAAACCGCCGTTTGCCAATCCCCGCAACAGCGCCGCCGGCTCGCTGCGACAGAAAAACCCCGCGGTCACCGCGCGCCGCAAGCTCCGGATGATCTGCCACGGTCTCGGTCACGCCGAAGGTTTCAGCCCGAAGAGCCTGCACGACGCATACCGAGCGCTGAAGGCGTGGGGGCTGCCGGTGTCCGAGCACACCGCCCGTGTCAAGGGCATCGCCGAGGTCACCGAGCACATCGCTTACTGGGGCGAGCACCGCCACGACGTCGAACACGAAATCGACGGTGTGGTGGTCAAAGTCGACGAGATCGCGCTGCAACGCCGGCTCGGTTCCACGTCGCGAGCGCCGCGCTGGGCCGTCGCCTACAAGTACCCGCCCGAAGAGGCCACGACCAAGCTGCTCGACATTCGTGTGAACGTCGGGCGGACCGGCCGGGTCACCCCGTTCGCCTACATGGAGCCGGTGAAGGTCGCCGGGTCGACGGTGGGGCTGGCCACCCTGCACAACGCATCAGAAGTCAAACGCAAGGGCGTGCTGATCGGCGACACGGTGGTGATCCGCAAGGCCGGCGACGTCATCCCCGAAGTGCTCGGCCCGGTCGTCGACCTGCGCGACGGCTCCGAACGCGAATTCGAAATGCCCACAGCATGTCCCGAGTGCGGTACGAAATTGGCACCGGCCAAAGAGGGCGACGCAGACATCCGCTGCCCTAACTCGCGCTCGTGTCCGGCGCAATTGCGCGAGCGGGTGTTTCACCTCGCCGGCCGGGGTGCGTTCGACATCGAGGGGCTCGGCTACGAGGCGGCGATTGCGCTGCTGACGTCCGGCGTGATCACCGACGAGGGCGACCTGTTCACGATCGTCAGCGCCGACTTGCTGCGCACCGATCTGTTCAAGACCAAGGATGGCAATCTCTCCGCCAACGGTGCGCGGTTGCTGATCAACTTGCAGGAGGCCAAGACTCGGCCGTTGTGGCGGGTGCTGGTCGCGCTGTCGATCCGGCATGTCGGCCCGACGGCGGCGCGCGCGCTGGCCACCGAATTCGGGACCCTCGACGCGATCATCTCGGCGTCGGAGGACCAGCTCGCGGCGGTGGAGGGTGTCGGGCCCACGATCGCGGCCGCGGTCAAGGAGTGGTTCGCCGTCGACTGGCACAACGCGATCGTCGACAAGTGGCGCGCTGCCGGCGTGCGGATGGAGGACGAGCGCGACGCCAGCATCCCGCGCACGCTGGATGGGTTGTCGATCGTCGTCACCGGATCGCTCACCGGCTTTTCCCGCGACGACGCCAAGGAGGCGATCGTCGCCCGCGGGGGCAAGGCGGCCAGTTCGGTGTCGAAGAAGACGGCTTATCTGGTGGCCGGTGATGCGCCGGGCTCGAAGTACGACAAGGCCGTCGAGCTCGGTGTGCCAATCCTCGACGAGGACGGGTTCCGCAGGCTGCTGGAGAACGGTCCCGACGGCGTCTGAGCGGTCAGCGATAGCCGCTGCGCATGTCGTTCATGATGCGCGGATTTTCCAGAGTCGACGGCGCCAACTGCTGCGGGGCGACATCACCGGCGAACACCGTCGCGGCGTCGAGCACTCGTTGGTTCATAAAGCGAAGCGGCGGCGCGTCTTTCGGCACGGTCGGAGTCGGCGCGCTCGCATTGCGGCGGCCAAGGGTGAAACCCCAGTCGCCGAACGTCGGCACGTCGACGTGGTAGGGCGTCACGGCGAACCCGGCGGCTTCGATCGTCGATACGGTGCGCCAGAACGCCGTCGGAGTCGAGTACGGGCTGCCGCTCTGAACGACAATCAGTCCGCTGGGAGCCAGCACACGGGTGATCAACCCGTAGAACTCTTGCGAGTACAGCCGGCCTAGCGCGGGGGTGTCGGCGTCCGGCAGGTCTACGATCACGGCGTCGAAGCCGCCCGCCGGCACCTTGTCTGGACGGGGATCTCGCAGCCATGTCATCGCATCGGCGATCACCACCTCGACGCGCGGATTGTCCAGCGCGCCCGCGTTCGCGTCGCGCATGGTGGTCCGTGCCATATGGATGACGGCTGGGTCGAGCTCGACCTGCACGATTTTGTCGATGCCCGGTTGCCGCAGCAGTTCTCGATCCGCCAGCCCGTCGCCGCCGCCGATCACCAGCACGGAGTGCGCTCCGTCTCCGAGCACGGGATATACCAGGCTTTCCGTGTACCGGTATTCGTCGCGCGTCGAAAATTGGAGCCCCCCATCGAGATACAGTCGCATGTCATCGCCGCGACGAGTCACGACGATCTCCTGGTAGGCCGAGTGCTGATAGGCGATGATCGGGTCCTCGTAGAGCCGCTGCCGGCTGGTCGCCTCGATACCGCTTGCGCTGACGATCAACGCTGTCAGGAGCGCGAACGCCGCGGCCAGGGCGATCAGCGAGGCCGCAAGTTCACGGCCGCTGACCGCGCCGCGCAACAGGAACAAGGCGACGACCGCTGCGGCCGTGAGGTTGATCATCCCCGTGACCGCGGCGCCGCGGATCATGCCGAGTTGCGGCAAGACCAGGAACGGCCAGGCAAGTCCGCCGACCAACGCGCCCAGATAGTCCGCCGCATTGAGGTTGGCAAGGACCTTGCCGGTATCGATCGCGCCCGCGGTTCGGCCGCGTTGCAGCAGCGTCATCAACAGTGGCACCTCGGCGCCGACCAGTCCGCCGATGAGGGCGGTGGCCACCGCCAGCACGACAGTCGAACCGCCGACATATGCGAACGTCACGTACAGCACCGCGGCCGACAGACCGCCTACGACGCCGAGCAGCGTCTCGACGGCGATGAACGTGATCGCGGCGCGCTTCAGCAGCGGCTTGATGAACAGCCCGCCCGCGCCGAGCGCGGCGACATAGCCGGCGACGATCAGTGAGGTCGCGACGATTCCGCCGCCGTCGAGGCTGGTGGCCAGGGTCAACAGCGCCAGTTCGTACACGATGCCGCAGGCCGCGCATGCCGAGACGGCGGCCAGCAGCAGTGCGCGCCAGCGTATCGGCGGGCGATGCGCTGGCGCCGGCGTCTGGGTGAGGGAATCCGTCGCGGTCATGTCAGCGCCGCGGCGATGATCCCTCCGACGGCGAGCAGGACTACACCGGCGGCGATCGAGGCGGGATGGAACTGCTCGTCGTCGATGAAGTTCCGGAATCGTCCGGGCACGACGGCTTCGAGGATGGCCAGGGCTACCCCTTGCAGGGCGACGCCGACCAGTCCGTAGACGAGCGTGTCGATCAGTCCCTGCCCCAGCTGGTCGGAGCTGGCCCGGATCGCCGCGATGATCACCACCGCCAGCGATAGGTCCATGGCCGAGGTCAGCACAACCGCGTTGGGTCGCCGCTCGACGAACACCTGCCTGCGCAGCTTGCCGGGAGTGATGGCGTCGACCAGGACGAAGCCGGCAACTAGCACCACGATGCCTGCGGCGAAGTAGAGCAGCGTGGCGACCACGCTGCGAACGAGGACGTCCGCGTTCACCGAGCCGAACTCGACGGCGGCCAGGGTCATGAGTTTCTCCTCTGGTTGATGTCCGTTACTTCGTCCCGTCAGGCCCACCGGGACTGCCTCCGGCGCTTCCGGCAGGAGAACCTGAATAGAACCCGGGGCCGAGGAACACATACGAGCCTTGGTTGTATCCGGCGCCCAGACCTTCCACGCGGATGCTGCACGGACGGTTGCCATCAGGCCCGACCGACACGATGCTGTCGCTGTAGCGCAGATACTCCGTGTCGTCATCGGTGGCACGCGCATCCGGCTGCTGCTGGTCGGCCAGGTCGTCGGCCACGTCGTCTGGTGAGCCGCTGCACGTATAGCGCGTGGTGTCACCGCTGCCGGAGTACTGCGCAAAGTTGTCGCCGACGTACGAGCGGACGTTGGGCACCATGGTGATGCCGAAGTACAGACAGGCCGCGGCGGCCACGGCCAACCCGCCGGATAGGAAGAACAACAGTGTGCGGCTCACGGCTTCCACAGGCTTTCGGTGTGGACCACTGTGCCGCCGGGGACAGCGGGATACAGGTGCCACGACTGCCAGCGCCAGCCCGCGCCGTCTACGGTCGCCGAGATTGCTGTCAAGGCCGCGTCGTCACCCGGGAAAGTGCCGCCGAGCCAACCGGATTCGCTGCTGCACCGGTCGCGCAGCCAGCTGGCGAGCGAACGGAACGCGACTTCTGTGTATTCCGCGGTCCGCGCCGTTAGCTGATAGCCATGAGCATCGGCGCGATCGGGCAATGCCCCGCCGTATTGCTGCGCAGTACACGAGATCTGTTCGGAGAACGGCGATGTCGCGTGTTCGACGCTGATGACATGCGATGCGCCGAGAACTCCGAGCGTCAGGGTGCCGCCACGGGGGTGTGTGAGCCGCAGGGTTGCCAGCGCCACCGGAACTGGCGCATTGAGCGCGAGGCCTAGTCGCGAGCCGGCAACGTCGGCCGGTGTCACCGAGAGCTTGTGAAGCGGCACCTATGGCCCTACGTGGTCGGGGGTGGCGCGGGGTACACCGTCAGTTCGCCTTCACTGACGGCAGTGCCATGGGAAACTTCCCAAGGCATCTCGGGGCCGTAGCGCTCGAATCCCAGGAACGCCGTTTCCCCGTCATTGGTGTAGTCGACGAAGTCCATTTCCCCGCCGGCGGGCAGACCGGTCGTACCTTCGCTGGTGTACGACGCGTGGCCGCGCTCGGACTCGTGGAACCGCACGCCGTCGACGACGTGCTCGCCGCCCGGCTGCAACTGCAGGTCCTTTCGCGCCACCCACATCACCAGCTCGAGACGGCCCTCGTCCTCCTCGACGGAAAACCACAGCGGGTCCTTGGTATCGCCTTCGATGAGGTGTTCCCACCATACGAACGGGCCCTCGCGCAGAGTTACTGAACCGCGCACGATGTAGTCGACGCCGCCGTAGCTGACGATGGCGCCGGGCCCGAGTTCACGCGGGCCGAAACGGGGCATCTCGCCAAACTTCAGCGGATCCTGGCGCGCCGCCGGCGTCTTCGGAGTGCGCGGGCGTCGCAACGCGATGACGAGAACGATGATCGCCGCAATGAAGAGCGCGATTGCGGCCACAAGGAGTACGGTCTGCAAGCGGACTCCTTCTCACGGCATGCCCCATGGCACGATTCGGGCAACCGTAACAGCAGCTCGCTGTGATTCTGCTGTGCGTTTCGCCGTCGGTGTTTAGGCCGATGGATTATGGGTAACGGCGGTCACCCCGCAGATTGCCAAGCCTCGCTTGTCGCCATCAGCGAACGGGAACCCGTGCCAGCGGGAGGCTGAGCGACCTCAGCGCAATATCGTCGCGACGATCCCGGCCAGATAGCCCAGCCGCGCCACCTCGGACGGCCGGAACTCCGGGCCCCCAGCGCGGCCTAGCACCATCGCGGTGTCGTGTGTGCCCAACGGCGCCGCCGCGAGCGTGGTGTCCATGTCGCGCCACACCTGCGGCACCCAGTCCGCCCGTGAGTCCAGGGCTTCGGCGTGATCGAGGGGCAGCCAGGGCACCTGCTCCATGTGAGTTTCCGGCGCCCCGTGGCTGCCGACGATCCGCTGCAGCCCCGATTCGTTCTGCCGAACCACAGTGCACCATCCGACGCGAAGCACTCGCGGCGCTTCGTCGGCAAGCACCTGCAACCTCTTCTCTTTGCCGTCGGCTGCGGCGACGTGATCGATGAGTTCCAGCTCGCGATGCGCCTCGAGCAGCCCGGTATGTGGCCGGATGGCGTCGACGTAGACGCCCCGCAGGTTTTCGGCGGCCGTGATCAGCGTGTCGGGCATCGCGCCCGCCGGCAGCTCGACCACAAGGTCGTCGATCGCATATCCCGATGCGCGTTCGACCACGTCCAGGGACAAGATGTCAGCGCCCACCGACCCGAGCGCCACGGCCAGTGAGCCGAGGCTGCCCGGTCGATCCTCGAGTTCGACCCGCAGGAGATAGGTAGGCACGCGCAACACTGTCGCACAGCGCTTGCGGGTCAGCATTCCGGGCGATGCGCGCCGGTGACTAGGCTCGGCACTCGTGTCACAGATCTCCCGAGATGAGGTTGCCCATTTGGCGCGTCTGGCCCGCCTAGCTTTGACCGAAGACGAGTTGGACAGTTTCGCCGGTCAGCTGGACGCCATCCTCGGCCATGTCAGCCAGATCCAGGCCGTGGACGTCACCGGCGTCGAACCGACCGGCAACCCGCTGAAGGACGTCAACGTGTTCCGCCCCGACGTCGTCGAGCCGTGCCTGACCCAAGACGAAGCGCTGGCCGAGGCGCCGAAGGCGGTCGACGGCCGGTTCGCCGTCCCGCGGATTCTGGGAGAAGCGGAATGACCCGAGGCATGAGTGAAGACCTGATTCGCTTGGATGCGGCCACGCTCGGCGCGAAGATCGCCGCCAAAGAGGTGTCGTCCACCGAGGCGACGCGGGCGTGTCTGGATCAGATCGCCGAGACCGACGACAAGTACCACGCGTTTCTGCATGTGGCGGAGGACAAGGCGCTGGCCGAGGCGGCCCGGATCGACGCGGCTGTAGCCGCGGGTGACGCGCTGCCGTCATCGCTGGCCGGCGTGCCGCTGGCGTTGAAAGACGTCTTCACCACCACGGATATGCCGACCACCTGCGGATCGAAGATCCTCGAGGGCTGGACGTCGCCGTACGACGCGACCGTGACCGCTCGGCTGCGCGCGGCGGGCATCCCGATTCTGGGCAAGACCAACATGGACGAGTTCGCGATGGGCAGCTCGACCGAAAACTCCGCATACGGCCCGACCCGCAACCCGTGGAACGTCGACCGGGTGCCAGGCGGATCGGGCGGCGGCAGTGCGGCGGCGCTTGCCGCGTTCCAGGCGCCGCTGGCCATCGGGACCGACACCGGCGGATCGATCCGCCAGCCGGCCGCTTTGACCGCGACCGTCGGGGTGAAGCCCACGTACGGCACGGTGTCCCGGTATGGCCTGGTCGCATGTGCGTCGTCGTTGGACCAGGGTGGGCCGGCCGCGCGCACCGTGCTCGACACCGCACTGCTGCACCAGGTGATCGCCGGGCACGACCCGAAGGACTCCACGTCGGTCGACGCCCAGGTGCCCGACGTGGTCGCCGCCGCGAGGGCGGGTGCGTCCGGCGATCTGAAGGGTGTGCGGATCGGGGTGGTCAAGCAGTTGCGTGGCGAGGGCTATCAGGCCGGGGTGCTGGCGTCGTTCAACGCCGCCGTCGAGGTGCTGACCAAGCTGGGCGCCGACGTCAGCGAAGTCGACTGCCCGCACTTCGACTACTCGCTGCCCGCCTACTACCTGATCCTGCCTTCGGAGGTGTCGTCGAACCTCGCACGGTTCGACGCGATGCGCTACGGCCTGCGCGTCGGCGACGACGGCACGCACAGCGCCGAAGAGGTGATGGCTTTGACGCGGGCAGCCGGCTTTGGCCCAGAAGTCAAGCGCCGCATCATGATTGGGGCCTACGCGCTGTCGGCGGGCTACTACGACGCCTACTACAACCAGGCGCAGAAGGTGCGCACACTGATCGCGCGCGACCTCGACGAGGCGTACAAGAAGGTCGACGTGCTGGTGTCACCTGCGACGCCGACAACGGCGTTCCCGTTGGGGGAGAAGGTCGACGACCCGCTGGCGATGTACCTGTTCGACCTGTGCACGCTGCCACTGAACCTGGCCGGTCATTGCGGGATGTCGGTGCCGTCGGGCCTGTCACCGGACGACAACCTGCCGGTTGGCCTGCAGATCATGGCGCCCGCGCTTGCCGACGACCGGCTGTATCGCGTGGGCGCGGCCTACGAGGTTGCCCGGGGTCCGCTGCCAACCGCGGTCTGACGGGGGAGGATGAGATCATGCGGATCGGAGTTCTCACCGGCGGGGGTGACTGTCCTGGCCTGAACGCGGTCATCCGGGCGGTGGTCCGGACCTGCGACGCGCGCTACGGCTCTTCGGTCGTCGGCTTTCTCGACGGCTGGCGTGGGCTCCTGGAAGACCGGCGGGTGCAGCTGAAGAACGACGACCGCAACGACCGTCTGCTCGCCAAGGGCGGCACCATGCTCGGTACCGCGCGCGTCAACCCGGACAAGTTGCGCGCCGGTCTGCCGCAGATCAAACAGACTCTCGAGGACAACGGCATCGACGTGCTGATCCCGATCGGAGGCGAGGGCACGCTGACGGCTGCGCACTGGCTGTCCGAGGAGAACGTGCCCGTAGTCGGGGTGCCGAAGACTATCGACAACGACATCGACTGCACCGATGTGACATTCGGACACGACACCGCGCTGCAGGTCGCGACCGAGGCGATCGACCGGCTGCACAGCACCGCCGAGTCGCACCAGCGCGTGATGCTCGTCGAAGTGATGGGTCGCCACGCCGGCTGGATCGCGTTGAACTCGGGGCTTGCGTCCGGCGCACACATGACGTTGATCCCCGAGCAGCCATTCGACGTCGAAGAGGTGTGCCGGCTCGTCAAACAGCGCTTCGTGCGCGGTGATTCGCATTTCATTTGTGTGGTCGCGGAGGGCGCCAAGCCCGCCGAGGGCACGATGAAGCTGCGAGCGGGCGGCACCGACGAGTTCGGACACGAAAAGTTCACCGGTGTGGCCGCACAGCTGGCCGTCGAGGTGGAGAAGCGGATCAAGAAGGACGTCCGCGTGACCGTGCTCGGCCATGTTCAACGCGGCGGCACGCCAACGGCATACGACCGGGTGCTGGCCACCCGCTTCGGCGTCAATGCCGCCGACGCCGCCCACGCCGGCGAGTACGGAATGATGGTGTCGCTGCGGGGCCAGGACATCGGCCGCGTCCCGCTGGCCGACGCCACCCGCCAACTGAAGTTGGTTCCGCAGAGCCGATACGACGACGCCGCCGAATTCTTCGGCTAACTTTTATTCCGCGAGCAGACGCAAAATCACCCGACACGCCGCGGTTTTCGAGCATTTTGCGTCTGCTCGCGCCGATCGGTTACGCGCTCTTGAAGGCTTCGCGGCGGATCATCTGCCACATCGTCGGGGTGTCCGCCGTCGTGGAGACGGTCACGGTGTCGTGGCGCGTGGTGCTGGCGGCCAAACTGACGAGATAGTCGGCAAGATCGCTGCGAGACGTAAACGCGCCGACTGGATCCACCTGGCCGGCAACGTATTCGGTGACATAGGGCAAGTCGAACAACCCCGAAGGGCGCACGATGGTCCAGTCCAATCCGCTGTCGCGCACGACGGTTTCCATGCGCCGGATGTCGTCGTAGACAGTCTTTCCGATCGTCTTGGTGATGACCGGTTCAAACAGTCGCAATGCGATCGGCGCACCCGTGCGTCCGGGAGCCGGATATGCGCCCGTCGAACTGACCACGACGAGACGGCGGACCCCCGCGGCTTTCATCGCGGCGACGATATTCGCCGTCCCCGCCGAGTAGGTGTCGACCGCATCGCGCGTGAATGGAACACCCAGCATCGACAGCACGGCGTCGGCGCCGACGACCACGTCGCCCACCGCGGCCGCCTCGTGAACGTCGGCGCCGGCGACGGTCAGCGCCGGATGGGCGATTGGAAAGTCGTGGGGCCGGCGAGTCACCGCGACGACGGTGTGGCCGGAGTCGAGCGCTGTACGGGTCACCAGCTTGCCTGTCTGACCGTTGGCGCCGAAGATGACGAGTCGCATGGTTCCTCCGCTGAATAGTCACTAATAGTGATTATCACAATATAGGACGATCACGCTCAGTGCTAATGTCGCGTCGTGGTCGACGAACCAACGGGTGTCCGCGAGCTTGACCAGCGGATTCCATTTCTCTTGTCTCAACTCGGCGCGTATGTCGCCGACGACGCGAAGCGGCGGCTGGCGCCGATGGGCGTGCATCCGCGGGTCAATGCCATTTTGCTTGCACTGGCGGACAACGACGGCCAATCCCAGCGCCAGCTGTCGGCCAGGCTTGGCGTGCACCGCAACGTCATGGTCAACCTCATCGACACTCTTGAGCACGAGGGTCTGGTGCAGCGGCGGCCACACCCGGACGACCGTCGCGCGTTCGCGGTCACACTGACCGAAAAGGCCCGGGGCTTGCTGCCGGCGTTGAAAGAAGAGTCCGACGCAATGGAGGACGAGGTGACCTCCGCGCTCTCGCCCGAGGAACGGGCGGACCTGTTGACGATGCTGCAGCGAGTGGCCGCGGCACTTGGTCTGAGCCCGGGCGTGCACCCCAAACTGGCGGAACCGCCCGCACTAAACTCGCCCACATGACCGCCACCTCCGCTGCAGAACTCATCGACTACGACGACGTCGTGGCCCGATATGACCCTGTGATGGGGCTCGAGGTGCACGTCGAGCTGTCCACCGCAACGAAGATGTTCTGCGGCTGCGCCAACAAATTCGGCGCCGAACCCAATACCCAGGTATGCCCGGTATGCCTTGGCCTGCCCGGGTCGTTGCCCGTGCTCAACCAGGAGGCGGTGGAGTCCGCGATTCGCATCGGCCTGGCGCTGAATTGCGGGATCGTGCCGTGGTGCCGGTTCGCCCGGAAGAACTACTTCTATCCGGACATGCCGAAGAACTACCAGATCTCGCAATACGACGAGCCGATCGCGATCGACGGCTACCTCGACGTCCCGCTCGACGACGGCACCACGTGGCGCGTAGACATCGAACGGGCCCACATGGAAGAGGACACCGGCAAGCTGACGCATCTCGGCAGTGAAACCGGCCGCATCGAGGGCGCGACGACGTCGCTGATCGACTACAACCGCTCGGGTGTGCCGTTGATCGAGATCGTCACCAAGCCGATCGAGGGCGCAGGAGCGCGCGCACCCGAGATCGCCCGTGCGTATGTGACCGCGCTGCGGGATCTGTTGCGAGCGTTGGGTGTTTCCGATGTGCGGATGGATCAAGGCTCGATGCGCTGCGATGCCAACCTCTCGCTCAGGCCGCTCGGGCAGGAGGAGTTCGGCACCCGCACCGAAACCAAGAACGTGAACTCATTGAAGAGCGTCGAGGTCGCGGTGCGTTACGAGATGCGGCGTCAGGCAGCGGTTCTCGATGCCGGTGGCCGGGTGCACCAGGAGACCCGGCATTTTCACGAAGACGGCTATACGTCGCCGGGCCGTAGCAAGGAAACCGCGCAGGATTACCGGTATTTCCCTGAACCGGATCTGGAGCCGGTGGCACCAGACGCCGAGCTGGTCGAAAAGCTGCGGGCGACGATGCCGGAGCTACCGTGGCTGCGCCGCAAGCGAATTCAAGAGGACTGGGGCATTTCCGATGAGGTCATGCGCGACCTCGTCAACGCCGGTGCGGTCGAACTGGTGGCCGCCACTGTCGAACACGGCGCGTCCAGCGATGCCGCGCGCGCCTTGTGGGGAAACTTCTTGGTGCAGAAGGCCAATGAGGGGGGCGTCGAACTCGACGCGCTGCCGATCACCCCGGCACAGGTCGCCGCCGTCATCAAGTTGGTCGATGACGGCAAGTTGTCGAACAAGCTGGCCCGCCAGGTCATCGAGGGCGTGCTGGCCGGCGAGGGTGAACCCGAGCAGGTGATGGCGGACCGCGGGCTGGCCGTGGTGCGCGACGACTCGCTCATTCAGGCCGCCGTCGACGAGGCGCTGGCCGCCAACCCCGACATCGTCGAGAAGATTCGCGGCGGCAAGGTCCAGGCGGCCGGCGCGATCGTCGGCGCGGTGATGAAGGCCACCAAGGGACAGGCCGACGCCGCGCGGGTGCGCGAACTGGTGCTGGCCGCCTGCAGCTAGCGCCGATTTTGCGCTGAGGGCTGTAGTCGCCGCGACATCACAGCCCTGGAAGCCATAACGAGCTACGTGTTGTCCGCATTGCTGCGCGGGAAACCGCCACCCTGCGGGAACAGCGGGAAGACGACGTCGTCGAGCTTCTCGGCGTCGCCGGAGGTCTTGTTGACCGTCGCGCCCCAGACGTTGCCGTCGGGCGACAACTGCAGCGCCCATGCGTGACCGTGCTGATCCTGGCGAATGACTTCTGGCTCACCGGTGACCGCGCCGGTGTCCGGCGCCAGCCGGACAGCGACGGTTTGTTTGGTGTTGACGAGGTTGACCAGCACCGTGCCGTCCAGCGCCGCGCATCCCGCTACGCCGGGACGATCCGGCCACGTCCACACCGTCGACACCTTGGAGTCTTTGGTGATCCGCTGCAGCCGGTCGGCCGTCGGCGTGCGGTCAGTGACGTAGAGCGACCCGTCGGACGGGTCGATGCACATCGACCCACCGGCGCCCATCCCGCTGAGCGCGGTGGTCTGCGGCGCCGGGTTGACGGTCGTCGGCTGCTCGATGCGCAGCACCTTGCCCGCCAGCGAACCGGGATCGGCGGCAAGGGCGGGGTTGCCTGCGTCGCCGGTCTGCACCAGCAAGGTGGTCGGGCTGGTGAAGATCAACGACCCCATGTTGCCGGTGGCACCCTTCGGGATGCCGGTCAAGATCGGCTTGGGGACATCGCCGTCGGCGATGCGGATGACCCGGTTGTCGGTGGGGGTGCTGACGTAGGCGTACATCAGCCGATCCTGCGAGTACGTCGGCGACATCGTGATGTCCATCAGTCCGCCGTCGCCGCTCCCGTCGACCGGGATCACCAGCTTGACCTTGGGTTCGGCGCTGACCGACACCTCCTTGACCGCGCCGGTCGTGCGCTCGGCGACCAATGCCGACTGGCTGTTGGGAAGCATGATCAGCCCGCTGGTGCTTTCCAGGCAGCCCTGCATGACGCCCGGCGCAGGACAGACCTTCGGGAACGGCTTGGGCGGCAGCGGCGGCGGGGGTGGAGGCGCCGATGACGATCCCGGCGCAAGCTTGGGCTCGGTGGTGAACGGCTGCGACTGAGCCTGGTCGAAACGCGCGCAGCCCGACCCCACGAGCAACGCCGCACACAACAGGACGTACACACCCCGCATGCGCCGGCGCTGTCTCATGCGAGCCAGGTTACGGATTGTTTGGCCGTGCGCGCCACGCGCACCACGCCGACGCACTTGACATTGCCCGCGAATAGGGTGCCGAAAGCGCCGCGCCAATCCTCGATTAGCAGGTGACTAGCACCTACCCTGGCAGTCGTGACCAGTCATCCTGACCCACGCGCCTGGCAGCGGCCTGACGATGTGGCCGGGCGGCCCGTATCGGCCAGCCTGGTCGATCCCGAAGACGACCTTCCTTCCTCTCAGTACGCCGGTGACTTCGAAACCACCGCGATTCCGCGCTACGACTCGGCCAAGTCCCCAGCCGGTGAACCCTTCGGTCTGATCAGCGAGCCCGAGCCGCTGCCGTACGTCCAGCCCGGCGGGCGGCACTCCATCGGATCCTTCTCCGCCGAGCCGGCCGGGATCGATCCCGATCCCGGCGACGAGAGAGCGCTTGCGGCGGGCCGTCGCGGCACCCAGGACCTGGGGCTACTGCTGCTTCGCCTCGCCGTGGGCGCACTGCTCATCGGCCATGGCCTGCAGAAGGCGTTCGGCTGGTGGAACGGGCCCGGCTTCGACGGTTTCGAGCAGTCGCTGACCGACAAGGGCTTCCAGCACGCCGACATCCTCACCTATGTGGCCACCGGCGGACAGATCGCTGCCGGGGTGCTGCTTGTTCTCGGGTTGTTCACGCCGGTGGCGGCCGCGGGCGCGCTGGCGTACCTGGTCAACGGCCTGCTGGCCGAAGCGATGCTCGCCCACGAAAACGCCAGGCTGGCGTCGTTCCTGACGGACGGCCACGAATACAAACTGATCCTCATTTGCACCGTTGCGGCGATCATCCTGATCGGCCCCGGCCGCTACGGGCTGGACGCCGGCCGCGGCTGGGCCCGACGCCCGTTCGTCGGCTCGTTCGCCGCCTTGGTCCTCGGTGTGGGCGCAGGCATCGGGCTGTGGGTGCTGCTCAACGGCGGCAACCCGCTGGCCTGATCGGCTACGCGTAGGGGTTCGGCACCTTGCCGCCGCTCGCCTCGGTCAGCAGCGGCAGCGTCGAAAACGTCAC
This sequence comes from Mycobacterium sp., assembly GCF_035274705.1. Lineage (GTDB taxonomy): Bacteria > Actinomycetota > Actinomycetes > Mycobacteriales > Mycobacteriaceae > Mycobacterium. Next base: position 9,468 of record NZ_DATENY010000057.1, on the reverse strand, counting down.
TGCGGGAAGTCGCAGTTCGGTTCGGTCTTTGCATTGGGCCAGTGCCCATGAGCCCTTGCCAAAGCGCAGCCCGTCGATGTCGTCCCACCCGACGGTCTGACTGCCCAGCAGAGTTCGCGCGGTCACTGTGTCCTCATCCGCCACCGTTCGATATCGGATGATCAACGCCGACAAGATGACCGGAATGGCGAGCAGCAGCGCAAACCATGCGGGCCCAGAGAGCACCAACGCGAGCAGGCCGAGCGCGACGAATCCGACCGCGAAGTGCGCCATCGGCGAGATCCGGATGACGACCGGGGTGGCAGCGGGGGAGCTCATCTCGCCATCTTCGCACCGTTGCAATTGAGTTCCTGGGGCCCAGGTCGGAATTTGACCACCCCGGCGGTGCCGGGAATTTGACCGGTGACCAGTGCGGAGGCTACCGTCGACTGTTATGCAGACCGCTGGAATGCTCGTAGTAATTGGGAAGCGCGTTGATGTCGCGCTTGCCCTCTGCCGGGCATAGCAACCAGCATCAACGCGCGACCCTCGTACAGCGGCCCAGCTGGCGGGGGTTTTTTGTTGCCCCAACATCGATTTGAGATCCTAGAGACGACGAGGAACGGACAGAGGACACCGTGAGCGCACCCACCACGCGGCCACCCGAAGAGTCGGCGACTCCGCGAAACGGCGCAAAGCCAAACCCTGCGCAGCCGAAGAGAATTGCGCCGCAACAACTTACCGGCGCGCAGGCGGTAATCCGATCGCTGGAGGAACTCGACGTCGAGGTCATCTTCGGCATCCCCGGCGGTGCCGTGTTGCCGGTCTACGACCCGCTTTTCGACTCGCAGAAGCTGCGGCACGTCCTGGTCCGCCACGAGCAGGGCGCAGGTCATGCCGCCAGCGGATACGCGCACGCCACCGGACGGGTCGGCGTGTGCATGGCGACGTCGGGTCCCGGGGCGACGAACCTGGTCACGCCGCTCGCTGATGCGCATATGGACTCGATCCCGGTGGTGGCCATCACCGGTCAGGTCGGGCGCGCGTTGATCGGCACCGACGCCTTCCAGGAAGCCGACATCTCCGGCATCACCATGCCGGTCACCAAGCACAACTTCCTGGTGCGCGACGGCAACGACATCCCTCGGGTGATCGCCGAGGCATTCCACATCGCCTCGTCGGGCCGGCCCGGTCCGGTGCTCGTCGACATCCCGAAGGACATCCTGCAGGGCCAGTGCACGTTCGCCTGGCCGCCGCGGATCGACCTGCCCGGTTACAAGCCCAACACCAAGCCGCACAACCGTCAGGTGCGCGAAGCCGCCAAGCTCATTGCGGCGGCACGCAAGCCGGTGCTCTACGTCGGCGGCGGCGTGATCCGCGGCGAGGCCACCGAGCAGCTGCTGGACCTGGCCGAGCTGACGGGCATCCCCGTCGTCACCACGCTGATGGCCCGCGGCGCGTTCCCGGACAGCCATCCGCAGCACATGGGGATGCCAGGCATGCACGGCACCGTCGCTGCGGTGGCCGCGCTGCAGCGCAGCGATCTGCTGATCGCGCTGGGCACGCGCTTCGACGACCGGGTGACGGGCAAGCTCGACTCGTTTGCGCCCGACGCCAAGGTCATCCACGCCGACATCGACCCCGCCGAGATCGGCAAGAACCGGCACGCCGACGTGCCGATCGTGGGCGACGTGAAGGCCGTCATCACTGATCTGATCGAGGCGCTGCGACGCGACGGCACCATCGGCTCGATAAAGATCGACAACTGGTGGGAGTATCTGCGCGGAGTGCAGTCGACGTTCCCGCTGAGCTATGGGCCGCAGAGCGACGGCAGCTTGTCGCCGGAATACGTCATCGAGACCCTCGGCAAGATGGCCGGACCCGACGCCGTGTACGTCGCAGGCGTGGGGCAGCATCAGATGTGGGCCGCCCAGTTCATCAAGTACGAGAACCCGAAAACGTGGCTGAATTCCGGCGGCCTCGGCACCATGGGCTACGCGGTGCCCGCGGCGATGGGCGCCAAGTTCGGCCGGCCCGATGCCGAAGTCTGGGCGATCGACGGCGACGGCTGCTTCCAGATGACGAACCAGGAACTGGCCACCTGCGCCGTCGAGGGCGCGCCGATCAAGGTGGCGATCATCAACAACGGCAACCTGGGCATGGTGCGGCAGTGGCAGACACTGTTCTACGAAGAGCGCTACAGCCAAACGGATCTCGCGACGCACTCGCATCGCATCCCGGATTTCGTATTGCTCGCAGAGGCGCTGGGCTGTGTCGGATTGCGTTGCGAGCGTGCCGAAGACGTCGAGGACGTCATCAGGCAGGCGCGTGAGATCAACGACCGACCGGTCGTGATCGACTTCATCGTCGGCGCCGACGCCCAGGTGTGGCCGATGGTGGCTGCCGGCACCAGCAATGACGAGATCCAGGCCGCGCGCGGGATCCGCCCGCTGTTCGACGATCCTGAAGAAGGGCATGCCTGATGACCGTCAACACGTCAACGCCGACGCACACGCTGAGTGTGCTCGTCGAGGACAAGCCCGGCGTGCTCGCCCGAGTGGCGTCGCTGTTCTCGCGGCGCGGCTTCAACATTCAGTCGCTGGCGGTCGGTGCGACCGAGCAGAAGGACATGTCGCGGATGACGATCGTCGTCAGCGTCGAGGACTCCCCGCTCGAGCAGATCACCAAGCAGCTCAACAAGCTCATCAACGTGATCAAGATCGTCGAGCAGGACGAAGACAACTCCGTCTCGCGCGAGCTGGCCTTGATCAAGGTTCGCGCCGACGCCACCACGCGCAGTCAGGTGATCGAGGCGGTGAACCTGTTCCGCGCCAAGGTCGTTGATGTGACGACTGAGTCGTTGACGATCGAAGCCACCGGCACACCAGCGAAGCTGGAAGCGTTTATGCGGGTGCTGGAGCCATATGGCATCCGTGAGCTCGCGCAGTCCGGAGTGGTGTCGCTGTCGCGCGGACCGCGCGGCATCGGCACCGTCAAGTAAGCCCCGAAAGATAAGACAAGAAAGAAGATTCACAGTGGCAGTTGAGATGTTCTATGACGACGATGCGGACCTGTCGATCATCCAGGGACGCAAGGTCGGCGTCATCGGCTATGGCAGCCAGGGCCATGCGCATTCGCTTTCCCTGCGTGACTCCGGCGTACAGGTGAAGGTCGGCCTCAAGGAGGGGTCGAAGTCTCGCGAGAAGGTCACCGAGCAGGGGCTCGAGGTGGACACGCCCGCCGAGGTCGCCAAGTGGGCCGACGTGATCATGCTTCTGGCGCCCGACACCGCGCAGGCCGATATCTTCCGCAACGACATCGAGCCGAATCTCGAAGACGGCAATGCGCTGTTCTTCGGCCACGGCCTCAACATTCACTTCGATCTGATCAAGCCGCCGGCCAACGTCACCGTCGGCATGGTTGCGCCGAAGGGCCCCGGCCATCTGGTGCGCCGCCAGTTCGTCGACGGCAAGGGTGTGCCCTGCCTGATCGCTGTCGACCAGGACCCGAAGGGCGAGGGCCAAGCGCTCGCGCTGTCCTACGCGAAGGGCATCGGCGGCACCCGCGCCGGCGTCATCAAGACCACGTTCAAGGACGAGACCGAGACCGACCTGTTCGGCGAGCAAGCCGTGTTGTGCGGTGGCACAGAGGAACTCGTCAAGACCGGTTTCGACGTGATGGTCGAGGCGGGCTACGCGCCCGAGCTGGCGTACTTCGAGGTGCTGCACGAGCTCAAGCTGATCGTCGACCTGATGTACGAGGGCGGCATCGCACGGATGAACTACTCGGTGTCCGACACCGCGGAGTTCGGCGGCTACCTGTCCGGCCCGCGGGTCATCGACGCCGACACCAAGAAGCGGATGCAGCAGATCCTGTCCGACATCCAGGACGGCACCTTCGTCAAGCGGCTCGTCGCCAACGTCGAAGGCGGTAACAAGGAGCTCGAGCGGCTGCGCAAGGAGAACGCCGAGCACCCGATCGAGGTGACGGGCAAGAAGCTGCGCGACCTGATGAGCTGGGTCGACCGCCCGCTCACCGACACGGCTTAGATTTCGCGGCTTGTGTGCGTTCGGGAGCGGTGAGCGCTCCCGAACGCACACAAATCCCTAGGGCGCGAGGCTCGGCATTGTCTTGATGCCGAATTCGCGGCGCAACACCGTGCGGGCGGCGTAGTAGCCGGACATTCCGTGAACGCCGCCGCCCGGCGGGGTCGCCGACGAGCACAGGTACGCCTTGGGAATCGTTGTGCTCCACGGGTTGAGCCGCGGCGTTGGGCCCGCCAACGCATGGAACAAGGTATTGCCGCCGACGCCGATGTCGCCGCCGACGAGGTTCGCGTTGTGCTCGGCCAGCCGCGACGCGGGTATCGACCGGACCGCCACGACGATGTCGCGGAAGCCGGGCGCGAACCGCTCAAAAATCTCGGTGACGACATCGGCTTGGTCGACGGGCGAGCCGGACGGCACATGCGCGTATGTCCAGAGCGGTCTGCGGCCCTGTGCGTCGATGCGACTCGGATCGGCCAGATGAGGTAAGGCGGCGAGAACCATCGGCCATTTGGCGTGCCGACCCGCGGCCGCCTCACGCTCGGCGTGCGCCATCTGTTCGCGCGTGCCGCCCATGTGTAGCGTCGGGGCATCGGCAAGACGTGGATCGGTCCACGGGATCTCATCGGACAGCACGAAATCCACCTTCGCGACACCAGGTCCGAATCGGTAGCGCTGCAATGCCTTCGCGTACCGCGCAGGTAACCGATCGCCGTAGATGGACAACAGCGCCGTGGGGGCGGTGTCGTAAAGCACAACACCCGCAGGCGGTTCGGTGATCTCCTCGCCGGGGGTTACCGTGCCACCGTGCGCCAGAAGGTCTTCCATCAACGCGTTGGGAATGGCTTGGCTGCCGCCGACAGGGATCGGCCAGCCGACGGTGTGCGCGAGCGTGGCAAGCATCAGGCCCGCGCCTGCCGACACCAGCGACGGCATTTGCGAAATCGTATGCGCGGCAACGCCGGTGAACAACGCGCGCGCGTCGACGCCGTTCAGCGCACGCCATGCCGGCGTGCCTTGTCCGAGAATCCGTATCCCGGCCTGTACCGCGGCGATGGGGTCGGTGGGAAGCGACCGCTTGTCGCCGAGCAGCAGTTTGAGCACCGCGTCGTCGCGTTCGACCATCGGGCCCAGCAGATGCCGCCAAGAGTCACCATGGCTCAGCTCCGCGCAGGTGCGCTCCAAGTCGTGGTAGCCGACCGCGGCGGGCCGGTTAGGCAACGGGTTGGCGTAGGCAACCTCGGGCACCGTCAGCGTCACCCCGCGGGCAGGAAGATCGAACTCGGCCAGAAACGGCGATGCCAGCGCCAGCGGATGAACAGCCGAACAGATGTCGTGCGACACCCCGGAAAACTCGGGGTCAGCCAGGGTGCGCGCACCGCCCCCGACCGTGGGCTGGGCCTCGAATACCTGCACCGAAAGCCCGGCCCTAGCGCAGATGACGGCGGCCGCCAAGCCGTTGGGTCCACTGCCGACGACGGTGACGTCCACCTCACAATTACAGCCCACTACTCTGTGTGGACGTGAGTCTTCCCGTTGTACTGATCGCCGACAAACTGGCTGAATCGACCGTCGCCGCACTCGGCGACCAGGTAGAAGTCCGTTGGGTCGACGGCCCCGACCGAGAGAAGCTGCTGGCCGCCGTGTCGGAGGCCGACGCGCTGCTGGTGCGCTCGGCAACCACCGTCGACGCCGAGGTGCTCGCCGCGGCGCCCAAGCTCAAGATCGTCGCCCGCGCAGGCGTCGGCCTGGACAATGTCGACGTCGACGCCGCCACCGCGCGCGGTGTGCTGGTGGTCAATGCGCCGACGTCCAACATCCACAGCGCCGCCGAGCATGCGCTGGCACTGCTGCTGGCCGCCGCACGCGACATCCCCGCGGCCGACGCATCGCTGCGCGACCGCACCTGGAAGCGGTCACAGTTCTCCGGCACTGAGATCTACGGCAAGACCGTCGGCGTCGTCGGGCTAGGCCGCATCGGGCAGCTGGTCGCCCAGCGGCTGGCCGCGTTCGGCACCCACGTCGTCGCCTACGACCCCTACGTGTCGGCTGCGCGGGCCGCGCAGCTGGGCATCGAGCTGCTCACCCTCGACGAGCTGTTGGCCCGCGCCGACTTCATCTCGGTCCACCTGCCGAAAACCCAGGAGACCGCCGGCCTGATCGGCAAGGAGGCGTTGGCCAAGACCAAACCGGGCGTGATCATCGTCAACGCCGCGCGCGGCGGACTGATCGACGAGGAAGCGCTGGCCGACGCCGTCAGGTCCGGGCATGTCCGGGGGGCAGGCATCGACGTATTCGCCAAGGAGCCCACCACCGACAGCCCGCTGTTCGACCTGCCTCAGGTCGTCGTGACACCGCACCTCGGCGCCTCGACCGGCGAGGCGCAGGACCGTGCAGGCACCGACGTCGCCGAGAGCGTGAAGCTGGCACTTGCAGGTGAATTCGTGCCCGATGCCGTCAACGTCGGCGGCGGGGTCGTCGGCGAAGAAGTCGCACCATGGCTGGATCTAGTGCGCAAGCTCGGTCTGCTCGTCGGCGTGCTTTCCAGCGAGCTGCCAGTCTCGCTTTCCGTGCAGGTTCGCGGCGAGCTTGCTTCGGAAGACGTTGATGTACTGCGTCTTTCGGCGCTGCGCGGATTGTTCTCCGCCGTCATCGAGGACCCGGTCACGTTCGTCAACGCGCCGGCATTGGCCGCCGAACGCGGCGTGCAGGCCGACATCAGCACCGCCACCGAGAGCCCCAACCACCGCAGCGTCGTCGACGTCCGCGCGGTGCACTCCGACGGTTCGGTCACCAACGTCGCAGGCACACTGACCGGTCCTCAGCTCGTCGAGAAGATCGTCCAAATCAACGGTCGTAACTTCGATCTGCGCGCCGAGGGCGTGAACCTGATCATCAACTACGTCGACCAGCCCGGCACGCTGGGCAAGATCGGCACGCTGCTCGGCGGTGCAGACATCAACATCCACGCGGCACAACTCAGCGAGGATGCGGAGGGGCCGGGCGCAACGATCCTGCTGCGTGTCGACCGCGACCTGCCCGACGATGTACGTGCCGCAATCACCGAAGCCGTCGGCGCCAAACTGCTGGAAGTGGTGGATCTCTCGTGAAATTGGCGATCATTGCCGGCGACGGCATCGGCCCGGAGGTGATCGGCGAGGCCGTCAAGGTGCTCGACGCGGTGCTGCCCGGGGTCGAAAAGACCAGTTACGACCTTGGCGCGCGGCGATTCCACGCCACCGGCGAGGTCCTGCCCGACTTGGTGCTCGACGAACTGCGCGCACACGACGCGATCCTGCTTGGCGCGATCGGTGACCCGTCGGTGCCCAGCGGTGTGCTGGAACGCGGTCTGCTGCTGCGCATTCGGTTCGAGCTCGATCATCACATCAACCTGCGGCCGGCCCGGCTGTATCCGGGCGTTACCGGGCCGCTGGCCGGCAACCCCGACATCGACTTCGTCGTCGTCCGCGAAGGCACCGAGGGGCCGTACACCGGCACCGGGGGAGCGATTCGCGTCGGCACTCCGAACGAGATCGCCACCGAGGTCAGTGTGAACACGGCATTCGGCGTCCGTCGCGTCGTGCACGACGGGTTCCGCCGTGCGCAGAAGCGCCGCAAGCACCTGACGCTGGTGCACAAGAACAATGTGTTGACCTTCGCAGGTGGGCTGTGGTGGCGCACGGTGCAGGAAGTCGCTGCGGAGTACCCCGACGTCGAGATTGCGTACCAGCATGTGGACGCCGCCACGATCCATCTGGTCACCGATCCTGGCCGGTTCGACGTGATCGTCACCGACAACCTGTTCGGCGATATCGTCACCGATCTCGCCGCGGCGGTGTGCGGCGGCATCGGACTGGCCGCGAGCGGCAATATCGATGCGACGCGGACCAATCCGTCGATGTTCGAACCCGTACATGGCAGCGCGCCGGACATCGCGGGCCAGGGCATCGCCGACCCGACCGCGGCGATCATGTCGGTTGCGCTGCTTCTGACCCACGTCGGCCAAGACGACGCGGCCGCGCGCGTCGACAAAGCCGTCGAGCAGCACCTGGCGACGCGAGGGGACGAGAAGCTGTCCACCGCACAAGTCGGCGAACGAATAGCGGCCAGTCTCTAGGCCGCTAGGTGGCGACACTTCGTCGGCAGTGCTGGCTGTTCGCAATCGGTTCGACGTTCTTCGCGCTTGCCACGATGCCCGGCTTGTCCTCCGTGGCAGGTGCCGGGCTGGCCAATCTGCTGTGTTTCATCGGCTCCTGGTTCTTCACGACCGCGGGATGGATGCAGCTGGTGTTGTCCGGGCCCGCGCTGCGGATCGGGTGGCTCTCGGCGGCGACTCAATTCGCCGGGACGATCTTGTTCAACATCAGCACCGGGGCTGCGTTGTGGGCACATGCGGTCAGGCCGGAGCGGCGGCTGGTATGGGCGCCGGACGCGACGGGATCACTGGCGTTTCTGGTGAGTGGGGTGCTCGGCATCGTCGCGGTGACGGCCGTTGTCGGGATCGTCGAGCTGAAATCCCGCGACTGGCAGGCCGAATGGATCAACTTGATCGGGTGCGTCGCCTTCGGCGTGTCCGCGCTGGGAGCCTTTGTCACGAGGTCGGGCGTGGCCGAGGATGCCCTCCTCGCGAATCTGGGCACGTTCGTTGGGGCGCTGTGCTTCTTGGCGGCAGCGCTGTTGGTGTTGCCGCGTGAACCAGGTACCTAAGGCCGTTCCATCAGGACGGCGGGAATCGCCGCATCGTGAGGGCCGCGGTAGTCGCAGCGGGTTGGCCTGTTGCTTTTCGGCTTTGGGCTGTGGGATCTGCGCACTAAATTCGGGTGCCGGGCCTGCCCGGGTGGCCAACGTGCGCACCGCGAAGACCCCTTCGGCGCGACCGCGATGCAGTTCGTGTGGTTTTCGTGACGTGGATCGTGCGCGGTCGAGCACCTTGGTTGGGCGCATGATGGGGGCCGAGGTGGCCGTGCTGAAGGCTGTAGCGGGAAGCGTGTGGCGGCCAATCAGGCTGTGCCGCTTGGCTGATGATGACGGCTACATCCCGGCGTGGATTGGGCGGCGGCCGAGATTTGTCGTACCCGTCTGTGATGATGAGGTTTATGTCCTTGACCGCATCGCCTCCTGCGGCGGTGAGTCCTGCTGAGCGTGTTGAGGTGTTGTTCGAGGAGTTGGGGGAGTTGGCCGGTCAGCGCAATGCGATTGATGGGCGCATTGTGCAGATCGTCGCCGAGCTGGATCGTGACGAGTTGTGTGGCGCTACTGGGGCGCGGTCGGTGGCGGCGTTGGTGGCCTGGAAGCTGGGTTCGTCATCGGCAAACGCGCACACGATCGCCACGGTGGCGCACCGGCTGGAGGAGTTTCCCCGCTGCGCGGCGGGTATGCGGGAGGGCCGGCTGTCGCTGGATCAGGTCGGCGTCATCGCGGCGCGCGCGGGCGAGGGATCTGA
>NZ_DATENY010000056.1:0-15055 GCF_035274705.1 Mycobacterium sp. | reverse complement strand
CGGCGATCGCGCCGTTCGCCGAGCTGGAGCGCTCCCCGGAGCACGTGCACACCTACCGGGTGACGCCGCTCGCGCTGTGGAACGCCCGAGCCGCGGGGCACGACGCCGAGCAGGTCGTCGATGCGCTGGTGAGCTTCTCCCGTTACGCGGTGCCGCAGCCGCTGCTCGTCGACATCGTCGACACGATGGCCCGCTATGGGCGGCTGCAGTTGGTCAAGAGCCCCGTACACGGCCTGACGTTGGTCAGCCTCGACCGCGCCGTGCTGGAGGAGGTGCTGCGCAACAAGAAGATCGCCCCGATGCTCGGCGCGCGCATCGACGACGACACCGTCATCGTGCACAACAGCGAACGCGGCCGTGTCAAGCAGATGCTGCTCAAAATCGGTTGGCCCGCAGAGGATTTAGCAGGTTACGTCGACGGCGAAAAGCATCCGATCAGCCTTGATCAAGAGAATTGGCACTTGCGCGACTACCAGGAGATGGCCGCGGAGTCGTTCTGGGAAGGTGGCTCCGGCGTAGTGGTGTTGCCGTGCGGCGCAGGCAAGACGCTGGTCGGCGCGGCGGCGATGGCCAAGGCCGGCGCGACAACGCTGATCCTGGTCACCAACACCGTGGCCGGCAGGCAGTGGAAGCGCGAGCTGATCAACCGCACGTCGCTGACGGAAGAGGAGATCGGCGAGTATTCCGGTGAGAAGAAGGAGATCCGGCCGGTCACGATCGCCACGTATCAGGTGATCACCCGCCGGACCAAGGGCGAATACCGCCACCTCGAACTGTTCGACAGCCGCGACTGGGGCCTGATCATCTACGACGAGGTCCATCTGCTGCCCGCACCGGTGTTCCGGATGACCGCGGATCTGCAGTCACGCAGGCGGCTGGGGCTGACGGCCACACTGATCCGCGAGGACGGCCGCGAGGGCGACGTGTTCTCGCTGATCGGACCGAAGCGCTACGACGCACCGTGGAAGGACATCGAGGCACAAGGCTGGATCGCGCCGGCCGAATGCATCGAGGTTCGCGTGACGATGACCGACAACGAGCGGATGCTCTACGCCGTCGCCGAACCCGACGAGCGCTACAAACTGTGCTCGACGGTGCACAGCAAGATCGCGGTGGTGAAGTCGATCCTCGAGCGTCATCCCGACGACCAGACGTTGGTGATCGGCGCATACCTCGACCAGCTCGACGAGCTGGGCCAGGAGCTGAACGCCCCGGTGATTCAGGGTTCGACGAAGACGGCCGAACGCGAGGCGCTGTTCGACGCGTTCCGCCGCGGCGAACTGTCCACGCTGGTGGTATCGAAGGTCGCGAACTTCTCTATCGATCTGCCGGAAGCCAATGTGGCGGTGCAGGTTTCGGGCACGTTCGGGTCGCGCCAGGAGGAGGCGCAACGGCTGGGCCGGCTGCTGCGGCCCAAGGCCGACGGCGGAGGCGCGATCTTCTATTCAGTGGTATCCCGCGACAGCCTGGACGCCGAATACGCCGCACACCGGCAACGGTTCCTCGCAGAACAGGGCTACGGCTACGTGATCAAGGACGCCGACGACCTGCTGGGCCCGGCGATATGACCGTCCGTCGGGTAATGCCGATCCTTACCGTCTCCGACCTCGACGCGGCGCGTGAGGCGTATGTGCGGATTCTCGGGCTGCGCGAGGTGATGAACCTCGGCTGGATCGCCACGTTGGCCGACTACGAGCTTCGCCACCAAGTGAGCCTGATGACGATGGACGCGACGGCGCCGGTCAATCCGAATGTGTCCATCGAGGTCGACGACGTCGATGGAGCCTATCGGGTCGCGGTGGACGCGGGGCTTGAGATCGTGCATCCCCTTGGCGACGAGCAGTGGGGTGTTCGGCGGTTCTTCTTCAGGGACCGGGACGGCAACGTCATCAACGTGCTGAGCCACTAGGCGGCATTGGCGGCTGATCGGTTATGTATGCGGCCCAATGGGTTTCGACACCGTCAGCAGTACCACTGAATCCTCTATGGCGCGCAGGCCGTGCCGTTCACGCGGCAATACGATGAGGTCGCCGGGCGAACCGTCCCAGCCGGAGGTGGAGTTGGTCACCCGCACCTTGCCTTGGAGCACTTCAAGGGTCGCCTCGCCTGGGCTCTCGTGGTCGTCAAGGCTGCTGCCGGCGGTCAACGCCATCAGAGTCTGACGCAACGAGTGCTCGTGGCCGCCGTAGACAGTGTGCGAACTGCGGCCACTGCTCGCCGCGCGGGCGGTTTCCAACTGGTGGCGAGCTAGCGCGGTGAGCGAAATCTTTTCCATCGCGGTCCCCTTCCAGACGATCAGACATGGCGACGAACGGATCGGCTACGAATCGTCTCACCGTCAGGCCCGTTGCGTTCGAGACATGACCAACACAACCATTGTCGTCCCTCGGCAGCACCGGCAAGACCGTAGCGTGGAATGCCGACGATTTGAATCTCAGTGAGCGGAACTCCGTCTACAGCCGATGTTCACTCACTCCGATGGGAACCGGTCTCGTAATGCGTCGAGGAGCTTCTGCGCCTCCGCGACACGCCCCCGCATCCGCACCAGGTTCTCCGGGGGCCGATTGTCGTCATCGATGCCGCGCTCACACCGCCGCAGCCAACGCTCCTCCATCGAGGCGACCAACTCCTCTAGCTCTGCGATTTCGCCTAGTAGGAGTGTGTCGAACATCCTCGCCTGCGCCACGTCGGCGGGATGGGCCGGACGCGCCCAGGCCTCGGAGCGTTTGGAAACAGGCGGGACGATACGCGGCCGCGGCACCCAGGTCGGATCCGGCGCTGCGACGCCTACATCGCGCGAAATCGATAACACGCACAGATCCTCTCCGACTTTTGAAACGTCGGCGACTCCGCCGGTTCACCGGCCGGTAAAGTTTCGTACGCTCCCGGTTACCGTTCATTCACTTTCCGCGGTGCCCCCTTGTGAGGTTCCGCCTCCCAGCTGAGAGCAAACCGGTCGTGGCATGTGCGCCGCTCACACACCCTTGAGCCATGCACGCGCACTGGATCGATGTCGGCCGCGGCGCGGCCGGGCTGGCGGCGGCCGTTGGGCGCCAAGGCGTGATCGACTACTACGCCAACCAACCACGCGGCATGACTGCGACCTATCGGATCCTCGAAACCCACAGGTCCACAGAGGGATTGGTTATCGGCTACGTCAGCGCCGACTTCGCGTTCGCCGACCGGCCCACGGTGAGCGTGAACATCGGCGTGGTCGTCACGGACGGCGTCGATGGCTGGCGCATCCTGCAGTACCAGGCGTCGCGCGGAGCCTAGCTCAGCGCGGGCATGACCTTTTGCTCGAACAGCTCGATACTGGTCCGGTCGTATGCGGCATCGGGGAAGTAGAGGATGGCGTACTCGCAGCCGAGGTCGCGCATCCGCTGCAGCTTCTCGACGACCTGATCCGGGGTTCCGCTGGCGGCGTCAGGGGCGGTGACCATCGATAGCATCCCGTCGACGGCGGCCTCGTTCGCCTTGGTGACCTGCCGCGCCCGCAGCGCCGCGACTCGCTGCTTGACGTCCGCCTCCGATTCGCCGATCACGGCGTTGAAGTTCGCCGACCGCACGATGGCGTCGTAGTCCGTACCGACGTCGCGACAGTGGCCCGCCAGCACCTGCGACTTGTGCGCGAACCCCTCCGGCTCCGACGTGAAATTGGTGTACTGCGCGTACTTCGCGGCAATCCGCAGCGTCACTTTCTCCCCGCCGCCGGCGATCCACAGTGGAATACCACCATCCTGCAACGGTTTTGGCTCGACGATCGCTCCGTCGACCTGATAGTGCTTGCCGTCGAAGCTCACCTTTCCGTCCCGCCAGGCGTCACGCATGATCTGCACGCCCTCGTCGAGTCGACCGAGCCGCACACCAGCCGAGGGGAATCCGTAGCCGTACGCGCGCCACTCGTGCTCGTACCAGCCGCCGCCGATGCCCATCTGGATGCGGCCGCCGGAGATGATGTCCGCGGTCGCAGAGACCTTGGCCAGATAGACCGGGTTGCGGTAACTCATCGCCGTGCACATCTGGCCGAGCTTGATCCGCGACGTCGTCGCCGCATAGGCCGACATCAACGACCACGCCTCGTGCGTGGCCTCGCCAGTTGGGACCGGAACGGTGTGGAAGTGGTCGTAGACCCACAGCGAATCCCACGCACCGTCGTCAACGTAGTTGGCGAGGTCACTCATCACCGACCATTGCTTCTCGGTGGGAATGTCGACGAGATCGAGCCGCCAGCCTTGCGGAATGAACAGTCCAAAGCGCATGACTGTCGACTTTAGGCGCCCACGCTGTTGGTTACCTGATCTTCACGACGCACAACAGGCGATCACGCCGCGGAGCCTGCAACGGCGAGATGGTCAGGCCACCACCATCGGTGGGGGTTGCCAGCCGCCGCAGACCTTTTCCAGATGCCCCGCGACCGCGAGCGCCGTCGCGTCCTGCCACGGTCGCGCGACAATCTGCACACCGATGGGCAAGTCCTCGTTCGAGGTGCCGCAGCGCACGACGGCCGCCGGCCACCCGGTCAGGTTGTGCACCATCATGTGCGAGAAGTCGTTGATCTCCACCAAGCCGTGGTGGTGCGGTTTGGCTGCGGTCGGCATTGCAGGGCAGACGATCACGTCGTAGTCGGCCATGAAGGTCAGCATCTGGATGCGGTACTCGTCGATTGCCACGAATCGGCTCCTCGCCTCCGTCAGGGAGAAGTTCACCTCTCGTGCCTGCCTGAGGAACTCGGCAAGTTCTTCGGACGGATCAGTCGCGCCCATCGCCTGCAGATCGTCTTCGAACCCACGACCCCGATCTCCGCCCAAAAAGACCGATTCCCATAGCAATTCCATGGTCCGGCCGACGCACGCCGGGGTGGCGCGCTCGACGTGGGCCACTTCTGCCATCGAGCGGACTGCGGCCTCGACAACCGCCGTGACGTCATCATTGGGCGGCGAAATGCCGTCGTCGAGATACGTGGCGACCCGCAACGACGCCAGGTCCACCTCATGCGCCGGGCCCAGTGGGACGGGCACCGCGTACGGATCCCACAGATCTGGGCCGTTCATGATGGACAGCCCCAGAAACAGATCCTGAACCGAGCGGGCCATGGGGCCGTAGCAGTTGAACGGGCCGAACACACCCAGCGCATCGCCGAAAACACTTCCCGTCCTGGGGATTCGGCCATGAGTGGGCTTGAGTCCGGCGATGCCGGTGTTGTGGCACGGCTGACGGATGCTGCCTCCTCCGTCGGATCCGACGCTGAGGGCGGCGCCGCCGGCGGCCACCAAAGCGGCCGAGCCTCCGCTGCTGCCACCGGGAGTCCTCGACAGGTCGTACGGATTGTTGGTGCGGCCGTAGAGGTTGTTGTTGGATTCGCCCCCTCGGCCCATCTCGGGCACATTCGTCAACCCGAGCACTATGGCCCCTTCGGCGCGCAGCCGCGCCACGGCCGTCGCGTCGTCGTCGGCGACCGCGCGAAGCACCTGACTGCCGCCGGAACAGGCCAGCCCGGCCACGGTCATGACGTCCTTGACGACGATCGGCAGTCCGTGCGCCCTGCCGAGTGGATCACCGCCCGCCGCGCGGCCGTCCGCATCGTCCGCCGCCTTGATACAGGTTTCCGGGTCAGTCGCTTCTACGAGTGCGTTGAGCGCCGGGTTGACGGCGTCGATGCGCGCGAGGTGCGCCTCGATGACCTCCCTGCACGACACGGCCCTGCTGGACATCAGACGGACCAGCTCGAACGCCGGCAAATGGCACAGGTCGGTCATGCTCGCCACCCCGAAATTGACGATTGGGTAATACGCAGTGTCCACCAGAAATATGGTGGTCGGGACGTTATGGCCTACGAACGCGTGCGCGCGGCGCACCTTCATGCGGTCCAGGCGGCGATGGACGATCACATCGCACGTCTGGACTGGTCACGCGAACAGATTGAGCGCCATCGGGATCAACGACTGCGGATGCTCCTCGGCTACGCCAAAGAGCGTTCGCCGTTTCATGCCCGGCGACTGCGCGACTTGGATCCATCGCGGGCATCAGCGGCGGACCTTGCGTCGTTGCCGATGATGACGAAGGCTCAGGCACAGGCGCAGTGGGACTCGATCATCACCGACCGCGACTTCACCCGTGCCACGGCCGAAGCCATTCTTTCTGAGCAGCAGTGGTTTTCGTACACACCGACCGACTATCAGGTGTTCAGTTCCGGCGGATCCAGTGGCGTCCGCGGGGTGTATGTATGGGATTGGCAGTTCTTCGTATCAGCCGCGTGCTTGGCATGGCGCACACAGGCACGCGTGGAGCGACAAAAGCTGCCGACGCCGACGCGTCTTGCCGTCCTCGAAGCCGGTGTGCCGCCGCACGCCAGCACGCCGCTGTTCGATGTGCCCACCTTCGCCGGAATGGAGACCGTAGTCATAGCGGCGGGCGCGCCGTTCGACGAGGTGCTCGCCGCGGTGGCGGCCGCGCGGCCCACTCATCTCGTGGGCTACCCATCCGTGATCGGACGACTCGCTCGCGCCGCACTCACCGGAGAGCTGCGGTGCCGCCCTGTGCGGGTGAGCACCAACTCCGAGCCGCTGCTCGACGAAGACCGGCAGGCCATCGCGGATGCATGGCACGTCCCGGTCCACAACCTGTGGGGATCCACCGAGATCGGAGTGCAGGCGGTCGGGTGCGGCGTTGGCGAGGGACTGCACATCTGTGAGGACGAGGTGGTGCTCGAACGCGTCGACGAGGACGGTGTGCCCGTCGGTCCCGACGAACCCTCGGCACGAACGCTCGCGACCGGATTGGCCAACCGCACATTTCCGTTCATCCGCTACGACCTCGGCGACCAGGTCGACTGGCTCCCCGCCCCGTGCGAGTGCGGCAGCGCATTCGCGCGGCTGGCCGATATCGGCGGCCGACGTGACGACGATTTCCGCTACGGCCTAATTACGATGCCTGCCATTGCTTTCCGTCACGTGCTCGGCACCGATCCGAACGTCTCCGAGTATCAGGTCACGCAGACGGTCGACGGCGCCGACATTCTCACGGTCGGTAGTCCCGACCTCGACAGCCTGACGAGGGCGGTGGCGGACGCACTGCGCCCCTACGGCTTGGCGAATCCAGCTGTCGACATTCGGGTGGTCGACCGCATCCCGCGGCATCACGCAAGCGGCAAGCTCAGACGCTTCATCGCGATGTCGTAGACCGCGACTAGCCTGGACAGCATGGCCCTTTCCAAAGATGAACGCGAACAGTTTCTTGCCGAGCCGCACATCGCGGCCTTATCCGTGAGCGCCGGCGACAAGCGCGGACCGCTGACGGTACCGATCTGGTACCACTACACACCCGGCGGCGAGCCGTGGGTGCTGACCGGTAACGGCTCGCGCAAACACCGCCTGATCGAGACGCAGGGAGAATTCACGCTGATGGCCGAGCGTCTCGAGCCGACGGTCCGCTACGTCGCTGTCGACGGGCCGGTCAGCCGCATCGAGCCCGGCACCGACGAGCAATTCGTCGAGATGACCAAGCGCTACCTCGCACCCGAGAAGGTCGACGGCTACCTCGAATATGCCCGCAGCCAGTTGGTCGACCATATTGCCATCTATATGAAGCCTCAGCATTGGATCTCGGCCGACCTCGGAGCCATCTAGGGCGATGTCGTCGAAGCACCTGCTGTTCAAGCTCATGTACCGGCTCGGGTTCACGCCGTGGGATGAACACCCGCTGGCTACCAGCTTGCGGAATCTGGTCGAGGGCGATGACGCTCTGCCCACGGGCACCGCACTGGACATCGGCTGCGGCACGGGCGATTCGTCGATCTACCTCGCGCAGCAGGGCTGGCAGGTCACCGGCGTGGACTTCGTGCCGAAGGCACTGGACAAGGCGCGCGCGAAGGCGGCAGCGAAGCAGGCTGCGGTCGACTTCGTCCATGCCGACGCAACACGGCTGCGCTCAGAAGGTGTGGGCAAGGATTTCGCGCTGATCGTCGACAACGGCTGCCTGCACGGCATGAGCGACGAGGATCGCGACGCCTATGTGCGCGAGGTAACCGCGGTCGCGGCGCCGGGAGCGCGGCTGTTGATCGTCGCGTTCCCTCCGGGATCGTTCCCCGTGCGCGGAATCGCCCCGGCCGACGTCGAACAGCGGTTCAGCCACGGCTGGGAGCTGCTCTCCGCCGAACGCGAGCCGGGGCTGTCCATGAACGATAGGTTCGACGCCCACTACTACCTGTTCGCGCGTGCATCGTAGAGCGCGGCAACGTCGGGCAGGCTGACCTTCAGCGCCGGGTTACGTGGAAGTTCGTCGACGACGGCGAAGGCAACCGGCACGTTGTAGACCGGCAACGACTGGCGCACAAGGTCTTTGAGTTCGCCCTCGGACGGCGGCGTCGTCCCCGGCGTCACTTCGATCGCTGCGAAAGGGACCTGTCCGAGCCGCTTGTCGGGCACCCCGACGACGCATGCGTCGCGCACGGCGGGATGTGAGATCAGCACGCGCCGAACCGTTTCCGGTAGGATCTTGAAGCCGCCGCGGTTGATGGCACCGTCGGCTCTGCCGTGCAACGTGACGAACCCGTCGGTGTCGATCGAGGCGATGTCGGTGGTGCGGATCCAGTCCGGACCGATGGGCGCCACCTTGGCCTCCAACAACCCCTTCTCACCGATGGGCACTTCTGCGCCGGTGTCGGGGTCGACGATCCGCAGGTGCGTGTCCGGCAGTGCCCTGCCGACGCTGTTGCGTTTCGATGTGCCGAAGTCCCGTTGCATGTCGGCGGTCCAGGCGCACAACGATCCAGCGAATTCCGTTGCGCCGTAAGCCAACATAACCGGGATGCCGTAACGTGCCTCGAACTCGTCGCGGGTTTCGGGGTCCAGCGGGCCGGACGCGCTGATCAGAAAATCGAGTGAGGCCAGGTCTTCCTTGGCGACGTCGGCGTCCAGCAGCATCCGGATGACCGCGGGTTGCACACCGGAACGGGTGATGCGGTGCCTCTTCACGACGTTCACGTACCCGTCGATGGTGAACCTCTCCAGGATCACGATCCGCCTGCCGTTGTGGACACCGGCGACCAGCTGGCACACCCCGATGCCGCCGAACTGCCAGTACGCGAGCTCAGGCGGGGCGTCCGGTGCGGCCTTCTCTCCGCTGGTCACACTGAAGACGGTGCGCTCCAGCACCGCCGTCTTGATCGCTTGTCGTTTAGGCGGCCCGGTTGTGCCGCTGGTCAGAATGGCAAGTGCGACATCAGGTTCGGCCTCGGCATGCTGTCGCGTGTCATCGCGACGCTCGAGCTCGTCGACGGTGCTGACACGAGGTGACTCCATCGAGATCGCCACGCCCGCACTGCCGGCCCGCTTGGCGGCCGTGATGACCGTGTCCGTCCAGTCCTCGCGGTCGGCGACGATGGCCGACAACGCCAGCGTCTCGATGTCGCGGCCGATCGAGTCCGGGGACTGAAACGAGTAGATCATCGAGACCGGCCGGCCGGCGGCAAGGAAGCCGATGATCGCTGCGGCGTGCGGCAGCCGGTTGCGGACCACCAGACCGACGGGTGCGCCGTCGGGGACACCGGCGTCGCGCAGCCTCGCGGCAATGGCATCGGCGTACGCGGTGATGTCGTCGCCTGAGTACCAATCGCCCTCGAACTCGATGCACGGCTGCTCGCCGTAGCCTGCCAATCCTGCCGTGAAGGTTTCGGTAAAGCTTTCGGGCACGGTTAGACGATACGCAAGCCCGTCACGTCAACGCCGCTGCCATGGTCGAGGTTGCACGTGAGGTCGTGGCGCGCGGCAATCCACAGACCTGCTGCGATTTTGAACCGCCCCGGCCGATAGCTGGATACATTCATGGCTACCGGGCGAGAGGTGTGCAGTTGTCCATGTTGCTGCTGAATACCGGCAGATCGACCTTTCAATGGTGGTTGCGATTGATCGTCGCCGCGTTCCTGCTGTCAGCCTGGGTGACGGTCGGGTTGGCCAGTGGTATCGCCCACGCCGACGACCCGTCGCCGTCGAGTGCCGATTCGAGTTCGGAGAGCTCGGCAGGCCCGCCGAAGGCTGCGTCGGCCGACCCACCGAAACAGTCCGCGCAGGCCGACGCGCCGAGCCCCCGTCCCGTTCGCAAGCCACGCCCCCACACGACGGCTGACACCACCTCCGAATCGTCGCCGCCCGAGAACCCGGCAACCGCTGAGGAGACGGCTAGCGACAGCGAGGTCGGTGTCCAGTCGGAGCCGCGTCTGCGGCACACTTCACGCCGACCCGACGTCACCAACGCATCGGTGAAGCCGGCGAAATCCATCGCGGCCGATCCGCCGCCCTCTGCGATCGGCGCGCCGACTCAACGAAGCGCCGTCTCGCCCACCCAACAACATCCGACGCAGGCCGCCAGTCCACTGGCGGCGGTCGCGAACATCGCGCCGTCCGGCCCCTCGGCGTCGAGCAGTCAAACCCCCACGTTCAGCGGTCCGCAGGTAACACAAGTGGTCGGGCTCGTGTCCGACGTGGGCATAGTAGCGGCGTCGGCGGTGTATACCGTGGCCGACACTGTCGCTGCGGCCTTCGGTCCGCACAGCTTTTTCGGTGTGCCGTATGCACTGGCCACCGCGGTGGCGAATTCGGCTGCGGCCGTTAGTAGGACGCTGATCGGTGCACAGCTCAATTCCGCTGGCACCGGACCGTTCCCCGTCAACTACGGGATAATCAACGGGCTGACTTTCTTCAATCCGCAACAGCCACCGCCCGGCGCGAACGACCCGTCGATCACGGTGACCGCCGCGCATCCCCTGCCGATCATCCTGATCAACGGAACGGTGGCCACTCAGGGAGAGAACTGGGGTGTCGGAGCTCCGGTCCTCGCCAATGCGGGATACAAGGTCTACACGTTCAACTACGGCAATATCAGCCAGGATCCCAACTATCCGATCCAGGCCACCGACGACATCAGGCAGTCCGGCCTCGAGCTCGCCGCCGAAGTCGACAGGGTCCTCGCCGAAACGGGTGCCCCCAAGGTCATACTCATCGGCCATTCGCAGGGCGGCGGAATCCTGCCGGTGTACTACATCAACAATCTGGGCGGAGCCGACAAGGTGTCACAGCTGATCGGCATCGCTCCGAGTAATCACGGCACCGATGCCGACGGCCTCATCGGCCTGCAAAAGCTCCCGATCCTTGGGCCGCTGATCATCGCATTCGCGAATGCGTTTGGGCCGGCCTTGGAACAGCAGACGGTGGGTTCCGCTTTTCAGCAGGAGGTGTACGGCAACGGCGACACCCGGCCCGGTGTCCTGTACACCACGATCGCCTCGATGAACGACGAGGTCGTCACCCCGTACACCCAGCAGGCGCTCGACGGCGCAGGAGTCACCAACATCGTCATTCAGGATCTGTATCCGGGACTTCCGGTCGGGCACCTCGGCGTGGTCCTGAGTCCACAGGTCTGGTCGGTCGTCCTGGACGCCCTGGCCAGCAATCCGGAGGCGAATCCCCTTCCGCTGCAGAACGAAGCACTGGTCGCATAGCAAAAAACCCCCGAGACGACGTTGTCCCGGGGGCCTCGCGCTACTGCTAGCTAGTGAGTGAATCCGGCGGCGTGAAGCGGTCGCCGTACTTGGCGGCCAACTCGCGGGCCCGGGCCACAAACGCTTCCTTGCCGGTGCCTGCCGGCCCCTGGTAGCCAACGATGTACTGCGCCGAGCCACCGGTCCACGGCGGGAAGCCGATGCCCATGATCGAGCCGATGTTCGCGTCGGCGGTCGACGTGAGCACACTCTCGTCGAGGCACTTCTGCGTCTCGAGCGCCTCGGCGAACAGCATCCGGTCGATCATGTCCTGAAGCGGCGGCTGCGAGGAACCCGACTTGAACGTCTCGCGCAGGCCCGGCCACAGCTGCGTGCGCTTACCGTCGACGTACTCGTAGAAGCCCGCGCCCTTGAGCCGCGACGGCCGGCCGATCTCGATCATCTTCTCGACGACCGCCTCCGCCGGGTGCGGCTCATATGTGCCGCCCGCGTCCTCGGCGCCCTTACGGGTGGCGACGGCGATCTTGTGCATCAGCTCGAGGTTGAGCTCGTCGGACAGCTGCAGCGGCGGCGCCGGATACCCGGCCTGGCCACCGGCATGCTCGATGCTGGCCGGCTCCACACCCTCGCCGAGCATCGCGAGCGCCTCGTTGACGAAGGTTCCGATCACGCGCGACGTGAAGAAGCCGCGGCTGTCGTTGACGACGATCGGGGTCTTGCCGATGGCCAACGTGTAGTCGAACACCCGGGCCAGCGCCTCGTCAGAAGTCTTCTCGCCCTTGATGATTTCCACCAGCGGCATCTTGTCGACCGGCGAGAAGAAGTGGATCCCGATGAAGTCCTCTTGGCGCTTCACGCCCGTCGCCAGACCAGTGATCGGCAGCGTGGAGGTGTTCGACCCTAGCAGCGCGTTGGGCTCGACGATGTCCTCGATCTCCTGGAACACCTTGTGCTTGAGTTCCTGGCTCTCGAAGACCGCCTCGATCACGAAGTCCACACCCGCGAAGTCGGCGGCGTCGGCCGTCGGCGTGATCCGGGCGAGGACTTCACTGGATTTTTCCGGGGTGGTCTTGCCCCGCTGAAGCTCCTTGGCTTCCAGCTTCTCGGAGTAGCCCTTGCCCTTCTCCGCGGCCTCGATGCTGACGTCTTTGAGCACCACGTCGAATCCGGCCTTGGCCGAGACGTAGGCGATCCCGGCGCCCATCATGCCCGCGCCCAGCACGCCGATCTTGCGGATCGGGGTCTGACCGATGCCCTCCGGCCGCGAACCGCCACCTGTGATGGTCTGCAGATCGAAGAAGAACGCCTGGATCATGTTCTTGGCGACCTGACCGGTCACCAGCTGCGTGAAGTAGCGGCTCTCGATACGCGAAGCGGTGTCGAAGTCGACTTGCGCACCCTCGACGGCCGCGTCCAGGATGGCCCGCGGCGCCGGCATCGGCGCACCCTTGAGCTGCTTGCGCAGCAGCGCCGGGAACGACGGGAGGATGGCCGCCAGCGCCGGGCTGGCCGGGGTACCGCCGGGCATCTTGTAGCCCTTGGCATCCCACGGCTGGGTGTGCGCTTCTGGGTTGGCCTTGATCCACGCCTTGGCGGCCGGCACGAGTTCGTCGACGCTTCCGACCAACTCGTCGACGAGCCCGATTTCCTTGGCCTTGCCCGGCCTGAACCGGGTGCCCTGCGACAGGACCTCCATGAAGGCCTTCTGGATGCCGAACATCCGCACTGTGCGGGCCACCCCGCCGCCACCCGGCAGCAGACCCAGCGTGACCTCGGGCAGGCCGAGCTGGACGCCCTTCACATCCGCCGCGATGCGGTGGTGACACGCAAGCGCGATCTCCAACCCGCCGCCGAGTGCGGCACCGTTGATCGCGGCGACGACGGGCTTGCCCAGCGTCTCCAGCGCGCGCAGGTCCTTCTTCATCTCTTCGGCCGTGCCGAACATCTCGCCGGCGTCTTCCGGGCCGACGTGGATCATGCCCTTGAGGTCACCGCCGGCGAAGAAGGTCTTCTTGGCGCTGGTGATGACGACGCCGGTGATCGAATCCTTCTCGGCGACAAGGCGTTCGACGGCCTTGTGCATGGATTCCTTGTAGTGCTCGTTCATCACGTTGGCCGACCCGGTGGGATCGTCCAGCGTGAGGGTGACGATGCCGTCAGCATCCTTGTCCCAAGCAATGGTGTTCTCTGCCATGTTCTTTCCTCAGACTCGCTCGATGATGGTGGCTACGCCCATGCCGCCGCCGATGCACAGCGTGATCAGCGCGCGACGCGCGTTGCGGCGCTCGAGCTCGTCGACCATGGTTCCGGTGATCATCGCGCCGGTGGCGCCCAGCGGGTGGCCCATCGCGATTGCGCCACCGTTGACGTTCAGCTTCTCGTCGGGGATGTTCAGGTCCTTCTGGAACTTCAGCACCACCGAGGCGAACGCCTCGTTCAGCTCGAACAGGTCGATGTCGTCGACCGTCAGCCCGGCGCGGTCGAGCACCTTGCGGGTGGCCGGCGTCGGGCC
The DNA here is from genome assembly GCF_035274705.1 of Mycobacterium sp. Taxonomy (GTDB): domain Bacteria; phylum Actinomycetota; class Actinomycetes; order Mycobacteriales; family Mycobacteriaceae; genus Mycobacterium. The sequence continues at coordinate 1,046 of NZ_DATENY010000056.1, read as the reverse complement.
GGTCAGCATGATGACCGGATCGGCGCCGCTGGTGGCGGTGGCCACGATGCGCGCCCGCGGGGTCAGGCCCTGCGACGCGCCTGCTTTCTCGGAGCCGACGAGCACCAGCGCGGCGCCGTCGACGATGCCGGAGCTGTTGCCGCCGGTGTGGACGTGGTTGATCTTCTCCACGTAGTGGTATTTCTGCAGCGCCACGTCGTCGAAGCCGCCCATTTCGCCGATGCCGTCGAACGCGGTCTTCAGCTTGCCCAGGCCTTCGAGCGTGCTGTCGGGACGCATGTGCTCGTCGTGGTCAAGGATCACCAGGCCGTTCTGGTCGCGCACCGGAACGACCGACTTGGCGAAGTAGCCACCCGACCACGCGGCAGCGGCCTTCTCCTGCGACCGGAGCGCATAGCGGTCGACGTCCTCACGGTCGAAGCCCTCGATGGTGGCGATCAGGTCGGCGCCGATGCCCTGCGGGACGAAGCCGATCTGGTAGTTGGTCTCAGGGTCGCTCGCCCACGCGCCGCCGTCGGAACCCATCGGAACGCGGCTCATCGACTCGACGCCACCGGCGAGCACGAGGTCATCCCAGCCGGAGCGCACCTTCTGTGCGGCCGTGTTGACGGCCTCGAGGCCCGAGGCGCAGAAGCGGTTGAGCTGCACGCCACCGGTGGTCTCAGGCAGGCCGGCGGCCAGCACCGCGGTACGGGCGATGTCGCCACCCTGATCGCCGACCGGCGACACAACGCCCAGGATCATGTCGCTGATCAGGGTCTCGTCCAGATCGGGGTGGCGGCGACGGAGGTCGTCGACCAGGCCGACGACCAAGTTCAGCGGCTTGACCTCGTTCAGCGAGCCGTTGCGTTGCTTACCGCGAGGCGTTCGGATGGCCTCGTAGATGAAGGCTTCTTCAGACATGAGGGCGAGCGTAACAGGCTAAACCAACCTGTTGGTTGAGCGGTCCAGTCCTCGCGCGAACGTTCCGTACCGCTCGAAATTTCGGCGAAATTTCGAGCGGTACGGAACGTTCGACAGAGCCTAGGCTGGTCGACCATGACGGT
>NZ_DATENY010000055.1:0-4484 GCF_035274705.1 Mycobacterium sp. | reverse complement strand
TGATCCGGTGGAACCGGAGTCGGCTGGCGACGCCGAATCAGGTGCGGCGGCGGCCACACCGTGCCCGGCGGCCACCGCGGCGCCCAGGCCGGCTGCGACCGCCCCAGCGCGCAGCCACAGCACCGAGCGCGACGTGGCGCTGCGACGGTGACGGCCGCGTGATTGCTTGATGGATTTCCTTGCCGCAGAACGTTTCTTAACTGACGACATCGTGTACCTCACTTGAGCTCAGGCCGCCTCTTGGCGGCATCCAGGACTTGTTTGTTTCGGCATTGGTTGTGGTTCGGTATGTCGCCGTCGGGGGGACGCTCGGCACGCGCGATAACCTCGTTGGTGGCATCGGTGGCCATGTGGGTTCAGCATCGCGTCACCGTTGGGCTACACACACTGCGACGGCGGCGCACTCGGGCGGGGATGGGTTCTGCGGCGACGGTGGTGAACGGCACGGCGAGCGGGAAGTCGGTTTGTAGGGAATGGATTTCGGTTCGTCGGATGATGGTGGCCAGCGCCAGGGTCGCCTCGAGCGTCGCGAAGTGATCTCCGATGCATGAGCGCGGGCCGGCTCCGAAGGGCAGGTATTGCCAGCGGTCCCGCGTTTTGGGGTTCGCCGCGGTGAACCGGTCGGGGTTGAACGTCAAGGGGTCTTCCCACAGGTGGGGGTCGCGGTGCACGGCGTAGACGCCCGCGATGAGCATGGTGCCGCGCGGGATGCGGTGGCCGTCGACGGTGATGTCTTGCATCGCCATTCGGCCGATTGCGGCAGCGGGCGGGCATAGACGCAGTGCCTCGTGCAGCACCGCGACGGTGTATGGGACTCGGGGAACGTCATCGGGGGTCAGGTCGCGGTCTCCGAGGTCGGCGACTTCGGCGGCGACGCGCTGCTGCATGTTGCGGTGATGTCCCAAGGCCCACAGCGCGTAGGCCAGTGTTGTGGCGGTGGTGTCGTGGCCGGCGGCGAGGAACACGATCAGTTCGTTGCAGATCTCGTCGTCGGACAGTCCACGTCCGGTCGCCGGGTCGGTGGCCGCGATCAACGCGTGCACCAGCGGCGCCTGCACCGTGGGGTCGGCGCGGCATGCGTGCAGGATGTCGGCGGCGAGCCGGTGCAGGGCGGCGGCGGCGGCTCGGGCTCGGCGTCGCGCCGGGGTTGGTAACCATCGCGGGGCGCGTACTGGACGCAGGGCCCGGTCGGCGATGTAGGTCAACGCGACCCGTACTGGTTCGGCGAGCGCCTCGGCGTGCTCGTCGAGGTCTAGGCCCAGCACGCAGCGACCCAATGCCCGTAAGGTCAGCCGTCGGCTTTGCGCGTCCAGGTCGATCTCGCCGCCGTCGGGCCAGCACGCTGCGGTGGTGTCGGCGGCGCTGAACATGTCGGCGCCGAAGGCGCGGACGTGTTGTTTGGTGAACACTGGTTGCAGGGCGCGTCGGCGCGGCAGCCAGGGTTCGTGTGGTAGGTCGAACAGGTTGTCGCCCAAGAGATGACGCATTTCCTCGTGGATGACCATTTTGTCGACGAACGCGTCGGTGCGGACCAAGACGTCGCGGATTCCGGCCGGCGAGGTGGTCACCACCATCGGCGCGATGAGCCGCTTGGGTCCCAAACCCACACTGGTCACCGGGCCACCGGAATCGCGCAGCTTCTCCTGCCCGGTGTGAAAGACCCGCAGTGCCCTCACACGTTGCCAGTACGGCAACGGATTTCGTGGCGCCAGCGGTAAGGACGCTTCATCGACCGTTCGGATGGCTGTGTCAGTCATTGCGGTACTCGTCGCAAATCAGGAAATGGTCCGCGGCGCGGCGTTGGGCATTGCGAATCGCGCGGGCGCTGTCGATCCGGTCACACAAATGGAGACGGGTAATTTCGGCTTCCGTATTCACGGCGAACTTGTCGTCGATTTGCGGTGTGACAATTCCTGCGCGGTTGGCGCGGTGACGATGAGCCGGCTTGCGGGGTTCTGCGGTCCTGGGTGTCGGCGACTTCATAGTCGGTCCATCGCGCGCGACATCCGCGCCGCCTCCATATAGCTCGGTTCGCGGCGGGGACGGTGCGGGCGTGGCTGTGTCAGCGCGCTCAGGATGCGCCCCACCGTGGCCAATCCGGTGCTGTGCAGCCAGCGGCGATGGTTCGGCGTGGTTGATGTCGCCGCAGCGGTGCTCAACGCCACCTCCCGCTCCGTGATGAAGACGGGGGTTGGCTTGCATCGTGTAGGGCCGGTTTCTGGCGGAGCTGAGACGACGTCTGGCGGCCCCAGCGTTGCCGGTGAAATGTGCGACATATCGGCTTCTCCTGGTGATTCGCGATGCTTTGTGCCTGTCAACATGTTCGAGCGCAGTGTCGGAAACGGATCGTCAATTCAGCGTCAATCAACAGGCACACCCCTATTGAGCGGCACGGTTGCCGATTGGTTGTTAGGCTTTCTTCCCAAACAGGTCTTGGAGGACGCGATGGCCGCCGACCAATCCGGCGTGTCGGTCTCGGTTCGCGTGCTGGGCGAAATAGGCATTGCCATCGACGGTGTTGCGGTAGCCCTTCCAGACAGCCTGCGGGCGGTGGCGTTGCTGGGCTGGCTAGCGATTCACGCTGGGGCGCGCAGCCGTTCTGAGATCGCCTCGACACTGTGGCCCGATGTTCGTGATTCGGCCGCGCGCAACAGCATGCGCACCGCGCTGTGGTCGCTGCGCCGTGCTGTCGGCGAGCACGCCGACGCCGTGCTCGACACTTCACGTAACAGGATCGGCTTGCGCAACGTTGAAGTCGACCTCGCGCGGTTCGACGAGCTCGTCGCCGATGACCGTCTAGATGAGGCGCTGGCCATGTCGTCGGGTGACCTGTTGGCCGGCCTCGATGATGAGTGGGCGGTTCTCGCGCGTGAATCGCACCGCGACAGGGTGATCGCACTGCTAAGGGATCTGTCGGCCAAGGCAGCCGCCAACGGCGATTCGGCGCTGGCGATCGAGCGCGCCCGGCAAGCCGCGGAGTTGAATCCACTTTCCGAAACGTGTGCACGTCTGCTGATGCACCGCTACGAGGAAGCCGGCGACCGTTCGCTGGCACTTGCGGTCTACACCCGTATCGTCGAGCGACTACGGCATGAGTTGAAGATCGCTGCGTCAGACGAAACATGGCAGCTGGCCGAGAAGATCCGCACCCGTCAGCAGAATCAGCATCCAACGATGCAGGCCGCCAAGACGTTTCGTCAGCTCGCAACGACTGCGCTGGTTGGCCGTGACCGCGAACTCGAATCGCTGGCACAGGCGTGGCGCTCAGCACGTTCGGGCACCGGCGGAGTGGTCATCGCGCACGGCGAAGCCGGAATCGGAAAGACCCGCTTAATCGCCGAGCTCGCCGAACTAGCCGGCCACACAGGCGGTCTGACAGCAGTTGGCGCCACGTCCTCGATCGGTTGTCCGCCGTATGGGCCGTGGGCCGAGCTGGCCAGCTCGTTGCTGCGCAGCCTGGGTGGTGTGCCCGACGGGCAGCCGTTCACCACGGCGCTGGCGCCGCTGCTGCCAACGCTGATCCAGCCCGTGGCGCCCGGCCCGCCCGATTTCGAACAGGCCCGCCTCACCGAGGGGCTGTTGGATCTGCTGGCATACGCGGCAGCATCGGCACCAGTGCTGGCTGTCCTGGAAGACATGCACGGCTGTGACGACGCCAGCGCCATGGTGCTCGCACGGGCGTGTCGGCGCCTGGCGGGCCTGCCAGTGCTGCTGGTGTGGACCCGGCGCGATCGTCCCCTGCCGGTCGCACTCAGTGACGCCGAGGATGAATGTCGTCACTGCGCTGCGCTGCTGGCAGATGTCGCCCTAGGACCCCTTGCCGATCAAGACATCGCCGAGATCGCACACAGCGCCGGGATGCTCGATGATGACGCGATCGGCAGGGTGATCGCCCAAGCCGACGGCAACGCGCTGCTAGCCGTCGAGTCGGCACGCACGATCCAGCGCGGCGATACGGACCTTGCTCACGGGCTGGGCTCCACCGTGCGGGCCGCCCGCAATCATCTGTCGGCATCTTCGCGTGCACTGTGCGAGGTCATGGCGGTGGCCGGGCGCGCGCTGAGCATCGAAGACACCCGCCGCCGGGCCGGGCCCCGCGACGACGCCGAATTCGACGCAGCCTTCGAAGCGGCGACCGACGCAGGACTGTTGCAGATCGTTGAGGGAAAGATCGACTTCCGTCACGCACTGGTGCGCGACGCCTACTACGCCAGTCTGCCCGAGCTGCACCGGATCCGGCTGCACGCCGCAGCAGCACGCGACCTCGACGACCACGGCGAACCAGAGCTGGCCGGCGAGGCCGCCCGACATCTGTTGATGGCTGGTGATCGCGACGGAGCCGCCGGGCTTCTCGTTCGCGCCGCGCACCATGCCATGTCTCTCGGTGCGCTCAGCCGCGCCGAAGAGTTGCTGACCGAGGCGGCCGATCTTCAGCCCGCCAACACCGACATCGTGCTGGACCTCGCCGGTGTGGCCGCGCACCG
>NZ_DATENY010000054.1:0-8118 GCF_035274705.1 Mycobacterium sp. | reverse complement strand
GGAGACCTCCGGCACCCCGGGTCAGGCTGGTTCCGGTGGCCACGGCGGCCACGGCGGTACGGGTGGCACCGGCGGTACGGGTGGCACCGGAGGTACCGGCGGCGGCGGTGGTCTCCTCGGCGGCGGCGGTCACACCGGAAGCACGCGTGGCAACGGCGCCAACGGAAGCAACGGTTCCAACGGCGACAACGGTTCCAACGGCAGCAACGGCGGCACCACCTAAAGGCCGCGAGTAGTGGTGAGCCCACTCAGCACACACGAGCGTGACGTGCTGAGTGGGCTCACTCGTCTACGCAGGGGCCCGCCAGGTAAGGGCCATGCCGTTGTCGGCCAGCCAGCGGTCGAGGTCGTATTCATGTCTGGACAGTCCCTCGATCGCGGCGACCGCGGTTTGCACCGCCTGTTCGCCGGTTTCGGGGGTCAGCAGACCGTGTCGGACGGCCGTGAGCAGTTCGTCGACGTCGGACAACTCCACTCCGGCGCCGGTGCGGACGACCAGGTCGAGGTAGTGGTCCTCCGAATGCCAAGCCGTCTTGCCCGGCGTGTAGCGACCCACGTCGAGGTAGTAGTCCTGATCGAGCTCATGGCCGGGATTGAAGTGAAACACCGTGGCGCGCAGGCTCAGTGACGGCAGCAGCCACGACTCCATGTAGTGAAACTGAGCTCGGCCAGGCGTTGGCCGAGCCATGTACAGGCCCCACGGTTCGAGGGTGTAGACGTCGACCGCCCGCACGATGCCCTTCGGATCGGTGTTGGTGCGGGCGACCAGGTCGAACGTTTCGTGCTTGGGAGCGTGGATGCGTTCAGGATAGTGCGCTGGCCTGATTACTCCACTGATCGCCCGTGCCACGACATCGCAGCGCGCAGGGTCGCCTCCAGGGCGCGATGGACGTCGCGCAATGGCCGGATGTCGCGGCGCGCGCGGCACAACAAGATCGCGCCTTCGATGCCCGCGATCACAAGGGTGGCCAGTCGCCGCGCATCTGTGCGGCCGACACCCGCGCCGAGCAACGCATGTGCGATCAGGTCTTGCCAGCGGCCGAATGCGGCGGCCGCCGCCGCGGTCGCGGTCGACCCGGCGTCGGCCTCTGCTGCGACAGCAACGATCGGGCAGCCGGCGCGAAAGTTGCTGTCCTCAAGCACTTCCCGCCATGCATCCACGAACATGTCGAGGGCGACGAGGGGATTTCCGGTCTGGGCGGCCCGTTCAATCTGTCTCTCGATCACCGCTGAGGCCCACGCAACGGTGTCGGCCGCAAGCTGTTCCTTGCCACCTGGGAAGTGGTGGTAGATCGAGCCGCGTGGCGCTCCGCTGTGCCCGATGACGTCGCGGAAACCCGTGCCGCTGTAGCCCTGCTCTCTGAACAGCAAAGCGGCACTTTGGATCATCCGGTTTCGGCTATCGCTGGTTATGACGGTCATCATAGTTACTCTCCGGACTATGTCAAGTGTCATAGTCGAACAACGGAGCAACGTCCTGCACATCGGGCTCAACCGGCCGGAAAAGCGAAACGCCTTCAACGTCGAAATGCTGGAGGAGCTCGGCCGCGCGTACGAACGCCTGGAAAGCGACGACAACCTGCGCGCCGGCGTGCTTTACGCGCATGGCGACAACTTCACCGGCGGGCTCGATCTCGCCGAAGTGGGGCCGCGCCTGGTCGAAGGATCACTGGACTGGCCCGACGACGCCCGCAATCCGTGGCGCAATGACGGGCGACCGTGGACGACGCCGGTCGTCGCCGCCGCTCAGGGTTGGTGTTTGACACTCGGCATCGAACTTCTGCTCGCCGCCGACATCCGGATCGCAAGTGCCGAAGCCCGCTTCGCCTAGCGCGAACCGCGAGGGTGACCGGGCCGCTGAGGACCGCTTTGTCGACGATGTCGCGGCCTTGTTCAAAACGAAGGACGGGGCGGAGGGAATGCTGTCGTTCATCGAGCGACGACCGGCCCGGTTCGTCGGCGCGTAGTCCTCGGGAACAGCCGATGTCGGTGGCGGGTTCTACCCTGGTGAACATGGCTTTCGCGACCGAACATCCCGTGCTTGCGCACTCGGAGTACCGCGCCGTCGACGACATCGTCCGGGTTGGCGGTCACTTCGAGGTGGTCAGCGAGCACGAGCCGGCCGGTGACCAGCCTGCCGCCATCGAGGAGCTGGAGCGAAGGATCACGGCGGGGGAGCGCGACATCGTGCTGCTGGGTGCTACCGGCACAGGCAAGTCGGCGACCACCGCGTGGTTGATCGAGCGGTTGCAGCGGCCCACCCTGGTGATGGCCCCGAACAAGACGCTGGCCGCTCAGCTCGCCAACGAGCTGCGAGAAATGTTGCCGCATAACGCAGTTGAGTACTTCGTCTCGTATTACGACTACTACCAGCCAGAGGCGTACATCGCCCAGACCGACACCTACATCGAGAAGGACAGCTCGATCAACGACGACGTAGAGCGGCTACGGCACTCCGCGACGTCGAGCCTGCTGTCCCGGCGTGACGTGGTTGTGGTCGCGTCGGTGTCATGCATTTATGGCCTGGGAACACCGCAGTCCTACCTGGACCGTTCCGTCGAGTTGAACGTCGGCGACGAGGTTCCGCGCGACGCGCTGCTGCGGCTCCTGGTCGACGTCCAATACACCCGCAACGACATGGCATTCACCCGCGGGTCGTTCCGGGTCCGCGGCGACACCGTCGAGATCATCCCGTCATACGAGGAACTCGCGGTACGTATCGAGTTCTTCGGCGACGAGATCGAGGCGCTCTACTACATGCACCCGTTGACCGGCGATGTGGTGCGCAAGGTCGACTCGCTCCGGGTCTTCCCGGCCACCCACTACGTCGCGGGCCCCGAGCGGATGGCGCACGCGATTTCCACTATCGAGCAGGAACTCGAAGAGCGACTGGCCGAACTGGAAGGCCAGGGCAAGCTGCTCGAGGCGCAGCGGCTCCGGATGCGGACCAACTACGACGTCGAGATGATGCGCCAGGTCGGGTTCTGCTCAGGCATCGAGAACTACTCGCGCCACATCGACGCCCGGCCTGCGGGCTCGGCGCCTGCCACCCTGCTGGACTACTTCCCCGAGGACTTTCTGCTCGTCATCGACGAGTCGCATGTCACGGTGCCGCAGATCGGCGGCATGTACGAGGGCGACATCTCCCGCAAGCGCAACCTGGTCGATTTCGGGTTCCGGCTGCCGTCGGCCATCGACAACCGGCCTCTGACGTGGGAGGAATTCGCCGACCGGATCGGTCAGACGGTGTATCTGTCGGCGACCCCGGGGCCGTACGAACTGAGCCAGTCCGGTGGTGAGTTCGTCGAACAGGTGATCCGCCCGACCGGCCTGGTGGATCCACAAGTGGTCGTGAAGCCGACGAAGGGCCAGATCGACGATCTGATCGGCGAGATTCGCAAACGCACTGACCGCGACGAGCGAGTCCTGGTCACCACACTGACCAAGAAGATGGCCGAGGACCTCACCGACTACCTGCTTGAGATGGGCATCCGGGTGCGCTACCTGCATTCGGAGGTCGATACGCTGCGGCGCGTCGAACTTTTGCGGCAGCTGCGCCTCGGTGATTACGACGTGCTGGTCGGTATCAACCTCCTGCGGGAGGGTCTCGACCTGCCCGAGGTGTCGCTGGTGTCGATCCTCGACGCCGACAAAGAAGGTTTCCTGCGGTCGACCCGCAGCCTGATCCAGACCATCGGCCGCGCCGCCCGAAACGTGTCGGGTGAGGTGCACATGTACGCCGACAAGATCACCGACTCGATGCGGGAAGCCATCGACGAGACCGAACGTCGCCGGGCCAAACAGGTCGCCTACAACGAGGCTAACGGAATCGATCCGAAACCGTTGCGCAAGAAGATCGCCGACATTCTCGACCAGGTCTACCGCGAGGCCGACGACACCGAAGCCGTCGAGATCGGCGGTTCGGGCCGCAACGCGTCGCGTGGCCGTCGCGCACAGGGCGAGCCCGGCCGCGCAGTGAGCGCGGGCATCATCGAGGGGCGCGACACGACGAACATGCCGCGAGCCGAATTGGCCGACCTCATCAAAGATCTGACCGAGCAGATGATGGCCGCCGCCCGGGATCTCCAGTTCGAGTTGGCGGCGCGGATTCGCGACGAGATCGCCGATCTGAAGAAGGAATTGCGCGGCATGGACGCCGCGGGTCTCAAGTGAAGTCCGCCGGGCTTGACCTCAACAGCGGTTGAGCTCGTAGCGTGAGCGAGGTGACCGACACCGCGACGACAACCACCGGCAGCTGGCGCGAGCTGCTAGGCCCGAAAAACCTCGGGGCCTCGACCGTGCTCGCCGGCGGTGTTGCGCTGTACGCGACCAACGAATTCCTGACCATCAGCCTCATGCCCAGTGCGGTCGCCGAGATAGGCGGTCAGCGTTTCTACGCGTGGGTGACGACGGTATACCTGGTGGCGTCCGTGGTAGCGGCGACGACCGTCCACTCAGTCCTGATGCGATTCGGGCCGCGATGGTCATACCTGTTGGCGCTCAGCGTGTTCGGCGCAGGCAGCCTGACGTGTGCGGTCGCGCCGACCATGGAGATCATGTTGGCCGGGCGTACCGTCCAAGGCGCGGCCGGTGGTCTGCTGGCCGGCCTGGGTTATGCGGTGATCAACACCGCGCTGCCAAGTTCGTTGTGGACCAAGGCCTCTGCATTGGTTTCGGCGATGTGGGGGGTCGGCACGCTCCTCGGCCCGGCGGCTGGGGGGTTGTTCTCCCAATTCAGTTCGTGGCGTTGGGCATTCGGTGTGCTCGTCACGCTGACAGTCGCGATGGCCGTCTTGGTGCCAATCGTGCTTCCGGCGCGGGCCCAGACGGACGAGGGTCGCACACCCATCCCGGTGTGGTCGCTGCTTCTGCTGGGTTCGGCGGCATTGGCAGTCAGTGCGGCCGGCATACCGCACGACACACGAGCCACCGCTGGACTGCTCGTGCTCGGCGCGGCACTGGTCGCGCTGTTCGTCTTCGTCGACCGCCGTTTGTCCGCTGCTGTGTTGCCGCCAAGTACTTTTGGCCGCGGGCCGCTGAAGTGGATCTACCTGACCCTCGGTGTGCTCATGGCCGCCACGATGGTGGACATGTATGTCCCGCTGTTCGGTCAGCGGCTGGCCCATCTGACGCCCGTTGCGGCCGGATTCCTCGGAGCGGGCCTGGCGGTCGGGTGGACCGTGGGCGAGATCGGTAGCGCCTCATTGCGTAACAGCCGGGTGATCATGCGCATGGTGGCTGTCGCACCGCTGGTGATGGCTGCCGGGCTGGCGCTCGGTGCGCTCACACAGTACGAGGATGCATCCGTCGTTCTCGTCGCTGCCTGGGTCATCGCGCTGCTGATCACCGGCGCAGGCGTGGGAATCGCGTGGCCACACTTGTCCGCGTGGGCGATGGGCTGCGTCGACGACCCCGCGGAAGGCCCTGCTGCGGCCGCCGCCATCAACACGGTGCAGTTGATCTGCGGCGCGTTCGGCGCAGGACTCGCCGGTGTGGCAGTCAACTTGACGGACACCGGCGACGCGACACCGGCACGGTGGCTGTTCACGGGCTTCGCCACGCTGGCGGCGATCGGTGTTGTGGCGTCGGTCAGAGCTCGGGCAGCAGGCGCCGCAGAATCTTAGCCGAGGATGCGGCGGCCTGATCGACAAACGTGGTGAAGTCGAAAAGCGCGTTGCCACCGGCGAGGTCGGACAATGCGCGGATGACGAGCCAGGGGATGCCGAACGCCTCACACACCTGGGCGACAGCGCCTCCCTCCATCTCGATCGCCTGTCCGCCCAACTCACTTCGCAGACGGTCTCGCGTGGCCTCGCAATTCAGATACTGGTCACCGGATAGCACTGTGCCGTAGACGATTTGGCCCGGGATCGAGATCCCTTCGAGTCGTCGCTTCACGCGGGAGAGCAGTTCGGGATCAGCCGGGTAGCCGAGCCGATCGGTGGGGTTGATGACCGGGGCATAGCCGGGCTGATATGTCCGCACGCGTTCGTTCTCGAATACACCCGCGTCGTGTTGGACAACCACGTCGGCGACGACAATGTCGCCGATGGCCAAGGACGGGTCCAGGCCGCCCGCCACGCCGGAGAAAACGATTGCGCGGCAGCCAAATCGGTCGGCCAGAAGTGTGCTGACTATCGCAGCGTTGACCTTGCCCATCCCGGATCCGACCAGCACCACGTCATGGCCGTCGATCGTTCCGGTGTGGAAAACGGTGTGTGCTGCGTCCTGGCTGTGGGCGTCAGCCAGCACGTTGCGGAGGTGTGCGAGTTCCTGCGGGATCGCGCAGATCAGTCCGATGGTCACACCGCAGTATGGCTAGTCGGGGTCGTCGTCGAGCTGGCGGATCGCCGTTACGCCGTCGATACCGGCCAGCACCGTTGGAGCGGTCATGATGCCCCGGCCTGACAGCGTCAACATCACGCCCGACGTCCCCGCGCCACCGGGCTCTTCAGGGGTCTGGGCGGAAAGGTCGGTGAGCTGCCACTGGCGCCGGTCGCAGGCTTGCAGGAGTCGACTCATCACACCGCGGCCCTCGTGGTAGGTGACATGCATGGTGATCGATCCGCTCAACCGGGCGGATAACCGGGTGGCGAGTGGCATGAACCCGACGATGATGAGGAAGTGCATCGCGGTCACGGTGACGGCGAGCAACAGCAGGCCGGATCCGGCGGCCATACCGATGGCCGCGGACTCCCAGACCGCCGCCGCGGTGGTCAGCCCATGTACCGATCCGCGGCGGAAGATGATGATCCCTGCGCCCAGAAAGCCGATACCCGAGACGATTTGGGCCGCGACACGCGACGGGTCGACGACGACCAGATCGCTCTGCAGTACGTCGGAGAAGCCGTACTTGCTGACGAGCAGGATCAGGGCGGCGGCGGTGCCGACGATGGTCTGGGTGCGCACGCCGGCGCTCTTGCCCTGGATTTCGCGCTCCAGACCGATCAGTGCGGTCAATCCGAATGCGACGAACAGCTCGATGATCTGGCGGCTGCCCTGTCCCGGGCCGCCGAAAAACGGCGGATCTGCCAGCCAGAGGTCCATGGGAAGAAATTAACTCGGCGGGGGCGACCGATGACTTTCGACGCGCCGCGAGGTCCATATATCCGAGAGGCCCCGTTCGTTAGGAGTGATTTTCTATGCCGACAACGCTGACCGCTTATCCCGAGGTGACCACCCGCGCCGAGTGGCTGGAGGCTCGCAAGAACTTGCTGGCGCGCGAGCGCGAGGTCACGCATCTGCGCGACGCCGTCAATGCGGAGCGTCGCCGCCTACCGATGGTGAAGGTGGAGAAGGACTACGTGTTCGACGGCCCCAGCGGCGAGGTCCGGCTGCACGACATGTTCGAAGGCCGAAACCAGCTGTACGTCCATCACTTCATGTGGATCGACGCGATCGACGAGGGCTGTCCGAGCTGCACGGCGGCGGCGGATATGACGTTCACCGAGAAGGACCGCGCGCTGTTGAACGCGAAGGACGTGACGTTTGCGTGTGTCTCCCGTGCGCCGTATGCCAGCATCGCGCGGTACCGCGACAAGCACGGGTGGACGTTTCCGTGGTACTCGTCGCGCGACAACGACTTCACATACGACTATCACGTCACGCTTGACTCGAGCCGCGCGCCGATCGAGTACAACTACAAGTCGCTCGACGAGTTGCATGCCGACGGGTGGACCGATGGAGACCTGCGCGGCGACTGGCCGGGGGCCAGCGTCTTCCTGCGCCGCGGAGACGAGGTCTTCCACACGTATTCGGCGTATGCGCGGGGTCTGGACCACTCAGCCGTCGGCTATCCGTTCCTCGATCTGACCCCGTACGGGCGTCAGGAGCCGTGGGAGGACTCGCCGGCGGGATGGCCGCAAGGCGGAATCGCGGCGGGCATGCCGCTCGAGGGTTAGCGATCACGGCGATCTGAACCCTGGGCCGGTGCCCGCCACCGTGGCAAGGTCATAACCCGTTGCGGGTGTGGCTGAGTGGCTAGGCACCGGCCTGCAAAGCCGTCTACGCGGGTTCGAATCCCGCCACTCGCTCGATTGTGATGTTGCAAGACATCCGAATAGCTCTGAACCCTCGTTGGGGGTTCAGGGTTTTTTTCGTGGGCGTCCGCAGGGGACT
>NZ_DATENY010000053.1:0-44702 GCF_035274705.1 Mycobacterium sp. | reverse complement strand
CAAGGCGGCAGATGGTCAAACGCGGTGCGGGCGGACGGGTTACGGCGGTCTGGTGGCTGCTGCGACCACGCAGGCGCACTGACCTGCGGAAATATTGACGATCATGACCATTTAGGGCAACCCAGTGGTTACTCTCGTCCGGTATAACAAGGGTGTCCAGCGGCCGCGTCGGGCTCGGCTGGCGACAGGCAGGAGATCTGATGGACGTGATTGCGGCCACCGAAGTTCTCGCTCGCTCCACCACGCTGACCAGCGTCGGCTGGATCGGCTACATCATCATCGGTGCGATCGCCGGCTGGATCGCCGGAAAGATCGTCCAGGGCCGAGGGGCCGGCATTCTGATGAACATCGTCATCGGGATCATCGGCGCGTTGATCGGTGGCTTCCTTCTCAGCTTCTGGTTCGACACCGCGGAAGGCGGATGGTGGTTCACTTTGTTCACCGCGATCCTCGGCTCGGTGATCCTGCTGTGGGTCGTCGGGATGGTGCAGCGAAAGTCATAGCGGCCGCGTAACTCTCGGCGGGCTGCCACGATGGGGAGATGGCCGCCCGAACAATGAGTGCATGGCGGGTCCGCCGGCCGGGCCCGATGGACACCAAGCCGCTGGACCGCGTCACCGTCGACGTGCCGCAGCCCGGGCCCGGTGAGCTTCTGGTCGCGGTGCAGGCCTGCGGTGTATGCCGGACGGATCTCCATGTCGCAGAAGGCGACCTGCCGGTGCACCGGCCCGACGTGATCCCCGGCCACGAGGTCGTCGCCGAGGTGGTCGCGACCGGGTCCGATGGCGACGCGGACTTCGCCGTCGGCGATCGCGTCGGTATCGCGTGGCTTCGGCACACCTGCGGGCAGTGCAAGTTCTGTGTCCGCGGCCAGGAGAATCTCTGCCCGCAATCCCGTTATACGGGATGGGACGCCGACGGCGGCTACGCCGAATTCGCCACCGTGCCCGCCACTTTCGCGCATCGCCTGCCGTCCGGCTATTCCGACAGTGAGCTCGCCCCGCTACTGTGTGCGGGCATCATCGGATACCGGTCGTTGCTGCGCGCCGAGCTGCCCGCCGGCGGCCGTCTGGGCATCTACGGCTTCGGTGGAAGTGCACATCTGACTGCTCAGGTGGCCCTGGCGCAGGGTGCAGAGGTCCACGTCATGACTCGCGGTGAGCAGGCGCGAGAGCTCGCATTGTCGTTGGGCGCGGCGTCCGCACAAGGCGCCACAGACCGTCCACCCGTCGCTCTTGACGCCGCGATCTTGTTCGCACCGGTCGGCGATCTCGTGTTGCCCGCGCTGGAGGCGCTTGACCGTGGCGGCACGTTGGCGATCGCGGGCATCCATCTCAGTGACATCCCCGCGCTGAACTATCAACGCCATCTGTTCCAGGAACGCCAGGTGCGCTCGGTGACATCGAACACCCGCGACGACGCTCGCGAGTTTCTGGCCTTCGCGGGCCAGCATCACCTCGAGGTGACCACTCCCGAGTATCCGCTCGATCGAGCCGACGAGGCGCTGACCGATCTGAGCGCGGGCCGCATCGCCGGTGCGGCCGTACTCTTGGTCTAGAGCTCGGCGAGCGCGGCGCCGAGCCGGCCGGTCAAATCGCCGCGGCCGTACCGGTAGAGAGGTCCGCAGCCGTCGGAAAGAACCCGGCGCAGCCGCGCCATTCCCCGCGCGCCCACCGGCCGGGGGGAGTGCAGCTGCAGCGTGATCCTGTCGATCAGCTCCTCGGCCGCAGCAATGTTGTTGGGATGCACCGGAATTCGCGGCGATAGCAGGGCGCCGTCCGCGTGGGCCTCATGCACCGCCTGCCGCAGTGTCCGCGCGACTGCCTCGCGCTCGGTGGCCGACGTCAGCCGTGCTTGATGGACCGCCAGTGCACTGCCGGCGGGGGCCGGAACGCCGACGGCAAGCAGATCGTCGAACTTGCCGGCGCGCAACCACGCGATGAACCGCGCAGCCAGCGACGCACGGACCGTGGAGTCGCTGCGTATGGCGTCGTGTGCAGCGGAAAGGACATCGCGCGAAATTTCGTTGTTGGTCATCGTCATCTACCTCTTGCCGCTGGATCGCCGTTGAAACCATCGTGACTATCAAACATGTTATACCGGTCATGCATGACCAGTCAAATTGATATACTGGTCATGACGGCGTAGGCTTGCAGTATGACTCCCGGGCCCACTCGCTGGCCCGGCGGCGACGACGAGCCGAAGCCGGCGCCGGAGCCCTTGCTGTTGGTCCAGGCGCTGGTCAACACCGTCGAACGGCCGGACGGAGCCGACCGGCTCGCCCATCCCTCCGACGCCCGGCCGTGGCTGGTCGACAACAACCTGCTGGCGCCGCGGGCCCAGCTGACGGAAGCCGATCTTGACCTGGTCGTAGGCGTGCGCGAGGCGCTACGTGCGATGTTGGTACACAACGCAGGCGGCCCGCCACCGAATAAAGCGGCGCTGGCCGCGTTGCAAACGGTCTCGGACCGCGCCACCGCACGTGCCGACCTAGGAGACAACGGCGAGGTGCACCTGGCAGCACAGGGCGACGCGCTACGCGATCGACTGGTCCAGCTGTTGCTGATCATTCGCGACGCGCAGCGTGACGGCAGCTGGACCAGGCTCAAGGCGTGCGCGAACGACGAATGCCAATGGGCTTTCTACGATCGTTCCCGAAACCACGGCGGCACCTGGTGCGAGATGGCGGCGTGCGGGAACAAGCTGAAAAACCGGGAGTTTCGCGCACGACGAAAAGCGTCGCGCTGACGACTGGTTAGGTCGACAGGTGCCAGACCAGGGCGGCGGCCAGCGCGCCAAGCCCGTTCAGCGACCAATGCAGCGCAATCGGTGCGATCAGGCTTCCGCTGCGGCGACGCAGCCAGGTGAACACGAAGCCCGCGACCGCCGTCGCCGCCACGGCGAGTACCACGCCGGCGACGGTGCCAAGAATCCCGCCGCCGAACAGGCGGGTGAAGCCGACGTTGCTGCTGGTCAGACCCAATGACGTGGCGATGTGCCAGAGCCCGAACAGCAGCGAACCCCCGGCTGCCACGCCGCGAAACCCCCACGCGCGATTCAGCGCGCCGTGCAGCACGCCCCGGAAGGCGAGTTCCTCCGGAATCACCGTCTGTAGCGGGATGATGATCATCGACGCGATCAGCGCGCCCGAGACCGTCGCGTAGTTGTTGTTCATGAACATCGGCCGGGTCCAGGGCAGCAGCGCGCCGATCGCGATCACCGATACCACCACACCGACGGCGGCCAGGGCGTAACCCGCGCCGGACTTCCAGTGCTCGCGGCTCAAACCAAGCTCGGCCCAGCCCAGTCCGCGCGTGCGCACCAGGATGAGCAGCAAGACCGCTGCCGCAGGCACTGTCGCAATACTGGCCCACGGCGTCGTGAAATGCGCGATCAGGTTGGTGATCGCCAGCACCACCACAACCACCGCGATATCGACATACGTGCGGAAGTGGTGCAAGGCGGCGAGCTGGCCCACCACGGGGTGCGGGGCGGCCGCTTGCTCAGACATTGCAGGCCAGTTTACCGGCGATTTCAGCCGTCTACGCTGAGCGTGTCCTGAGATAACGAGTCCGAGCGGAAGTCAGCGTCCCAGGTCCATCCCGAAATTTCGGGGTCGTCCTCGCCGTGCTCGCGTGTGTAGCGGCGTGCGGCCAGCCGGGCGTCCAGCATTCGCTGCCGCAGCAGCGCCGCCCTGTTGGCCAGCCCTTCAACCCGGTCGATGACGTCGAGCACGAGGTGGAACCGGTCGAGGTCGTTGAGCATCACCATGTCGAACGGGGTGGTCGTGGTGCCGCGCTCCTTGAACCCGCGCACGTGTAGCTGTGCGTGGTTGGTCCGGCGGTAGGTCAGCCGGTGGATCAGCCAGGGATAGCCGTGATACGCGAAGATGACCGGCTTGTCGGTGGTGAACAGGGCGTCGAACTCATGGTCGGACAACCCGTGCGGATGTTCGGTGTCGGGCTGCAGCCGCATGATGTCCACGACGTTGATGACGCGCACCGCCAGATCGGGCAGCTCCCGCCGCAGGATGTCGGCGGCGGCCAGTGTCTCCAACGTCGGGACATCGCCCGCGCAGGCCAGCACGACGTCGGGTTCCCCCAAATGCCTTCCCGGGTCGCTTCGCTCCTGCCCTCCGCCGGCATTGCTGGCCCAGTCCCAGATACCCAGCCCGCGGGTGCAGTGGGCGATCGCGTCATCCATGTCCAGATAGGTCAGCGCTGGTTGCTTACCCGCGACGATCACGTTGACGTAGTCGCGGCTGCGCAGGCAGTGATCGGCGACCGATAGCAGCGTGTTCGCGTCCGGCGGCAAGTAGACCCGCACCACTTCTGCCCGCTTGTTGGCGACGTGGTCGATGAAGCCAGGATCCTGATGCGATGCGCCGTTGTGGTCCTGACGCCAGACATGGGATGTCAGAAGATAATTCAGCGACGCGATCGGGCGTCGCCACGGCAGCTCCCGGTTGCGGGTCAGCCACTTGGCGTGCTGGTTGAGCATCGAGTCGACGATGTGCACGAACGCCTCGTAGCAGTTGAACAACCCGTGCCTGCCGGTGAGGAGGTAGCCCTCGAGCCAGCCCTGGCACAGGTGTTCGCTCAAGACCTCCATCACCCGACCTTCGGGAGCGAGGTTCTCGTCGTCGGGCTCGATCTCGCCGAGCCACGCCTTGTTTGTGGACTCGAACACCGCCGAGAGCCGGTTGGACGCGGTCTCGTCGGGTCCCATCAGGCGGAAACGGTCGGGATTGCGGATGATCACATCCCGCAGGAACGTGCCGAGCACCTTGGTGGCTTCGGCAGTGGCCGCCGCCGGTTTATCCACGGCCACGGCGTAATCGGCGAACTCCGGTAAGTCCAGATCCCGCAGCAGAAGGCCGCCGTTGGCGTGCGGATTGGCGCTCATCCTGCGTTGTCCGCTGGGCGCCAGCGCCCGCAGCTCCGACCGCAACGCGCCGTCCTGGTCGAACAGCTCCTCGGGCCGGTAGCTGCGCAGCCACGTCTCCAGCTGCGCCATATGCTCCGGGTTGGTGTGGGTCTCTGACAGCGGAACCTGATGTGCGCGCCACGTGCCCTCGACCTTCTTGCCGTCCACCTCCTTGGGCCCGGTCCAGCCCTTCGGGGTGCGCATGATGATCATGGGCCACAGCGGCCGGCCGTTCTCGCCGTCGAGCCGCGCCGCACGCTGGATTGCAGCGATCTGGTCGAAGGCCTCGTCCAACGCGGTGGCCAGTTGCTGATGCACGTTGGCCGGGTCGTCGCCGGCGACGGTGATCGGCCGGTAGCCGTAGCCGTAGAACAGCGACTCGAGTTCCTCTTGCGGAATGCGGGCCAGCACCGTCGGATTGGCGATCTTGTACCCGTTGAGATGCAGGATCGGCAGCACGGCGCCGTCGGTTACCGGGTCGAGGAATTTATTGGAATGCCAGCTCGCCGCCAGCGGGCCGGTTTCGGCCTCGCCGTCGCCGACGACGCATGCGACCACCAGATCGGGGTTGTCGAAGGCCGCGCCGTAGGCGTGCACCAACGCGTAGCCGAGTTCTCCGCCCTCGTGGATCGACCCTGGCGTCTCAGCGGCGACGTGGCTGGGCACACCGCCGGGAAAGGAGAACTGCCGGAACAACTTTCGCAAGCCTTCGAAGTCCTCGTCGATGCCCGAATACACCTCGGTGTAGGTGCCCTCGAGGTAGGCGTTGGCCACCAGACCCGGTCCGCCGTGACCGGGGCCGGTGATGTAGATGACGCTGACGTCGCGGTCGCAGATGATGCGGTTGAGGTGGGCGTAGATCAGGTTGAGGCCCGGCGTGGTGCCCCAGTGCCCGAGCAGCCGCGGTTTGATGTGCTCGGGTGCCAGCGGCTCACGCAGTAGCGGGTTGTCCAACAGATAGATCTGGCCGACCGAGAGGTAGTTCGCCGCGCGCCAGTACGCGTCGATGAGCGACAGTTCTTGATCGGACAACGTCGGGGAGAGTGTTGCTTCGTTTACCGGGCTGGTCATGTGGCTCATCATGGTCTCGACGGGTGAACAACGCGTGAGGCCCATGTACCCGAATAGTCAAGGCTTAAGCACTAGCGTGACGGTCGTGCTGGGATTCGCGTTGCCGCAGTACGGTCAGTCCGCCCACGAGGACGTGGCCCGCTTCGCAGCGGCCGCCGAACAGCTCGGCGCCGACAGCCTGTGGGTGGGCGACCGGCTGCTCGCGGCCGTGCACCCGACCGTGGGTTACGTCGGCAAGGAGACGATCCCCGAGGAGTTTCGCACCTGCCTGGATCCGTTCGTGGCGCTGACGGTCGCCGCGACCGTGACCACGAAGGTGCGGCTGGGCAGCAGCGTGTTCGTCGCGCCGTGGTATCCGCCCGCGCTGTTGGCGCGCCAGCTCACCAGCATCGACGTGATCAGCGGCGGCCGGCTGCTGCCCGGATTCGGCATCGGCTGGTCGCCCGAGGAGTACCAGGCCGCGGGGGCACCGTTTCGCCGGCGCGGCGCGCAACTGGACGAGCTGCTGGATGCCATGGACGCGCTGTGGACGGCCAACCCCATCGCGCACAAGGGGGAGCGCTGGTCCATCTCCGAGTCCTGGGTGAACCTCAAACCAGTACAGCAGCCGCGCCCTCCGATCTATCTCGGTGCCTTCACGCCGGCCGGGCTCAAGCGCGTCGGTGAGCGCGCCGACGGCTGGATGGCCGGCATTCAGGTCCCGGGCAGCGGCCACACAGACCTGCTGAACTGGCAGCGGCAGGCCATTGATGATGCCGCCCGCGCCGCTGGGCGGGATCCGTCGACGATCCACACTTATGTCCGCGTCAACGTCGCCGGCGGCACAGCCGTCGAACAGGTCGCAGAGGTGCTATCGGTGTTGTCAGACAACGGCTATCCCGACGCATTCGTCGACCTGATGTACGCGGCGACCGGGCTCGACGGCTACCTCTTGTGGGTGGAACGGCTGCTGGCCCGATGAGCGGTGGACTACTCGAGCCGCTGCGGGTGCTCGACACTGGCGGCGCCGGATCCGACGGCGTGAGCAGGCTGTTCGCCGATCTCGGTGCCGACGTGCTCAAGATCGAGCCGCCCGGCGGCAGCGCCGCGCGAAGCGCCCGGCCGACCGTGGCCGGCGTCAGCATTCCGTTCGCGTTGCACAACGCCAACAAGCGCTGTGCGGTGCTCGACCCTGCCAGCGCCGCGGACCGCGACCGGCTGACCGAATTGGCGGGCACGGCCGACATCGTGGTGGACAGCGGCAATTTGTCGACGTTTGGGATGTCGTGCTCGGCGCTTTCGGAACGGTTCGGCCGTCTTGTGGCCCTCTCGGTCACCGACTTCGGTACGTCCGGTCCATACGCGTCGTGGCACGCCACGGACGCGGTGCTCTACGCGTTGTCGACGGCGTTGTCGCGGACCGGGCCGACGTCGGGAACGCCGGTGCTTCCACCCGACGGTGTGGCGTCCGCGACGGCCTCGGTGCAGGCCGCCTGGGCTGCGCTGGCCGCCCATTATCGTCGGTTACGTTATGGCACAGGCGATTACATCGACTTCGCGCGGTTCGAGGCGGTCGTGCAGTCGCTCGATCCGCCGTTCGGCTCTGAGGGCCAGGCGGCGGTCGGATTGAAGCGGTCCGGTCATCTGTGGCGCGGCAGGCCACGAAACCAGCAGATCTACCCGATATTTCCGTGCAAGGACGGCTACGTCCGGATCTGTTTGTTGTCGGCGCGCCAGTGGCATGGAATGCGGGCGTGGCTCGGTGAACCCGAGCAATTCGGCGACCCGAAGTTCGAGACGATCGCGGCGCGTTATGCGGCGTCGCGGGAGCTCAACGCCGCGATCGCGGACCTGTTCGCGCCGCAGACGAGGGGAGACTTGGTGGCGGCGGGGCAACGGCGAGGGGTCCCGATCGCGGCCGTGCTCACCCCCGCAGAGGCGTTGGCCAGCGACCATTTTTGCGCGGTCGGAGCGCTCACCGACGCCGAGATTGCACCCGGGGCGCGCGTGCCGGTACCCGTCGGCCCGTTCGTGGTGGACGGACGCCATGCCGGGTATGCCGATGCGGCACCCGCGGTGGGCGCGGACGAATTGATCTGGGCCGCATCATCATCCCGTGAAAACAGGGCTGACAGCACGTCGTCGGGGAGCCGACCGTTCGACGGCATGCGGATACTCGATCTCGGTGTCATCGTCGCCGGCGGGGAACTGGGCCGGCTGTTCGCCGACCTGGGCGCTGAAGTCATCAAGATCGAGAGCACTACTTATCCCGACGGGCTGCGCCAGGCGTCGCCCGGCCAGGCGATGAGCAGGTCGTGGGCGCTGACGCACCGCAACGAATACAGCCTCGGCCTCGACGTGAGACATCCCGCAGGTGCCGACGTGTTCGCGCGGCTGATCGCTGACGCCGACGCGGTGTTCGCCAACTTCAAGCCGGGAACACTTGCATCACTGGGATTTTCGTACGATCGGATGCGGGAACTGAACCCGCGCATCGTGCTCGCGGAGAGTAGCGCGTTCGGATCAACCGGTCCGTGGAGCGCGCGGATGGGCTACGGCCCGCTGGTCCGTGCGACCACCGGGGTCACCCGATTGTGGACCTCCGCCGATGCCGAGCCCGGCACCTTCTATGACGCGACGACGATCTTCCCCGACCACGTGGTGGCGCGTATCACTGCGATCGCCGCGCTGGCCGCGATCATCGGCCGCGACCGCACCGATTCTGGTGCGCACGTGCATATCTCGCAGGCCGAGGCGGCAGTCAACCAGCTTGCGCCGGCATATGTCGCTGAAGCCGCCCGCGATGCAGGCGTGGCCGTGGCCGGCGATGCCGTGCACACAGTTTATCCGTGCGACGGGGACGACGAATGGTGTGTCATCTCAGTGCGATCCGACGATGACCGCGCAGCCCTGGCCGCGGTCACTGGTGGCACCGACGTGTCCGAGTGGACTCGCGCACGCGACAAGACGGAGGTCGCGCAGCTGCTGCAGAACGCCGGCGTGCCGGCCGCGCCGATGAACCGGGCTGTCGATCTGCTGACCGATCCGCAGATCAGCCACCGAAAGCTGTTCAGCGACATGGTGCATCCGCTGTTCGACGCACCGATACCGAGCGAGAGGTCGCCGGCCCCGTATACCCACATCCCGCCCGCGGAGCTTCGGCCCGCGCCGATGCCCGGCGAGCACACGCGCGAGATCTGCCAGAAGGTCCTCGCGATGGACGCCGACGAAATCGAGCACCTGATCGCCGAGGGCGCCCTGTTCACCCAGCAAGGAGGGGCGTGATGGCACGACTGTTCATCGGCGGATACTTCCGCGCGGCTGAGGCGCTCGAGCCGGTGATCGAGACAGCCGGTGCGTCTCGCATCCAGCGTCCGGGTGTGGACAAGGTGGCGTTCACCGGTTCGACGGCAGCTCAGACCCTCAAGTCGATCTACCACGTCGGCCCGTCAAACTAGTACACATGCCCATCGACCCCAGGACGCCGGTGCTCATCGGCTACGGCCAGGTGAACCAGCACGACGACCATCCCGGTGTGGAACCCGTCGACCTCATGGTCGCGGCCGCCAGGGCCGCGGCGGATCCGCGGGTTCTGGAAGCCGTCGACTCCGTCCGGGTGGTCAACGTGCTGTCCTGGCGCTACCGTGATCCAGGCCTGCTGCTGGCGCAGCGCATCCGCGCCAAGGATGCCGCCACGCGATACAGCGGCGTTGGCGGCAATGTTCCGCAGTCGCTGGTCAACCAGGCATGCCTGGACATCCAAGCCGGCCGAGCCGACGTCGTGCTGATCGCCGGAGCCGAAACATGGCGGACCCGAACGAGATTGCGTGCCAGCGGCGCCAAACCTGACTGGACGAGCCAGGACGAATCGGTGCCGATCGCCGAGGGCGCGGACGACGGCGTGCCGATGGCGGGTCCGGCCGAGATCCGCATCCACCTGGATCGGCCGGCCTACGTGTATCCGATGTTCGAGCAGGCACTGCGGATCGCGGCGGGCGAATCAGCCGATGAGCACCGTCGGCGGATCGGCGAACTGTGGTCCCAGTTCAGTGCGGTAGCCGTCGCCAACCCGCATGCGTGGAGCCGAAATCCGTTGGCGCCGCATCAGATCTGGCAACCAACCCCGAGTAATCGGATGATCAGCTGGCCTTATACCAAGCTGATGAACTCCAACAACATGGTCGATCAGGGTGCGGCGCTGGTCCTGACGTCCGCCGAAAAGGCGACCTATCTCCAGATCCCTTCGGAGCGGTGGGTTTTCCCGTATGCCGGAACCGATGCGCACGACACGTACGCGATCGGGGAGCGAGCAGAGTTCCACCGGTCTCCTGCCATCCGGATCGCGGGGGAGCGGGTGCGGCAACTGGCCGGTGTGGGCATGGACGACATCGAGCTGATCGACGTCTACTCGTGTTTCCCATCCGCGGTACAGGTGGCCGCCAATGAGCTGGGACTGCCGGTCGGCGATGCGCGCCGCCCGCTCACCGTCACCGGCGGGCTGACGTTCGCAGGCGGCCCGTGGAACAACTACGTCACTCACTCGATCGCCACGATGGCCGAGCGGTTGGTGGCCAACCCCGGCCAGCGGGGGCTGGTCACCGCCAACGGCGGGTATCTGACCAAGCACAGCTTCGGGGTGTACAGCGCCGAGCCGCCTGTGCACGAATTCCGTTGGGAAGACGTCCAACCAGCCGTGGACCGCGAACCCACACGCACCGCGATCGTGGAGTGGACGGGGGTCGGCACGGTCGAAGCGTGGACGACGCCTTTCAACCGGGGCGGAACGGCCGAAAAGGCGTTCCTCGCGGTGCGAACGCCCGATGATGCGCGTGTTCTCGCGGTCATCCGCGAGCCTTCGGAAGCCGAAGCCACAGTCCGCGACGACATCGCGGGCGGCAAGGTACAGGTCAACACCGACGGCACCGCGACACTGCTCTAGACCAGGTCGGCCAGCAGGCCCTACGGAGCGTTGGCCGGCACGTCGGTGTACTGCGGTGTGTATCCCTGTGCTGAGAAGGTGAAGCCGCTACCGCTCGTCTCGCTCAGACAGGACACCCCGGACTCCTGCACATTGCAGCGAAATCCGGCCGCGGCCAGGATCCGGTTGAACGGCAAGACATTTGCAGGACCCGGCACCAGCGAGAACTCCGGCTGCTGCAGCGTGGCGAACTGCGGCTCACCCTGGCTTTCGACGACGAGTGCGTTCGCGGAGTCCGGTTCGCCCCGCACGCCTAGCCCCGATTGCCAGTTGCTCGCCGCCTGGCAGCCGGCCTTGGTACGCGTCAGAATCGCGCACCGCCACTTGCCGCTGGGTGTGGTGAAGTAGTAGCCGGTGGTCTCGCTCATGTGACCGACATAGTCGAACGCGTCGACGAGGTGGGCGTTGCTGACCGGTGGCCCCGGCGTGGAGGCGCTCGTCGGCGTTGCGGCGGGCGGTTCTCCCGTGTTGACGATCGGCTCGTCCGTGCAACCCGTAGCCAGGACGGCGACGGCCGCGACCGCTGCGGTCCGAATCAAGCCGGTCCCAACGTGGCGCGCGATCGGATCAAGTCCTTGATGTCGTCGAGCCCTTCCCAGATGTTGACGTTCATGCCGGCGAGCACCCGGTCTTCGCCGTCGAGCCAGAAGGCCGTGAACTCGCGTCCGTCGACGTCGCCTCGGAACACCACGTTCTCGTAGTGGGGTGCATGACCGACGTACTCCATGCCGAGGTCGTATTGATCGGTGAAGAAGTAGGGGAGTTCGGTGTATTCGGCTGGCTTGCCGAGCATGCCCGCCGCCGCGACCGCGGGCTGTTTGAGCGCGTTGGCCCAGTGTTCAGTGCGGATGCGCGTACCGAACAGCGGATGCTCTGCGGCGGCGATGTCGCCGACCGCGAAGATGTCGGCGTCGCTGGTGCGCAACGACGAATCGACGAGCACGCCGCCGTCGCCCATGGCCAGCCCGGCCTGTTCGGCGAGCGTGGTGTTGGGTGCCGCGCCGACGGCGACCAGGACCGCGTCAGCTTCGACGGTGGAGCCGTCGCGCAGCGCGAGGCCAGTGGCTTTGCCGTCAGCGGTGGTGATCTCCCGCACGGTCGCGCTCAGTCGGAGGTCTACACCGTGATCGCGGTGCAGTTTGGCGAACACCTCGCCGACTTCCCGGCCGAGTGCGGCCATCAGCGGCAGCTCGGCCGTCTCGACCACCGTCACATCGACGCCGCGGTCGCGAGCGCCGGCCGCGACCTCCAGACCGATCCAGCCGGCGCCGATGATCGCCAGTGAAGCCCCTTCCACCAGAACGGAATTGAGCGCCTCGGCATCGTCGATGGTGCGGAGATAGTGGACGCGGTCAGCGTCGGCGCCGGGGATCGGCGGCCTTCGCGGCTGCGAGCCGGTGGCGATGAGCAGCTTGTCGTATTGCACAGTGCTGCCGTCGGGTAGCGCGACGGTGTGGGCGGCTGGGTCGATCGCTGACACCTCGGTGCCGAGCTGTAGCTCGATGTGGTGGTCGCGGTACCAGGCGGAGGAGGCGGTGGTGAACTCGCCGAGTTCCTTCTTGCCGGCAAGGTACTCCTTCGAAAGCGGTGGGCGCTCGTAGGGGAGATGTTCCTCGGCGGCAAACAGTACGATGTGACCGTCGAAATCCTTGTCGCGCAATGCTTCTGCGGCCTTGGCGCCGGCGAGACCGCCGCCGACGATGGCGAATGTGGACGACGTTGTCATGTTGTCTGAGCCTACTCGTCGCGGGAGTGTCACAGGGCAGATGCACGCTTTCCGAAAATCGTCAGCACATGCTGACGCTTCCAGAATGGGTGGTGCTTCGGTGGAGATCAGCCGCGTGCTCGGCGTAACCAAGCAGACGCTGAACCGCCGGTTCAGCCAATTCGGGCCGACAACAGCTCCTTGAGCTTGCGTGAATTGCGGATGGCGTGGCCACCAAGGTCGTTGTTGAAGTAGACGAGGACACGTCGACCTTCGCCGTGCCATTCCGACACCCGGTCCGCCCACGTGCCCAACTCGTCGTCGGGGTATGACCCGGCGTAGATGGACTCCTGCGGTGGTCCATGCATGCGGAGGTAGACGAGGTCGCTGGTCGCCCGTGGCACACACCGCAGGCCCGCCCCGCTCATCACCACATACGCGGCGCCATGCCGTTCCAGGATCTCGTAGACGGCGGGGTCATCCCACGACAGATGGCGCAGTTCCATCGCCACTGGAATCCAGTCCGGCATGGCGCTCAAGAAGTGGTCGAGCAGCGCGTCGTCGCGCTCGATCGCCGGATGTAGCTGCACCAGAAGTGCTTCCCGACGCTCACCGAGCGCCGTCCAGCACCGCTCAAACCGCTCCACCCACGGCTCCGGCGACCGTAGCCGTCGGTAATGCGTCAGCCCGCGGTGAGCCTTCACCGACATGGTGAAGCCGTCCGGCAGCCGTTCGCGCCATCCGGCGAATGTGGCGTCCTTGGGCCAGCGGTAGAAACTGGCGTTGAGTTCGACGGTGTCGAACTCCTCGACGTAGCGGGCCAATCTCTTGGCGACGGGCAGACCCGGCCGGTACAGCACGCCCGCCCAGTGGTCATAGGACCACCCCGACGTCCCGATCCGGATCTCACTTGGCGGGCAGGCTCCTGGCGTATTCGACACCTCGGCTCACCCATGCCTGCAACTGGCGTTTCGTCTTGACACCTTCGATGGATACCCGAATCCAGCCGCGAGTTTCACGGCCCGCCATCACCATGGGTTCGACGTGCTCACGGCCGAGCAGCTTGTCGGTCTGATCCGGCGGCACCCGCACCATCAAGCCGCCACGGCCGCTCGCGGCCACCGACATGTTGCCGTTGATCAGAAATGCCAGCCCGCCGAACATCCGCTTCTCCTCAACGCCGCGTTCGGGCGCGACGAGTTCGCGGATGCGGTCGGCCAGGTCTTCGTCGTAGGCCATGCGAGGACGTTAGCGCTCGCCCCCGACATTCGGCGTCCATCCCAACTTCGGCCCCAGCTTTTCTGCGATGTCCGTGACGATCTGGAGGTAGTCCTCCTCGTCGAAGGTGAACGGCAGCGCAAATGCGACCTCGTCCGCGCGCTGGAAGCCGGCATGGGCATACAACGCGTCGGCGAGTTCATCGGAGGTGCCGACGTAGTCGGGGGAGAACAGCATGCTGCGTGGACCCTGCGGTGTCTTGGTTCGCTCGAATCGTGCCGCCGCATACGCGCGATACTTCTCGATCTGCGCGCGGGAGGCCGAGTCGGTGGGAATGACGACAAGGCCTTGCGACACTCTGGCCCGCTCCGGGCTGGGATGGTTGGCGCGGAAGGCGTCGATGTTCTCGCCCTGAATGGTCGCAAAATCGCGCGAGTCGGTCCCTTCGATGCTGACCACCGAGCTGGTCATGTAGTTGATGCCCTGCTGACCCGCCCAGATCGCGGATGACTGGCCGCCGCCGTACCACACCCGGTCAGCCAGGCCCACCGAATGGGGCTGCGCGCGCCGGGTGAAGTCCTCGATGCCGACCTTGCCTTCGAAATCGCTGACGGGCTCGCCGCGAAGGCACTCCAAGAGCCGCAGCACCCGATCCTTCGAAAAGTTTTCCAGCCCATGGGTTTCCGGGTAGAGCTTGGTCTTGTAGTGCTCGTACAGCATCGGCGTGCCAACGGACACACCGGGGTTGACCCGGCCGCCCGAGAGGATGTCGACCGTCGCGAGATCCTCGGCCAGCCGCAGCGGATTTTCCAGGCCGAGCGGAATCACGGCTGTGCCCAATTCGATGCGGCTGGTGCGCTGGCTGGCGGCGGCCATGATCGCGACGGGGGACGAGATGCCTGGCTGCAGGTGCCTGCACCGCAGCCAGACGCTGTCGAAGCCGAGCGCTTCGGCGCGCTCGATCATCGACAGCGTCTGCTCGTGCCCGGGGCCCGGATCGGCCTCATCGAATCGGCCGATGGTGAGGAACCCGAGCTTGCGCAACGGCTTTCCGTGTTCGGGCATGGGTCAGGCAGCGACGATGGCGGCCTCGGCGGCAGGCTCCAGCGCCTGCGCGACGATCTGGGCGACGTCGGTCATCGGCTTCACCTCCAGCGACTCGAGCACTTCGGCCGGGACGTCGTCCAGGTCGGGCTCGTTGCGCTGCGGGATGAACACCGTTGTGAGCCCGGCTCTTTGCGCGGCGAGCAGCTTCTGCTTGACCCCGCCGATCGGCAGCACGCGACCGTTCAGCGTCACCTCGCCGGTCATGCCGACGTCGGAGCGCACCTGGCGTCCGGTGGCCATCGACACCAGCGCGGTCACCATCGTCACACCGGCAGACGGACCGTCCTTGGGCACCGCACCTGCAGGCACGTGCACGTGGATCCGGCGGTCCAGCGCCTTCGGGTCGACGCCCAATTCCTCGGCGTGCGAACGCACGTAGGACAGCGCGATTTGCGCCGACTCCTTCATCACGTCGCCCAGCTGGCCGGTCAACTGCAGACCAGGTTCGCCGTCGGTTGACCCCGCCTCGATGTACAGCACGTCGCCGCCGAGGCCCGTCACCGCCAAACCGGTGGCAACACCAGGCACCGCCGTGCGCTCGGCCGACTCCGGCATGAATCGCGGACGGCCGAGGTAGTCAACGAGATCCGACTCGTCGATCACCAACGCTTTCGGAGCCGCTCCGGCGGCGACATCAGATCGAGCATCGGCTTCCGCTATTTTCGTGGTCGCCTTGCGCAGTGCCTTGGCCAGCAGTCGCTCCAACTGCCGCACGCCCGGTTCGCGGGTGTAGTCGGCCGCGATCTTGCGCAACGCAGCCTCGGTCACCGCGACCTCATCGGCCGTCAGCGCCGCCCGCTCCCGCTGGCGCGGCAGCAGGAAGTCACGCGCAATCGCGACCTTGTCGTCCTCGGTGTAGCCGTCGATCTGCACCAGCTCCATGCGGTCGAGCAGCGCCGAAGGGATGTTCTCGATCACGTTCGCCGTCGCCAGGAACACGACGTCGGACAGGTCCAGGTCCAGATCCAGGTAGTGGTCGCGGAACGTGTGGTTCTGCGCAGGGTCAAGGACCTCCAGCAGGGCAGCCGACGGGTCGCCGCGATAGTCCGAGCCGACCTTGTCGATCTCGTCCAGCAACACAACCGGGTTCATCGAGCCGGCCTCGCCGATGGCCCGCACGATGCGGCCCGGCAGCGCACCGACGTAGGTACGCCGGTGACCACGGATCTCGGCCTCGTCGCGCACGCCGCCGAGTGCGACGCGAACGAACTTGCGGCCCAACGCCCGTGCCACGCTTTCGCCAAGCGACGTTTTTCCGACGCCTGGCGGACCGGCCAGCACCATCACAGCACCAGAGCCGCGTCCGCCGACGACGGCCATCCCGCGCTGAGTGCGACGCGCACGCACGGCCAGGTACTCGACGATGCGGTCCTTGACGTCGTCCAGCCCGTGGTGGTCGGCGTCGAGAATCTCCCGCGCGACTTTCAGGTCGGTCGAGTCTTCGGTGCGGCTGCTCCACGGCAGATCCAGCACGGTGTCCAGCCAGGTGCGGATCCAGCCGCCTTCGGGGCTCTGTTCGCTGGATCGCTCGAGCTTGCCGACCTCGCGCAGCGCGGCCTCGCGGACCTTCTCGGGAAGGTCGGCCGCTTCGATGCGGGCCCGGTAGTCATCAGACCCGTCAGGCTCACCCTCGCCGAGTTCCTTGCGGATCGCGGCGAGCTGCTGGCGCAGCAGGAACTCCTTCTGCGTCTTCTCCATGCCTTCGCGGACGTCATCGGCGATCTTGTCGTTGACCTCCACCTCGGCGAGGTGGTCGCCGGTCCATTCGATCAGCGAGCGCAGCCGCTCGGCCACATCGGGCGTCTCCAGCAGCTGCCGCTTCTGCACCTGCGTCAGGTAGGACGCGTATCCGGCCGTGTCGGCCACCGCCGACGGATCGGTCAACTGATTGACGAAGTCGACGATCTGCCAGGCCTCCCGCCGCTGCAGGTATGCCAGCAGCAGCTTCTTGTATTCAGCGGCAAGCGCACGCGTCTCGTCTGTGGCCGCGGGCTCGGAGACCTCGGTCACCTCGACCCAGAGCGCGGTCCCGGGACCGTTGGCGCCGGCACCGATCTGCGCGCGGCCCTTGCCGCGCACGACCGCGGCCGTGCCGTTTCCGCCGGCGACACGGCCGACCTGCACGATCGAGGCCAGCACGCCGTACGACGGGTACCGGTCTTCCAGACGCGGCGCGATCAATAGCTCGCCGGACTCGCTGGCGCGCGCGGCGTCGACAGCAGCACGTGCCGCGTCGTCCAGCTCGATCGGCACCACCATTCCGGGCAGCACGATCGATTCGCTCAAGAACAGGACGGGCACTGATTTGGCTTCAGCCATGAATCCTCCAAAGTTCAGTCAACTCGACTCAACCCTGGGGTGTAGTCATTTGTTCCCCGTGCGAACCACCTGTTTGGGCGATGACCGACACAGTCGCGGGATGTACACCTGACGTGCATGGCCCCATGGCGACTGCGCGATTTTCACGACGACGACCTCGACCAGGCGATCTCGGTCTGGGACCAGACCCGTCATCCCGACGAATCGCAGCCGGTGTTTCCGGTCTCCGAGGTGGTGGCGGCGGCCAGGTCTGGTCAGCCCGCGGTTGTGGCCCTCGTGGGAGACCAGTTGGTCGGGATGGCAGTGGCCCAACTGCAGGGGGAGCGCGCCTGGATCTCCATGGTCGCGCTGAGCAAAGGATGGCGGAACCGGGGCATCGGCAGTGCGCTGCTCGGCGAACTGGAGACGCGTCTGCGAACCCTCGGGGTGCGGCGCATCAGCGCCCTGCTGCCGGCAGAGGCCACCGGGACCGCGGCGCTGCGCAACTCCGGATTTGCCTCGCGCGGCGATCTGACCTACTTCGAGAAGCTCGATCACGTGGGTGCATCGGATGCCGGATTGCTGGCCGCGCTCGGCGGTCAGGTGATGCCGCGTGGGCTGTGGCAGGCGATGGCGGGCATGGAGGCCGAAAAGCGCGTCATTGAACGGCGGATCGTACTTCCTCTTGGAGAGCCGAATCTGGCCGAGCAGTATGGGGTTTCGCCGCCCAAGGCGGTGATCCTGTTCGGGCCGCCGGGTACCGGCAAGACCAGCTTCGCCAAGGCGGTCGCGGGGCGCCTTGGTTGGCCGTTCGTGGAGCTGTTCCCGTCACGGCTTGCCGCCCCGGGCGTCGCGATGTCCACCGCGCTGCGGGAGGCGTTCGTCGGCCTGATGGAACTGGAGTCGGCGGTGGTCTTCATCGACGAGGTGGAGGAGATCGCGGGTTCGCGATCGGGTATCGCGTCGGATCCCTCGCATGGCGTGACCAACGAATTGTTGAAGCTGATCCCGGCGTTCCGTCAGCACGACGAACGCCTGCTCATATGTGCGACGAACTCGGTGCGCACGCTGGATTCGGCGTTTCTGCGCCACGGCCGGTTCGACTACATCATCCCGATCGGGCCACCCGATGAGACGGCGCGCGCAGCGATCTGGACCAGATATCTCGGCGCCAACGCGGACACAGTCGAGGTCGACAAACTGGTCGAAGCGAGCGAGATGTTCACCCCTGCGGACATCGAGTTCGCCGCGCGTAAGGGCGCACAGTCGGCGTTCGAGCGCGAAATCGAGTACCGCCGTGGCGAACCCGCCCAGACCGACGACTACCTGACCGCCATCGCCGACACCCGCCCCACGTTGACCGATGAGATGGTCGCCGAGTTCACCGACGACATCGCCGAGCGCACCCGGCTGTGAGGCCGCCGCCTTCGTGCGTCAGGTGTTGACGTCAACACCCCCGAACGGCAGGGAGCCTGCCGTTCGGGGGTATACGGCAGGCTCCCTGGTGTGGGTGGTCGCTACGCGGTGTCTTGCGCGCCCAGCACCCGTTGGATGTCCGGCTTCATCTGCTGCAGCTGCTGTCCCCAGTAGCCCCAGCTGTGCGTGCCGTTGGGCGGGAAGTTGAACACACCGTTCGTGCCACCCGCCGCAATGTAGTTGTCGCGGAACGTGATGTTGGTCCGCAGCGTGAACCCTTCGAGGAACTGTGCCGCCATCAGGTTGCCGCCCGACGTGCCGGAGTCCAGCTCCGACGGAGTGCCGGTGCCGCAGTAGATCCAGATCCGGGTGTTGTTGGCCACCAACTGGGCCATGTTCACCATCGGGTCGTTGCGCTTCCACGCCGGATCAGATGACGGACCCCACATGCTCTCGGCGTTGTAGCCGCCGGCATCGTTCATCGCCAGCCCGATCAGCATCGGCCACCAGCCCTCGGACGGGTTCAGGAAGCCCGACAGGGACGCGGCGTAGATGAACTTCTGCGGGTAGTAGATCGAATACGTCAACGACGTGCTCCCGGCCATCGAGAGGCCGACCACCGCGTTGCCGTTTTGCGACACGCCCTTGTTGGCCTCCAGCCACGCGGGGAGTTCCTGTGTCAGGAAGGTCTCCCACTTGTACGTGTAGTTCTGGCCGTTACCGCGTGACGGCTGATACCAGTCGGTGTAGAAGCTGGACTGCCCACCCACGGGCATCACGACCGACAGACCCGACTGGTAGTACCACTCGAACGCCGGAGTGTTGATGTCCCAGCCGTTGTAATCGTCCTGGGCGCGCAGGCCGTCGAGCAGATAGACCGCGTGGGGTCCGCCGCCCTGGAACTGAATCCGGATGTTGCGGTTCATCGCTGCCGAGAACACATCCAGATATTCGACGGGCAGACCCGGCCGGGAAAATGCACCAGCAGTCGCCGAACCCCCGACGAAGCCGATCAGCCCGGGCAGTGTCGCCGCCGTAACGGCGCCCACCGCCAACCGGCGCAGCAGTCTTTTTCGGGTACCTCGGTACCTCTCCATGAACTTCATAACGGCAACCAACCCACCTTTCATCAAGTGCCACAAAAGCTATTGCCGTCGCTTTCGTGCGTAATGAAACACGCATAACCCGCGAGTCCCGCCACTCGACACTGCGATGCGACGTCGCGGTTGGCTAACGATTCCGACTCGGCGCGGACTCAGGAGCCGCCTATATGGCCCGTGACCTGTGGGAACAGAGTTACGGATGTGACTCGCTGTCGGACGCGGACTCACTGCGTCCCAACCGGTGCAGCTGCGTCACGTGCCGCGGCTCCAGCTCCTCCAAAGAGCGGACGCCCAGCAGCCGCATCGTACGGTTGACCTGGCTGGACAGGATCTCGATGGCGCGGTCGACCCCCGCCTCACCGCCGGCCATCAGGCCATACAGGTAGGCCCGGCCAACCAACGTGAACCGCGCGCCGAGCGCTATCGCGGCGACGATGTCCGCGCCGGCCATGATGCCGGTGTCCAGCAAAATCTCGGTCGAGCTGCCCAGCTCTCGCGCGACAGTCGGCAGAAGATGGAACGGCACCGGTGCGCGGTCGAGCTGACGGCCGCCGTGGTTCGACAACACGATGCCGTCGACGCCAAGGTCGACCACCGCCCGCGCATCCTCGAGCGTCTGAATTCCCTTGACCACCAACTTGTTCGGCCACTGCGTCTTGATCCACGCCAAGTCCTCGAACGTGACGGTGGGATCGAACGTGGTGTCAAGGTATTCGGCGACCGTGCCCGGCCAGCGGTCCAGCGACGCGAACGACAGCGGCTCGGTCGTCAGCAGGTCGAACCACCAGCGCGGATGCGGAATGGCATCCAACACGGTGCGCAGCGTCAGCGTCGGCGGTATCGACATGCCGTTGCGAGTGTCGCGCAACCGCGCCCCGGCGACCGGAACGTCGACGGTCACCAGCATGGTGTCGAATCCTGCCGCCGCGGCCCGCTCGACCAACGCCATCGAGCGGTCACGGTCCTTCCACATGTACAGCTGAAACCAGTTGCGGCCGTATGGGTTAGCAGCCTTGACCTCTTCGATGGAGCTTGTGCCCAGCATCGACAGCGCGAACGGGATGCCCGCTCGTGATGCGGCGCGCGCGCCCGCGACCTCGCCCTCGGTATGCATCAGCCGGGTGAATCCCGTCGGCGCTATTCCGAACGGTAGCGCCACCTCGTCGCCGAGCACGGTCCAGCCGGTAGAGACCTTCTCGACGTTGCGCAGGATGGTCGGGTGAAACTCGATGTCGCGGAACGCCTGACGGGCACGCGCCAGCGACAGCTCCTCCTCGGCGGCTCCGTCGGTGTAGTCGAATGCCACTTTCGGCGTGCGGCGCTCGGCAATTCGGCGCAGATCGTGAATGGTCAGCGCGGCGGCGAGCCGACGTGCAGTTGCGTTGAGTTGAGGCCTTTTGAACCCGATGAGTGCCCGAACCTCACCAAACTTCGGGAATCGTCGCTTCACCGAACCGCTCGTCTTGCTAACTGTCGACGGCTGCGAGCGCTCGTTTGACGTGGCCGCGCCGCTCCTCGATGAGGCGACCGAACTCCTGAAGCAGCAACGGCTTTTGCTGCAGTATCTCTTCGATGTGCTCGCGACCGATTTGGACAGCGGTGACTTCGACGAGTGCGCGCGCCTCGGCGAGCACCGGCTGTCGCGTCAATGCGGTCTGTCCGAGAAAGGATCCATCGTTCAGTATGGTCACCGGCACAAGAGACCCATCCTCGGTCGGCGCGATCACCCGGACACGACCCGACGCGATGAACGTCATCCGCGTCGGCACCTCACCGAGGTGCTGCACGATCTCGTCAGCGCCATACCTCACTACGGTCGCGTGGGAGGCGAGGTCCTGCTGGTCGGCGGGAGTGAGCCGCAACGTCGGCGCTACCACCCTGCGCAGTGCCTCTTCGACAGCGTCTGGCGTGCTGAAATCGTCCTCCGCTTCGTCGAGGTGAAGGCCTTCCCGGCGCGCGGCGTACCAAATCCACCGCAAGAACGTCGCTTTCGCGTCGCCATCGTCGGCCGGCGATCGCAACGGAATGGTCGTGCGATATTGAATACCCCCAAGCGGCACCGATTTTGGTGCACGGTCAGATCTGAGTTGCGGCAGCTCGCCGGCCACTCGGGAGAGCACGGCGCAGACCCGGTCCGGAGGATCATCCAGCGAGAATGCGGTCGGGATTCTGACTTTGTGTACACCGGGGGGGCGGCTCAGATTCGTGAATGACGCGACCGCCAAAATCGAGTTGGGGGTGATTTGCAGTCCGGAGCCGGTGTCGATGTGTACTGCGCGCCAATTGACTTCGACGACACGTCCGCGCGCCGCCGACGTCTCGATCCAGTCGCCGAGTTTGAAGGGCTGTTCGAACAGCATCAGCAGCCCAGAGATGATCTGGCCCACGGAGTGCTGCAGCGTCAAACCGATGACGATCGAGCCCACGCCCAAAGCGGTGAACAGCCCCCTGACATGGGCGCCCCAGACATAAGAGAAGATGATTGCCAGGCCAACCGCAATCAGCAGGAAGCGTGCGACGTCGACGAATATCGCGGGTATCCGTTTGCGCCAGGTTCCCTCGGGCGCCGACTGGAAGATGGTCGCGTTGATACCCGAAAGCAAGAGCACCATCACCACGAAGCCGAATAGCGTGGCGACTACCTTGACCGGCGTTTCCTGCGTCGGGATCTGCGTCGCCTTGACGAGCAGCAGGAGAAGGGCCCCGAGCGGCAGCAGGTAGTTGCGCAGCAAGCTGACGGGTCTGACTAGAAAGCTCTTCCTACGGTCCAGCGCGTGCTGCCATTCGGTGAGAGCAATGAGCGCTACCGGCAGTCCGACGGCGACTCCGACAGCCCAATAGAACCACGACGAGGTCAAGATGTTGTTCATGCCGAGCGCTCCGTCAACCGCCAGATCGGTTGCTCCACCCCGTCCATCGTGATCGAGCCAGCAAGTGTGAAAGCTCTTGTGTCGCCAATTGTTTCGTACACTTGCTGCGTCACATAGATTCCGTCTAGTGGCGAGCCGCTTTGAACTCGGTAGGCCAGGTTGACCGCCGCGCCCCACATGTCGTAGACGATCGAGGATCGCCCCACCAGTCCGCTGCTGACCTGGCCGGTGTCAATGCCGGCGCGCAGTCCTAATTGATGGCCGGTCTCGGCGTTGAACCGGTCGATGATCCGCTGAGTTTCGATCGCGAAATCAACGGTGCGTCGGACATTGTCCAGCCGCGGAACGTTGAGACCACAGCTGGCTAGGTAACCGTTGTGCACGGTTCGCACCGGCTCGACACCCAGTTCATCGGCGGCGGCATCTATTTGGCGCGCCAGTTCGTTGGTGATCGACACCGACTCTTCCGATGTGAGTTCGGCTTGCAGCCGATCAAGGCCAACGATATCGGCGAAGATCACGCTTACGTCCTGATGATCCTGGGCGATGATCTCCTCGCCCTGCCGATACCGCTCGACGACCTGCTCCGGCATCAGCAGCGACAACAGCCGGTCGTTCTCCCGCCGCTGCTCATTGAGTAGATCTTCCTTGATCGCCAGGCTGCGGCTCATCTCGTTGAAAGCCTGTGTCAGGTCGCCGACCTCGTCGCGTGACTCCACGGGTATGGCAACGTCGTATTCGCCGCCACTGATCTTCTGTGCCCCAGCTTCCAACCGGCGGATAGGTCGCACGATGACGTGCGACGCGACCATCGCCGCCAGACAGACGACGAAAATGGTTCCCGTGATGGAAATTACCATCGTCCTGGTGAACTTTGACTCCCGAGCGAAGGCCTCCGCGGTGTCCAGCTTCGCGACGATCGACCAGTGCAGCCCGCTGTCAGGAATCACTACCGGCGCATAGGCCTGCAGCGTTTCCTGACCAAGGTAGTCGTGGGTGATCATGGTCCCCGACTCGCCGCGCTGGGCGGCACGTGTGGCCTCACTTGCGATGGGCTGAATCAGACATGTCATGCCAAGCCGAATCGCAGTGTCGGCAACGTCGGGAGGTGTGCCGGCTTGTACGACATCGTGCCTGTACTGGTCTGGGTTTTGCAGGAGCATCCGGGAATCAGAACGCATGAGATCGTCTGGTCCGGCGAGGAATGTCTCGCCGGTTTCACCCATTCCGGACGCAGCCCACTGCTTGTCGAATGTCATCAACCTGTTGATCTTGGTGATTGGGAATTGCACCGCCATCACGCCTTCGGTGCGGCCGTTGGCGCTTATTGGTGACACCATCCAGGCTGTCGGCTGTCCCTCCGCGGGTTGATAGATCTCGAAGTCAGTGATGCCGACATAGTCGTCTGAGTTGGATGCCAATGCCTTTTCGTAGGCGCCATGTAGCAGGGATGTGTTGTACGGACCGGTCAGGATATTGGTGCCGAGGTCGACATCTTTGTAGGCGGTATAGACGACGTTTCCGCGCGTATCGAGAAGGAGCACATCCTGGAATTCGAACCGCTCGACGATCTGGCGAAAGAAATCTTGATAGCGGGCGTTAGCTGCGGACCATGCGCTGCCGTCGTGCGCATCGTCGACGGTGACTGCGACATCATCGGACTTCCGCTGCGCGGTGTAATTCGCCTGCAAGTACTTTTGCGCGTTTGTTGCAGGCAATACCGCGCTCAGGTCGGGCTTCACGTTGCTGTAGTGCTCGATGTCCTTCATGAACGTATTGGTGTAGTAGTCCCTGATGGACTGTTGCTGTGCGGGATCGATCGTCGCGTTGGCGACCTGGTCGAAGCCTGCGATGAAGGCCTGAAGGGCGGGCACGGTGACAGCGCCATGAGAGTAAATGATCAGCGAATTCTTTAGATCCTTGAATTCGCTCGCCAAAGCGCGTGATTGCGATTCTCGGACCTCGGTCAGCCGGCTGAACACCTGTGTGCGCAACGAGCTACGGCCGGCCTGAAAAGCGATGGCGCCGACGACCGCCGCGCCGATGACCGTGCAGAGCACCATCATCAGCACGAGCTTTGACTGAATGGAAAACCGCGAGAGCAGCCGGCGTCGCCGGAGACGCCTGAATGGTTGTGTGTCGGGAGTTTGCTCGTCGGATGCCTCTGCCGTGGCCTCACCCGCCGTCGACGCGTCCGTCACCGCACTGTCGTCAGACGATTGCAGCATCGGCTTCCTTCTTTTGCATCGCGTCCTTTGTATCGCGTCGATCACGCAGCAGACTAGCTTGAAAAGCGCTGATCCAATGGGAGGACAGCTGTGAATGGCCCCGATCAGTTCGAACTGCGGCGTTTTGTCGATGCGCAGGAACCGGTTTACGACGAAGTTCTTGGTGAACTGCGCAGCGGCCGCAAACGCAGTCATTGGATTTGGTTTGTGTTCCCGCAGCTACGCGGGCTTGGTCGCAGCCCTACTGCGGAGCGGTTCGGCATCTCCTCGCTGGAGGAAGCGCGGGCCTACCTGGAGCACGACGTCCTGGGACCGCGGCTGCGGGAATGCGCGCGGCTGGTCGCCCAGATCGAGGGCCGGTCCGCCGACGATATTTTCGGCTGGCCGGACAATCTGAAGGTGCGTTCCTCGATGACGTTGTTCGCTCATGCCACCGACGACAATGCCGAGTTTCGCGCGGTGCTCGACGAGTTCTACGACGGTGAGGACGACCCGGCCACCGTCGAGCTGATCAACACGGAGCGATGATCAGCCAGCCGTGCGGCTCGATCACCGCCTCGCCGACGACCGACTGCTGCGGCGCACCCGACCCTGCGACGATCTGGCCTTCGCCGAAGCCGAATTCCGAAAGCGACAACGACAATGGGGCCGCATCGATGTTCAGCGCGATCACCAGCGCGTCCGAACCGCTGCGCGTCGCATAGACGTACTGGGTGTTGGTCAGCCGCAGCGGCGATGTCCGCGCGGTGTGGAGCCACGGGTGCCGGCGTCGCAGCCCGATCAGGTACTGGTGCAGACGAAACACGTCGTGGCCCTGCTCGTCGACACCCATTAGGGGGGTGGTGAATTCGGGCCGAACGGCATCGTCGCCGCCGAATCGCTCCTCCTTCACGCCGCGGTACGCGGCCTCGTCGCCGGAGTACACGCTCGGCGTGCCGCCGGTCGTCATCAGAATGACCAGCGCGTGTTCCAGGTGCCGAGTATTGGCCAGCTGGCTGGCGATGCGGGTGACGTCGTGATTGCCGACGAAGGTCATCGGCACGAAGTCGTTGAGAAACTCGTTGTGCCGCACCAATGCCCAGTCGAGTTCGTGGAAATTGCCGTCGTTGAGGCTGCTCCACATCGCCTTCCAGAGCTCGTACTGCGTCACCGAGTCGAAGCCCGCATCGCGAACGCGTGCCGAGTAGTCGCCGTGGATGACTTCCCCGACGAACCACGCATCGCCGAACTCCTGTCGGACCTGCGGGAGGACTTGTGCCCAGAACTGGTCGGGGACGGCGTAGGCGGCGTCCAGTCGCCAGCCGTCGGCGCCGCGGCGCAGCCAATGCGTCATCACGTCGGCGGTATATCCGATGACCTCGGGGTTGGCATGGTCAAGTGCGATCAGCTCGCCATGTCCTTCGAAAGTGTCAAAGTCGTTGCCGCGGCGGCGAAACCACGACGTGTGAGGAAAGCCGGTGGCGACGTGATTGAAGACGCCGTCCAGCAGCACCCGCAGTCCACGACGATGGGCCTCGGCGATGAGGTGGTCGAAGTCACCGTCGTCGCCGAGTCGCGGGTCGATGCGGTAGTGGTCGGTGGTGTCGTAGCCGTGGGTGCGTGAGGCGAACACCGGCCCGAGCGCAATGCCCGAGGCGCCGAGTTCGATGGCATGGTCGAACCATTCGACGATGCGGCGCAACCGATGTTGATCGGCGGTCGGTGGCGGATCCGCGGGATACGCGCCGACGAAGCCCAGCGGGTAGACCTGCCACCAGATCGCGTGCTCGACCCAGGCCGGTTCGGTCGCGGATGAGCGCTTGCGCGAAGACCCTGTCACGGTCGGAACTTCGACTCGTAGAGCGCCTTCATGGTGTCCGCGAATTCGGGTGCAGGCCCGTCGACTTCGACACGTGGGGCGACGGTGATGATGGGCAGCGCGGCCACCGGTGACGGCGGTGAATGCCACTCGGTGCGCCACTGGG
Organism: Mycobacterium sp.; assembly: GCF_035274705.1. Lineage (GTDB taxonomy): Bacteria > Actinomycetota > Actinomycetes > Mycobacteriales > Mycobacteriaceae > Mycobacterium. The sequence goes on along the minus strand of NZ_DATENY010000053.1, from coordinate 17,839 downwards.
TCAGTTGCTCCGAAGAGACCGCATACACGATGCGGCCTAGGCCCACCCACCCGTGGGCGGCAGCGCACATCGGGCAGTGCTCACCCGAGGTGTAGACCGTCGCGCCGGCGCGTTCGGCCGGGGTCATGTTGTCGACGGCCCAACGCGCGATCGCGAATTCGGGGTGGCGGGTGTGATCGCCGTCCTTGACGCGGTTGCGGTCCTCGTAGCGGGTCGCGCCGTCGCTGTCGACCAGGAGCGAGCCGAAAGGCTCGTCGCCCGCAGCCAACGCCTCACGCGCGAGTTCCACGCAGCGGCCGAGGTGTTCGAGGTCGTCGTCGCTGATGGCCACAGGCCGGAGTTTACGCAGCTGGTACTGCCTCGCGACGGGATCGGGTCAGTGGATAGCAGGCCAGTCCGAGGCCAACCGCGAAGAGGTGACCGACTCCGGTGAAATTGGTGCGAAGTGCCAGCGCAACCGCGAACACGAGCACCGTGGCGGCGAGGTACACCCACCGCAATGGCCGCGGGATCCGATAGGTGAGTACCGCGACGATACCGGCAACGAAGTAGCTCACACCGATGTCACGGGCGTCGATGAGCCGCGGCGAGGCGATGGCCTCCTGGATGGTCCAGTACAGATAACCTTCGCTCACGTATGTGGCGCCGACGTGACACACCAGCCCTACGATCAGCCATCGCAGATGCCCGAGCCAGCGCTCTGCCGGCGCCAGGAACACAGTGAAGACGACGAGATAAGGCCACCAGTACCTGCCGTCGATCCACAGCAGGCTCTCGATCAGCACCCGGATCGGATCGGAGGCCAGATGGTGCAGGTTCGTCGAGTCCTTCTGGAGCAGCGCGCGCACTCGCCGAACAGACATGGAGTGCTGAATGATCGTGGTGGCCAGCAGCACGACGAGCCACGAATAGGTCAGTGGAGCACTGCGGATATAGCGCCACACCTTCGTCACGACTGATGACGATAAAGGTGCGATGAGTTTGGCGCTTCACGACGGTCAACCCGTGTGGAGGTGACGATGTGAGCACACAGAGCGTGAATTTCGAACGGCATTGCACGGAAATCGTCACGCAGACGTCGCTGTTGATCGGCCATCCGCAGGGCGCGGACCGCACCGTGCCCGTGCCGTCATGCCCGGGCTGGAATGTGTCGCAACTGGCGCGCCACGTCGACGGCGGCCAGCGCTGGGCACAAGAAATCGTCGCGACGCGGGCCTTCGAGCCACCCAGCGACGTGGCATTACGCGATCTGTCAGGTGCCACGAACGATGATCCGGAGGACGTTGTCTGCCTCGCTGACCGACGCAGCGGCGGTGCTGGTGTCGACGCTGACCGTGGCCGGGCCGGATGCACAGATCTGGTGCCCTGTCGGCAACGGTGACACGGCGCTGGTCGACTTCTGGCTGGAACGTGTCGGCTTCGGCTGACGGGGGAATCCTGCACTAATGCAATACCGCACGTACCGACCTGGTCCGCCGCTCGCGGACTTCGTCGAGTACCTGTGGGCGCTGCGCGATGCACCGGCGCGCCCGACTGGGGGCGGCTGGCCCGCGCATGTGGCTACTTCGACCAATCGCATCTCATTCACGACGTCACCGAGTTCACAGGCACGTCGCCGAGGCAGCTGGTCCTCCAAGACGTCGACCGCGCGCACCCGTAGGTTGTCTCCTATGAGCAACGTCTGGAAGCCGACGGCCACAGATGATGCCGTCGTGCGCTACCAAATCGTCGATCTCGATCGCGGAATCGAGTTCTACACAAGCCAGCTCGGGTTCAAGCTCGAGCAGCGTGCCGGGCCGATAGCCGTCGTTTCGCGCGGGGCGCTGAACCTGCTGCTCAGCGCGCCGCAGAGCTCGGGCGCCCAGCCACTGGCTGACGGTCAAACCCAGAAGCCCGGCGGGTGGAACCGGATCGTGCTCTACGTCGACGACATTGCGGCGGAGGTCGACCGCTTGCGCGGCGCCGGTGTGACTTTCCTGAACGACATCAAGGTGGGCCCCGGCGGCAAGCAGGTCCAGATCACCGATCCTGACGGCAATTCCATCGAGCTGCACGAAGCGCCGGACTGAGCCTCAGTGGCACGGCCCGGCGACGTCGAGCCGGCATGCGCACGACGCAACGATCGGCACGTCGGCGCGTGCTTTGAGGAGTTCGAGCTGTTGACCGATGATGGCGGCCTCCTCGGTGCGGCCCAGTCGCCGAAGGCATTCGTGGTAGCCGTGCAGGCTCCACACATTGCCCGGATGCTGGCAGGGCCGGGCCAGTGTCGGATCGAGCCCGAGATCCGCGGCGTACACCTGCGCCGCCTCCTCGACCCGGCCCTGTTCGAGCAGCAGCGCGCCGTACGCGTGCCGGGTAGGTTGCATCCAGCCCCATGGTTCGTCGTAGGGCAGCGAGTCGTCGAGTTCGATGGCCCGCCGCAGGTGAGCGAAGGCGTCGTCGAATCTACCTTCCCGGTAGTCGATTTCGCCATCGAGCATCGCGCCCGCGATGGCCAGGACGTCGTGAGCGGTGTTGTTGAACAGGTAGCGGGTGTCCGGGATGCGGGCATAAGCCTGGGTGAACGCATTGCGCTCTGCATGCGCCTGCGGCAGCTGACCTTTCGCGGCATGAGCAACGCCGCGGCCGTAGTGGATGGTGGCCACCGTGCTGCAGTACAGCTCGAGGTCCTCGGGCAGCGGCTGCGCGATCAACTCGTCCCAGCGCCCGAATCTCACCAGTACGTGGGTCCGCAACGGCACGAACGCTTCCAGCCAGTCCGCCATCGGCGGTGACTCGATGGCGAGCAGCTTAGGTGTGAGTTGTCCCGCAAGCTCCTCCGCCGCCGCCAGAGCAGCACGTGAATTGCCTTCGAACATCGCGGAATAGACGATGAAGTGCAGGTTGTGCGCGCGGTAGAGGGAGTAGAAATTCAGTGGGCCTTCGCGTTCGACGAACCGCCGATCTGCTTGTACTGCTGACAGGTTCGACTCGACCGAGTCGCGGTAGTTGCCGCAGAGGACGTCGATGTGACTGGGCATGTGCTCCAGATGACCGGCATCGGGTACCAGCCCGCGCAGCAGGTCTGCGGCGGGCAGGGCGTCCTGCGGTGAGCCCGACATCTCCATCGTGTGCAGATACAGGTGCAGTACACCGGGGTGCTCGCGTCCGGCCGCCGTGGCCAGCGCGGCATCGAGGATTCGTTTGGCCTCAACCACTCGTGAGCCGGCGGCGGGCTCGCCGGTTCTGGTGTCCCACAACGCCCATGCCGTGACGTTGACAAGCGCGTCGGCTGCCAGCGCCTGCACGTCGATGTCGTCGGGGTAGGCCTCGGCAAGCGCTGCCATCGCGTCGGCGTAGGCGGTGTGCCCGGCCTGTAGGGCTTCGGTGTCGTGCGGATCGTCGGTGGGGAAGCGGGCCTGCAGGGCCTCGATCAACCCGTGTTCGACGGCCGATGCGCGGCCGTTGGCGGCCAGGCCCAGTTCCATCCTGGCGCGGGCCAGCGACGCTTCCAGGTCGACGGGATCGAATGCCGCCCACGCCTTGTTGTAGTTCGGCCCTATCGAGTAGGCGACGCCCCAGCGCGCGATCGCCAGGTCGGGATCGAGCTCCAAGGCGCGGTCGAAGCAGCGGATCGCCTCTTCGTGGTTGAACGCGTAGGCCCAGACCATCCCGCGGTCGAACCACACCTGCGCCTGAGGTGACGGCGTCTCAATCGGTCGGTGATAGGACCCGAGGTCGTAATAGGACTCGATCCCGCCGTGCGAGATTGAGGCAACGCTCATAGGGGGCACGATAATTCACCCGCGAGGCCGTGGCGAGGAAGGCGAGAAGACACCCCGCCGCACCCCAGATCGCCAGCGTGACGAGCGGCGTCACCGCTCCGTTGCTACCGAAATACTGGACGCTGCGCAGCAGCGAGACACCCGAGCCTTGCGGCACGATCGTGGTGAACGTCGAGTAGAAGCCCGACAGCAGTGGCCGACCCACCGGACCAGCGGCCGCGGCGTTTCCGACCACGACGAGGAACGCCGTGAGCGCCATCGACGCCACGGTGCCGAATGCCGCGGCGACACCGGTGATCGCTCCCGCGACGGCCATCGAATACAGCCACAGCACGCCGAACAGGGCCCACGAGTGACCCGTCAGCGCACCAAGAATCACGTCGACGTAAAAGGTCACGCCACCGGCGAGCAGCGCCGAGTATCCGGCTAGCGTGGCGGTGCGTAGTGCCAGCGTCAGCGGTGTGCGGACGGTGCCCATGACGCGGCCGAGCACCGCCGCACCGACGGAGGCGCCGATCGAGATGAAGATGATCGCGTAGAACTCGACGGTGCCCGACGGGTCGCCGGTCGACGCCGGTGCGACATCCTCGACGGTGGGCGTCAGCCCCGCCTTGGTGGCGATCGTGCGGCCGACGGTCTCGGCGGCGTTGGCGACGCTGCGTCCGCCGCCGCCGGCCACGTAGATCTTCATCTGGCCGCTCGGCGCGACGACGAAGGCGGCATCGGTCTTGCGCTCGTACACCTGCGCGCGGGCGGCGGCGTCGTCGCCAACTTCGGTGACCGCCAACGTATTTTGGCTTCGGATGCCGTCGACAAGCTGGTCGGGGCCTGCTACGGCGACGGCCATGTGGTGCAGAGTCGGTTTGGCGAATGCGCCGGAATAGCTGGCGATCATGGCGATGACGAAGAGTATCAGCCCGATCATTGCCAGCCCCACGGTGCGCATCGCTGCGCGGTCGCGCGCGGGATGCCGCTCGGGGGCTTGGTGTTTAGCCATGGTGTGAACCTTTCGAAACGGTGGTGAGGCCGAGTAGTGCGTTGACGGTGTCGAGCGCTGCGCGCACGCGCCCGTTCAGGTCGGTGGCGTCGGGGTCTTCCATCCACGACCGCAGGACTTCCATGAACCCGCCGACGAGGAACCGGGACACCGATTCCGGCGTGAGGCCGGCGATCGGCGAGACCACCGGCATGGCCTGCGTGGCGATCTCCTGACAGGCCGGAGCCAGTTCGGCGCGGAACGCGTTGACGACGCGTTGGGTCACCGCACTCGGCACGACGTTGCGGTACATCGTGCGGTGTTCGGCGGCGAAGTCGAACAGCCGCAGGATGCGCGCACGAGGGTCGCCGCCACCGACGGCCGTGCCGTCAATTCGGCCGATGTCCGCGGTGGCCGCGGCGAATGCGACGGCAAAGGCGGTCGCGACGGCGTCGTCGCGGTCGCTGAAGTGTTGATAGAACGCCTGCCGGCTGACTGCGGCGCGGGTGACGATGTCGCCGACCGTCAGCTCATCGACCGGCCGCTCGTGGGCCAGCGCGAACGCCGCCTCCCGCAGTCGGGTGCGGACCCGTTCAGCGCGGGGATCGACGCTGTGCGTTCGTGCTGCCATACGGGCAGCGTAAGACATTTCGTAGACAGTCGACCACGAAAAATTAGGTAATCTAAGACACCTGTTTACGCTGGTGTGACCGCCGCTACCTCAGAGGGTGTGCAGTACGACGGCGGTGAGCGCCAGTGCGACGCCGATCACGGCGGGCGCGAGATCGGCGACCCTGTCGGACATCCGCACGTGGTAGGCGATAGCACCGATCGTCAGCAGCGCAAGACCGATGGCCGCGGCGATGCCGATCGGCGTCCACACCAGGCCGGCCAACACGCCGGCGACCCCGGCGAGTTCGCATACGCCGATGAGCCGCCACTGCAGCGGCTTGACTCCGAGGTGGTCACGGATCTCCAGCGACTTGGAGACGCCGAGAAGTTTGATGCTGGCGGAGAACGTGAAGAGCGCCGCAAGCAGGATTGTCACGACTACGGTGGCTGTGTTCATCAATCAGCAGGGTAAAGCCCGCGCGCGACGTGGAGTCGGAAAATGATTCGATGCGTCAAACTCTGGACGGGCTCGGACGGCGCGTCACACGTTCAGGTCGGCCGACTCGACATGGGCCTGGGCCGCCGGGTCGGGACATCAGTGGCGGTTCGAGGACTCGCACCCGTGGCGCCGGATGTACGTCGTGCTCGCCGATGGCGCCGACGTCTCCTTCGTGCCGGACTAGCGTTCAGGCGTGCTGCAGATAATTCTCAACTACGTCGGTATAGCAGTGTTCGCGTCGTCGGGCGCGACCGTCGGGGTGCGTAAAGGCTTCGACCTGTTCGGAATCGCGACGCTGGGAGTGCTGACCGGTGTCGGTGGGGGAGTGCTGCGCGATCTGCTGCTCGACAGGCCTCCTTACTCAATTCAGCACTGGCCCAACATCACGGTCGCAGTGATCGCCGTCGCCATCGCCACCCCGCTCGCCCATCTCGTGATGCGGATGAACACTGCGGTCCTCGTTCTTGACGCGATCGGAATGGGGTTCTTCGCCACCTCCGGCGCGGCGATCGCGGTTGACGCGGGCGCGAGCTGGTTCGCGGCGGGCATCATCGGCATGCTCACGGCCATCGCCGGCGGGATGCTACGTGATGTGATCGCCCGCGAGGTGCCGTATGTCATGGGCCCCGACGATCTGTACGCGATTCCGGCGTTGCTTGGCGCCGCGACGTACGTCGCCATCGACTACTTCGGGCCGCAGTGGGTAGGCGTTGCGGTTGGCAGCGCAGTGGCGACGCTACTTCGGCTCGCCGCACTGGCGTTCCACTGGCGGCTACCGACCGGCCCGCGGGAATTGATAGCGCGCGAGGAGTAGTCAGTGGGCCGCCACTGGAGCCCGATCAGTGGCCCGCCACTGGAGCCCGATCAGTGGCCCGCCACTATGTCGGCCTCGTCGACCGTCACCGGATCCTTCGCACCCGGCAGGAATGAGTAAGCGACGCAGACGATTCCGAAGAACGCGTAGCCGAGCGCGACTTGCGGATTGGCCGCCCATGCCACCTCCGGCGCGTGAATCAACCCGATGAACGACAACACCGCGCCCACCGCCGATGCGATCGCTGCGTACAGGAACTTCTTCTCCAGGATGAATGCCACCATCGTGCCGAGGACAAGCCCGACGAGGATGGCGCCCTCACCTAGCGTCTGCAGACCCTCGTAGACGACGCCCGCCTTGTTGAGCGCGTCGGCGCCGACCTTCCCGGCCGACGTTCCGGCCGCATTCAGAGCGTTGTCGATCAACCCGCTGGCCCACTGGGCGAGGTTCGGCAACAGCGCGGCGACCACCGCAACCGCGTGCAGCCGCGGCACGGCCTGGAATGCCTGCGCACCGATCAGCAGGCCGATATAGAGCAGGATCGGGACAATTGCGAGCACTGGCAACAGCGCGTCGAGAACCCCGAAAAGCCCAAGGAAGCAAAGGATTCCGATCACCACGCCGCTCGCTAGCGAGTAGTTCGCGCGGCCGCCCGCGTCCTTCCATCCGGGGTGGCCGATGTATACCGCGGGGGGGAACGGCGAGCCGAACGCCGAGCCGATGACGGCACCTGCCCCGTCGGCGAGCAGCACGCTGCGCAGGTTGAAGTTGTCCCCGGCGGCAGCGGCGCTTTCCACGTTGCTCATCGCCTCGGTGGAGTTGTAAACGCCCAGCGGGATCGCAGTACCGAGCAGCGGCGCCAGATTTGACAGGCCGTGGAACAGCATACCGAGGCGCAGGTCGGGGATGCCGATCGCGATGTCCGAAATCGCCTGTCCCACATCGGGTGCGGACATGTAGCCGCCGATCCAGCCGATCGCGGTACCGACCAGAAGCGCGGCGAGGCCAACGGGGATGCCGAATGGTAGCTTCACGTCGGTGAAGAAGCCGATCAGGATGATGGCCATCACGGGAAGGCCGATCCACGCGGCCTCCCACATTTGAGCAGCGGGCCGCATCGAGATGAACGTGATCGAGATGCCCGCCAGCGTCCCGAGCATCGCGGCGCGCGGGGTCAGCTTGCGGATGTAGGGCCCGACGAAAGCGCCGATCATCACGATCACGCCGATCATGAACGCCCAGGCCAGTCCCGCCGACCACGCCTGTATCGCGTCCTTGGTGGCCAGATACACCGGCAGCATCACGACGAACACCACGATGAACATGTGGGGCACGCTTGGGCCGTATGGCAAAGCCGTGACGTCGGTTCGGTTTTCGCGGCGGGCAAGGCGCTGGGCCAGGAACGTGTAGTACAAGTTGCCCAAGATCAGCGCGACGCCGAGGGCGGGCAGCACGGTGCCCAGCACGTCGCCGGCGGGCACCGATACGACGCCGATCATCAGCCCCGTCAACGTCAGAACGTTGACCAGGATGTTGAAACCGAGCCCGAAGAAAGCGTTGGTGTCGCCGCGGGTCCACAACGGAAGCGACGCGCGACTGGGAGCCGGGGGATCTACCGGTGGATCGGCGGGAGACTGGGTGACGTTGGTGGTCATGGCTGGTCCTCTCAGGCGGCGGTGGTGGTCAGTGCGTGCAAGGCCGGGATGACGGCAGAGGTATCGGCGACCCAGCCGAAGATGCCGCCCTGGGCTTTGATCATCTCCAGACCGATGCGCTGGAATTCCGGAAAATATGAACCGACGCAATCGGATACGACAAGGCACTCGTAGCCGCGGTCGTTGGCCTCGCGTGTCGTGGTGTGCACGCACACCTCGGTGGTGACGCCGGTGATCAGCAGTTGGGTGATCCCGGCCTCGGTCAACACGTCCTGCAATTCGGTGGCGTAGAAGGCGCCCTTGCCGGGTTTGTCGATGACGATTTCGCCGTCGATGGGCGCCAATTCGTCGACGATGTCGTGTCCGTACTCGCCGCGAATGAGTATGCGGCCGTACTTGCCCGGGTCGCCAATCCGTTTCGACGGCGCGCCGCGGCTGAGCTTGGCAGGCGGGCAGTCGGATAGGTCGGGCTGATGGCCCTCGCGCGTGTGGATCACCAGGATTCCGGCTGAACGAGCCGCACCAATCAAGTCGGCCAGCGGCGGCACGACCTTGCGAAGCTGATCGACGTCGTTGCCGAGACTTTCGCCAAAGCCGCCCGGCAGCAGGAAGTCTCGCTGCATATCGATGACGACCAGTGCGGTCTTGCCTGGCTCCAGACGAAACGACGACGGCTCGGCGGGCACTTCGATGGGCTGACTCACACGGGCTCCTCGGTCATGATCGAAACGGGTGATTCGGACCGCGTGCGCGGTTCGTCGAGAATCTGTGCGGCCAGCTGCAGCACGGTGTCGTCGGCAAGCGCCCCGCCAAGCAGCATGGCGCTGTGCGGTCGCCCGTCGGCGGTGACGCCAACCGGGACGGCCACGCCCAGCAGGTCGAGCAGATTTCCGAAATGCGTGTAGTGGCCGAGCATGGTGTTGGTTTCGATCGGCGCGGCCAGCACTTGCTCGACGGTGAAGGTGGTGCCGATCGTGGGCACCACCAACACGTCCATGTGCTGCCAGAGCCGGGCCACCAGCGCCTTGAGCTCCTGCAGCTTCTGCAACGCGGCGAACGCGTCGACGGCTGTATACGCCAGGCCACTGCGTAAGATCTCGCGGACCACGGGATGGATCGAGTCGGGTTGAGCGGCAAGGAAAGCGCCGAACTCCACGAGCCGCTCGGCCACCCACGGTCCTTGGTAGAGCAGTGCACCGGCGGCCAGGAACGGTTCGAGGGAGACGTCGACGACGGTGGTCTTGCGGGCCAGTTGGTCGCGGAATTCCAGATGAGTGCGGCGCATTTCGTCGTCGCCGAAGAAGTCCAGCTCGTCGGCCTGCGGAAGCCCGACGCGGATCGGCGCGCCGTCATAGCGGGGTCCGCGGTCACGCGACCAGGCGTCACCGTCGTCACGGCCGGCCATCACGTCGAACACGCGGTCGACGTCGTCGACACATCCCGCCATCACGCTGATGCAATCCAGTGACTTGCACGCGGGAACCAGGCCGATGGTGCTGATCAGTCCGCGCGACGGCTTGAAACCGACCACGCCGTTGAGCGCGGCGGGCACGCGGCCGGACCCGGCGGTGTCGGTGGCCACCGCGAACGGCACCTGGCCCAGCGCCACGGCAAGGGCCGAACCCGAACTCGAACCGCCGGAGATCATTTCGCCGCCGTAGACGCTGCGAGGAATCGTGTAGGGAGTGCGGGTGCCGTTCAGACCGGTGGCGAACTGGTCCAGATTCGTCTTGCCTACGTACAACGCGCCGGCGTCGAGCAGCCGCTGCACCGCGGGGGCGGTCGCCGAGGCGACATAGGCGTAGTCCGGGCATGACAGCGTGGTCGGCACGCCTGCTATGTCGATGCTGTCCTTTACCGCGAAGGGCACCCCGTAGAGCGGCAAAGTTCGTGCACCGGGCCGCTTTTCGATGTCCTCAGCCGCAGCCAGCAGCTGATCGCGCGGAACGGTGGACAGCCACGTTCCGTCGTCCGCGCGGGCCGCGATGGCGTCGGCAACGCGCGCGGCCGTCTTGGTCGGCGCACCGGTCCCGCCCGCATGCGACGCGAGGATCTCGGCCACCGACGGTCCGATGGACGGTCCCCGCGTGTCATCAGCCATGACTGTCGATTGTCGACAGAATGATGGCGGTTTCGGGTCGGCTGTGTGTCGTTTGTGTTAGCGGTGCGGTCCGAGGCCGAGAAAGTGGAGATGACCGTGGTCCTGTAGGGCCTCGATGACGACAGCGGGGTCATTGGTCTCGAGCGCAGCAAGGATCGCCTGATGGCGCTCGATGCCGTCGCGGGCCCGGTGATGGCGGGCCTCCTCGCGAAGGTTCATCGCCATCGGTAGCTGCAGCTTGAGCAGTACCGGCTCGAGGGCGATGTCGAGTTGACGGTTGTCGGCGAGGCCGACCACGGCGGCGTGGAAGACGCGGTGCGCGTCGTCGCGATCCAGGTCTTGTGTGGCCGTACGCATCAGGTCGAGTGCCGCGCGCACCGGTCGCAAAGATGCGTCGGGATCGGTGAGGGGCAGCGAGGTTTCGATCGCATGCCGTTCCAACACGTGGCGCAGCGCGAACAGCTGCAGGATGTCGTTGGGCGACCATTCGGCGACTCGGGAGCCGCGGCGGGGAAGATGCTCGACGAGACCCTGCTGCGCCAGCAGTCGCAGGGCCTCCCGCAGCGGAGCTCTGCTGATGCCATAGTCCGCGCAGAGTTGTTCTTCGACGATCTTGTCGCCCGGCTGTAGTTCGCCGCTCAGGATCCCGTCACGCAGGCGATGCGCTGCGACTTCGACCAGCGTTGCGGGCAACGCATGGCGGGATCCGTCCTGCGTGGGCGCGGCCATGGCAGCCCATCGTAGGAACTATCCGGCGGATCCGCTTCGTTGTCGCCCCGTGCCGACTGTCGCGCTCACGTTGCCAAGCATCCGCGAACAAGCCGATCGACTGATCGAACTCGGTGTGCACGATATCGCGGGACTGCCCGCCGAGCGCCTGCGTAACGCGCCGGGTGCTGCGTGTGCTCTGCTAGTAGTGCATCCCCGCTTGGCTCCGCCCTCTGCGCTGGCTCCGTTGCTGCGCGTGAACGACAAGCCGGGCTTTGTGGTGGCCGATATGGCGGCGCTGTTCGCAAGTCCTGCCCCGGCTCGGTGAAGCTCTCCCACAGTGCTGCGGCGGTTCACGCGCTCGACACCGGAGCTAGAACATGTTCTAGTGCAGGTGTGCTGGATTGGACCCTCGAGAACCTGACTGCCGAAGAGGTCGAACGGTTGCGCGCCGTCTACGAGCCGCTTACGCAGTCGGTACGGGAGTTGATCGACGCAACCATTCGGACAGAGGTCGATGCCGATGCGGTTGCTGCCGCCAAGGCGGAGATCGACTCGGTGACGGCCCGGCTGCGGCGCAAGCAACTCGACGGGTCATACGGGATCCGGTTCACTTCCGGCGGCGACCAGATGCCGTGGGGCAATGTCGTCATCGGTCTGCGCAATCCGGTCGCGCCGCCTCTGGATGTGAAGACCGACCCGAACGGCGGCGTCTCCGCTGACTTTCATCTGGGCGCGGCGTATGAGGGTCCACCGGGGCACGTGCACGGGGGAGTCGCGGCGATGATCCTGGACCACGTGCTCGGCGCTGCGGCGGCCACGCCAGAGAAGCCGCGCTTCACCGGCACCATCACGCTGCGCTACGTCCGCACCACCCGGCTCGGGAATCTTCACGTCGAGGCCAGAATCGATCGGACGGAAGGCGTGAAGACCTATGCCGTCGGCCATCTCGCCGACGAAGAAGGGGTCACCGTGGAAGCCGAAGGCGTGTTCATTCAGCCGCGGTGGGCTCGCACCTAGTTCAAGAACTGTTGTGCGCATTCACTTCTCGCGCTCCTGGGGTGGGTCGGGGGCGTTGTGGAGGAGTTCTTCGCGGTGGTGGGCGTGGTTGACTTGTCGTGGTGTGGTGCCGTCGGTCCAGCCGAGTCGGCCGGTGTCGGTGACAACCGTGCGGTAATGGCCGTCGGTGACGAGTTTGTGGGAGGGCCCGCAGGCGAAGAACAGTTTGTCGGCATCGGTGGCGCGAGCAGAGCGCAAACCGCTCGCGCGCCGCCTCTGCGGTGAGGAATTGCCCCATGCCTCAACGCTATCGAACGCATGAGCGAACCGCAGTCGCCAACCGACAATCTGTGGATGACAACCCCACTGGGGACAACCCGAGCGACAAAGCCAGAATTGTCGGTGGCAGATGGTACGCCCGCGGGCCGTCTACTGCTTGGCCATCGCGATGTTGAGCCGCTCCTCCGGCGTGATGAGGTGGTCGTGGCTGTCGTCGCCGATGTCGATCTGCACCCAGTCGATCTCGCCGGTGAACTTGTTGCCGGTCGGTCCGTAATCGGGCGAGGCCGGCGAGCCGGTGTCGCCGCCGACGTCGCAGGCCTCGTCCGCGGAAAACGCCATCGGCTGGGTCCTGTCGACGCGGCCGTTACCCACCGCTTTGCCGTCGTAGTACAGCGTCACCTCACCGCCGAGCCCCAGTCCTCCACCGTCGTACGTGAATTCCATTCGGATCTGGCGCTTTCCGGCCGGAATCTTCTTCGAGGCCTCGACCATGTAGTACTCGATACCGAAGAAGTTGTAGCAGTACTTGAGCCTGCCGTCGTGCGCATAGAGCGTCCAACCGCCGACGCTGCCGCCCTGCGTGGCGATGACACCGGAGGCACCCAACTTCGGCACGACGACGTTCGCGGTCACCGAGTGTGACTTGTTCTTGATGTTGAGTACGCAGTTCTCGGACAGCCGCATGCCCCGGAACAGCAGTTGGCTGTTGCCGCGGATGAGCTGTGGACGCCCGGCAACGTCTGGGTTGATGCGCTCGAACGAGCGATCGTCGAGAGGCACCACGTTGTACTTGACCGCCTCGATGAGCCACAGCCGCTGCAACTCGGCGAGTTTCTCCGGGTTCTCGGCGGCCAGATTGTGCGCCTGCGTCCAGTCGTCCGGCCCGTACAGCTCCCAGATGTCCGCGCTCAACGGAGGCGCGTCGACCAACCACGGCGTGCGGTGTTTGGTCACCGCGGTCCAGCCCTGGTGGTAGATCCCGCGATTGCCCATGATCTCGAAGTACTGAACATCGTGCGTTTCAGCGGCGTCACCATCGCGCAGCATCGGCAGCATGCTCACGCCTTCGAGTGGCGCCTGCTGGATACCGTTGACGAACAGCGGCGCAGGCAGCCCCGCCGCCTCAAGGATCGTCGGTGCTACGTCGATCACGTGGTGGAACTGGTCGCGGGCGGCGCCTTTGTCCCCAAACCCATTGGGCCAGTGCACGATCGTCCCATTGCGAGTGCCGCCCCAGTGTGAGGCGACCTGCTTGGTCCACTGGTACGGGGTGCACAGTGCGTGCGCCCAGCCGACCGCATAGTGATTGTAGGCAGCCGGCGTGCCGAAGTCGTCGATCTTGCTGAGCAGGAATTCGGTTGTCTCGACGCCCGATAAACCGTTCAACGTCGTCATCTCGTTGAAGCACCCGTTCGGCGTCCCTTCGGCCGACGCGCCGTTGTCGCCGATGATGTAGAAGACCAGAGTGTCCTCGAGCGCGCCGAGGTCGTCGATCGCGTCGATGACCCGGCCGATCTCATGGTCGGTCTGCTCGAGAAAGCCTGCGTAGATTTCCATTTGGCGGGCCAGCACCGGTTTCAGGTCGGCGGGCATGTCGTCCCAGGCGGGGATTTCGGTGTGACGTTTGGTCAGCTCGGCGGTCTTGGGGATCACGCCCAATTTCTTCTGACGCGCAAAGATCTTCTCCCGCAAGGTATCCCAGCCGTCATCGAACTTGCCCTGGTACTTGTCCGACCATTCCTTGGGCACGTGGTGCGGCGCGTGCGTTGCACCGGGCGCGAAGTACATGAAAAACGGCTTGTCGGGTGTCAGAGCCTTCTGCTGACGGACCCAGGTGATCGCGCGATCGGCCAAATCCCCGGTGAGGGTGTAGCCGTCTTCCGGCAGCTTGGGTGGCTCGACGGGCGTGGTTCCTTCGTACAGGCCGGGGTAGTACTGGTTGGCCTCGCCGCCGACGAAGCCGTAGAAGTACTCGAACCCGGATCCGGTGGGCCACTGATTGAACGGACCGACGGGGGAGACCTCCCATACCGGCACCTCATGGCACTTGCCGAATTGAGCCGTCGAGTATCCGTTGAGCTGCAAGGTCTCTGCGATGGGTGCCTTGTTCTTCGGTCGCACGCTGCTGTTGCCAGGCGCCGACGTCGCCATCTCGGTGATCGCGCCCATCCCGACGGAGTGGTGGTTGCGCCCGGTCAGCATGGCCTGCCGGGTCGGTGAGCACAGCGCGGTCGTGTGGAAGCGGTTGAGCTTCAACCCGTTGTCCGCCAGTTGCTCTGCCACCGGCGTCTTGCACGGCCCTCCGAATGCCGACGACGCACCGAAGCCGACATCGTCGATCAACACGATCAGCACGTTCGGCGCCCCCTCGGGCGGACGCAGCATGGTGATGGGCGGGTACTTGGTGTTGGGATCCTTTGCGTCATACGTCGTGAGGCCGACGTGTTGTGGATCGGGTATCGGCAGCGTCTCGCGGCCTATTGGCGGTGCGGGTGACACGTGCGTCGCGGCGGCTTTCGTCGCTGATGGCGCTTTGACTGCTTTTGTGGCCGCTTTCTTGGCGGGCGAATTCTTAGCGGACTTGGCCTTGGACGGTTTCGCCATGATCAACCTCTTTCGCACGGCATCGGAGAGCGCAAAGCGGTCACAGCCTACGGGACTGGGATTTCGAGGAAGGTCGATCAGGACGATGTCGGCTCGCGGGTAGCCGCGATGCCCGCAAGACTGCGCGTGATCGTCGCGAGCTCGGTAACCAGCACACGCGCAGCGCCGCTGCCCGGCGCAAGCCGTATGGCTTCTTCCCGGACCTTCTGGTCGGCCGCCGTCAGCTCGGCGATGTCGACCGTCCACGGTGTGGCCGGGCTCGGCGGAGCGCCGCGCAGCGCGTCTACATAGTCATCGACGGCCGCGATGAACTCGCGGCTCAGCGACGTCGACGGTTGGGTGGGCAGGCTGCTCTCCAAAGACGTGCATGCGCTGGTGACGGCGTTGAGTGCTGTGCGGTACGTCCGCAGCCATCGACGAAGTTCGGCCACGTCGGCCCTCGTTGCACCGGATGCGGCTTCGAACGCCGCGCGTGCGCGGTACGCCCGCTGCCACGCTGTGGACACCGCTTCCGAGGGGTGGTCGAGTTCGTGCACGAACGCCTTGACCACCGTTGCGGCATAGTCGATCTCGGTCTTCAGCAGCTCGCCGGCACGCTGATGCAAACGAATCAGGGCGTGATCCGGCAACACGACATGGGCGAGCACCGCCAGCCCTCCGCCGATGACAACCGCGAACAACCGTTCTTCGAATGTCGCGCTAGCCGCTGCGACGTCGATGTCGAGCAGGAACATGATCGTCGCCGCCAACGCCGCGCTCGACGCAAGATAACCGAACCGTGCCACCCCGTGGGTCACAGCCAGGAACACCACCGCCGCGACGGCAGCCGAGGCGCCCGTCGGCTGCCACAACATCGTGATCGCCGAGGCGACAGCGATTCCCAGGGCGATACCCGCCACCCGTCCGACGCAGCGGGTGTAGGTGTGCGCAGTTTCCGGCCGCAGCACGACCAGGATGGTCAGCGCGATCCAATAACCGTGGGTGACCTCGCCGAACCGATCTGCCGCTACGCCGAGCGCCGTGACCGCGGACACCCGGACCGCGTGTCGAAGGACCGGCGAGGTCCACGTCAGATGGCCGCGCACCTGCGCGGCCGCAGCGCCCAGCGATGCGATCAGGTCAGGGCGTCGCAGTTCACCGAACCGCAAGGCGGACGCTTCGTGCAGTTGTTGTGAAAAGCGTTGCGCCGTAGCCGATTCAGGACCGGCTACCGAGGCGACAGCGGAATCCACCCTGGCCAGCGCATACTCGGCGTCGCGTCGCGCGGTATGGCCGTGGTCCGCGATCGCCTCGAAAAACACCGCGGAAGCTGTCAGTACCTCCGAAACATCGTCACCGCGTCCGCGCAGTGCGCTTAACGTCGCCGTCATCCGCTCCGGCAGCCGATATCCCCCGTGATAGGCCTGCGGACGTCGCGCGGCCTGGCTGTCGGCGAAGACTTCCCGCAGTGACGTCAGCGGAGCAGCGCCCAACTTCGCATCGGAATGGGCTGCAACGGTGCGGGCGTCGGCTGCCAGTGACCGGTACGTCCGCGCCAACGCATCGCGCTGCACTCGCCATCGCTGCGGCGGCCACACCGCAATCAACGCCGCTTGCACGCAACCGGCCAGGACGGTCAATACCGTCGACGCCACCACCCATGTCGTCGACGGCGCCGTTGGCGGCGCGACGACTAGTAGGGCAGCGGTGGCGGCTCCGACCAAACCCGGGTTGGCGCCGAGCGCCCACTGCATGCCGGCCCCGAAACACCACAGGCCGACCACGGTGATGAAGACCACGGTGTACGACGCGGTCAGGGCGCCGAGAAACACCGCTGCGCCCATCTGTACAGAGATCGTGATCACCAGCGGAACACGCCCGCCCGGCCTGTCCTGCAGCGCGATGCCCCCTGCTATTGCAGCGGCGGCGGCTGCCCACACGGCCGTGCTTCCTGAACCAGTCGCCAGCGCCACCGCGGCGATCGCCAGCACACCGAGTGCGCTGCGCGACACCGCGCCGATGTCCGGCGTCGTCAGCCGAAGGGCATCAATGGCCCGGCTGCCCGTGGTCACTTGCCCATTCTGACTCCACCAAGGGCACGGAACGGTGGAGTACACGCGCCAAATCTCAACTCGATATACGGCCATACGCGAATTGCATTGAAAAAGCAAAAATGAATCCAGCCACCGCGACTGCCAAATGCTTTGCGGGACATTGCATACCCTTTGACGAATTACGTCACCGATTTGACCCATTAGCCGGGCTATCGGAGGTACGGTCACCTGACCGGATCAGATGAGCAGCCCCGGAGGTGCCGATGCGCGACGACGCTGTCGCCGCCGACGGTGTTGCTGGCGTCAACCGGATGTTCCAGATTCCTTGGACCTCACCTCGTACGCTCCTCGTCGCATTTTGCGAAGGGTCGTGCGGGCTATCCGGCGAACGAAGGGAGCTCTCATGAGTACGGCCGCGGAGCGATCGGCTCAACTGGATCTCGTCGCCCGACTGAAGTCGGCCTTTCCCGAGCTTCCCGACGCGCCGACTCCGGACATGCTCGACCACGCGCGCATCACCGCATATCTGAAGCCGGTCCATGACGTCGGCGGTGAGCCGGATGCTCCGATGAAGTACGAGAACAAGCAGTACGAGCTCTGGGAACACATGACCTACGTGATCTGCGAGGTACTCGCGTGGCGGGGGATCTGGCTGTCCGAGGAACGTCGCCGGATCGGCAACGTCGACGTCGGCCGGGCCGAGTATCTCGGGCTGCCCTACTACGGCCGATGGCTGCTGGCCGTCGCCCGTGTCCTCGTCGAGAAACACCACATCGGTTTGACCGAGTTGAG
>NZ_DATENY010000052.1:0-34421 GCF_035274705.1 Mycobacterium sp. | reverse complement strand
CGATCTGGGCTGTTTCCCTTTCGACGCACGGAGCTTATCCCCCGCCGTCTCACTGCCGCGCTACACACACCGGCATTCGGAGTTTGGCTGACGTCAGTAACCTAGTAGGGCCCATCGGCCATCCAGTAGCTCTACCTCCGGTGTGCAACACACGACGCTGCACCTAAATGCATTTCGGGGAGAACCAGCTATCACGGAGTTTGATTGGCCTTTCACCCCTACCCACAACTCATCCCCTCAGTCTTCAACCTAAGTGGGTTCGGGCCTCCACGCGGTCTTACCCGCGCTTCACCCTGGCCATGGGTAGATCACTCCGCTTCGGGTCCAGAACACACCACTACACCACACACTATTGCGTGGATACGCCCTATTCAGACTCGCTTTCGCTGCGGCTACCCCACCCGGGTTAACCTCGCGACATGTCCCTGACTCGCAGGCTCATTCTTCAAAAGGCACGCCATCACCCCACGCAAAACGAGGGCTCTGACGGCTTGTAGGCACACGGTTTCAGGTACTCTTTCACTCCCCTCCCGGGGTACTTTTCACCATTCCCTCACGGTACTAATCCGCTATCGGTCACTGGGCAGTATTCAGGCTTACCGGGTGGTCCCGGCAGATTCACAGCAGATTCCACGGGCCCGCTGCTACTCGGGGAAACAGTTCCACGAAAGCCGTTGAGTTTTCGTCTACGGGGCTCTCACCCTCTACGGACAGACCATCCCAGGCCACTTCAACTAACCCAACGGTTTATCACTTTCGCCCAGGCCGGCGGACCTGAGAAGAAACGCCCCACAACACCGCACACACAACCCCCGCCGGGTATCACATGCATACGGTTTAGCCATCCTCCGCTTTCGCTCGCCACTACTCACGGAATCACACTTGTTTTCTGCTCCTACGGGTACTGAGATGTTTCACTTCCCCGCGTTCCCCCCTGCACCCTATGAATTCAGGTACAGGTGACACGACATCACTCGTGCCGGGTTTCCCCATTCGGACATCCTCGGATCCACGCTCGGTTGACAGCTCCCCGAGGCATATCGCAGCCTCCCACGTCCTTCATCGGCTCCCAGTGCCAAGGCATCCACCATGCGCCCTTAAACACTTACAACACAAAACCAAAAGCTATATAAAACTTTGAAATTGCACATCAACACACACAACAAACCACCACCCCCAAAAGGGTGGTGACCACCATGCGCGCTAGATGCTCGCAACCACTATCCACAAATCAAACACCACACCCCACCACCAAAACCTGGGGCAACAACACACCAACCCCCAAACCAGGGGACGGCACCACCTCCGGTTTCCCACAATCGGGACGAAGAGATAGCGGGCCTGTTGTCTCAAAGCCCAATAGTGTGTCTGATGATTTCCTCGCGACCCGAATCCCGTCGAGCCACAGCGTTTGTCATGCACCCGAACCACACCCACTACAGGCGCGGCCCATCCATCGAATCGCCCAAACACGGCACCCCGCACGATGCGGACCGGCTCAGGTCTCGTGGTGCTCCTTAGAAAGGAGGTGATCCAGCCGCACCTTCCGGTACGGCTACCTTGTTACGACTTCGTCCCAATCGCCGATCCCACCTTCGACCGCTCCCTCCCACAAGGGGTTAGGCCACGGGCTTCGGGTGTTACCGACTTTCATGACGTGACGGGCGGTGTGTACAAGGCCCGGGAACGTATTCACCGCAGCGTTGCTGATCTGCGATTACTAGCGACTCCGACTTCACGGGGTCGAGTTGCAGACCCCGATCCGAACTGAGACCGGCTTTGAAAGGATTCGCTCCACCTCACGGCATCGCAGCCCTTTGTACCGGCCATTGTAGCATGTGTGAAGCCCTGGACATAAGGGGCATGATGACTTGACGTCATCCCCACCTTCCTCCGAGTTGACCCCGGCAGTCTCTCACGAGTCCCCGCCATAACGCGCTGGCAACATGAGACAAGGGTTGCGCTCGTTGCGGGACTTAACCCAACATCTCACGACACGAGCTGACGACAGCCATGCACCACCTGCACACAGGCCACAAGGGAACCAATATCTCTACCGGCGTCCTGTGCATGTCAAACCCAGGTAAGGTTCTTCGCGTTGCATCGAATTAATCCACATGCTCCGCCGCTTGTGCGGGCCCCCGTCAATTCCTTTGAGTTTTAGCCTTGCGGCCGTACTCCCCAGGCGGGGTACTTAATGCGTTAGCTACGGCACGGATCCCAAGGAAGGAAACCCACACCTAGTACCCACCGTTTACGGCGTGGACTACCAGGGTATCTAATCCTGTTCGCTCCCCACGCTTTCGCTCCTCAGCGTCAGTTACTGCCCAGAGACCCGCCTTCGCCACCGGTGTTCCTCCTGATATCTGCGCATTCCACCGCTACACCAGGAATTCCAGTCTCCCCTGCAGTACTCCAGTCTGCCCGTATCGCCCGCACGCCCACAGTTAAGCTGTGAGTTTTCACGAACAACGCGACAAACCACCTACGAGCTCTTTACGCCCAGTAATTCCGGACAACGCTCGCACCCTACGTATTACCGCGGCTGCTGGCACGTAGTTGGCCGGTGCTTCTTCTGTACCTACCGTCACTTGCGCTTCGTCGATACTGAAAGAGGTTTACAACCCGAAGGCCGTCATCCCTCACGCGGCGTCGCTGCATCAGGCTTGCGCCCATTGTGCAATATTCCCCACTGCTGCCTCCCGTAGGAGTCTGGGCCGTATCTCAGTCCCAGTGTGGCCGGACACCCTCTCAGGCCGGCTACCCGTCGTCGCCTTGGTAGGCCATCACCCCACCAACAAGCTGATAGGCCGCGGGCCCATCCCACACCGCAAAAGCTTTCCCCCACCAGTCATGCAACCAGCAAGGTGTATTCGGTATTAGACCCAGTTTCCCAGGCTTATCCCAAAGTGCAGGGCAGATCACCCACGTGTTACTCACCCGTTCGCCACTCGAGCACCCCCGAAAGGGCCTTTCCGTTCGACTTGCATGTGTTAAGCACGCCGCCAGCGTTCGTCCTGAGCCAGGATCAAACTCTCCAAACAAAAACCCCCGGACAAACCGGAAAGAATTCACAATCAGAGAAAATCTGACCAAGCAACCAGTCCAAAACTGGTCAAAAAAACCACACCCCTAAACGGGAAAAAGAAGTGCGGCAAAAACAACAAACAAAAACCACCAAACACACTATTGAGTTCTCAAACAACACACCCGCGCTGCAGGCAACCCTGCCACTGTACTCCACGTGGACAGAGACGTCAAACCGCGTCCTCCAGTCCTAATGCCCTGGGGCCGTTGGCTTCTCATGAAAGACTACGCCTTCTCTGCCCCAGGCCAAAATTGCCCCCCTTTGAGGGGCAGGGTCTAGGCGACCCGCTCTATTTCGGCGCCCAGACTGACGAGGTTCTCGACGAACAGCGGATAGCCGCGGTCGATGTGGAACACGTCGTGAACTTCGGTGTCACCGTCGGCGACCAGGCCTGCCAGCACCAAACCGGCACCCGCGCGGATATCTGACGACCACACCGGCGCGCTGGAGAGCTGCGGGATTCCACGCACCACGGCGTGGTGGCCGTCTGTACGCGTGTCGGCGCCGAGCCGGACCATCTCCTCAACGAATCGGAATCGGGCCTCGAATACGTTCTCGGTGATCATCGACGTGCCGTCGGCGATGGACGCCAGGGCGATGGCCATCGGCTGAAGGTCGGTCGGGAACCCGGGGAACGGCAGCGTCGCGACGTTGACCGCCTTGGGCCGCTCGTATTGGACCACGCGGAATCCGTCGTCGGTCTGCGTGACGGTGGCACCGGCATCGTGCAGCTTGTGCAGCACCAACTGGAGATGTTGAGGGTCCACGCCCGTCACTGAGATGTCCCCGCGGGTCATCGCCGCGGCGATGCCCCATGTGGCCGCCACGATGCGGTCGCCGATCACTCGATGCTCGGTCGGGTGCAGGCGGTCGACGCCGGTGATCGTCATCGTCGGCGTCCCCGCTCCGGAGATCTGGGCGCCCATCTGGTTGAGCATCGTGCACAGATCGACGACGTCGGGTTCCCGCGCGGCGTTGTGAATCGTCGTCACGCCTTCGGCGACAACGGCCGCCATCAGAATGTTCTCCGTGGCCCCCACCGACGGGAACTCGAGCTGAATCTCCGCGCCCCTCAAGTGCTCTGCCTCCGCGACGACGCAGCCGTGCTCGATGTTGCATCGCGCACCGAGCTGCCGCAGACCGGCTTGGTGCATATCCAGCGGCCGTGAACCGATCGCATCGCCACCCGGCAGCGCCACCTTGGCCCGCTTGCAGCGGCCGACCAGTGGACCGAGCACGCATACCGAGGCGCGGAACTGCCGGACCGCGGCGAAATCTGCGTCGTACTTGGGCTCATCGGGCGAGGTGACCCGCACGACGTCGCCGTCTAGTTCGACCGTGGCGCCCAGGCCGCGCAGGACCTCCGCCATCAGCGGCACGTCAAGAATGTCCGGACAGTTGGTAATCGTGCTGGTGCCCTCAGCCAGGAGCGACGCCGCCATCAGCTTCAATACGCTGTTCTTGGCCCCCCCGACAGCAACTTCGCCCGATAACCGGTTTCCACCGGTCACCACGAATCGCTCGCTCACGCCGGTTAGTGTAAACAGCGCCGCGGGGCAGTGTCAGTTTCCGCGTGGAGTCTGCCGAGTACCGTTTGACTATGGCAGTTCATCTGACCCGCATATATACCCGGACCGGGGATGACGGAACCACCGGTCTGAGCGACTTCAGCAGGGTGTCAAAGAACGACGCGCGGCTCGCGGCATACGCCGATTGCGACGAAACAAACGCTGCCATCGGCGTGGCCATCGCGTTGGGCAACCCGGGCGAGCAACTCCGAAATGTGCTGCGGCAGATCCAGAACGACCTGTTCGATGCGGGCGCCGACCTGTCCACTCCGGTGATCGACAACCCCGAACATCCGCCGCTGCGGATCACGCAGAGCTACATCGACCGCTTGGAGTCGTGGTGCGACGAGTTCAACGAACCGCTGCCGGCGCTGAATTCGTTTGTGCTGCCCGGCGGTACGCCGCTTTCAGCGCTGCTGCACGTCGCCCGCACGGTGGCACGCCGGGCGGAACGCTCGGCGTGGCAGGCGGTCGATACGCACGAAGACACAATCAGCGTCTTACCTGCCAAATACCTGAACCGGCTCTCGGACCTGTTGTTCATCCTGTCGCGAGTGGCCAACCCTGACGGCGACGTTCTCTGGCAACCGGGTGGATGAGCGCTTGCGCGAAGACGATTGAATCAAAACGTCCGGCGGCGCGCGCGAGGCGACGGACGCGACTCGAGCCACGATAAGAACGCCGTCAACGCGCCGCGATCCAGCGCCACTTCGTATCCACGCCGCCGTTCCGGGCTGGTGTCACGCAGCTCGAGAATGACGATTTCATCGGTCATGATGTCGAATTCGTCGCCGCGAGGCCCGCGCCGGGAAACGATCTCCAACCCGCGGCGGCTCAGCGTCCTATCGGGCCACCACCGCAGGCTCGATAGCCGATAGAACCCGGCTTCCTCTCCGCGGTAACGCATTACGCCGTGTCGCCAGCCGTGCCCTCCGACGGCCGGCACATCCCGCAGTATGGCGGCCGTGCCGCCGACCTGTCTCAGTTTCCACAGCCGGTAACTCAGCGCGACAACGACTACCAGCAGCACACCGACCAGCGCGACCATGACCATCATGGACGCGCTCATCGGCTGGCCTAGTCGATCTGGCCCAGGGCGCGAAGCCTCGCTCGACCCTTGGCGGCTGTTGCGGGATCGTCGGATTCGGCGTCCCGTTGCGCTGCGGCTTCGTCGATCTCCGAATCGAATTCGGCGCTCTCAGCCAGCACGGTCACGCCCTGCTCGGTGACGGACAGAAAGCCTCCATCCACAGCGATGCGCAGGTCGTCTTCTCCCTCACGCTCGACACGCACCATCGCGTCATCGACGAGCTGGGCGACCAACGGGATGTGGTTGGGCAGGATGCCGATCTCACCGGAGGTGGTGCGGGTGAACAGAAACGTGCCCTCGCCCGACCAAATCTTGCGGTCGACCGCGACGATGTCGATGTTCAGTTCGGCCATCTCACATCACCTTTCGGTGCGAGCCAGACCTAGTCATCCTTCTTCTCACCCTCGTCCGACTTCGCGGAGCCGTTGCCGCCACCCTCGAGCTTCACGCCGAAACTCTCGGCCTTCTTGGCCAGGTCGTCCAGGCCACCGATCAAGAAGAACGCCTGCTCGGGCACGTGGTCGAATTCGCCCTTGGTCAGCCGGTCGAACGCCTCGATGGTTTCCTTGACCGGAACCGTCGAACCGGGCTGGCCGGTGAACTGCTCGGCGGCCATCATGTTCTGCGACAAGAAGCGCTCGATGCGACGCGCGCGCTGCACCAGCTGCTTGTCCTCTTCGGACAGCTCGTCGATACCGAGAATCGCGATGATGTCCTGAAGGTCCTTGTAGCGCTGCAGGATCCGGATGACTTCCTGTGCGACGCGATAATGCTCGTCGCCGACGACGCTCGGGTCCAGAATCGTCGAGCTCGACGCCAGCGGATCCACCGCCGGGAAGATGCCCTTGGAGAACACCGAACGGCTCAGCTCCGTGGTGGCGTCGAGGTGGGCGAACGTGGTCGCCGGCGCCGGGTCGGTGTAGTCGTCGGCAGGCACGTACACGGCCTGCATCGAGGTAATGGATCGGCCACGCGTTGAGGTGATGCGCTCCTGCAGCTCACCCATCTCGTCGGCCAGCGTCGGCTGGTAGCCCACAGCCGACGGCATACGACCGAGCAGCGTCGACACCTCCGAGCCGGCCTGCGTGAACCGGAAGATGTTGTCGATGAACAACAACACGTCCTGTTGCTGTTCGTCGCGGAAGAACTCCGCCATCGTCAGCGCGGACAGCGCAACTCGCATACGGGTGCCGGGCGGCTCGTCCATCTGGCCGAACACCAGCGCGGTGTCCTTGAGAACGTCCGCCTCGCCGAGCTCTACCCACAGGTCGTTGCCCTCACGGGTGCGCTCGCCCACGCCCGCGAAAACCGAAGTGCCGCCGAAGTTGCGGGCGATGCGGTTGATCATCTCCTGGATCAGAACCGTCTTGCCGACACCGGCGCCGCCGAACAGCGCGATCTTGCCGCCACGCACGTATGGCGTCAGCAGGTCGACGACCTTCAGGCCCGTCTCGAGCATCTCGGTGCGCGGTTCGAGCTCGTCGAACGGCGGCGGCTTGCGGTGAATCGGCCAGCGGTCGAAGTCTTTTCCGTAGTCCGTATCGTCCAGGCAGGCGCCGAGCGCGTTCCACACGTGCCCCTTGACCCCGTCACCGACCGGGACCGAGATGGACGCGCCGGTGTCCACGACATCCACGCCGCGGACCAGGCCGTCGGTCGGTTGCAGCGAGATGCAGCGCACCAGGTTGTCACCGAGATGCTGCGCCACCTCCAGCGTCAGCGTCTTGGCGAGTTCGGAAAACGTGACCTCGGCGCGCAGCGCGTTGAACAGTTCTGGCACTGCGCCACGGGGGAACTCGACGTCGACCACCGGGCCGGTTACCCGAACCACGCGGCCGTTGGTGTCCTTCTTGGTTGCGCTATCGGTCTTTTCGGCGGTAGCAGTCATCTCTTCTTCCTTCTAACGGGCTAACGTCTGGCGTCGGCCAACGCGTTCGCGCCGCCGACGATTTCACTGATTTCCTGGGTGATCTGGGCCTGCCGCTCGCGGTTGGCCTCCAACGTCAGAGCCTTGATGAGGTCGTCGGCGTTGTCGGTGGCCGATTTCATCGCCCGCTGGCGCGATGCGAGCTCAGAGGCCGCCGACTCGAGCAGTGCGGCGTAAACCCGGGTTGCCAGATACCGCGGCAGCAGCGCATCGAAAAGCGTTGTGGCGTCGGGCTCGAACGAGTACAACGTGCGCGGCCCCAAGTCTTCCCCTACGTACTCGACGACCATCGGGGCGATTCGGTGCGCGACTGCGCTCTGCGACATCATCGACTTGAACTCAGTGGAGACGATGTGCAGCTCGTCGAGTCCCAGGATCCCGTCGGGTCCTGGATCGTCGCCATGATCGTCTGCTCCGGCAAGGAAGGCGTCGACCAGCGTCGAGGCGATCTCCTGGGCGTTCTCGTACGTCGGTTGTTCGGAGAACCCGTTCCACGAATCGGTGATCTTCCAATTGCGGAACCGGTAGTAGTTCAGCGCCTTACGACCCACGGTGTAGACGATCGGCGTTTTGCCCTCTTGCCGCATGAGGGAGAACAACTCCTCCGCGCGACGGAACACGTTCGAGTTGTATCCCCCACAGAGACCGCGGTCGGATGAAACCACCAGAATGCCTGCCCGCTTCGGCTCGTCCCGCTCGACGAGCAGCGGATGGTCCAGCGCCGCCTCGGCGGCCAGCGTGGTCAGCATCGAGGTGATCTCGAAGGCGTAAGGCCGCGCCGCCTGGAGACGGTTCTGCGCCCTGCCGATACGCGAGGTCGCGATCAGCTCCTGCGCCTTGGTGATCTTTTTGATCGACCCAGCGGAGCGAATACGCCCGCGCAATTCGCGAAGTGTGGCCGCCATATCGACTACTTCTTCTTCGGTGCCGGCTTACGAACCTTCACCGATTCTTTTTCGAGATCTCCTTCGTCGAGCGCTCCGACATGCTCATCGGGGACGACCGAGCTGCCGTCGGATGCCGCGAAGCCCTTCTTGAACTGGTTGATCGCCTCTTCGAGCTTCTCGCTGAGTTCGTCGCCGAGCTTGCCCGATTCGCGGATCTCCTTGAGGATCCCCTCGTCCGACGCGCGCAGGTGATCGAGGAATTCGGTCTCGAATCGGCTGACGTCTTCGACTGGAACCGAGTCCAGATGTCCTTGCGTACCAAGGAAGATCGAGACGACCTGCTCCTCGACCGACAGCGGCTGGTACTGCGGCTGCTTGAGCAGCTCGACCAGCCGTGCACCGCGCTCCAGCTGCGCCTTCGAGGTCGCGTCCAGGTCGGAGGCGAACGCGGCGAACGACTCCAGTTCGCGGTACTGCGACAGGTCCAGTCGCAGAGAGCCGGCCACCTCCTTCATCGCCTTGATCTGCGCGGCACCACCCACACGGGACACCGACACACCGACGTTGATGGCCGGGCGCACACCCTGGTTGAACAGATCGGACTCCAGGAAGCACTGGCCGTCGGTGATCGAGATGACGTTGGTCGGGATGTAGGCCGAGATGTCGTTGGCCTTGGTCTCGATGATCGGAAGTCCGGTCAGCGAGCCACCACCCAGCTCATCGGACAGCTTGGCGCAGCGCTCGAGCAGCCGCGAGTGCAGGTAGAACACGTCGCCCGGATAGGCCTCGCGACCCGGCGGGCGGCGGAGCAGCAGCGAGATCGCGCGGTAGGCCTCGGCCTGCTTCGACAGGTCGTCGAAGACGATCAGCACGTGCTTCCCGTCGTACATCCAGTGCTGGGCGATGGCCGAACCGGTATACGGCGCAAGCCATTTGAAGCCGGCAGAGTCCGACGCGGGCGCGGCGACGATGGTCGTGTACTCCATCGCACCACCCTCCTCCAACGCGCGAGCCACCGAGGCGATCGTGGTGCCCTTCTGGCCGATGGCGACGTAGACGCAGCGCACCTGCTTCTTTTCGTCGCCGGACTCCCAGTTCTGGCGCTGGTTCAGGATGGTGTCCACACAGACCGCGGTCTTGCCGGTCTTGCGGTCACCGATGATCAGCTGACGCTGGCCGCGACCGATCGGGGTCATCGCATCGATGGCCTTGATGCCCGTCTGCAGCGGCTCGCTCACGCCCTGTCGCTGGACCACAGACGGGGCCTGAATCTCCAGTGCGCGACGGGTTTCGGGCTCGATGTCGCCCTTGCCGTCGATCGGCTGGCCGAGCGGGTTGACTACCCGGCCGAGGAACGCGTCGCCGACGGGAACCGACAACACCTCACCGGTGCGCTTGACCTGCTGGCCTTGTTGGATTTTCTCGAAGTCACCCAAAATCACGGCGCCGATGTTGTGCTCGTCGAGGTTGAGCGCTACACCCAGCACGCCGCCGGGGAACTCGAGCAGTTCCTGCGTCATGACTGAGGGCAGGCCCTCGACGTGCGCGATACCGTCGCCGGCGTCGATGACTGTACCGATCTCCTCGCGCGCGGTGTCTGCGGTGAAACTCGAGACGTAATCCTCGATCGCACCCTGGATATCGTCAGCGGAGATGGTCAACTCTGCCATGGCTTTTCGTCTTCCTGCTCTTACCGTGTGGGGTCTTGTCGTGTGGGGTTGGTCATTCCGGCAGCTTGGTTTCGGCGGCCGCCAGCTTCGACGAGAGCGTCCCGTCGATCACCTCGTCGCCGACGGCGATGTTCAGTCCGCCGAGCAGTTCGGGATTGACGTGCAGCTGCACCGAAACCGGGTGTCCATAGATGCGGCTCAGCACCTCCGTCAACCGCGTGCGCTGCGAGTCGCTCAAATCAGCGGCGGCGCTGGCGTGAGCCACCACCTCGCCTCGGCGCGCCACCGCAAGCTCGGCGAGGTCGAGCACGGCGTCGTCGGCACGCTCGCCGCGAAGCAACTCGATGGTCTGCGAAAGCAGCTGTGCCGTGGTCTCATTCACGCCGGAGCCGCTGTCGAGCACGTCGCGAACCAGCTTGACCCGGTCCTCGGCGGGGGCGGTGTAATCGCTTAGAAGCGTGGTCAGCTGCGGTTGCGTGTCGAGGACGCGACTGAAGCGGAACAGCTGCTCCTCCACATCGCCGGCCTCGTCTTCGCGTTCCGCACGCACCAGCAGGGCCAGCCGCGCAATGTGCTCGGTGGCGTCGACGAGGTTGTCGTCGGACGACCAGCGGCCCGAGACAGCGGCCTTCAGCACCTCCAGCGCGGTATCGCCGACCTTGCCCTCCAACAGGGTCTCCAGCAGGCCGATCTTGGCCGACGGGTCGTCGGCCGGGTCGGCGAGGTGACGCGTCAGGACCGACTCGGCAGCCAGCAGTTTCGCGACCGAGGCCAAATCGTCTGCCACCGAGGACAGTTGGTCGGCTTTGAGGTCGGCCGTCGCCTCGTCGAAGCTGTTGACCAGTGCCGCCAACGATTCCCGGCTCGCCGACCGCAGCCGCGCGCTCGCCCGATCTTCGATCACCGCTTCGGACGGTGCCATCGCGTCGAGTTCGTCGAGGAATCGATCGACGGTCGCCGACTGCAACTCGGGATCCGAAATGTGCTCGCGGACCAATTCACCTGCACGACGGACCGACTCGCCGCCCAGGTCTTGACGCAGTTGACGAATCAACTGGGCGCGTAGCAGCTGAACCTGCTGGGCGCCTTGCACTTTGATCCGCTCGACCTCGGTGTCCGCCTGGGCACGCAGCTGTTCCACGAGGCGCTCGGCGTCCACCTTGGACTCTTCGGTCACCCGCTTGGCCTCTGTCTTGGCTTGTTCGAGCGCCTTCTCGTGCGCCTTCTCCGCCTCGTCCAGCCGCTTCTTGGCGTCCGCGCTCTCCTCGAGCTGCTTGCGCACAGTTTCCTGCTGGTTAGTCATCATCTTGCGGACAGGCGGCACCACGTAGCGCCAGATGATGAACACGATGACCGCGAACCCGACGAGCTGGCCGATAAATGTCGACATATGGTTACCGTCCCGACGCCGTTGTGGCGGTGTTGATCTCGACGCCAAGCACGCGGCTGGCCAACGTGTCCGACAGCGTCTGGACAGAGGCGCGCAAGTCAGACTCAATGGCATCGGATTGCCGCTTCAGCTGGTCGGCAGCTTGCTGCAGCGTCGAAGCCACTTCTTCTGAGGCCCGGCCGCGCATGTCCTCCAAGATCTTTCGACCTTCTGCACGTGCGCCGTCGCGGACCCCTGAGGCTTCGCCACGGGCCTTGGCCATCTCGGCTCGGTAGTCCTCGTCCGCGGCGGAGAACTGGTCGGCCGCCTTCCTGCTGTCCTCGACGGTCTGCTTCACCATGGCTTCGCGTTCGCGCAAAACCTTGGAGATCGGCGGCACTACCCATTTGCCAATCACGCCGAGCACGATCAAGAAGATGATCAGCACGACGAAGAAGGTGCCGTTGGGGACGAGGAAGTTGCTGGTGCCACCACCTTCCTCGGCCGCCAAAAGGACGACGTTCGGGTCAGCCATACCGAGGGGCTACTTAACCGGAGTGGCGAACACGAACAGGGCCATGAACGCCAGGTTGATGAAGTAAGCAGCCTCAACCAGACCGACCGTGATGAAGAACGGGGTGAACAGCCTGCCCTGCGCTTCCGGCTGCCGGGCGATGCCGGCGATCAGCGCATTACCCGCGATGCCGTCACCGATACCGGCGCCGATTGCACCGCCGGCCATGATGAGTCCACCGCCGATGAGCGCGCCGGCAGCGATTGTGGGATCCATTCCTTATCCTCCTTGATAACTGGTAGTGGTCCTACCAGGTTGTGGGTCCTGCTTGTTCGGGTCGGCTAGTGATGGTCCTCGTCGAGCTCCATCGACTGGCTGAAGTACAAGATCGTCAGTAGCGCGAAGATGAACGCCTGGATCGCGCCGACGAACAGGTCGAAGCTCTTCCAGATTGCGTTCGGCAGCCACAGGATGTACGGCGGGAAGAGTGCGATCAGAGCCACCAGGATCCCGCCGGCGAAGATGTTGCCAAAAAGTCGGAGCGACAACGAGATCGGCTTCGCCAGCTCTTCGACGAGGTTGATCGGCGCGAGGAACGCGACGTGGCCCTTGAGCAGCTTCACCGGGTGCCCGATGATGCCGCGGCGCCAGATGCCCGCCGCGTGATAGCAGATGAAGACGAACAGCGCGAGGGCGAGCACAAAGTTGATGTCGGACGCCGGTGGCTTCAGCAACTCGTGCGTGCCGCCGTCAGCGGTGGTGTACTGCACCGGCAGCACGGACAGCCAGTTCGCGGCCAAGATGAACACGAACAACGTCACGGCCAGCGGCAGCACGAACGGCGCGATCTTCATGCCGATCGCCGTTTCGATCTGGTTGCGCAGCTGGGTCGTGATGGCTTCCCAGAACAACTGCACACCGCCGGGCACGCCGGTCGAGGTGACCTTCGCGCGCAGGAAGAATGCCAGGCCGATGACGATCACTGCGGCGATCGCGGTGGCGTACACGGTGTCGGTATTGACCGTCAGCCCGAACCACTTGGCGGTCTCGTGGTGACCGACCTCGATTGCGGCTTCGGCGAGGATCGTCTCGGTCATTGCTTGGGGCCCTCTCCTTCGAGTCCGTCAGCTGCATCGGCCCGCAATTTCTTCATCACGGGCAGTGCGGTGGATATCACCAGCACCACCTGAAACAGGGCCATGCCAAACACCACTCCGAGTCCCTGCGGCCGGAAGATGAAAGCGATCGTCAAACCGATCACCGTCATCACCAACAGTCGGGTGGCGGAGTTCAGCGCCATCTTGCGTTTGAGCGGATGCGCGTCGGCGGTGATGGCTTCCACCGACCGCTGCACGAGCACCGCGTTGAGCAAACCCAGCCCGAGGCCGACACCGAAGAAGACGCCGACCATCACATGGCCGAGCAGTCCGGCCGCCAGCGTGGCCAGGCCGGCCAGCACGACGCAGACTGCGAACAGGCGCAACGGCCTGAAGGCAACGGACGGAAACACCAACGGCGCGTCTTGCGCTGGCGTCGTCACTGCTTCACCTCAATCCCGCGGTCACGAGTTGCTGTCCCGATGATCCTGTGAGTCGCGCCACGAGCGTATCGGAGGGCGACGGGCTCGCTGGAATCACCCAAGGGGCAGCTCCCTTTGTCGGTCGTTGTTCCGTGCCAATCGGTGGTGAACCGATGGCCCGGGGCCGGCAACCCGCGAGGTTAATTTCGGGTTCTAGCAGCACCCTAACACATGGTTAACGCCATAAATCGGGGCCTACTACTTTTTGTCGTACATTTCCTCGACGGGGTCACCGCGGCGGCGCAGAAGCGGGATGAGCGTGACGACGATCGCGACCACAATCGCACCCAGCATGACGGCTCCGGTGTAGCGCGGGTCGAAGAAGATCGTGCTCGCCGCCCCCAACGCGACGATGCCGACCCACAGATATATGAGCAGCACTACGCGCCGGTGCGAATGACCGATCTGCAGCAAGCGGTGATGCAGATGCATCTTGTCCGGGGTCGAGAAATGCACTCCCGCACGCGTCCGGCGAATCACCGCCAGCAGCATGTCGAGCATCGGCACGAACATCACCGCAACTACCAACAGGAACGGTGACAGAAGAGCGAACACGTCGCGCGCCCCGTACGCGTTCTGCGAGATCGGGCCTGCCGCCGTGGTGGAAGCCGCGGCCAGCATCAGACCGATCAGCATCGAGCCTGAATCACCCATGAAGATGCGGGCGCGGTGAAAGTTGTGCGGCAGAAAGCCCAGACACGCACCGGCCAGTACGACGGAGATGACTGCTGGCGGATAGAAGAGGACGTCGCCGCCGTGGTCGTGGAGCAGGCCGACGGAGAAGATGCAGATGGCCGACGCGGTGATGAGGCCCAGGCCCGCGGCGAGCCCGTCGAGCCCGTCGACGAAGTTCATCGCGTTGACGATCGCCACCGTCAGCGCAAGTGTCAGCAGGATCGAGGACACCTGGTCGAGCACGATGGTGCCGACGCCACCGATCGGGATGTAGAGCACGCTCCACGCGACGCCCATGGTGACCAGCACGCTGGCGGCGGTGATCTGGCCGGCGAATTTCGTCAACGCGTCCAGGCCCCAGCGGTCGTCGATCAGACCGATCGCCATGATCAGCCCACCCGCCACCACGACGGCGGGCATGCCGGATGAATACACGAAGCCGCGGGTGAGCGCCGGAAGCTGCGACGCCAGCAGGACTGCGGCGACTACACCGGTGTACATGGCAAGGCCGCCCATGCGCGGTGTCGGCTGCAGATGTACGTCGCGCTCGCGCGGATAAGCGACCGCACCGAGCTTGGTGGCCAGGACTCTGACCCAGCCCGTGGCGAAGTAGGTGATGATCGCGGCGGTAAGTCCGACGAGCGCAAGCTCACGCAGCGGCACGCCCGCGCCGCGATCGTTGAGCGGGAGCAGTCCGCTGGCCAGATCGCTCACCATTGGATGAACCGTACTTGAGAAGGTTGAGAGGGTGCGCCGTCCCGGGTGAGGGCCGAGTCAATGGACACCCCGGTCTAGCCCGTCAACACATGCTGACGCGCGCGGAAAGGGTTACCGGCCTTCGGCGGTCGCTGCACCCCACTCGACGACTTTGAAAGAGTGCGGTCCCCGCATGCGGCAACCGACCGATCCTGACGAATCTGTGGAGGAACGACGGCAGGTGTCAGTCGGTAAGCGTCTCGGGCTCCACGCCGAGCACCTGGGCGACGGACTCCACCGTGATGGGACCGCTGCGCAGCACCCGCGGATGCGCGCCGGTGAGGTCGACGATCGTCGAGGCCGCCTGCTCTTCGGACGGACCGGCTTCGAGATACACCTCGACGAGCTCGCCGAGTTGATTGCGCGCCTCCGCGGCGGTGACAGCCGCTTGGCGCCCGGAGATGTTGGCGCTCGACACCGCTATCGGTCCGACGTCGCGCAAGAGTTCGATGGCGATGGGATGGTTTGGCATGCGCAGCATCACCGTGCCGTGCGCGTCGCCGAGATCCCATTGCAGCGACGGCGCCTGCCGCACCACGAGACTCAGCGCGCCCGGCCAGAACGCACGGATGAGTTCGCGTGCGCTGTTCGGAACGGTGTACACCAGGCCGTCGATGGTGTGCCAGGAGCCGACCAACACCGGGACGGGCATGTCGCGGCCGCGGCCCTTCGCCGAGAGCAGGGCGGCGACGGCGTCGCTGTCGAATGCGTCGGCGCCGATGCCGTAGACGGTGTCGGTCGGCATAACGACGAGGCGACCGCCCTTGAGAGCGCTGATCGCCGACGCGATGCCCGTCATCCGCTGCTCAGCGTCGGAGCAGTCGAACAGCTGTGTCACGAGGCCAGCCTCTCACGGGTCGCGGTGACGAAGCGCGGCCTGTCCGTCAGATCGTGGCGAGCAGTGATGTCTATGAATGCCCCTGTGCGGGTGAACGCTTCGACGGTGGCCTCGGAGGTGGTGTCGTCGTGCTCGACGGCGCAGCGGCCGCCGTCGAGCAGCCATCGCGCGGCGAGCTCGACGATGCGGTCGATGACCGCCATCCCGTCCGCGCCGCCGAATAGTGCGTGTGCCGGATCATGTTCGGCCACTTCGGGTTCCAGCGTGGCCCCGTCGGGAATGTAGGGCGGATTGGCGACGACGAGGTCGACTTGGCCGTCGAGTTCTGGCAGTAGACCCGGCTGAGTGACGTCGGCACTGACGAGTTCGACGGGCGTGCGTGCGACATTGCGGCGGGCGTATCTGAGCGCTTCCTCGGAGTCGTCGACGGCGATGACACGGGCGTCCGGCCAATTCCTCGAGAGGGCCAACGCGAGCGCGCCCGAGCCGGTGCAGAGATCGGCGATTACCGGTTGTGGCGAGAATTGCTGGGCCACAGCCCATTCCAGTAGCGATTCGGTTTCCGGCCGCGGGATGAACACACCTGGGCCGACGTGCACTGTGACGGGGCCGAATGCCGCGGTGCCGACGAGATGTTGTAGCGGCACGCGGTTTGCACGCTGCGCGACGAGCTCGTCGTAGCGATCGCGGAACTCGGGGCCGGCCTCGGCGAGGGCCAGACGGCCGCGCTCTGTGCCGGCCGCGTGCGCGGCGAGCAATTCGGCGTCGGTGCGCGGCGATCCGACTCCCGCCTCGGCCAGTGCGACCGCGGCGGCGTCGATCACGTGGCGCAAACTCATGCCTGTTGCAGCCTGGCTTGCTTGTCGGCAGCTGCGAGCGCGTCGAACAGCGCATCGAGATCGCCGTCAAGCACTTGGTCGAGGTTGTGCGCCTTGAAGTTGATCCGGTGATCGGCGATCCGGTTCTCCGGGAAGTTGTATGTACGGATGCGCTCGCTGCGGTCGACGGTGCGAATCTGACTGGCCCGGTCGGCCGATGCGTCTGCGCTCGCCTGCTCCTCGGCCAGTGCCTGCAGCCGCGCCGCCAGCACCAGCATTGCGCGGGCCTTGTTCTGCAGCTGGGAGCGTTCGTTCTGGCATGTGACGACGATGCCCGTCGGCAGGTGGGTGATACGCACCGCGGAGTCGGTGGTGTTGACGCCCTGGCCGCCCTTGCCCGACGACCGGTACACGTCGATGCGCAGATCGGACTCGTCAATCTGGACTTCCTCGACCTCTTCGGGTTCGGGATAGACGAGCACGCCTGCCGCGGACGTGTGCACGCGGCCCTGCGACTCGGTGACCGGGACTCGTTGCACGCGGTGCACGCCGCCCTCGAACTTCAGCCGCGACCAGACACCGTCGGCGGAGTCGCCCTTGCTCCTGATCGACAGCGTTGCGTCCTTGTAGCCGCCCAGGTCCGAGAAAGTCTCGTCGAGCAACGTGACGGTCCAGCCGTGACGCTCGGCGTAGCGGATGTACATCCGGGCCAGATCGGCGGCGAACAACGCGGACTCCTCGCCGCCCTCCCCCGACTTCACCTCGAGCACGATGTCGTCGGCGTCGTGCGGGTCGCGCGGCGCAAGCAGGTCGGTCAGCTGGGTGTCCAGCTCTTTGACGGTGGATTCGAGGTCGGGGATCTCGGCCGCGAACGATTCGTCGTCGGCGCCCAGCTCTCGCGCGGCGTCGAGGTCGCCGCGCGCGGTCTCCAGCTTGCGGTAGGTCGCGACGATCGGAGAGATCTGCGCGAACCGCCGGCCCACCTTGCGGGCCGCTGCCGGGTCGGCGTGCAGATTCGGGTCGGAGAGCTGGCGCTCGAGGTCGGCATGTTCGGTCAGCAACGCCTCAATCGCTGGCGCAGTTTCCGTCATGACTTCCTCCTTGCCGCCTTCCCCTCTTACGCAAACCGACGCCCGGCCTGCGCTCTCGCGACAGATCGGGCGTCGGGACGGTAGCTATTTGTCGTCTGCGCTTTCCGCAGCAGCCTTGCGCTTGCCGTAGCGCTTCTCGAAGCGGGCCACACGGCCGCCGCTGTCGAGGATCTTCTGCTTGCCGGTGTAAAACGGGTGGCACTGCGAGCAGACCTCGACGTGGACCTGTCCGCTCTTCTTGGTGCTGCGCGTGGTGAACGTGTTGCCGCAGCCGCAGTGGACCGTGGTCTCGACGTAGTCAGGGTGAATGCCCGATTTCATGGTTTCCTCTTCGATCGTGGACCCGGGTCGCCCCTCCAGGATTTGGAGGTATTCGGCGTGAACCGGAACCGAGGGTCAGCGGTCCATTATGCCAGTTCAACCGCCAGCAGCCTAAACGCGTCGACGGGCCTGGCTATTCCTCCGTCGAGCGTGGGGCCCATGGACGATTTCAGGCGATATTTCGTGCATATCGCCTGACGGTCGGCGTCATGGACGCACCTGAACAAATCGGCAGAAGTGTCTACCGTGGCACAATGCCCTGGTGACGAGCAGCACCGCCACCAGGAACGTCCGCGATCGCCTGATCGATGCGGCCGAAGTATGCCTGCGCGCCAAGGGAATTCGTGCGACGACCGTGTCCGAGGTGGCCGAGGTCGCGGGCGTATCGCGAGGTTGGCTATATCGCCACTTCCCCGACAAGGTCACCCTGCTGGGTGCTGCGATCGTGCGACTCAACGACGCGTACTGGTCGGAAGCGCACGCGATGCTCGAGCAGTTCGACGGCTTGGATCGTCAGATCGCCGCCGGTGTCCGCCATGGTCGCACCGCCTATGACGACCCTGGCGCGCTGCTGATCAAGCTGCGGATCGAGGAGCCCGACGAATTCGCGGCGTGTGCCGGCGCCGGCGTGCAGGGCCTGGTGCCGGATTTGGCCGACTTCTGGTCGCGCTATCTGATCGCGGCTCGCGACCGCGGCGAGATCCATCCCGAAACCGACATCGCCGAGGCGTCGGAATGGATTGCACGCGTGCTGCTTTCGCTCATTACCGTGCCCGGCGACACCCTCGATCCGACTGATGCCGACGCGGTCGCGGCCCACATGCGGCGCTACGTGATGCCCGGCCTGCAGGGCGACCCGAGAGCGTGATTTGGGCGCGCTAGGTTGCGCTCGGCGCGCCTAACCAACCACGCCCAAATCGCTTGTTAGTCGGAGTCCATGTTGCCCGGCGTGGTCTTGGAGACCTGCACCAGGAACTCGTAGTTGTTCTTGGTCTTGCGCAGCTGGCTCATCAGCAGGTCGATTGCCTGATGCGGATCGAGACCGCTCAGCACGCGCCGCAGCTTGTGCACGACAGAGAACTCATCCGGCGATAGCAGCAGCTCATCCTTGCGGGTGCCCGACGGGTTGACGTCGACAGCCGGGAAGACGCGCCGCTCGGCGATCTTGCGGTCGAGCTTGAGCTCGGCGTTACCAGTGCCCTTGAACTCCTCGAAGATGACGGTGTCACCGGTCGAACCGGTCTCCACCATCGCCGTGGCGATGATCGTCAGTGAGCCGCCGTCTTCGATGTTGCGGGCCGCGCCGAGGAACCGCTTCGGCGGGTACAGCGCTGTCGAGTCGACACCACCCGACAGGATTCGGCCCGACGCTGGTGACGCGTTGTTGTACGCGCGGCCCAGCCGGGTAATCGAGTCGAGCAGCACGACGACGTCCTTGCCCTGTTCGACCAGGCGCTTGGCCCGCTCGATCGCAAGCTCGGCGGCCTGGGTGTGGTCTGACGGCGGCCGGTCGAAGGTCGAGGCGATGACCTCACCCTTCACCGAGCGCTGCATGTCAGTGACCTCTTCCGGGCGCTCGTCGACGAGCACGACCATCAGGTGGCATTCCGGGTTGTTCTTCGTGATCGCGTTGGCGATGTCTTGCAGGATCGTGGTCTTACCGGCCTTCGGCGGTGACACGATCAGCGCACGCTGGCCCTTGCCGATCGGCATGATCAGGTCGATCACGCGGGTCGTCAGGCGCTCGGGCGTGGTCTCCAGGCGCAGCCGCTGGTTCGGGTACAGCGGGGTGAGCTTGGTGAAGTCCGGGCGCTTCTTGGCGTCGTCGACCGGCTTGCCGTTGACCGTATCGATGCGCACCAGCGGGTTGAACTTCTGCCGCTGGTTGGGCTGCTCGCCGTCCTTCGGCACACGGACGGCGCCGGTGATCGCGTCGCCGCGGCGCAGGCCGTTCTTGCGCACCATGTTCATCGAGACGTAGACGTCATTGGGGCCGGCCAGGTAGCCGGAGGTCCGGACGAACGCGTAGTTGTCGAGCACGTCGAGGATGCCCGCGACGGGCTGGACGACGTCGTCCTCGCGCAGTTCGGTATCGCGGTCGCCACCGCCACCCTCGCCGCCACGTTCGCGGCGCCTGCGGTCACGGAAGCGCCGGCCGCGGCGACCGCCACGCCCCTCGCCATCGTCGTCGGCGTTCGAGTTCGAGCCGCGGTTCTGGCCGCCCTGGTCGCCTTGCTGCTCGCCGCCTTCGGCCTTGGTGTCCGACTTGTCGGTCTTCGCCCGATTGCCGTCGGCGTCAGCCTTGCTCTGCTGGGCGGCGTCCTGCTTGGTCTGCTCGGAGCCGCCGGGCGCGCCGGTGTTACGGGAGGCGCTGCGGCGCTCGCGGCGCTGTTCCTTCACCTGTTCGCCTTGGTTCTGGTCTTCGGTGCCGTTGGCGGTGGCGCCGGTAGCGGTGGCGGTGTCGGTGTCGGCGGCAGTAGCGGTAGCGGTGTCGGTAGCGGTGTCGGCCGTCGTGCCGTTGTCAGTGGCTTCGGCTCGCGGTTTCCCGTTGGATTCGCCGCGGCGCTCCTTGATGGCGGCGACAAGTTCGCTCTTGCGCATCCCCGAGGCGCCTTCGACGCCGATCTCCCTGGCCAACGCCCGCAACTCAGGCAGCACCATGCCCGACAGCGAGGCGGCGCGAGTGCGGGAGGCGGCATTGGCCGCCGGCGCGGTCTCCGCGGTGGGCGTCGTGACCGACGCGTCTGTGTCCGCGGTAGACGAAGTATTTGTATTCACGGTTTCCGGCAGCTCAACGCTTTCGTTGCTGCCGCCAGCCGTGATGAGGTCCGTTTCAGTCACGGATTTCCTTTCTGTCCCCCGCTGATCTACTCAAGCGAGGGTCCTGTTGCATTCAGCAAACGTGCTGAATGCGGAGGTCCCACCATTGCCTCTGCAACGGTGATCGCAGGGATTCGCCGGTGTACGGCGAACCGTCATCCACAAGAGGAATTGGTGATCGTCCTAGTGTCGGCGCAGGCTGAGACGCTGCGATTGCCGGACGACAGCGAGAATAGCCCGCTTCGCTGCTGGAAGCAAGAAACACCATGATTCGCGTGTGGCTCCTGTTGCGGGGCGTCAGTGCCTGGACGTCAACTCCGCACGGCCACGCCCGACGTCCACCGGACGCCGTCGCCAACAGCCATCTTGCTGACGATGAACCCATTGGCGGAGCCGTACTCCAGAGCCTCTGCGGGCAGTTCTGGCTGGGGACTCAACGCGATGACCGCAGGACCTGCCCCGGATAACACTGCTGCAACTCCACAACGCCGCAATATCCGCAGGTATTCCGCCGACGCCGGCATCGCAGTGGCCCGCTGCGGCTGGTGCAGGACGTCTTCTGTCGCTTCCATGAGCAGTTCGGGCCGCTCAGTCAGCGCGACGACGAGCAACGCCGCGCGGCTCACGTTGAATCGGGCGTCGGTATGGCTGACCTGCTCCGGGAGCAGCACGCGGGTTTCGGCGGTCGACGAGCGCTCCTCGGGGATTGCCGGGAACAGGTGGATGTCGGGGTGCAGCCGCAGCGGTGTCGCCGCATAGCGCGGCAGCACACCTTCATGCTCGGTCCACGACACCACCGCGCCGCCCAGCACGGCGGCGGATGCGTTGTCTGGGTGACCCTCGAACTCAGAGGAGAGCTGGATCAGTTCGTCGTTTGTCAGCGGTTTTGACTCAGTTTGGGCCACAAGGCCGTTCACTACGGCGAGGCCGCCGACGACGGCCGCGGCCGACGAACCCAGCCCACGAGAATGTGGAATCGCGTTGTGGCAGCGGACATTCAGACCAGATGCGGCTACGCCGGTAGCCTGCAGTCCGTGTTCGATTGCCCGCACGACGAGGTGCGAGGAATCCAACGGAACCTGGCCCGCGCCTTCGCCTCCGACTTCGACCGTGAGGCCGGATTCGGTTGTCTCGACGACGATTTCGTCGTACAGACTCAACGCTAAACCCAGACTGTCGAAGCCGGGACCCAGATTGGCGCTGGAGGCCGCGACGACGGCAGTGGCCGTCAGCCCGGCCGGAAGAGTCTGGACCACGTCGTTAGACCAGTCCCAGTTTCTCAACGACTGCGACGGGATCAACCGGCACAGGAGTGACGGTCGGCATGCCCTTGAGTGCGGTGTCGGGGTCTTTCAGTCCGTTGCCGGTCACCGTGCAGACCACGGTCGAACCCTTGGCCACCCAGCCGTCCTCGATCGACTTGAGCAGGCCGGCGATGCTGGCCGCCGAGGCTGGCTCGACGAACACGCCCTCCGTCCGCGCCACAAGGTGATATGCGGCCAGGATCTCTTCGTCGGTAGCGGCCAGGAAACGGCCATTGGACTGCTGCTGCGCCTCCACGGCCGTCGTCCAGGACGCCGGCGAGCCGATCCGGATCGCGGTGGCGAT
Organism: Mycobacterium sp.; assembly: GCF_035274705.1. Taxonomy (GTDB): domain Bacteria; phylum Actinomycetota; class Actinomycetes; order Mycobacteriales; family Mycobacteriaceae; genus Mycobacterium. The sequence goes on along the minus strand of NZ_DATENY010000052.1, from coordinate 11,802 downwards.
GGTCTCCGGTTCGGATACCGGCTGGCCCAGCACCAGCGGCGCGGCACCCGCGGCCTGCGTGCCCAGCATCCTGGGCAGCCGATCCGAGAGGCCGTCGCGGTGGTACTCCTTGTAGCCCTTCCAGTACGCGGTGATGTTGCCCGCATTGCCGACGGGCAGGGAGTGCACGTCGGGCGCCGTGCCCAGCACATCGACGATCTCGAACGCCGCGGTCTTCTGTCCCTCGATGCGAAACGGGTTGACCGAGTTGACCAGCGAGATGGTCGGGAAGTCGGCGGTGAGCTTGCGCGCCAGCTCCAGACAGTCGTCGAAGTTACCGTCGATCTGGATGATCTTCGCACCGTGCATGACAGCCTGTGCGAGCTTGCCCATCGCGATCTTGCCCTGCGGAATCAGCACCGCACAGGTGACGCCGGCTCGCGCCGCATAGGCCGCTGCCGACGCGGAGGTGTTACCCGTGGACGCGCACAGCACGGCCTGCTGGCCGCGGGCCACTGCTTCGGTGACGGCCATCGTCATGCCACGGTCCTTGAACGAGCCCGTCGGGTTCAGCCCTTCGACCTTGAGATGCACTGTGCAGCCGGTGTATTCGGACAGCCGGAGGGCGGGCATCAGCGGAGTTCCGCCCTCGAGCAGGGTGATCGCCGTCCAATTGTCCTCGACCGGGAGCCGGTCGCGATAGGCGGCGATCAGGCCTGGCCAGGGCTGGTGCACGGCTTTGGGGAGAGTGCTCAATCGCTGGTTCCTTCCATGCGAAGAACGCTGTTGACGCTCTGCACGACGTCGAGGTCGGCCAGCGCCGCAACGGTTTCCGAGAGCGCGGCGTCGGTGGCCTGGTGGGTGACGACGACGATGCGGGCGCCGCAGCGCTGACCGCCTTCGTCGACCATGCCCTCCTGGCGCACTTGGGCGATGCTCACCTCACGCTTGCCGAATTCGGCTGCGACAGCGGACAACACGCCGGGCCGGTCGGCGACGTTCATGTTGACGTAGTAGCGGGTCGGGATGAAGCCGATCGGTGAGATGGGCAGCTTGGCGTACTTCGACTCGCGTGGGCCGCGGCCGCCTTGGACACGGTTGCGTGCCGCCATGACGACGTCGCCCATCACCGCCGAGGCGGTCGGTGCTCCGCCGGCGCCCTGACCGTAGAACATCAGCCTGCCCGCGGCCTCGGCCTCCACGACGACGGCGTTGAAGGCGCCGTTGACGGCGGCCAGCGGGTGGTCCAGCGGTACCAGCGCGGGATAGACGCGGGCCGAAACTCGTTGCTGGCCCTCGTCGGTGGTTATTCGTTCGCAGATGGCGAGCAGTTTGATGGTGCAGCCAAGCGCGCGGGCGGACGCGAAGTCGGCGGCCGTCACTTTGGTGATGCCCTCGCGATACACGTCGTCGGCGGTGACCCGGGTATGGAACGCGATCGATGCCAGGATCGCGGCCTTGGCTGCGGCGTCATAGCCCTCGACGTCTGCGGTGGGATCCGCTTCGGCATAGCCAAGCGCACTCGCGTCGGCGAGGGCGCTGGCGTAGTCGGCGCCCGTGCTGTCCATCTCAGAGAGGATGTAGTTGGTGGTGCCGTTGACGATTCCGGCCACGCGCAGCACCGTGTCCCCCGCCAACGACTGGGTCAGCGGCCGGATGACGGGAATCGCACCGGCGACGGCGGCCTCGAAGTAGAGGTCGACGTGGGCATGTTCGGCGGCCTGCGCGAGTTCGCCAGTGGACACCGACATCAGCGCCTTGTTGGCGGTGACGACAGACTTGCGCTGTTCGAGGGCGGACAGGATCGCCTTGCGGGCGGGCTCGACGGGGCCCATCAGCTCGACGACGATATCGACGTCGTCGCGGGACACCAGTTCTTCGATGTTGTCGGTAAGCAGTTCGACGGGCACACCGCGGTCGTCGGCCACGCGGCGCACGCCGATTCCTCTGAGTTCCAGCGGAGCGCCGATGCGCGCGGTCAGGTCGCTTGCGTCGTCCTCGATGATGCGGACGACTTCGCTACCGACGTTGCCGAGTCCCAATACCGCTACACCGATGGACTTTTCGTCGTTGCTCATGCCTCGCCTCCCGCTCGCTCCGGTCCTCGCTCGTTCCTCACTCGCGGTCGCCTTCGGGCCTTCATTCTGTTACCTCCAGACTGAGCAGATCGTCGACCGTCTCCCGGCGCAGAATCAGGCGGGCTCGCCCGTCGCGCACAGCCACCACAGCTGGGCGGCCGATCAGGTTGTAACGGCTTGACATGGAATAGCAGTACGCGCCGGTGGCCGCGACGCCGAGCAGATCACCCGGCGTGACATCGTCGGGCACCCACGCGTCTTTGACGACGATATCGCCACTCTCACAATGTTTTCCGACAACTCGGGACAGCATTGCAGGCATTTCACTGACGCGTGAGAGCAGGCGGACGTCGTACTCGGCACCGTAGAGCGAGGTGCGGATGTTGTCGCTCATGCCACCGTCGACGCTCACGTAGCGTCGCTGCGCGGCCGGACTGACCGCGACATCCTTGACGGTGCCGACTTGGTACAGCGTGATGGTGCCGGGACCGGCGATGGCGCGGCCGGGTTCCACGACGAGTCGCGGCGCGGGCAGGCCGACTGCGGCGGACTCGTTACTGACGATGGCGCCGAGCTTGGCGGCAAGGTCCTGCACCGGTGGCGGATCATCCTGCGGCAGATAGGAAATGCCAAGGCCGCCACCCAGGTCGATGATCTTGAGCTGACTGGTCTTGTCGACACCGAACTCCGCGACAACGTCACGTAGCAACCCGATCACCCGGTGAGCGGCCAACTCGAAACCGTCGACGTCGAAGATCTGCGAGCCGATGTGACTGTGCAGGCCGACGAGGCGCAGATGGTCGGTGGCGAAAACGCGACTTATCGCCGCGATGGCGGCGCCGCTGGCGAGCGACAGCCCGAACTTCTGGTCTTCGTGGGCGGTGGAGATGAACTCGTGGGTGTGTGCCTCGACGCCGACAGTGACCCGGACGAGGACGTCCTGGACGACGCCGGCGGCACCGGCGATCTCGTCGAGGCGGTCGATCTCGGTCATCGAGTCGAGCACGATGTGACCGACACCGGCTTTGACTGCGGCGGTCAGCTCGTCGACGGACTTGTTGTTGCCGTGCAACGCAATACGTTCGGGCGGAAAGCTGGCGTGCAGCGCGACGGCAAGCTCGCCGCCGCTGGCGACGTCGAGCGATAGGCCTTCCTCGTTGATCCAGCGCGCAACCTCGGTGCACAGGAACGCCTTCGCGGCGTAGTGCACATTGTCACCGCCGCCGAAGGCTTCGGCGATTTCGCGACAGCGCGACCGGAAGTCATCCTCGTCGATGACGAAAGTGGGCGTGCCGAACTCGGCGGCGATATCGGTGACGCGTACGCCGGCAATCGACACCACGCCGTCGTCGCCGCGAACGGCATTGCGGGGCCAGACATTCGGAGCGAGTCGGAGCACGTCGGCCGTGGACTGTGGCCGAGGCGGGGCGCCGCCGTGGTGAATCTCCTCAGCGTGCCTGGGCCCGGCGGGATGAGCGATCACATCCGCTCCGGGGCGGTGACGCCGAGAATGCCAAGGCCGTTGGCGATGACCTGGCGGGTGGCCTGACACAGCGCCAGACGTGCGGCGTGCAGTTCGTTCGGCGGCTCGTCGCCTTGGGGTAGCACGCGGCAGGAGTCGTAGAAGCGGTGGTAATCGCCGGCCAAGTCTTCCAGATAACGGGAGACGCGGTGCGGTTCGCGCAGGGTCGCAGCGGTTTTGAGCACGCGGGGGAACTCGCCGATATTGCGGATCAGCGTGCCCTCTTTTTCGTGCGTGAGGAGATCGAGGTTCTCGGTGCTTCCGATGATGCCGAGTTCGGCGGCGTTGCGGGCCAGGGCCGACAGCCGGGCGTGTGCGTATTGCACGTAGTAGACGGGGTTTTCGTTGGACGCCGACGACCACAGCGCCAGGTCGATGTCGATCGGGGTGTCGACCGACGAGCGGATCAGCGAGTAGCGGGCGGCGTCGACGCCGATGGCCTCGACGAGGTCGTCGAGCGTGATGACAGTGCCGGCACGCTTACTCATCCGGACGGGTTGGCCGTCGCGGACGAGGTTGACCATCTGACCGATCAGCACTTCGACGGTGGCGGGATCCTCACCGAGAGCGGCGGCGACAGCCTTGAGCCTGGCGATGTAGCCATGGTGGTCGGCGCCGAGCATGTAGATGCACAGGGCGAATCCGCGCTGGCGCTTGTCGAGGTAATAGGCGATGTCGGCGGCGACGTAGGCGGGCTGGCCGTCGCTCTTGATGACGACGCGGTCCTTGTCGTCGCCGAAGTCGGTGGTGCGCAGCCAGACTGCGCCGTCCTTTTCGTAGATGCTGCCGGCTTCGCGAAGCTTGGCGATGGCTTGCTCGACGCGCCCGGAGCTGTGCATCGAGTCTTCGTGGGTGTAGACGTCGAAGTCGGTGCCGAAGTCGTGCAGTGACTGCTTGATGTGGGTGAACATCAGGTCGACGCCGATGGCGCGGAAGGTCTCGCGCATTTCGTCGTCGGGCAGGCTCAGCGCGTCGGGGTCCTTGGCGAGCACCTGGGCGGCGATGTCTTTGATGTAGTCGCCCGCGTAACCGTCGTCAGGGGTGGGTTCGCCCTTGGCGGCGGCGATCAGGGAGTTGGTGAAGCGGTCGATCTGGGCGCCGTGGTCGTTGAAGTAGTACTCGCGTACTACTTTGGCGCCTTGGGTGGTCAGCAGCCGTCCGAGGGCGTCGCCGACGGCGGCCCAGCGTGTCCCGCCGATGTGGATGGGCCCAGTCGGGTTGGCGGAGACGAACTCGAGGTTGATGTTCTGGCCGTTGAGCGTCTCAGAGTGGCCGTAGTCAGGGCCGGCGTTGATGACGTTGTTGACGATGACGCCCTGGGCTGAGGCCTCGATGCGCAGGTTGACGAAGCCGGGGCCGGCGACGTCCGCGGAGGCGATGCCATCTTGGGCGGCCAGCGCTGCGGCAAGCCATCCGGCCAGCTCACGGGGGTTCGCGCCGACCTTCTTGCCGAGCTGAAGGGCCAGGTTGGTGGCGTAGTCGCCGTGCTCGGGATTGCGCGGACGTTCGACGGTGACGGTCGCCGGCAGGGCCGAGGTGTCGAGGCCGTGCTCGGTCAACACCGCGGAGGCGGTGGACTTGAGCAGCTCGGCCAGGTCGGCGGGGGTCACGAGGGTCCATCCTATGGTCTGGGGTGGTCAGCCCCCGAATCCATTCCTTGCGGCAGACGGTCATGCGGATGCGTTAGGCTGTCCCCTGCTTGTCAATGCCCGATCGGCGCATGTCTCTTCTCGATGCGCCCCCGTAGCTCAGGGGATAGAGCGTCTGCCTCCGGAGCAGAAGGCCGCAGGTTCGAATCCTGCCGGGGGCACCACCGCGTTCTAGCAGCTCAGAGGCGCTTTCTGCGGTAAGCCACCAGAGCACCCGTGCGATTAACGTGCTATACCTTGGCGAGCTCTCAACGCCCCGGCAAACCCTTTAGCGGCCAGGTGGCGCGCCGCCTAGTGGCCTGACGGCATGTTGACCACGACGTTGGTCGTCTGATTGATGACGTTGGTCGTCTGGTTGAAGATCTCGATGACCTGCTGGTGCGAAGGTTGCTCGCCGTGGACGATCTGGTAGACCGTCAGCAGCAACTGCAACGTTTGCATGATCGCCATGTAAAAGTTGAGGACGAAGTTGATGTCCTGGGGGCTGCGACCTCGTATGTCGTTAGCCAGCTCTGGTGATGCCGATTCAATAACGGCGACCACCTCACCGGGAGGCGGGGACAGTTCGGCTGAACTTACTACTCCGACTTCAACGTGCGCCCGCAATTCGCCCTCGCCGGAGAATTGCGCGTGCGCATCGGCACGTCCCTGTTGGAAGGCGATGCGGAGGAGTTCGTCTAATCGCCCTTCCCCGAGCTGCTCACGGATTCTTCTCGCAACCAACTCTTCCAGGCGTTCAAAAGGTTCATCTGTCACTCTCGCTACCCTATCGAGGCCTGCCATCACGCCTCGTAGCGCGCTGGCCGAGGTGGAGGTGAGGCTTCCAGCTGGACGCCAGGCGTCTCAGAGCTTCTCGACGTCGACCCGCAAATCGGCCAGAAGCTCGTCACGGGTTCGGCCCCCGAAGTTCGCGAGCCGGTACTCCTCAAGCTCGTACGCCGCCGACAAGTACCAAGCAATCGGCTCGGCGAGTTGACGCAGGTTCTCCGGTGGACGTGACAGGACCGCAGGCTCGTAGAACATCGTGCATGCCTCGGCAACCCGGCTCAGATCGATGCGGGCGAGCAGGATCACCGCCCTGGAGCCCAGATACTGCGCGAAGATTTGCACGTCTTGGGTCGCTTTGTGCGCGCGCTCAGCATGCAGTCGAATCCATTCCACCGGAGACATCCCGCGATCGACGCGCAGGTCGGGGCTAATGCGCTCGCACAGGCTGCGGACGTGATCCAACGTCGCACGCAATTCACCCTTCACAATCGCCATGTCTTCCGGCGTCTGCGGGTGGGGATCTCCGACGCGGGCCAACCTATTGAGTTCCATTATGAGCCCGCGTGATTCGTCGAATACGCGCCACAACAACACCTCGATACCCTGGTAGACGTTCGCGCGGTCACGCAACAACGGCAGGCGAACTATCAATAGGTAGAACGCATACGCACCGATATATGCGATGGCCAGGTCGTATAGGAGGTCACCCCAACGTGCCCCATTCGGAAACCGCTCGGGAATGTCAGCGAGGAAGACGTGCTGTAAGAAGCCGCACGCCAAGGCTATTGCTCCAATCGCCAATAATCCTCGGTTCAGCCACTTTTCAAATCCGCTGATGTACCGGAAGCTCCACATCCATCAATGGTGCATGGAACGCGTCCCCCGGCACTCGATGCCACGCTGAGCGTCTTCACATCCCCTGGTGTTTCGCGTAGTTGTCGAGGTCCGCCCTGCCGAGCAGATCCCGTCCAATCGGACGCCCCACATCGAGTCGGCGCGCCCACGGGCCGTCGACCCACGAGGCCCGACGGGCCACACGATCGAGTGCTGGTCGAGCACACACCGGGGTGGTCGGACATCGCCGAGTCCACGATGACCGGCTGGCCCAGCGGCCGCCATGGCGCCGATTCTGTGGCCCACGTTTTACCGTGCGCAACCGCTCCAGAGTGTGCGCACCGCATCGTCTTTCCCCTACTAGGCATGCGGAGTAGCGTCGACGTTTATCCGGTCCGTCCTCGGACCGAGGGCGGACCGACCTCCTCGTATCGGGAGACGGTCGATGTCCAAGAATCTGAAGAAATTGGTGGCCGAAGCCGTGATCGCCGGCGCGCTCTCCTTGACTGCCCTCGAGATGGGTGTAGGTGTGGCGCAGGCCAAACCCCATGGGCCTGACATCCCGTGGATACCCGGGCCGGGGCACGGACATGGCTGGGATTGGGGGCCTGGAAACTGGGTGGATTGGCACCCGGGAAAGTGGGTGGACGTCGACATTGGAGACTGGATCCCGCCGTGGTGGTGGTTCGTACCGCCGCCGCCACCTCCGCCGCCTCCGGGTTATTACCCGGGCTATCCGGGCTACCCGGGCTATTGACTCGCTCCCATCGGTGGCGGCTTCAGACGCTGCGCCGCCCATCAAAGGGGCCTCTCTTAGGCGGCTGACGGTAGAGATTGGCCGCACAGTGCTGAGCCCGAAAGACGATGCACCGCATACAGTTTTCCGTATCCACCGTGGACAAAGCGATGGGCAACGCCCACCTCTTGCTGTCGAACCCGCGGACTCAGCCGCCGATCTTGAGCAGCTTTCGCCCGTCGCCGTCAGCAAGGGCGAGCAGGAACATCCGCGCGTAATTGGGGAAACGCGGGCCCGCGCGTCGGGACAAAGCGTCGGCGGTGACGTGCTGACCCCACCGGCCGTTGAATCCGCTCTTAGTGTCGGCGCTGGGCCACCACTTCTGTGTCGTGCGGTCCACAACGCAGTTGTAAGCCCTCGCACCGTCTTGCAACGGTTCGCGAGGTTTGCAGCGCCATTCCACGACGTCGGATCCGGCGTCAGGGACGTTCAGCCCCGTGGGTTTCACGGTCTTGCCGGCGCCCGCGCTTCCGGGCGGCTGGTCAGGATCGGCCGGACTATTCGGATTAGATTCCCCTCCGAAGGGTGCGAAAGCACGGCCCGGGTGATAGTGCGCCGCTTCGACCACGCAGGCGACCAAAGCCGCTGACGCTCCCAGGAAGCCGAACGCGCCGCCAGCGACCATCTTGGCCAACAAGGTGAGCGTGTCCTTGCCAGCGGAGACGATGGGATCGTCTCCGGGCTCGCTGGGTGGGGTCGGCGTGGGCACGTCCACCGTTCCGCACCATTGCGGTTGCTGACTCGGCGGGTAGGGGTCGACGCTTTGGGTACCAGATTTCGTGTACAGGCTGTGCGTCCCGTTCGCAACGAAGAGCCTCGGATGCCCGTCGGTGACTGAGGGATCACCGTCGGTCCACGATCCCACGACCATCGCGGTGTTCATGTCGTCATCGAATTGGTAAGGCGGATACGGCCCGCCGCCGCCCGGACGAGACCCTGTCCGCCCCAGGAACTTTGGGCTGAACGCCGCGCCGATACCCTCGCCGAGAACCGCCACGCACTGCCAGTCGCCCGCGTGCGACGACACTTCGCCCGCCTCGACGTTCCTACAGCTGTCCTTCTGGACCGATTGATCGTGCGCCGGGAAGAACAGGTAGTAGCACACCAGCGTCGGCTTGGTCAGCCGGTCGAGGAGCGGACTCAGGTCCACACCTGAAGTCGAACGGCCGATGGTGCGCAGCTGCTCGGTGTAAAAGACCTCGGCGTGATACCAGAACCGACTGGGTTCGAGATCGTTCTTATAGAGGTTCTCAATCGCATTGCGATCGCTGTAGAGATTGGTGGTTTGTCCGGTGACACCGTCTTCGTGCGCAAGATTGCGGTCCTTCCACCCGCCGAGCTCCAGGAACCGGAAATCGTTACCGGCGCCGAGTTCCTCACCGAAGCGGAAGTCGCCGGGCTCGCCGGGTACGGCTGCCAAGCCCTTCGCCGTCACCGTCGGCTGGCGTGGGAAAGGGTCACCCGGCTGGCCACCCCAAGCGTTCTTGTCGTCTCCGCCGGCCTGGGCGGTCCACAGCGCCGCATGTTCGACATAGCGTTTGGCATCGCTGGGGAAAAACTTCTCCTCGGGATGAAAGAACAACACCGGCGCGAAATTTTCGATCAATGTCAACGTGTCGTCCGTCGTCGGCTGAGCGCCGCCACCACCACCTGGTTCCCCACCGCTGGGTGGAGCGGCCTTGACCTCCAGAACCACGGCCGCTGCGGCCTGTGCCGAATCCCACGTCCAGCTGATCGCGCTGTTGGACGCCGCAGCATCCTCGGTCTGCAACGTGCCAGCCTTTGCAAACACCTCTGTGACGTCGAGCTCGTCGATCTCGGTGAATCCCGCGCCCGGTTCAACTGCGACGGCGCCCCCGCCCGCCGAGTCGACGCCGATGGCACCGACGGCGAAGTTGCGGGTTGGATCCGCCGATGTGGCCAGCGACGCAGTCAGTGATTGGCCGGTCGCAACAATCGAAAAGATCTGCGCGACTGCGGATTGGCCCTGGCCGACGCTGACGTCGACATCGCTGTACTCGAAAATCGACCAGGCGCAGAAGTCTTGTATCTCGCCGCCGAAGTCGATGACAGCGGCGCCCGCGATCGGCGCCGGTCCTGACGCCCGAAAACAGGTCAGCCGACGATTGTCGTTGGGACCATAGAGCACCGTTTTGGCCGTAACCCAGACCAGCCCATTGCCAGTCACCGTCGGTGTACGAGCAACTTGGTCACCGAAGATGGGTCTCGCGCTCGTGACGAATAGCAGGACCAGCGTATTGGAACCGGGTTGGAAGTTCTGGGTCTCAAAGGCCGGAGCGTCACCGGTTGAACTGCCGGACACCAGCTTTCGCCTCTGCATGAGCGGCCCTTTCGTTCAGCTTGGGTAGCGTCAGAACGACTCTGAGACGCTGAAGATGTCGGTGAACGCTGGGTCGCAATTCATCGGGAGCTGTTCCAAGAAGCCGTTGAAGCACGCATCGTTTTGCAGCGCCTGCCATGCGGCGATCTGCGCCGGGTTGAAACCCGCGCTACGGAGCAATCCGATGAGATCGGCTAGAACAGCAGGAATTTCGGCGAGCCTGCCCTCGGACCAGAGTTCTTGGTAGCGAGTTCGCAATTCCGCGAGCTGCGATTGGATGTCCGGTCTCGCCGCGATGTCGGCCATCACGCTGAACAACCCGCTCTGCAGCAAGTTGACGACTTGCTTCGCGCACCGAGGATCGGACTTCAACACCGCGTCCAGCTTGCGTGACCACTCGGCCCAGCAGCGCCCGACATTGTTGTCCACTGGGCGATCGACAAAGTTGTCGCCGATCAGATGGGGGTTCAATCGCCAGATCTTGATGTCGTCGATGCGTCCGGTGAGGCCGTTGTGGCCGGTCTTGTCGTTTCCGATGACGAGGCCCGAGGTGCCGGCAAGGAGACCGTCCCAGCGCTCGTCCCAACTCGCGACGACGTCGCCGTTGAACTCCACCAACACCCCGCCGGGATCGTATTGCAGAACCAGCGTCATCCACTCGCCGGGCGGCATCGGACGCGGCTCGCTGCCGCCCTCAGTCACGACACTCGAGTTGCCGTGTGCCTGGACAAATTCTCCGCTGAAGAATCCATCGCGCGTACCGAATCCGAAACTGTCGCCGGTGACCAGCGGTCCGCCGGCGCGGATCATGCCGGTCTCGCACACCATCTCGATTCGGATGCCGCCCAGCGGACTCCAGCTTTCCGAGGGCGGCACGCGGATCATGCTGGACGGTGAATCGAAACGGACCGCGCCAGAGCCAGGCCGCACGCCGTCGGTGAGAAAGTCGGAATTTGTGAGGTTTACTGGTTGGCCGTGGCTACGGCGGCTCGGCGAGTGGTCGAGAATGATGCCCGGCGTGCCGGCGTAGGTGTGGTGCAGGACAAGTTCCCATGGGTCAGCCATCCCACGCCTCCTGTAGCCGTTGTCTGCTATGCGACGCTCACGCGTCCGGGCTTCCGGCCTTGGCTACGCTAGACGATTGTCGACATTCATGATCAGGTATCGGCGCAACATTTTTCGGCGAGTCACGAAGACCTAACTGACCCGAGTTGAGGGGTTGTCCGTCTCGCCGTTCCCCACCCTCCAAAACCATGTCCGTGCAGAGGGTGCCGGTGGACGCGAGGGACCGGCACCCTCTGCGTCCGGCATCGTCGATTCCGTTGCCTTTAGCGCCTTTCCGATGCCTAGTACCGGACATCGCCGGGTGATGCGCAACGCGGCCGGCGCGATCGCCTCGGCAGGCCCGGACCATTCGTTGACCGAGCTACTGCTGGTCGTGACGGCCCAAGGCGGTAGCGCCTAGTGTTCGGCGACCGCCGGTGTGGGACACCTCGTCGGCTACGACAGCCCCTCACAGTTCAACCGCGAATACCGGCGCCTGTTCGGCTCCCCGCCCGATGTCCATCATCCCGATGATGTTGGCGTAGGTGACGCCCCGGTTGTCCAGTGCGGAGATGAAGTCGTATTGGTCCGCATTAGCCGGCGGGGCGAGGCCCGTGGCCGCCGCAATGACAGCGGCGGAAACGACAAGCCGCTTCATTGGTCAAACTCCTGTGATGCAGGAATTATTTGATGTTGCAAGAGAAATCGAGCGGATGCTCTTGCTGAAGGCCGCCCCCACTCCCCCCTTGGGGGCCGGCCACGCATCAGTGTCGCTGACAGAGTCCCATCGA
>NZ_DATENY010000051.1:0-55454 GCF_035274705.1 Mycobacterium sp. | reverse complement strand
TATCGGGCATCCGATCGGCATGTCGGGGGCGCGCATCACCCTGCACGCGGCTCTTGAGCTGGCACGACGCGGTTCCGGATACGCTGTTGCCGCACTGTGCGGCGCGGGCGGCCAAGGCGACGCCCTGATCCTGCGCGCGGGCTGAGCGCGGCCACGAAAAGGGTTCAGCAAGCCTGCGCCCTCGCTGCTTGTCGTCTCAGGCAGGTGTCCGCGCAAGAAGCGGCATGATCTGCTCTTCGATCTCCACTATCTGCTCGCGCATGGCGCTTTGCGGGAAATTGAGTGTGACGTTGTGAGCGCCCGCGTGCTCGATCGCGCGCAGCTGTGCGGCGATCTCCTCGGGCGTCCCTGTCACGGTGATCATTCGAATGAGCTCTTCAGTGAGAACGGCGGCCTCGCCATCGAGCAGGTAGCTGAGATGGCCGGCGTGGACTTCCTGGTACAGGCGATCCGGCGGACAATCGAATCGCGAGAGGACTTCTTTTTCCCAGATCTCTAGACGGTCGCTCACCGCGGCAGGCAGAAACTTCCTGATTTCGGGTGTGCAGGTATAAGCATGGAAAGCGGTCATCGCGAACGGCCCGATCTGGTTGAGGGCGCGCGGTGAGAGCGCCGACTCGCCGGGTTCGAGAATGCAGATTTGCGTCGAGTAGATGATGTACCCATCGTCGAAATTGCGGCCGTGCTCGGCCGCCATGTCGCGCACAGTCGCAACCGCATCACCGAAGGCTCTCGCCCTGTCGTCCGGTTCGGTGACATACCGCAGAGTCATGATCACTCCGTCGGCTGTTTCAGCGGCGGCCTGGAGTGCCTTGGGGCCATCGGCAGCGATGTAGACCGGAATCGGCTGGTCGGGAGACACCCGAAGAGCTTCTTGATGCTTCAGGCGGATGGGCATTTCCGTGTTGCCGACTGGCTCGAAGACTTCTTCGCCGGCCAGCAGCCCGCGGACTCGATTCGCGTAGTCACGCATCTTCGAGGCGGCAAGCGGTCGCCGCAGTCCCAAGCACTGCCGCGAGGTATATCCGCTGCCGATCCCGAGGAAGACGCGGCCGGGCGCAATACTGTTCACGGTGGCGAGCCCAGAGGCCGCGCTAGGTGCGCTGCGTATGCCCGGGATCGTGAGCATCGTGCCGAGCTTCATGGTCTTCGTTGCCTTGGCGGCAAGAGCCATCCACGCGAATGGGTCACCGGCCAACAGGGGAGTCTCGACGAATCCCGCCATGTTGAAACCGTGCTGCTCAGCAAACGCGGCGTCCTCGGCGCAGCCTGGATAACCCTGCAAGACCACTCCGAAATCCACTGCATCTACTCCTGTCGTTATCCACGATGGCCATCGACGTGCTCCGTGGACCGCGAATTCGCCGGAGTCGCTGTCTCTTTCCCATATCAGGGCGAGAGACGAGACGACTCCGGCGAATTCACGCTAGGCACATCCCGGGCGCGTCTGCCGGTACAGAGTTACCAAACGCGATCTGCTACCCGCACGACAAGTTCGAGCTTGCGCCACTGATCGTCTTCAGACAGCGCGTTGCCGGCGGCGTTCGATGCAAAGCCGCACTGCGGCGACAGTGCCAGCTGTTCGATTGGAAGATATTGGCTCGCCTGCTCGATCGCGCGAATAAGAGCATCCTCGTTCTCGAGCTGAGGCTTCTTCGTCGAAACGATACCCATCACGACCACAGGCCCGTCTGTTCCGCGTGGGACGTGCCGAAGGAATGAGTAGTCACCGTCGCGTTCAACGTCGTCCATTTCGACCAGGAAGCGGTCGAAAGGCAGCTCGTGAAACATTCGCTCGGCCACCGGCTCGAGCGATCCCCGCCACAGCCACATCGACTTCAAGTTGCCGCGGCAGAGATGCATCGACGTTTGGACACCCTCGGGCAGCCCTTCGATCGTTGCGCGGTCGACACGAAGGAAGCGGTCGAGGAGGGCTTGCGGGTCGGCGCCGAGGGCGGCAAGCCGGTCCAGCTGATCCGGGTCGACCAGATACGGGTACAACCCGAGGTCAACCTGGATGTACTTGGCGCCTGCGGCGACAGCGTCATCGATGATTTCACGCTCAAGTTTGACGACGTGGTTCGCGAGTTCGTCCTCGTCAGCGTAAGCGTCGCCGTACAAGTCTGGACGGCAGGTTTCGGGCGCGCACGATATGGAAGCCGCCGGCAATGTGAGCTTGAACGGTAGGTCGGTGAGCGAGCTTAGGACCGTTGCTTCGGCAGCGAGGGGGCTTCCCGTCCGCTCCAGTCGTCGTGTGGCGGCCGGCATAAAAGGCGTTTCGATCTGCTGTCCGGTCTCGTCTTTCCAGACCAATTTCGCCTCGGTCAGGTCGAAGCCTGAAACGGCCCCGTAGAACGAATCGGTGAACAGGATTCGCCCGAATTCGCCATCAGTGATGACATCGAGGCCGATGGACTCCTGGCGCGCCACAACTTGACGGATGTGTTCCTCGGTCAGTTCGCGAAGGTCGCTTGTAGCCTGCGTGTCGACTGCGTCGACCGCAGAGCCGAGAGTGTTGACGTGTGCCTCTGCTGCCTGTTGCAGGACGGCAGGGCGCAGCAAGCTCCCCACATGCTCCGCGCGCGGCACCGAGCGCTTGGTAGCGCTCGAAGTCGTCGCTGCTGTTGCTTCAGTCATGAACAACCTTTCCGGACAAGATTCAGGGAAATGCAGGATCGGAGTCAGTTGCGATCCGACATCCCGGCCATCACGTAGACGGCGCTTGCGGCGTAGCCGAGCGCCCGCGCGCTCCAGTCAACCTGGAGACGTGGTGAACGTAACACTATCGGCCGAGTGTTCCACAGCTACCGATTCCATTGGGTGGAATTACCGTGGAGCCCATGCGATAACCCTGGCGGCGGGATTGCGGCTTGTGCTTTCTACCAGGGCGGCGGGTGCGTCAACTACTGAGCATCGGAAATGTGGCGCCTATCAACCACCAGGTTCCCGACTCGCGGACTCATGCCCCTAGCGATTGGCATCGTCGGAGTGAACGAAATCCACACGCAGGGCGTCGATGTCGCGTTCTTTGGCTCGAGGACAGTCGGGCTTGGGGGCCGAAACGCGGCGACGGGGGACGCGAGCTATTCACCCGCCCAAAGGCGGTTCTGATCCGAAGTAAGGCAGACCCGCGTGGCGGCTAGGTCGTCATCGGTGGCCGCTGCTCCGGTCCGTTGGAAGCCGGATCGGTGTCGCGCCTACCCAACCGTTGACCCACACATCTACGACACTTTGAATCCGCACCACGCTTTATCAGCGCCTGCGCTATTTCAACCTCGAGCGCTAGCGGCGCCCGCGCTGTCATGGGAATCGATGTCAATGAGCTTGCGCCGCATGATCTTTCCCGACGACGTCGTCGGGAGCGCGTCGGTGAACACGACCGCACGTGGCCGCTTGTAGGCCGCGAGCTTGTCGCGGCAAAAGTCGATCACGCCGTCCTCGGTCAGCATCGCACCGTCGCGGAGCACCACGTACGCTACGGCGACCTCGCCGCGCACCTCGTCGGGCCTGCGGCCCACGGCGACAAGAGCAACGTCGGGATGGGTGGCGATGACCCGCTCGATTTCGGCGGGATAAACGTTGTAACCCGCCGTGACGATCATGTCCTTGGTCCGGTCGACGACGAAGAAGTGGCCCGATTCGTCGCAGTAGGCGACATCGCCGGTTCGTAGCCACCCGTCAGGCCGTAGCACCTCTGCAGTGGCGTCCGGCCGGCCGAAGTATCCCTGCATGACGAGCGGGCCGCGGACCTGTAGTTCGCCTCTCTCAGAGGGGCCGAGCTCACGCTCGCCGCTGTCCAGGTCGGCCACACGAAGCTGCACCCCAGGTAGCGATACGCCGATCGATCCTGGCGCCGGGGGAGAGTAAATGGCATGCGTGGCACCGAGCCCCGCGATTTCTGTCATTCCCCAGAGTTCGAGCAAGGGTGCGCCGGTGCGCTCTTGCCAAGCGTTGAGCACGCTGACCGGCAACGTCTGTCCGCCGACGGTCGAGCAGCGCAGGCTGGTCAAATCTGCGCCCTCCAGGGCGGGGTGGGACAGCATCATCGAATACATCGCCGGCACACCCTCGAACATCGTTGCGTGCCATTTGTCGATCAAGCTCAATGCAGTTGAGGGATCGAAGCGCTCCATCAACACCACCGCGCCACCGGCGAGGAATGTGCTGTTGATGGCGACGTTGCCGTACACGTGGGCGCTTGGCAGCGCGGTGACCATGACATCGGTCGCAGTGCGCCCGTGCATGGCCGCCGTCAGGGCACAGTTGAGTAGCACGGACTGATGAGATTGCATCGCCCCCTTGGGATGCCCAGTCGTTCCCGAGGTGTACGCGATGGAACACAGATCCGCTGGCTGGGGGGTGAGAGATGGTGGCGGGCTGCCGCGCCCATCGTCGATCAATTCGGTCAGTGACATCACGCCGGGCGTTGAACAGTCGGCGGAGGAGAATACGAGATCGGTGAGCGGCTCGCCGTCGTTGGCTGACAATGCAGTGGGCAGCTGCGCCGCGCCGGCGAACAGCACCTTCGCCTTGCAGTCGGAGAGTACGTAGCGCAGCTCGTCGCGAGTCAGCATCACATTGATCGGATTGACCACAGCCCCGGCGCGCAGTGCCCCGTGGTAGCTGACGATCCACTCCCAGCTGTTCTGCCCGTACAGTGAAACCACATCGCCGGGGCCGATTCCTCTGCGGCCCAAGGCCACCGCCAGTGCAGCCGACAGATCGTCGAGCTGCCGGTACGTCAGTTGCTGATCGTCGCAAATCAGGGCGACCATGTCAGGATTTCGCCGGGCCGCCAGCGGCAGGATCTCACCCGGGCCGATGCTCGGGCGTAGCTCCGTGTGGTCAGCCATCGGCAGGACTGGTTGAGTCGCTGCCGGTCGACGGGAAGGTCAGCACGGCTTTGATCACCTTCCCGGCGTGGATGGCCTCGATCGCGTCGTTGATCGACTCGAAGGGGAAGGTTTCGATGAGTTGGTCGAACGGAAACCGCCCGGCCCGGAACAGTTCCAGCAACTGCGGAATGAACTGCTGGGGAATCGCATCGCCTTCGATGACACCGATCAGGGACTTGCCGAAAAGCAGATGGCCCTGGTCGATAGTGATTTCATTGGGCACGCCCTGAAATCCCACGGTGGCACAGACGCCGGGAGTCTGCAGAGACTCCAGCGCTGCACGCACTACGGCACCGAAGCCGATGCATTCGACCGTGTATTGGACGCCGAGGCCGTCGGTGAGGTGCCGAATCTGTTCGGCCGCATCGGTATTGGCGGAGTTGACGGTTGCCGTCGCGCCGAGTTCAGTGGCGCGTTCCAGGCGGGCATCGTCGATGTCGACGGCAATGATCGTCCCGCAGTCGGCTACAACGGCGGCCAGAAGCGCGGCCAACCCCACCGACCCCATACCGAAGATAGCGATGGAGGAGCCCGCCGGGGGCTTCAACGTGTTGAGCACGGCGCCGGCGCCGGTTTGGATCCCGCAGCCCAGCGGTCCCAGCACGGCCAGTGGGAGATCGTCGTCGACCTTGACGCAGTTCTGGTCTGTGGTCACTACCCGTGTCGCCCACGAGGATTGACCGAAGAAGTGGCCCAGGACGGGTTCTCCGCCTTGGCTGAACGGCGAAGAGCCGTCGAGGCGGGCTCCACTGAGGTTCAGGCCGATGAAGTCGCGGCAGTGCATCGGCAAGGCGGACCCGCAGTGGTCACAGCCGCCGCAGGAGTTGTACGACAGCACGACGTGGTCTCCGACGGCCAGTCCGGTCACCTCGCTGCCCACGTGCTCGACCACCCCTGCGCCCTCATGCCCGAGCACGATGGGCACTTGCGCATCGGTGGCCGATGCGATGACGCCGAGGTCGGTGTGGCAGATGCCGGAGCCGGCCAGCCGGACGACAACTTCGTGCGGCCGGGGGTCTTCGACGTCGACCTCGACCAGTTCCAGCGGGGTGGATGCAGCTCGTAGCACCGCGGCTTGGGCCTTCACGACACCGCTCCCGGCACCTTGTTCAGGGTGATCGTCTGGTGGTTGGTGTATTCAGCGAGCCCGTGCAGGGAGTTCTCTGCGCCGATTCCGGACTGCTTGTGTCCCCCGAATACTTGATGTGGGGAGTATTCGTGAACTTCGTTGAGCCATACCGTTCCGGCCTCGATTTGCCGCCCGATCCGTTGGATCGCCTCCAGGTCATGACCCCACACCGTGGCGCCCAGGCCCCACGGCGTGTCGTTAGCGCGCCGGATCACGTCGGCCTCGTCCGACCACCGCAGTAGCGGCAGGATGGGCCCGAACGGTTCCTCGGTGACCAGCCGTGAGTCTTCGGGTGGGTTGTCGACCAGCGTGACCGGAACGAACCAACCTCGCGCGTCAGGGTCGATATGGCCGCCGAGCACAAACGAGTATCCCTGCTCACGGCAGTCGTCGAAGTACTCGCCTACCTTGCGGTACTGCGGTTCGTTTTGAATCGGTCCGAGTTGTGTGTCGGGATGGGCGCCGTCGCCAACGACGACAGTCTCCGCATACTCGACCAGCGCGTCGCGTACTTCGTTGTAGACGCTGTCGTGTATGTAGACCCGCTTGGCTGCGTTGCAGAACTGCGCGTTGTTTTGGAATGCGGCCCAAAATAGTTGCGGTGCCACCTTTTTCGGATCCACGTCGCCGAGGACGATGGCTGGGTCGTTGCCGCCGAGCTCCAGCGTGATTCGTTTGATGGTGCCCGCCGCCGAGCGCATGACGTGCTTGCCGGTCTCGGTGCTGCCGGTGAACGCCACCTTGGCGATTCCGTCGTGGGCCGTCATCCACTTGCCCAGATCGTCGCCGCCGGAGACCGCGCTTAGCACACCGGGCGGCAGCAGATCCTGAACCAGCTCGACCAGTTTGAGGTCACACAACGGCGTGAACGGCGATGGTTTGACGATGATCGTGTTGCCGGCGACAAGCGCCGGTGCGATCTTCCACACGGCCAGCAGGATGGGGAAGTTCCAGGGCACAATCGCGGCGACCACCCCGAGCGGCGTGTGCCGGCTGATCACCCGTCGTTCGCTGGTGTCTTCGAGGACTTCCTCGGGCAGCGACTGTTTGGCAATCTCACGGAACCATGCGACCGAGCCGTACACCTCCCATTCAGCCATGGCGCGCGGCTTTCCCTGCTCGGCGGTGAGGAGCGCCATGAATTCCTCGGCATGGGCTTCGAGCCGGTCCCCGATCGATGACACGATGGCCTGCCTTCGGGACAGATCGGTCGCTGCCCACGAGGGGAACGCCGCACGCGCGGACTCCACCGCAGCGTCGAGCTGCTCTTGGGTCGCCGAAGGAACGGTGGCCAGCACTTGGCGCGTCGCCGGATTGAATACCGGCTCGGTGCTCTGCGACACGGCCGGGCGACCGTCGATCGTCATCACGAAATCCGCGTCTACCGCGACGCGGACGGAAGTAAGTTCGACACCCATTGTCGGCTCCTCATGGCATAGGTCGGCAAGACAAGTCTGTCCTCGCCCCGGCAATATCGAGTGTTCGGAACGCGAACACTGGCCGGTTGCTTGAGCGAGGAAACCGCAGAGACATTCGTAGCCGGTCGCGGAAATCGACACGTCGGGCAACGGTGACCGAGCGTATCGGCGCTTTGGTGGCGTCGTCCCAGCCGCCCGGATAGCTCAACAACGCGATCACTATCTAGGTCTCCTTCGGCGACACCGTCGCCTGTGTCAGAAAAAACCGGCGCAAAACGTCATTCGGTGCGCGGCCCTTGACGTCCCCGAACAGCCACGTCGCCCGTTTCCGGTTCCTCTGCTCGCCCCGTGGACAGTGCCCGCGCCATACGGATAGCGGGCACCCCTGGGCGACACTAACTTCGGACCGACATTGACCCGCACAAGAGCCCCGCAGCGAGGAATTCATGAACGATCCGAATGCCGGCAACGCCGTAGTTGTGACACGGAGTGAGCGCGATACCCGTTGGTTCTTCAAGAATCTGGTGGACATCGTCGCCACCGGAAAGCACACCGGAGGTGCCTACGCCATCTTCGAACTTCTTGGCCCGCCCGGGGATGAAGTGCCCCTACACGTGCATACGGACGAGGATGAGGCGTTCCTGATCCTCGAGGGGGAAATGACGGTGTGGGTGGGCGACGAAATGCGCGTTCTCCAACCCGCCGATTACGCACTGATGCCACGAAACGTGGTCCACTGTTACAAGGTTACTTCGGACATCCCGGCCCGTTGGCTGGGCATCACTTCACCGGCAGGCTTCGAAGACTACGTTGTCGAGGTTTCTGAGGCTGCCGCAGAGCGTCGCTTGCCTGATTTCCAGGGTTACGACCCTGAGAGGATCGCGACCGTCGGGCAGATTGCTCAAAAGTACGGCGTCACCTTCCTCGGTGGCCCCGGCCAGCGCCCATCCGACCTCAAGTAGAACTGACTGCTGTCTTGTGTTGGGCCAGAACCGCTTTGACGGCGGTACACCTCGATTTCGCGACGGCGTTACACCACCCGCGCCCGGCGATCACTATCACTGGGCCACCCGAAATAAGCAGGGCATGACTGCCGACTGCGGCCATGGACGCTGCGCGCGGGCCGGCCATTGCGCGATTGAACGCTGTCTCTGAATCCGGTTGTCGGAAGGGCGAATCCGGCGGACCCCTTGAACAACTTCACGACCCCATTCGAAAGGACCAACGATGCGCACCATCACGATCGTCGGTGCTGGCCAGTCCGGGCTGCATCTCGGTATCGGACTGCTCGACGCCGGATATGACGTTCGGATCGTCTCCAACCGTACGCCCGAGCAGATCTACAACGGACGGATCCTCTCGAGCCAAATCATGTTCGTCAGCGCGCTCGCCCGAGAGGCCGCGTTGGGTCTCGATTTCTGGTCTAAGGACTGTCCAACCGTAGATGGTGTCGAGTTCAGTCTGCCCGACGGCAATGGCGGTAAGGCCATCTCGTGGGCGTCCCGGCTCGATCTGCCTGCGCAATCAGTCGACCAGCGCGTGAAGATGCCGCGCTGGATGGCCGAGTTCACCAGCCGGGGTGGTCGGCTCGACATCCAAGAAGTCACGATCGACGACTTGGAAAAATATGCGAAATCGTCTGAGCTTGTCCTTGTTGCCGCGGGTAAGGGCGATATGGCACAACTGTTCGAGCGCGATGCCGCCCGCTCGACGTTCGATGCTCCCCAACGTGCGCTATCGCTTACGTACGTCACGGGCATGACGCCAACGACGCCGTATTCGACGGTGTCGTTTAACTTGATCCCGGGCGCCGGCGAATACTTCGTCATGCCGGCGCTGACCACGACGGGACCGTGCGACATCATGGCTATCGCGGGCCTCCCCGGCGGTCCGCTGGATCTATTCGGCGGTGTCACCGACGCCGCCCAGCACTTTGAGATCGCCAGGAAGATCGTGGACACTTACGTGCCCTGGGAGGCCGAGCGCTGCCGCGATGTACAACTCACTGACAACCTCGGTGTGCTGGCCGGCCGCTTGACTCCGACCGTCCGCAAGCCAATCGGGGTGTTACCGTCCGGCGCGCCCGTCCTGGGCCTCGCGGATGTCGTCGTTCTCAATGACCCCATCACCGGTCAGGGCTCCAACAATGCAAGCAAGTGCGCCACATCGTATTTGTCCAGCATTCTCGAGCACGGCGACCGCCCGTTCGATACCGAGTTCATGACCGACACGTTCGAGCGGTATTGGGACTACGCCAAGTACGCAGCCGCGTGGACCAACTCGTTGCTCATGCAGCCGCCTCCACACGTCGTTGAAATACTGGCGGCCGCTGGTACGAGTCCCCGGATCGCACGTCGCTTCGCCAACGGTTACGACGATCCGCGCGACTTTTTCCACTGGTTCATGGATCCCGACGCTGCCCGGTCCTATCTTGACGAGCTCGCGCCGGCCGAAGGCGCGGGCAGTGGCCTCAAGCCTTGACATCGGTCAACAGCGCAACGACTATAGTTGCTATGCCGACGATCGTCACAGAATCAATATATGCCATCTGCGGGGCCGCACGAAGCGATCGATTGGAACCCGATTTCATCGGCGAACCTGACCCGCACGCCCGACCCAATTTGTCGTACTGAATCCGCGGCGCTGAAATGTCGGATTGCGCTGCGGTATACCGCTCTCGCACCCATCACCGCTTCGGGATCACCGTTTCACCTTCGCGACCGGCCTATGCCGGCAGCGCGACGCCCTTCGCTTCACGGCTGATCAGCCGTGGTCTCCGCCCCATGCTGCGGCAGTTCGGAGACGCGCGATTTCCAAGAGGTTCGAACTGCCTGCCCCAATCCACGATGTCGGTCATGAGGGCGAAGTATTTTTCTGAAGGCGAACGCGTGTCTAACTTGCTCACTGGAGGAACTCTCTGAACACGCGGTGCCGGGGGCTCCGATCTGGCGGCGGCGGGAACGACTTCTGTCGCCCCCGCCGGTCTGGCGTGGAGGGAGAGAACAGCAGTGAACGGTACCGGCCCACCAGCCACATACGAGTTCGTTCGCACGGAGGATCTTGACTGCATCCGGGAAGCGGTGTCGAACGCCGTCACGACGCATCGGCTCGACCGGCTAGATCGCACCCACATGGACGCGACCTTCAGTGCGACCCGCGTGGACAAGATCAACCTCATTCGGCTCGGGTATGGCACCGCCGTCAAGATCGACGGGCCGGCGCCTGAGCGGCGATTTCATCTCGTTCAAGTGCCGCTGCGGGGAAGTGCAGCCGTGATGTCCGGTCGGGAGGAGGTCGTGTCGACACCCGACTTCGCCGCGATGCCCGACATGCGGCAGCGCATCTCGATGAAATGGGCTTCGGACTGCGAACAGATCGGCATCCGCGTCGACGACGACCAACTGACCCGCCACCTCCAGTCGCTTCTCGGCCGCCCGGTGCTCGGTCCGATCAGATTCGAGATGGGACTGGACCTGCGCACGAGCCGCGGGCGAGGCTGGCGCGCTGCCCTTGACTTGTTGTTTGGCGAGGCCGAACGCACCGGAGGTCTGCTTGAACATCCACTGCTGTCGTCGCAGCTGGAGTGTGTCCTTCTCACCGGCCTGTTGCTCGCGCAACGCCATAACTACAGTGCGGCGTTGCACGCCCAACAGGTGCCAGCGGCACCACGCCCTATCAGGGTGGCGTTGGAGCGAATCGAAGAGCACCCCGAACGTCCTCTGACGACCGTGACGCTGGCGGCGGACGCCGGTGTCGGCGTGCGAGCGCTGCAGCAAGGTTTCCATGACCTCGTCGGTTGCTCGCCGATGACCTACCTGCGCGAAGTACGTCTGAAGCGGGTTCGGGAGGCATTGGCAGAGGCGGACCCCAGGTCGGGCGCCAGTGTCACCGACATCGCGTTGGACTGGGGTTTTATGCACCTGGGCCGGTTCTCGGTCGAATACCGCCGACGGTTCGGCGAGTCACCGTCACAGACATTGCGGCGGTAGCCGAGCACGCGCCGCCGGCGTAGGACGAGGGCTAGACGACGGCTTGACCGATTTGCCGGAGCCGTAGTCAAGCAACGGGAGTTGCTCACTGGCCTTTCCATGCAGGCGAACGCCTGGCGTTGAACGCGGCGTGGAACTCGGCATGGTCATCGGTGGTCATCAGCAGGGCCTGGGTCATTGCGTCGAGCTCCATCGACGACGACATTGACATGTCCAGCTCACGGGTCAGCAACGATTTGGTCTGGGAGAGCGCGAGACTCGGACCGCTGGCGATTCGGCCGGCAAGGGCGGCGACCGCGTCGTCGAGCTGATCGTCGTCGACAAGTTGCGAGACCAGGCCGTAGCGGTCGGCGGTATCTGCGTCGATCGTGTCGCCCAGCATCAGCAGGGAGGAGGCCCGGCCGAGGCCGACGACGCGGGGGAGTAGGTAGGCGGCGCCCATGTCGCCGCCGGAGAGACCGACCTTGGTGAAGAGGAAGGCGAAGCGTCCCGATCGGCCGACGACACGGAAGTCCGCGGCAAGCGCGATGACCGCGCCGGCGCCCGCGGCGATGCCATTGATCTTGACGATGATCGGGATCGGGCACTCGCGCATGGCACGGATGACGTCGCCGGTCATCTTGGTGAACTGCATCAGCTCGCCGGCCTTCATCTTGATCAGCTCGCCGATGATCTCGTTGACATCGCCGCCGCCGCAGAAAGCCCGTCCCTCGCCTCGGATCACCAGCACCTTCACACCGTCGTGGTGGGGCAACTCGGCGAGCAGGTCGCGCAGGTCCGCATAAGACTCGAAGGTGAGTGGGTTGAACTTCTCGGGACGGTTGAGCGTGACGGTCGCGACGGAACCCTCGACCTTGAAGTCGAAGTGCTCCCAGGTGGTGGTCAGCGGGACCGACGCCTTGAAACGGGTCACGGGGCGTTCCTCTCTTTGAACAGCTCGCGGGCGATGATGGAGCGCTGCACCTCTGAGGCGCCTTCGTAGATTCGGGGAGCCCGGACGTCGCGGTAGAGGTGCTCGAGCAGGTGGCCGCGCTCGAGGGCGCGGGCGCCGTGCAGTTGGACGCACTGGTCGACGATGGTTTGGGCGGCCTCGGTGGCGAATAACTTGGCCATGGCGGCCGACCGGGTAACTGCACTGCGCGAAGCACCTGCGTCGTAGGTTCGAGCCGCGGCGTAGACGAGCAGCCGAGCCGCCTGCAGTCGGGTGGCCAGGTCGGCCAGCGTGTGGGCGACGGACTGTTGCGCGGCGAGCGGTGCGCCGTGGACCTGTCGCGTGGACACGTGGTCGAGCGTGACGTCGATCGCTGCCTGCGCCATGCCCGCGGCAAAGGCGCCGACGCTGGGACGGAACAGATCGAGGGTGCGCATGGCCACCTTGAACCCGGCGTCGACCTCGCCGAGCACGTCACCGGCACCGACGCGGACACCGTCGAAACGGAGCCGCCCGATCGGGTGGGGCGACAGCAGGTCGAGGTGCTCGCCGGACAGTCCCTCGGCGTCGCCGGCAACCGCGAACGCGGTCACCCCGCGCGCGCCCGCGCCCGCGGTGGTTCGGGCGAAGACGGTGTAGACATCGGCCTCGGGGGCGTTGGATATCCAGATCTTCTCCCCGTGCAACCGCCAGCCGCGGCCGTCTGGAATCGCCAGTAGCGCAAGGGCGGCGGCATCGGAACCCGCCTCCGGCTCGGTCAGCGCGAACGCCGCGACTGCGGTGCCGCGCACGACGCGGGGGATCCAGCGCTCAACGGTGCCCGGGCGGCCGGACTGCAGGATGGGGTAGCTACCCAAACCCTGGAGCGCGAGCGCGGTCTCCGCCTCGGTCGACACGCTTGCGATGGTCTCCCGAAGCAGGCATAGTCGCATGGCCGCGGCGTCTCTGGGTGGCTCCTCGGGCGATCCGCCGAACAGGTCGCGCAGCAGCCCATGCCCGCCCATGGCGACAAGCAGAGGACGGTTCACTCTGCCCTCGACGCCCTTGTCGACCAGCGGCAGCAACTCGGTCATCGCCAGGTCGCGGACCCGTCGTGCGTAGGCGGTTTCCTCGACGGTCAGGACGCCCATCAGGTGTGCTGCCTCGTTGGTCGCCACCGCTGGTGGCGGGTAGCGGTCTTGCCGTCGCGGATCAACTGCAGGCGGGGCTTCGGGCCGTCGGTGCGACCCGTCTGCGGTTTGCGCCTGCCGGCCCGCCACGAGTCGGGCCATACCGCGCCAGAACCGGTGTAGTTCTGCTCAACGGCGGCGTGCAGCGTCCAGCTCGGATCGTAAAGGTGGACTCGGCCGAGCGCGCACAGGTCGGCGCGCCCGGCGAGCAGAATCGAGTTCACATCGTCGTGCGACGAGATCACACCCACTGCGATCGTGGGTATTTCGACGGTGTGGCGGATCTTGTCCGCGAAGGGTGTCTGGTACGAGCGCCCGAACGCCGGTGTCTCGTCGGGGGTGACCTGGCCCGAGGAGACGTCGATGGCGGCGGCGCCGGCATCCTTGAATGACTGGGCGATGTGCGTTGCGTCGTCGCCGGTGATCCCGCCGTCGACCCAGTCGGTGGCCGAGATGCGCACGGTCATCGGCTTGTGTGCCGGCCACGCCTCGCGCACCGCCCGAAATACCTCGAGTGGGTAGCGCATCCGCCCGACCAAGTCGCCCCCGTAGCGGTCAACGCGCCGGTTGGCGACGGGCGAAATGAACGAGGACAACAGGTAGCCGTGGGCGCAGTGCAGCTCGACCAAGTCGAAGCCGGCCTCATCGGCTCGTCTCGCCGCGTTGACGAATTGTTGTTTTATGTCGGCAAGGTCGGCCTCGGTCAGCTCCCGAGGCATCTGGTTCACGCCGGGTTTGTAGGGCAGCGGGGAAGGCGCAACGATCTCCCAGTTGCCGTGGTCGAGGGGCTGGTCGATGCCATCCCACATGAGCTTGGTCGAGCCTTTGCGGCCGGAATGACCAAGTTGGATGCCGATCTTCGCGTTTGTGTCCGCGTGCACGAAGTCGGTGATCTGTCGCCACGCCCGACTTTGTTCGTCGGTCCAGATGCCGGTGCAGCCGGGGGTGATCCGGCCCGTCTGGCTCACGCAGACCATTTCGGTCATCACCAAGCCGGCGCCGCCGAGCGCCTTGCCTCCGAGATGAACCAGGTGGAAGTTGTTCGGCATGCCGTCGGTCGCGCAGTACATGTCCATCGGTGAGACCACGACCCGATTGACGAGCTCCAGGTCCCCGAGCCGCATTGGCTGGAACATCGGCGGCGTGTCTGGCCGATGCGCGTGATCCTGTGCGGCGAACCATGCGTTGACTTTTGCGACGAACTCGGGGTCGCGCAGTTGCAGGTTGTCGTAGGTGACCCGCCGGCTACGGGTCATGATGTTGAACGCGAATTGCAGGGGGTCTTGGTCGATGTACTGGCCGAGGTTTTCAAACCACTCCAGGCTGGCCTGTGCGGCGCGCTGGGTGGAGCGCACGACGGCTTTGCGCTCGGCCTCGTACTCGGCGAGTGCAGCGTCGACAGTCGGCTGCTCGTGTAGGCAGGCGGCCAGCGACAGCGCGTCTTCCATTGCGAGCTTGGTGCCAGAGCCGATGGAAAAGTGCGCAGTGTGCGCGGCGTCGCCGAGCAGCACGATGTTTCCGTTCCGCCAGCACTCGTTGCGAACCGTGGTGAAGTTGATCCATTTGGAGTTGTTCGCCATGACGTCGTGGCCATCGAGGATGTCGGCGAACAGCTCCTTGATCCGCTCGATGGACTTCTCGTCGGATTCGCCCGGCGCGAACTCCTGCGCCGCGAAAACGTCGAAGCCTGCCGACCGCCAAACGTCTTCGTTCATCTCGACGATGAAGGTGCTGCCGTTGTCGTCGAACGGGTAGCCGTGCACCTGCATCACGCCGTACGGGGTCTCGCGGATGTAGAACTTGAACGCCTCGAATACCTTGTCGGTACCTAGCCACATGTACTTGCACGCGCGGTGGTCGAGGCTCGGCCTGAACGATTCGCGGTAGGTCGAGCGCACCACCGAATTCAGGCCATCCGACGCGACGACGAGGTCGTGGGTTGCAGCCAAGGTCTCCACGTCCGGAGCCTCGGTGTGGAAATGCACGGTCACGTCGAGGTCCGCGCAACGCTGCTGGAGAATTTCGAGCAGCAGCTTGCGGCTCATGGCAGCGAACCCGTGACCGCCGCTGGTGATCGTCTCACCGCGGTAGTGCACGTCGATGTCGTCCCAGCGCGCGAAGGCCTGTTCCATCCGGCGGTGGATTTCGGCGTCGGCGTGCTCGATCCCGCCCAGGGTCTCGTCAGAGAAAACCACGCCGAAGCCGAACGTGTCGTCGGCTGCGTTGCGCTCCCACACGGTGATCTCGTTGTCGGGCCCGAGCTGCTTGGCCAGTGCCGAAAAGTACAGGCCCCCGGGACCGCCTCCGATCACTGCAATGCGCACATTCTCCTCCTGGGCCGGGTGACGACGGGGACATCTTATGTAGGTATTTTGGCGAACGTCAGAGATGCGACATATAGACTAGTCGTAGTCCCCGATCCGCTGGCGGATACCGCCAGGCGACTTCGTTGCCGCGCCTAACGGTGAACGCGTAGCGAAGCGACGAGCGTCCTACCTCGTCGATCCAGAGGGTCACGGTGACTTGGTCCCGAAACCGCAACCGTGCGCGGTAGTCGACCTCATGGCGGGCGCGAGGATCGACGCCGAACAGGGTCAGGACGCCGAGCCCTTCGTTTAGCTCCACCTCGGCGGCGACGATTCGTTCAATCGTCACCTGCGGAGCAGTCGGCGGGGCTTGCGTCGTCATCAGACGCCCGCAGTCGGGTGCTGCGCAAGACCGGGGAGACGGTAGCGCTGCAGCTTGCCGGTGGCAGTCTTGGGCAGCTCGTCGACGAACATCACGCGGCGCGGGTATTTGTATGGCGCGATGCGCTGCTTGGCGAACTCCTGCAGTTGTGCAATGACGCGCTCGTCGCCCTGGACGCCGTCCCGCAGCACGACGAACGCGGTCACGACTTGGCTGCGCTCCTCGTCGGGCAGCCCGACGACGCCGCACTCCTTGACATCGGGATGCGCGAGTAACGCCTCCTCGACCTCAGGCCCTGCGATGTTGTAGCCGGAGGACACGATCATGTCGTCGCTGCGTGCCTGGTACCAGAAGTATCCGTCGGCGTCCTCGACGAAGGTGTCACCGGTGATGTTCCACCCGTGCTGCACGTACTCGTGCTGGCGCGGGTCGGCCAGGTAGCGGCAGCCCGTGGGTCCTTGGACCGCGAGCCTTCCCGGTATCCCCGGCGGCTGCGGGTTGCCCTGCTCGTCGAGCACCGTTGCGACGTAGCCCGGCACGGCGCGGCCGGTGGAGCCGGGCCGGATGTCGTCGTCGGCGGAGGCGATGAAGATGTGCAGCATCTCGGTGGCGCCGATGCCGTCGATGAGTCTGAGGCCGGTCGCCTCGAACAGCGACCGCCACGTGGCGGCGGGCAGATGCTCGCCGGCGGAGACCGCGCGGCGCAGTGTGCCGAGCCGGTCGGCCTTGCCCGAGGCGAGCATGGCGCGGTAGGCCGTCGGTGCGGTGAAGCAGACCGTCACCTCCTGCTCGGCGATCAGATCCGCGAGCTGCTCGGGCGTGGCCTTCTCCACCAGCAACGTCGAGGCACCGACCCGCAGCGGAAATACGACCAGGCCGCACAGGCCGAAGGTGAACGCCAGTGGCGGGGTGCCTGTGAAGATGTCGTCGGCCTGCGGCTTGAGCACGTGTGCGGAGAAAGTGTCCGCGACGGCCAGGATGTCGCGGTGGAAGTGCACGGTGGCTTTGGGGCGGCCAGTCGTGCCGGACGTGAATGCGAGCAGCGCGACATCGTCGGCCGCCGTGTCGACAGGCGTGAATGTCTCCGGCCTGCCGCTGATCGCCGTCGTCAGGCCACCCTCACCGCCGTACTCAAGTACGCGCAGTCCGGGGATACCCGATGAGGTGAGGGCTTCGGTGCAGCGGGTGTCGCATAGCGCGAAGTCGACTGCCGCGATCTCGGCGATCTTGGCCAGCTCGCCCTCGCGCAGCATGGGCACCGTGGTGACCGCGACCGCGCCGGCCTTCATGACGCCGAACCAGCAGGCCACCAACCAGGGATTATTCAGACCGCGCAGCAAGACACGATTGCCGGGCACGATGCCCTGGTCCTCAGTGAGCACCGTGGCGATCTGGTTGGAGACGCGCCTCAAGTCGCCATAGGTCCAGGGTTCGCACCCCGGCGCGAGCAGACAGTGCCGGTTGGCGCCCAGACGGTCCGCCACGTGATCGAGTAGCTCCACTGCGCAGTTGAGACGCTTGGGGTACAGCAGGCCGGGGAGATCGAAGAGCAGCTCGGGCCACTCGTCTCCGGCGGGGAGGTTGTCTTGGCAGAAAGTGTCGACGTGAGCGGACGATGAAGGCGGCATAGCGTCCTTCCTGACGACAAACCCGGGGTGACTGTTGGCAATCTATGCTCTATTGATGACGATAGTCAATAGAGCAACATATCAAGAAGGTCATTGAAATAGACGTGGCCGAACCGTTCGCGGGCACGCTCTCGCCGAGCGGACGGAATCATGCGAAGTTCGGCGCTAGTACCGGCACGCAAGCAGCTCGGCACAGACGCTCATAGGTCAGTCGGGCAGAACGGCGAAGCCCTGAACCTCGACCATCGCATCGGCGTCCCACAGTCGGGCGACGCCGATGCCGGCCATGGCGGGGTATTGGTTGCCGACGAGTCGCTTCCACACGCCGCCGATGGCGCGCGATTCGGCCTTGTATGCCGCCATGTCGACGATGTAAATGGTCAGACTCGCCAGGTCTGACGGGCTGCCTCCCGCAGCCGCCAGCGCGGTGAGCAGGTTTCCGAGGGCCTTCTCGAACTGCTCCACCACCGTCTTGCCGACGATGCGGCCGGAGGGGTCCAGCGCGGTCTGGCCGGCGAGGAACACGGTCCTGCCGGCGCCTATCGCGGCGTGCGAGAAGCCCTTCGGTGTGCCGAGCTCGGGCGGGTTGACGAACTCGAGACTCATGACTGCACTCCTCCGCCATCGATGGTGATGCCCTGCCCGTTGAGGGCCGGATTGGTTACGCACAACCACACAGCGTCGACCACCTCGTCCACCGTCACCAGTCGTCCATTGGGCTGCTTGGCCTCCAGCGCCGCGCGGGCCTCCGCCGGTGAGCGGCCCGTCTTCTCTGCGATGTCGGCGACGGTGCGTTCGGTCATCGGGGTGTCCACGTAGCCGGGGCAGACCGCGTTGACGGTGACGCCCTTGGTGGCGAGCTCGGCCGCCGCCGAACGCACGACCCCAAGGAGGCCGTGCTTGCTGGCGGTGTACGCGCTGATGTAGGGCTCGCCTCGCTTGGCCGCGACGGACGCGACGACGACAATTCGGCCGTGACCGCGCCCGACCATGCCCGGCGCGACGCGCCGGATGCACCGGAACGGGGCGGTCAGATTCAGGTCGAGCATCCGAGCCCACTGCTCGTCGGTGGTCTTCGCGAGCGGAGCAGAGATGCCCGCGCCGGCGTTGGCGACCAGGGCATCGATGCGGCCCCAGACATCCTCGACGGCCGTGAAAAGCCGGTCGATGGCATCGGTGGACGTGATGTCCTCCGGGTGCACGAGCGTCTCCCCTGAGCACAGCCGAGCCGTTTCACGAAGCTCGTCCTCGCTGCGCGAAGTGAGCCCGACGCGGTAACCCTCCGAGCTGAGCCGTATCGCTATCGCACGGCCGATGCCTCGACCGGCACCTGTGACGACAGCGACTGGACCGGAGTTGAACACCATTGGACCATGCCATGTAATGATTACGGTCGTCAATATTTCAGCATATTACTTCGCGCGTCAGCGGAGATCTGCGATGCCCTCGGTACTACTGCCGCGGCAACGAGCACGTCCGCCTTTGCGGCAGGCGTCGGGCTGAGTCTGTGGTGGGTGAACGCCGGGTGCCGAGGGGTTGCACGGCGCTGTCGCAGCGAACGGTCATGGGAAGGCCGGATCGCAACGGCGACCGATTGTTGTTGTGCCCCGCCGGTTCGCGTGGCGGGCTCTGTCAACGTGGTGCCTGTCGAGATCGGTGTCGGCCGTCAGCTCGTCGATTGCGGCGACCGTGGAGTCCATGTCACGTCGCCGGGCAGGTCCGGATGCGCCTCCCAGCTGCGATGCGCCCGGTCTAGTTGTTGCGCACACAGGGCTGTCGCCCAAAGGGACGTATGGTGCTTCTATGACGGCAGCGCTTCAATCGGCTGGTGTGGGCGGTGGCCGAGACGCCCGCCTTGCTCAGTTGATCATTACGATCTTCGGCCTCTATGCACGTGCCGAAGGCAACTGGTTGTCGGTTGCCTCTGTGGTCGCCTTGATGGCTGACCTCGGAGGGGAGGGTCCGGCTGCGCGTTCGGCGATCTCGCGTCTGAAGCGCAGAGGTGTGCTCATCAGCGAGCGCCGCGCTGAGACCGCCGGGTACACGCTCGCAGCGCCGACGTTAGAGGTGCTTGCCGAGGGTGATGTACGGATCTTCGAGCGCAGGCGGGCAACCGTAGCCGACGGTTGGGTAGTGGTGGTGTTCTCCGTACCCGAGTCCGAGCGCGATAAGCGCCATTCCCTGCGGTCCTGCCTGACACGACTCGGTTTTGGTACCGCGGCACCTGCCGTGTGGGTAGCTCCAGGAAACCTGGCGGAAGAGACTCGTCAGGCCCTGGAAGGCCGAAGATTGTCCGGTTACGTCGACATCTTCACCGGTCAGCATTTCGCCTTCGGGGATCTGCGAACCAAGGTGCGCACCTGGTGGGATCTGGAGGAGCTAACCGCACTGTATGCCGACTTCTTACAGATGTACCGGCCGGCTCTCTATCGGTCATCGGCCGAACGGCTTACCCCCCAGGAAGCGTTTCGAATTTACGTGCCGATGCTGACCCAGTGGCGTCGGCTTCCGTACCGCGACCCGGGACTGCCGCTGACACTTCTGCCGCCGGCGTGGAACGGCGAAGCGGCAGGCGAGTTATTCGACGAATTGAACAAGGGGCTCAACACTTTGGCGCACAAGCACGCCCTGGCGGTCATCCACGGTAAGCCCTCGAAGAACACCACCGTGAAGTCCGCACGGTCGCCGAGTGGGCGCAAATCCTCCTCTGGTTAAACATGATTGCGTACTTGGCCTCGTGTTGACCTCGCTGTTCATGGAAGCGTGGCGCCCTCTTTGGGGCACGCATCGGCCGACAGGGCCGTCATCCCGGTCATGTGTCGCGACGGCAAATGCTGGAGCGCGGTCACTGGTCTTGGGCCGACCGGCGGTGTAGGCGCTCAGCGATGGACGGCTGGTCACCGACCACGAGCGAATCTGGCCGGCTGTCGACCATCCCTGGCTGGATGATGTCCAGCGGTGAAAGATATTGCACTGCAATAGAATCGGATCAACGCGAGCATAGGTCGAGCCGAAGATATCCTGAACACGTTTGGGCGCAGGCAATTTCGTCTTCGGCGGCCGCCGCTGGCGCGATCAGGAACCCTGGGCAAGTAGGTTGACCACGTGGTCACTGTCGAAGTACTCGGTGATGCGAGCGACTTTCCGGTCGGAATTGAAGTCCCAGATCGAGCAGTAGTCGTTGCGATACTCCCCGCCGTTCGCTGCGATCCCGGTTCCTGTGAAGGTCGCTACCACCGTGTTGTCTACCGCAATGCAGCGGCTCACCGTGTAGTTGATGCCATCTCGAAACGACGAGTAGACGCCCTCCAACAGCTCGAGGACGCGGTGACGCCCCTGGTATTCGCCCGAAAAAGAATGTTGTCCGGTGAGCTCGTAGACGACGTCTTCGGCAAACAGTTCGTTTAGCTTTGCCAAGTCTCCAGCGGACATAGCTGCCAGCGCGTCTCGCACCTGTCCGATGAGGATGTTGCTGGTGTTCGGGGTTGCGGTATTCATGGCATTCCTTGTCTGGTCGTAGGACTCTGGTGTAGGAAATGGCGTATGCTGGGCGCTATTCCGAGGTTGCAGCGAGCAGAATTTTTCCGGGGCGCTTGCCCTCGAGGTGCTCGTCGAGAGCGCTCCTGAAATCGTTTAGGGGAAATTCGCGTTCGTTGTCCACCTTGACCTTTCCGCCAGCGGACGCCTCGATGACATCCCGTAGCAACTGGCGATCCGATTCGCTTGCCGGCGGCGAGAAGGAGAACGGATAGCTGTAGGGCGCTATATCGACGAATGAGTACATGAGGTCGGGCCCGGCCACGTCGAGGTTGGAATCGTCGAGGCAACCATAGAGCTGCACCCGGGAGAACGGCGAACAGGCGCGTATCAGTTGGCCGAGTTGATTCCCTGTTACGCAATCGATTACGCCCGATACGCCCTGCCCGCACGTTGCCTCCATCACCACCTCGCGCAAGTTTGCACCGAACTCCTCGTGCGCAAGGACCGCGGCGGCCCCCAGAGCCGTGAGATCGATTTCCGGACGCCTCCTGCGGACAACCGAGATGACGTTGATGCCCTTTCGGACGGCGAACTGCAGTGCGATCGATGCGACTGTTGAGTAGCCGGCGGTGAGTGCGAGCCACTGACCGGACCGTACGCCGGACTTCTCGACCAGTTGCCAGGCTGTTACGACATTGGAAAATTGTGCGGCCAGTGCGAGGGGATAGTCCGGCGGCAGCTCGATGAGGGAGTCGGTCGGAACTGAAACGTATTCGGCCCACGTGCCGAATGCGGTGTAGTGAAATAGTCGGTTCGAAGGCGATTCCGCACCGTCGCCGCCCGACGAGACATAGCCTGCGCCCGAGATGCCGGCTACTTGGCCGGGAAACACAGGACGCGTGGGTCCTGGGAACTTGTCCGCGACGAAAAGCAGATCTGAGGGATTGATAGGGACCAATGCGGTACGTATTACGACGTGTCCTGGACGGCAATCCGGCATCGTCACGTCGCGCAGCTTCAGGACGGCAAATCCGTCGGACTCCGTGCCTGCCCCGTCGAAGACAATGGCTTTCACCGTGGATGGCCTTTCATCCGTAGGTCAATATGTGTCGTTAGTCTGACGATCGTCAGGATAACGCGACCAGGATGGCTGCCTCGCCCCGCACTGTCAAGGGCGTTGTGCCGCTGACGCCACGCCGGGGCGGGTGCGAGCCGCTGACAGCCACGGGCGTGAAACATCAACGCTCCCAGTGTTCCAGGACGAAGGCGGCGTTGACGCGCGGTAGGACTCGTGTCTGCTTCGATGGTCGGTAGGCGCTAGAAACGACCGCGCCAGACCGCCCAACGGGTGACACCACGTTGAATTCGCCGCTGCATCGAGGCGCGCCCCACCCCTGCTCGCTGTGTGGCCAACGCCCGCGTTAATCGGATAGCGGACACCGGCGAGCATCACTGACTCTGAAACTCCATTCGAAACGACTCTTGAGTTGAGCGGAGGTAAGGTGGCCGATCTGCACCAGCACGCGGTCGCAGGGGCCGGCGGTTGGATGCCCACTGGGCGTGCAGTAGTCGGCCTCGTGCACAAAGTAACCGATGACAACGTTGCAGCGGTGATCGCCCGCACCGTCGAGCCTCCCGGTCCCAGGCATGTCACCGGATCTTTGACTATGCAAGGTGCAAAAAACGTAGGTAGGTACGCGATCAACTGTCCTCGTGAGCATTGGTTCCCGCAGGCAGGTCACGTTGGCGGACCGCAGTTTTCGTCGCTGCCCAATTCGCCGGTGAGTGCATGACAACCCTTCGGATTCAACGCTCCCCGAACGGTTCTTCAGGGGCGGCGGCGCAACGCGACAGCGCGGCAAGCGGCCGGGGCGGTCGGTCAATTGAGCACATCCAGAAGGACTTGAACTGCTGTTGCCGATCGCCGCTGACGATGTATATCATAGGACCAGGCTCATATGTAATATATAGGAATGAGCGTCCCCGGCGTTCGAGCGTTAAGGAGGTGTCCGATGGATGATCCTCAGGGCACGGTGGCGGCGGTTACCGCAAGGCCACTTTTCGCGCGGCACACCTCGTGTCCGTCGGAACTGGACTGCAAGTAGATGATCACCATGAATGCGGTGCCTGTCCCGCCTGGATGCCGACGGATCAAGGTTGGTCAGCACGTCCCATCCGTTGGTGCCGACCCATGCAGCGCATGCTGACTCGGTCGAACACGCCAGCCATGTGTCGTCCCATGTATTCAAGAAGGTCGTTGATGGCGGCCTGTTCCGATCACCGAACTGGACCGACCAAAACACGAGTGCGACAACGCTTCCAGTGGGAATGGTTGAGGGGAATCGCTACTAGGTGGATCGCAGCCCCGGTATCGGGGTGTGCGCTTCACTCAGGGAGTCAACCTGAGATCGTCGGCGGATTGACCAATGGATGCGCGCATCTGCGCGGCGGTCGCCGCTTGTCTGTGGGTCCCGATCGCGCAAAAGCATGCCCTGCCGATTACGCGGCGAGTTACTGATGGCGCGGGTGGCAATTGTAGGGGCAGGCCAGTCCGGTGCCCAGTTAGCGCTCGGTCTGTTGCATGCGGGCCATGAGGTGACGCTCGTCAGCGACCGGTCTCCACAGGAGATCCGTTCTGGCTCAGTACTTTCCAGTCAATGCATGTTTGAATCGGCCCTGGCCACCGAGCATGAACTCGGGATCGACCAATGGGCCGCCGAGTGCCCCGACATCGGCGCGGTCGCGATCACTGTTGGCGGTGACGCACCGCGTACATGGTCGGCGCCGTTGTCGGCGCCGGCTCAGGCGGTCGACCAGCGACTGAAGTGCGCGGCGTGGGCCGAGCAGGTCGAGGAGCTCGGAGGCACACTCGTGGTGCGTCTAGCCGAGGTTGCCGACCTCGAGGAGTACGCCCGCACGCACGACCTCGTCGTGATCGCCACCGGCAGAGGCGATATCGGGCGATTGTTTCCACCAAACCATGAGCTATCGCCTTTCGACCGCCCGCAACGGGAGTTGGCGCTGACCTACGTCACGGGGATGTCGCCGAGGCCGGACGGTCCGGCGATCAGTTTCACACTGGTGCCCAATGTTGGCGAGTGCGCCACCCTTCCCGCCCTAACCGTCGGCGGCCCGTGCGACATCATTGTTTTCGGCGGAATGCCCGGTGGCCCGATGGACTGCTGGGATGACGTCGCTGACGCCGATCAGCACCTGGAGCGTTCGCTTGAGTTGCTGGCGAAATTCGCTCCTGCGGAATTCGATCGATGTGCCGACGTTTCACTCACCGATCCAGGCGGTGTGCTGAGAAGCAGGTTCACCCCTCAGGTCCGGATGCCGGTGGCGACCTTGCCGTCCGGCCGTCCGGTGCTCGGCATCGGAGATGCGGTGGTCCTCAACGACCCCCTCACCGCGCAGGGTGCCAATCTTGCCGCACACGCCGCGACCTACTACCTCGACAGCATCAATCGCAATGTCAACGGGTCTTTCGACGCCGCTTGGATGCGACACACCTTCGAAAAGTTCTGGCGCGGTTGGGCCAAGTGGGCCGTCGACTGGACCAACTCGTTTCTCCTCGGGCCATCTGAGCATCAAATGGAACTGCTGGCCGAAGCCGCAGACAACACAGAACTAGCGACCGAAATAGCCGACGGCTTCGACGATCCACGCCAGTTCTTTCAGTGGTGGTTTGACGCCGAGGCCGCCACCCGCTTCCGCGCTGAAAAGCGTGCCGCGAGATCGGGTCGGTTCGACCCGCGCGATCTGCGACGTGCACTTGGTCAGTACGCGACCGGCGTCGCGGTCGTCACCGCTCGCGGGGCGGACGGACGACGTGTCGGTATGACGGCCAACTCGTTCACGTCCGTGTCGATGAACCCGCCATTGGTGCTGTGGTGTCCGAGCCGGAATGCCGCTAGCCTTCCGACGTTCACCGAGGCGACCCATTTCGCGGTGAACGTGCTCGGCGCAGACCACGAGCATCTTTCGCGGCAGTTCTCCACGCCGGCCACAGACAAATTCGCCGCCCTCGAGTTGGTCGAGGGCAAAGGCGGTACACCTGTGCTGTCCGGTGCGTTAGCCCGTTTCGAGTGTCGCACGGTGAAATGCTTCGAAGCCGGCGATCACCTCGTAGTCCTCGGCGAAATCGAAGACTACGACGCACCCGGCGGTAGCCCGCTCATGTTCCACAACGGCACCCTCCGCGCTGGCTGGTAGGAGGAGATGACATGAGCGTACTGAGAATTGCATCGATGCAGATCGGAATGAGCAGGGAAGCTCCGGCTGAGAACGTCTGCGGCTCAACGGATCCGATTTGCTCACGGGCAGGTGTGTAAATCGGTGGCCATCAAACGTGTCAACGATGTCGGCGGAGGGCTGGCAACTTGGTCGAGCGGCGTCGCGCTAAAGCCCCTGCGCAATATCGGAGGGTTTTTCGGCTTCGCGCTCGACCTATTCGTCACGATGTTCAAGCCGCCGTGGGCATGGCGCGAGTTCCTCGAGCAGACGTGGTTCGTGGCAAGGGTGTCCCTCGTCCCCACGCTGATGTTGTCGATTCCGTACGTCGTCATCTCGGTCTTCACGTTCAATGTGTTGCTCGTTGAGTTCGGCGCAGGCGATTTCTCCGGCAGTGGCGCGGCTGTCGGCGCCGTCAACCAGATCGGGCCATTCGTGACAGTGCTGGTTGTCGCCGGTGCCGGTGCTGCAGCAATGTGCGCCGACTTGGGGGCGCGCACGATCCGCGAAGAGCTCGACGCGCTGCGCGTCATGGGTATCGACCCGATTCGGGCGCTGTTGGTGCCTCGGGTGCTGGCCGCAACCGTGGTAGCGCTGTTGCTGTCATCGCTGGTGACGCTTACGGGGCTCACCGGAGGGTTCTTCTTCTCGGTGTTCTTCCAGCACGTGACACCGGGTTCGTTTGTCGCTGGCATGACGTTTATCACCGGACTCACCGACGTGCTGATTTCCATGGTCAAAGCAACGCTGTTCGGACTCACCGCCGGGCTCGTCGCCTGCTACCAGGGCACAACAGTTGGCGGCGGACCCGCCGGCGTGGGCAACGCGGTGAACGAAACGGTGGTGTTCTCGTTCGTCTTGTTGTTCATCATCAACCTCGTTGTCACTGCTATCGGATTTGAGATCACTAAATGAGCGTCGGGGGTGTTGCGGCGCAACGGTTTCCACGTTTTGTGAGAGTGCTGGGCAACGCGAGGGCGGGCTGGCGACAGATTGGCGACCAGACGAGGTTCTACGGTAAAACGATCGTTTCGCTAGGCGATGTCTTCGTTCACTACAAGGCCGAATTGCTCAGACAAGTCGCCGCAATGAGTTTGGGCACTGGGGCGCTCGCAGTGATCGGCGGCACGGTGGCCGTCGTTGCCTTCCTGACCATGTCAACCGGCGGCCTCATCGCGGCCCAAGGGTATAACCAGTTCTCTCAGGTTGGTGTAGAAGCCTTGGTCGGATTCGCATCTGCATTCCTCAACACTCGGCTGATCACCCCAAACACTGCGGCGATCGCGCTCGCGGCCACGATCGGGGCAGGTGCCACTGCGCAACTGGGCGCTATGCGCATCAATGACGAAATCGACGCGCTCGAAGTCATGGGGATCCGCTCGATCGCCTACTTGGCATCGACGCGGGTGGTGGCAGGGGTAATCGTTGTCCTGCCGCTCTATAGCGTCGCGTTGATAATGGCTTACACCGCCGCCCGGTTCGGCACAACCGCCATCTACGGCCAGTCCGATGGCGTCTACAACCACTACTTCAACACATTCCTCGTACCCGCCGACGTCATCCGATCATTCACCGTCACCATCGCAGCGGCAGCGATGATCATGCTGGTACACACCTACTACGGGTACACAGCCACGGGAGGTCCCGCGGGTGTGGGGGAGGCGGTCGGACGCGCGACCCGTACGTCGCTGGTAGCCACCGCTCTGTTGATCCTGTTCGTATCTCTGGCCTTATACGGCCAGACCGGACTCTTCAACTTCTCGGGGTGACGCGGTGTCTGCTTACTGGGGAAAGCCCCGAATCGCGTCTGAATGGTTGGCAGCCATGATGGTTGTCGTGGTAATCGCCGCGATGGCGGTCTGCCTGGGTGCGTTCAACCAATCCTTCACGCCGGCCGTGGCGGTAACGCTCACGTCGGACCGCTCCGGGCTCGTGATGGAGCCGTACGCCAAGGTGAAGATGCGCGGGGTTCAGGTGGGTCGGGTCGCCACGGTAGGCGGTGGCTCCAATCAGGTAAGTCTTCAGCTAGAGATCGACCCCGACCAAATCAAGTACATTCCGGCCAACGTTCAGGCACGCATCGACGCCACCTCACTGTTCGGCGCGAAGTTCGTCGATCTGGTCTATCCCAGTCACCCAAGCCCGCAACCATTGTCCGCCGGAGCAGTGCTGAGGTCACAGAATGTCGCCGTCGAGGTGAACACGGTGTTTCAGAATCTGGTCGACCTCATCAAGCAGATCGATCCGGCCAAATTGAACGCCGTGCTCTCCGCGCTGGCCGACGCTGTACGGGGGCAGGGAGAGCGCATCGGAGAAGCCACTACTGATGCCAATGAGGTTCTAGTAGCCCTAAATTCGCGAACCGACACGATGCGCGAGGACTGGCGTGCCTTGAAGAAAGTCGGTGACACCTACAGTGCTGCGGCACACGACATCATCGACACGCTGTCGGCGGCCAGCACTACAAGTGTGACCGTGACCAATCTGGCCCAGCAGCTCGACGCGTTGCTACTGGGGATTGCGGGCTTTTCGCGGAGCGGCATCGCGGTTCTGGGCCCGAGCAAGGACAACTTCGTCAGGGGATTCAACCTGCTGGAGCCCACGACGAATTTATTGATGAAGTACAAGCCAGAGCTGACATGCATGCTCGTCGGCGCCAAAACCGCACTGGACACAGGGATTACCGATTACGTCGGTGGCGCCAACGGCAAGTCGGTCATCATGGACGCGGCAACGTTGTTGGGCGACGACCCCTACCGGTACCCGGATAATCTGCCCGTCAACGCCGCCAAGGGCGGCCCCGGCGGCAAGCCCGGCTGTGGTTCGCTACCCGACGTCGCGAAGAACTGGCCCGTGCGCTATCTGGTCACCGACACCGGCTTTGGCACAGGCGTCGATATCCGCCCGAATCCCGGGATCGGATTCCCCGGTTGGGCCAACTACTTTCCGGTCACCCGGGCGGTGCCCGAACCGCCCAGCATTAGGTACCCGGGCGGCCCGGCCCCTGGACCCATTCCTTACCCAGGTGCGCCCCCATACGGTGCCCCGCAGTATGGCCCCGACGGCACCCCGCTATACCCGGGGGTCCCGCCCCCAACCCCTCCACCGGCGGGACCCCCACCCTCCTCCGAGGCTGTGAATCCGGGAGCACCGTCCCCGCCCTGACTGCGGTGATGATCTGTCCAGTACCCACCAACCAGCGCCACTGAAGAAGAGGTGAACTGCATTGCAACGTAACCTATCTGGGCTGCTACTTCGCCTGGTGATCTTCTTCATCGTGTGTGCGCTCGGTGCGTTCGGGTTGATCGCGATCTTCGCGCAGTTGCGGTTTCAGGGAGAAAGGTCCTACAACGCGATCTTCTCTACGGTGACAGGGCTGGAGGACGGCAACTTCGTCCGTATTGCCGGCGTCGAGGTCGGCAAGGTGAAACACATCAAGATCAGGGACGATTCAACCGCGCAGGTCGAATTCAGTGTGGATGACTCTGTGGTATTGACCGAGGGCAGCAGGGCGGTCATTCGGTACGACAACCTCATCGGCGGTCGGTATTTGGCGCTGGAGGACGGTGCCGGCGGAGCCAAGACGCTTGGCCCCGGCGAAACAATCCCGTTGGAACGGACGGCACCCGCCCTGGATCTGGATGCGCTAATCGGTGGGTTCCGACCACTTTTCCGTGCCCTTGACCCCGACCAAGTCAATGCCTTGTCCGGTCAACTCATCGCGGCGTTTCAAGGTCAGGGCGGGACAATCGGGTCAATCCTCTCCCAGACGGCGGCTCTCACCAACACCTTGGCGGACCGCGATGAGTTGATCGGACAGGTCGTGGTGAATCTCAACACCGTGCTGGGCTCGCTGGGCGACCACAGCGACAAGTTCGGCACGGCGGTCGACTCTCTTTCGGAGTTGGTCCACGGACTCGAGACCCGCAAGGACGACCTGAGCGCGGGCCTGGCCTACGCCAATGAGGGTGCTCGCACAATCGCCGATCTTCTCAACCAAGCACGGCCGCCGTTACAAAAAACCGTCCAGGAGACCGACCGAACGGCAGGAATCGTGGTCGCCGATCACGACTACTTCGATGACCTGCTCAACACACTGCCCGACGCGTACCGCGTCCTGGGTAGACAGGCGCTCAACGGCGACTTCTTCAGTTTCTACCTGTGCGACCTGGTGCTGAAGATGAACGGCAAAGGCGGCCAACCGGTCTACGTCAAAGTGGCTGGACAAGACTCCGGCAGGTGCACCCCCCGATGAAACCCTTCCGCGAACGCAACCCAATCATCCTCGGGGCCATCGGCGTGACAGCGATCGTCGCCGTCACGGTGGGCAGCTTCAACTACCACAAGCTGCCGTTCTTCTCCTCAGACACAACCTATTCCGCCTATTTCGACGAGGCGGGCGGCCTCGCCAGCGGTGCGCCGGTGCAGGTATCGGGTTTTCGTGCCGGACAGGTGCAAAGCATCAAGCTCGAACCCCAGGGTGTGCTCATCGAGTTCACCGTCGCCGACGACATCCGTCTCGGGAAGCGCACGGAGGCCGCCATCAAGACGATCGGCCTTCTAGGTAACAAGATCCTGGCCGTCACACCGCGCGGAGAAGGGCACTTGTCCGATGTCATCCCGATCGAGCGCACGACGTCGCCGTATCAGTTACCCGATGCGGTTGGCGATCTCACCGCGACAATCAGCGGCCTTGACACAGGCCAACTGTCGGCCTCGCTCAGCACGTTGAGCGAAACACTGCGCGACACCCCGCCACAGCTCAAGGTGGCGGTCGATGGCGTCGCGCGGTTCTCCCAAACGCTCAACCAACGCGATGCGCAGCTGCGGACGTTGCTCGCCAACGCCCGCAAGGCAACTGGAGTTTTGGCCGAACGCACAGGTCAGATCGTGCGGCTCATCCACGACTCCAACGCGCTACTAGCCGAGCTGCGTTCTCAGAGCGCCGCACTGGATCAGATCTCGGGAAACATCTCCTCGATGTCTCAGCAGATCCAGGACCTCATCGCCGAAAACCGTGCCACGTTGAAACCGGCATTGGACAAGCTGAACGGAGTGCTGAGCATCGTCGACAACCGCAAGGCGCAGGTGCAGAAGTCCATCAAAGGGCTCAGTGATTACGTTATGGGACTAGGCGAGTCGGTATCATCGGGCCCATTCTTCAAGGCCTATCTCGCAAATCTGCTTCCTGGCCAGTTCGTGCAGCCGTTCGTGGACGCGGCCTTCTCCGACCTCGGATTGGACCCTCACGTTCTTGCACCTTCGGAGCGCCACGATCAGCAAACCGGTCAACCGGGCACTCCGGCGCTGCCGGTCCCGTATCCGCGCACGGGCCAAGGTGGCGACCCGAATCTGACTCTGCCCGACGCTATTACCGGCAAACCCGGTGACCCGCGGTACCCGTACCGCGAACCGCTGCCGGCGCCGCCGCCAGGCGGGCCGCCACCTGGCCCGCCTGCCGCGCCGCCGGTAGACGCGCTGCATACGCCCGATCCGACGCCCAGCCCAGTATTCGTTCCAGCGCCTGGTGAAGTCGGGCCCGCGGACGCCGGATCGGTGGGCGCGCAGGGCGGCCCACGATGAAATTGCGTTACGCCCGCATCAGCCTGGCCATCGTCTTGGTCGCCGCCCTGGTAGGTGGAACCTATCAAGTGGTTACTGCGACGCGGGAGGTCACCCGGGCACACGTCGTTGCTTTTTTCCAGAACAGCAACGGCCTGTTCGTCGGCGACGATGTCCGGATTCGCGGTGTGAATGTCGGCAGGATCGATGCGATCGAACCGCAACCCACGCAAGTGAAGATCACGTTCTGGGTCGACGACCGATTCAAGGTGCCGGCTGACGCCAAAGCTGTGATCCTGTCGCCGACGCTGGTGACTGCACGGGCCATCCAGTTGACCCCTCCGTACCGCAGCGGTCCCGCACTGGCGGACAATGCGGTCATTCCGGCAGACCGTACGGCTGTTCCCGTGGAATGGGATGA
This sequence comes from Mycobacterium sp., assembly GCF_035274705.1. GTDB lineage: Bacteria > Actinomycetota > Actinomycetes > Mycobacteriales > Mycobacteriaceae > Mycobacterium. Next base: position 23,911 of record NZ_DATENY010000051.1, on the reverse strand, counting down.
CTTCCGCAGTCAACTGGAACGGCTCACCAAGACACTCCAGCCCACCGAGCCAGGCGGCGTAAGCACGTTGGGCGCCTTTATCAACGCAACCGCCGACAACCTGCGTGGGCAGGGCCCTGCTATCCGCGACACTATAATCAAACTCTCCCAAGCCCTTTCAGCGCTCGGTGACCACAGTGAGGACACGTTCGCCAGCGTCAAGGCTCTGTCCACGCTGGTATCAGCGCTGCAGGACAGCACGGCTTTGATACGTGAACTCAATGACAACCTCGCGTCGGTCACTGGACTGATGGCCAATGATCCCGACGAAGTAGCCAATGCCGTCAAGGACCTGAACTCGGCCTTGGGGGAAGTCAAGTCGTTTGTCGCCGCAAACCGTGACAGCATCGGGACGACGTCGGCGAAGCTCGCCTCGGTGTCGCAAGCGTTGACCGACAGCCTTGATGACATCAAACAAGTGCTGCACGCCGCCCCGACGACCCTCGCAAATCTCAACAACACTTACCAGCCTGCGCAAGCCACACTCAGCGGCGCGCTGGCGGCTAACAACTTCAGCGATCCGATCACATTCCTATGCGGTGCAATACAAGCCGCCTCCCGGCTGAACGCCGAGCAGTCGTCGAAACTTTGTGTGCAGTACCTGGCGCCGATCGTCAAAAACCGCCAGTACAACTTCCTGCCGTTAGGCCTCAATCCGTTGGTCGGCGCTGCTGCGCGACCTAACGAAATCACCTACAGCGAGGACTGGATGCGACCCGATTACGTACCACCGCAACCAAATCCACCTGCCGGACCCGCGGCGGGCGCTGGGACAGCCTCGCCCTCCGACGGCTCTTCGCCGCTGGCAGCCGAAGGGCCGCTGCGCGATGGGCCGGTGCCCGCCGCCGTTCCGCCCACGCATCAAACCGATCCTGCTGCGGGGTTGCCAGGCATGATGATGCCACCCGGAGGCGGGTCCTGATGGGCCGGCGCAAATGCCGCGCCGTGGCGATCACGTCGGTCATGTTGTTGGCCGCTGTGTTGTCGGGGTGCGGTTGGCGGGGGCTGAATTCCTTTCCGCTGCCCGGCACGCAGGGTCGCGGCCCGGGCGCCTTCACGATCCAGGCCCAGATGCCCGACGTGAACAATATCCAAGAGAACTCACGAGTCCGCGTCGGTGATGTCAACGTCGGCACGGTCACCAAGATCGAACGGCAGGGCTGGCACGCGCTCCTAACCATCAGGTTGAACGGCGACGTGGCCATGCCCGCCAACTCCACGATATCGGTCGGCCAGACGAGCCTGCTCGGTTCGCTGCATATCGAATTGGCACAACCGACCGACGTACCCCCGCAAGGCAGGCTTCACCAAGGCTCACTGATTCCTCTGTCCTCGGGCACGGCCTATCCATCCACCGAACAAACTTTGGCGGCGGCCTCACTGCTGCTCAACGGTGGCGGGCTCGGCCAGGTCCAGGACATCACCAAGGCGCTCAGCACCGCGTTCGCCGGCCGCGAGGACGATCTCCGAAACCTGATGACACAGTTAGACACCTTCATCAGTCGCGTCAATGATCAAACCAGCGACATCATCGCCGCCACAGAGAGTCTCAACCGGCTCGTCGGAAAGTTCGCCGTCCAGAAGCCCGTCGTCGACAAGGCCCTGGACACGATTCCCCATGCGTTGACCGTGTTGAACAGAGAGCGCGACAATCTGGTCGAAGCGGTCGACCAGTTGGGAAAGTTCAACGCGCTCGCCGCCGACTCGATCCATCAGACCAAAGAGGCGCTAGTCCAGGAGTTGAAGGATCTCGGCCCGGTGCTGGAGTCGCTGGCGAATGCCGGACCCGCATTGACGCGTTCGTTGAGCCTCTTCGGGACATTCCCATTCCCCAAGGAAACACTCACTAAGTGGATGCGTGGCGATTACGCGAACATCACCGTCGTCGCCGACCTGACGCTGAGTCGAATGGATTCGTCGTTGTTCACCGGAACACGCTGGGAAGGCGACTTGACCAAGCTCGAACTGCAATGGGGCCGCACCATCGGTCAGCTGCCCAGCCCATACACCGCGGGCAACCCACTCACCGCTCCGTACCACTGGGATCAGGGACCTTAACATGTATCTCAACAGACGAGTTCAGGTGCAGCTGGCCTTCTTTGCAGCGATCACGCTGCTGGCCGGCGGTGCCATGGCATTCGTATACCTCAGATTGCCAAGTCTGTGGTTCGGTGTCGGGCAGTACCACGTCACGTTGAACCTGCCCACCGCGGCGGGGCTTTACGCGAATAGCAACGTCACCTATCGCGGCACCGAGGTGGGCCGGGTCGAAGCAGTGCGACTTAGCGCCACCGGCGTCGACGTGGTGATGTCGTTGCGATCCGATATGAAGATTCCCGCCAACCTGGACGCGCAGGTGCACAGCCAGACCGCTGCAGGCGAACAGTTCGTCGAACTCGTGCCGCGCAGTGGCGACGGACCAAATCTGAAGAACGGCAGCGTGATCCCCGGGGACCGGACGCGGGTTCCCCCCGACATCAACACCCTGCTTCGTGCGACGAACAGCGGCCTTCAAGCGATTCCGCACGACAACCTCAAGACGGCGATCGACGAGTCCTACACCGCGGTCGGCGGGCTCGGCCCGGAGCTGTCGCGAATTGTGAAGTCGAGCACCGCGCTGGCCATCGATGCACATAGAAACCTGGACGCGCTGAACACTGTGATCGATCAGTCCAAACCAATCCTGGATACCCAAGTAGACACCGCCGATTCGATCCAGGCTTGGGCCTTCAACATCGCGCAGATAACCAAACAGCTGCAGACCGAAGATGATTCAGTCAAAGGCATCCTGAACACGGGCCCCGGAGCAGTCGACGAAGTTCGCCAGCTTTTCGACCGGCTGCAGCCGACCCTGCCCGTTCTGTTGACCAACCTGGTGAGCCTCGCCGATGTGGCTGTCGTCTACCAGCCCAACCTCGAGCAGCTCCTGGTGTTGTTGCCACGCGGAGTAGAAATGGTGCAGGGCGCAGGTCTGGCGAATCGCGACACAAAGCAGGACTACCGGGGGACGTACCTGTCGTTCAATCTGAATTTCAACCTGCCACCACCATGCACGACGGGATACTTGCCGGCCCAACAAGTCCGCCCCCCCAGCGAGGTGGATTACCCCGACCGCCCCGCGGGTGACCTCTACTGCCGGGTGCCTCAAGATTTCATGTTCAACGTCCGCGGAGCACGGAACCTACCCTGCGAAACCCGGCCAGCCAAACGCGCTCCGACCGTCAAGATGTGCGAAAGCGACGAAGACTACGTGCCGCTCAATGAAGGCTTCAACTGGAAGGGCGACCCGAACGCGACATTGTCGGGACAACCTGTGCCGCAACTTCGGCCGGGCACTCCGCCCCCAACTGCTACCCCGCCCAGCGTACCCGCCGGAGCTCTGCCGCCCATCGCGATAGCGCAATACGACCCCAGCTCTGGCACCTACACCGGACCTGATGGAAGGCAATACACGCAGTCCAATCTCGCTCCAAATACGCAGCCGCACAGCTGGCAGAATCTGCTGCTTCCTCCGAAAGGTCAGTGACGAGTGGCAACATCCGTTTCGGCCCCGCGACCGCGAGATGGTCGAGGCAGTAAGGGATTTGATGCCGCCTGCGTGCTGAGCGCGGGACCGACGTCACGAAATGGACAAGTATGTCGCACGGATGCCGACCGTGAATAGATTAGAAGCGTTGCACGACAGCTAGTTTGGGCGACAAGAGAAGACAGGGTGGAGTTCGTGACGAGGTCACCAACCGACTGCCAAACACGAGATCGCTTGGCGTACAAGGTGCGCTGGTCGAGTATTGCATCCCCGACGCAGAACGCGGAGCGGTCCACACAAGCACGGATAGACCTTTGCTCTCGGTCAGCGCAGGCGACCACGCCGCTGCCACGTCTTGTGCTGCGGTGTCCGCCCGCGCGTTGCCTCGCACGATCGACGTATCGCCAAGTTTCTGCGACATAGGAAGAGGGTTCACATGACCGATCACGATGAGATATGCCGGACGTGGGCGCATGCGTGGGGTCACGCAAGCCCGCGGGACTTTGCCGCCCAGTACACCGAAGACGGGGTGTATATCGACCACGCCTTCCGTATCGCAAGATCGGGGCGAGAGGCCATCGCGGAGCACAGCGCGATTTGGCACAACGCGGTCACGAACTTTGAGATGACCCCGCGCCAGATCTGGACGTCTACCGGTGGTGCGTTCATGACCTGGGTCGGCACGGGACATTTTGCTCGAGACCTCGCGGACATGGCGGCGACCGGGGCCGATTTTGTCTGCCACGGCGGGATCTGGCTGAACTTCGACGCCACGGGCAAGATCACCGTAAGCGAGGAGTACTACAGCACGACGTTCGCCCAAAAGGGAGGAGTGGAGACGTATCCACTCATTCCAGCAGGTCAGCCCGTAACGCCGGAGACCGCCGGCTAGGTGGTTTCCTCCCGGATACCTGGGTGCCGGCTCGCTTGGACCGGTCGCCACGGCGTCAGCCCCGTCCACCACGGGCGCGCGGCATTGCGGCACCGCGCCACCGGGAGTGAGGATCCCCTCGTTGTCCGCCGACTGCCAGGTGCGTCCGTGGCGTGCCGGCCGATGCCGAGTTGGAAAAAGGACGCGCTTCGGGAGATCGCGAAGGGAAGCCTCTAGGCCCGGAACGCCGGCGGGCAGCCGTTCGTCACCTAGAGCGTGTGCTGGGGGTCAGTGAACGGTTCGTCTGCCGCGTCACCGGGCAGCACCGGGCCGCCCAACGTCACAAAGCCGCCGCAGCGACACCAGCCGGTCCAGACGCCGCCCTGCGGGATTGGTTGCGCGCCTACGCCAAGGACCATCCTCGCCGAGGGTTCCGGCCCGCCTGCCATGACGCCCGCACAGAAGGCTGGGCAGTGAATCAACCGAACATCCAACGGCTTTGGCGCGACGAAGGGCTGCGGGTACCGCAGCGGCGGAAACTAAAACGACACGGTACCTCCACGACCCCGCCGACTGGAAACACGACTACAACCAACACCGCCGCCACTGCGTCTTGGGTTACCAACCCCCAGCGCGTTACGCCAGCCAACTGCACCCACTGCTGAACGCTCCAGTCCCGCCACCCGGCTAACAGCAGCGGATTCCAGACGCGCAGTGCGAAAATAGAAAGTGAGAAACCTTCGCAAGCTGCGAGGGTCGCCCCAGCACGACTACCTGTCTCCCTGTCTCCGCGGCCCCTTTGCGGTGATCGATTACGTGCCGGGGTGTCGCGTACGCGGCTTGGCAGATCGGGGTGGCAGGGTGCGCATGTGATCGCGAGTGCGGCTCATGATGTCACCGAGAGTTTGCACGTCCTGTGCCGAGAGCGAGTCGAAGAGAAGGTCACGCACCACCTGGATGTGGCCGGGCAGAACCCTGGCAAGAAGGGCTCGCCCCGCTGCGGTGATATCGACGATGATGGCCCGTTGATCGTGGGGACTTGCTGTGCGGGTGATGAGCCCTGCTTTCTCCAGTAGCCCGGCCTGATGGGTTAGACCACTGCGGCTGTAGACCACGCCATCGGCGAGGTCGGTCATGGTGAGCTGCCCGTCGGCATCGGCGAGTCGGGCCAAGACTTCGAACTGTACGTAGCTCAGAGCGCCCTCGGCCTGAAGCTGTTGTCGCACGGCGTATTGCAGCAGGCTGACCGCCTCGGTGAGCGCGAAATAGGTGCGCATCTGCTCGGGCTTGAGAGCTTTGGCCATCACGTCAGCATACTGCTTCGACATCGAAGCAGTGAGGCGCAGATCACACGGCATCCCCGGGAATTGATTCGATATCGAATCAAGTTAGAGCTTAGGTACCTGCTTCGATATCGAAGCACTCATTCGAGGAGGAAGATCATGAAGGCTGTGCGATACCACCGGTACGGCGGTAGCGAGGTTCTGCAATACGAGGACGTCCCCCGCCCAGTGCCGGGCCCGACGCAAGTGCTGGTGAAGGTGGCCGCCACCTCGTTCAACCCTGTCGACGCCGGAATCCGCGGCGGCTACCTGGCGCAGGTGTACCAGGTCAGCTTCCCGCACGTCCCCGGCGTCGACGTCGCGGGCACCATCGCCGAAATCGGGGAGGGCGTGGTGGGCTGGAAGGTCGGCGACGCCGTAGTGGCGTTTCTGCCGCTGGACGCCGACGGCGCTGCCGCCGAGTTCGCCCTCGTGCCGGCCGAATCGCTGGCCGCTGCACCAACTTCGGTGCCGCTGGCCGATGCCGCAGCCCTGCCGGAGCCCGCGCTGACGGCCTGGCAGGCGCTGTTCGAGATTGCCGGGCTCACCGGTGGGCAGTCGGTTCTGATCAACGGCGCCGCCGGCGCGGTTGGAGGGTATGCCATCCAGTTGGCCAAGCAGGCCGGAGCCGTCGTCACCGCCACCGCCAAGGCGCGTGATGCCGAGCGGCTGCGCGGCCTGGGGGCTGAGCACATCGTCGACTACGTCGACTACACCCGGTCACCGATCGAGGTCGAGGGCGCCCCGTTCGATGTGGTGCTCAACCTGGTCAGCACCACCGACGAGCAGACCGAAGCCCTCATCGGTGTGGTCGCCGACGACGGCTTCCACGTCGGCACCATGGTCTTCGGGCCGCAGGATCCGGACCGCGGAGTCCGCACGCAGCGGATCTTCGTGCGCAGCGACGCTGCCCAACTCGCTGGGCTGGTCAGCCGCGTCGACGCCGGACAACTGCGCATTGAGATCGCCGACCGCCGCCCGCTCGACCAGGCCGCGACTGTGCACGACGACTCCGATGCCGGCCGCCTGCACGGCAAGACCATCCTCATCCCCACCGAGGATGTGATCGCTCTCGGATCTCTGGATTCGAGACACCACGACTAGCGGGCCATACGCGGTCACCAAACGGTCAGCCCGCTACCCGGGACGTCGTACCCCTTGATGACTCTCGTCCGCCTTTGGACCAATTAACGGGGTCCGGCCAGCTGCTCAACGCCGGTCGCCGCGTCTTGTCGGTGTCAGGACCAGTTGTCGGACATCGCAACAGGCCTCGCCCGAGAGCGGCGAATCGACCAGATAGTTGAGCCAGGCTCTGATGAAACATAAGGAGCACTCGCGTAGTGAGTGCGCTCCGCAGAAGAAGGGGGAGTAAGGGCGTCGGCCGCGTCGGTACGGGCACGGAAATCGAGGTCATCCGTGGCGGTCAACGCAATCCCACGGAGGTATGGTCGCAACCATGATCGCACCCGCCGAGTTCCTTCTCACGCTGTGCGGAGTGCACCGCCACCATATCGGGGACGCCGTATGGTCCGGTTCCATGGTGCGGGTCCTTGAAGATGTGGGAATTCCGGAATCCGCATGCCGTGTTGCCTTGTCGCGTCTCACTGCTCGCGGCGTCGTGACCCGCGAAAATCGGGGTCGGTTGACCTTCTACCGAATTTCCGAGCGTGCCGCCAAGGCGTTCGACGAAACCGACCGGCGTGTGCTCGGCTTCGGTTTGGGCATAGATCCCGGCCATACAGTTGTTTGGCACACCCTGCCCGAATCGAATCGCGGTGACCGCACTCGTCTGTCACGTCGGCTTCGCTTCATTGGGTTCGGGGCTCTCCAGGATGGGACGTGGATTGCGTTGCAGGACAGATACAGCGACGCTGTCGGCATCGTCGCGAGGCTGGATCTAGCTGAATACTGCGTCGTTCTGAGCGGCAGCAACGCAGACCTGTCCAATCCCGGCCTCGTCGGCGCGGCCGCGTGGGACCTCGCCGGCGTGAAGGAAACCTACAAGGCATTCCTTCGCATGGTCGATCGAAAGAATGTGCCTCGCTCGAACCCTAAGGAAATCTTCCTGTTCCGAGCATTGATGGCCCACGAGTACCGAACGTTTCCGGCAATCGATCCCGAACGCGAGGGGATCGACGCTGAACTGGACGCCCTGCGTCGTAAGGTGGTTGCACGTTTCCACGAGCTGTTTTACAAACTGCAGCCCGTATCGGAGCAATACGCCAACGAGATTGCGATACCGACGAGTTGAGTGTCGAAAGGCCGAGCAACTGTGGTCAGTCCACTCCGGAGCGTGAGGGCCCGAGGCAAGACTGCCGCTGATTGTTGATCTTCTTGTGCGAGTTGCTAACTAGGGCGCGTTAACCCAGGCCGACGTCCGCAGGTCGGGTACCTGGCGGGCCGAGGAAGATAACGCCCGCTTCGGCCCCGTATTCCACCATCTTCTCCATCGGCGGGATGGGCGCCTCGTCGGGCGTCGGAAGACGTCGTTCGGTTGCTGGCTTAATCACATGAGCCACAAAGCGTTCGAATCCTGTTGGTGCGGTGATGGCTATCCATCGCGCGCCCTCCGGTGAGGTGACTTTGTAGCAGTGCGGAACTTCCTTTGGTAGGAGCACGAACTCTTCCGGTCCAATGACAGCCTGTTGATCACCCTGCCATATCGTGATTTCGCCTTCTAGGATGAAGAATGCTTCGTCTTCGTTCTTGTGAAGGTGCAGCGGGACATCGTCTCCACCAGGCCCGTGCATGATGCTGAATGTCCAGCGGTGCTCCGTGTCCGCCCCGCCGACAATCGTCTCGATGAGACTGTTGCCGAACCACACCAGGCCTCTGTCCTCGGCCCTGACGACCTTGCGTCGAGCGAGTTGATTGTCCGGAACATGGATATCAGTGGCTAACGACATATTAATATATATAACACCTCGGCGCAGTGGAGTGCAAGATAACTGATGGATGGTATCGACGGTGCAGTCTGAACATGCTGACAGTCACGGTGTTTCGTCGGAACCGCGCGGTGGCGCTGGCAGATGCGGACGGCATGCCATTGACCGCCGGTTGTTTGTGAGGTGCCGAGGATCTTGGGAAAGGTAACGTTGAATTCATGATTGCGCCCGCCGAATTCCTTCTGACGCTCGCGGGCGTACACCACCGCCACATCGGCCAAGCCGTCTGGTCCGGGGCGATGGTGCATGTTCTCAGCGAAGTCGGCATCCCTGAGTCGGCCTGTCGGGTTGCCTTGTCGCGTCTTACGGCTCGCGGCGTCGTCACTCGCGAGTATCGCGGTCGCCTTACCTTCTATCGGATCACGGACTCCGCTGCCGAAGTGTTCGACGCAACCGAGCGGCGAGTGGCTGCCTTCGGGCTCGGAGTTGAACCCGGATATACGATTCTCTGGCACACGCTGCCCGAGTCGAATCGCGGTGACCGCAACCGCCTTTCACGGCGACTCCGCTTCATCGGTTTCGGATCGGCACAAGATGGTATGTGGATCGCGCTGCAAGATCGATACGGTGAAGCCAACGAGATCGTCGATAGACTCGGACTCGGCAATCACTGCTCCGTGTTCTCCGGTCATGGTGCCGCCAATCCCGGCCTGCTCGCCGAGATCGCATGGGATCTGTCGGTCGCCAAGAAGGCCTACCGAGACTTTCTCTCCACCGTAGCTGTCAAGAACGTGCCGCGCTCAAACGTCCGGGATATCTTCATGTTTCGAGCGCTGATGGCCCATGAATACCGAACGTTTCCGATGCTCGATCCAGAGTGCGAAGGCCTCGACCCTGAACTGGACGCTCTGCGTTCCGAGGTGGTCGGACGCTTCCACGAGCTTTACGTCCGACTGCAAGCGAAAGCTGAGCAATACGCCAATGAGCTCGCGATACCCAAGCTCAAGTTGACGCTTACCTAGGCCCACCCGGCTGCTAGCAGCATGTGCGAGGCACGACCGGGCATCGACGGCGAGTACCGATGTCTCAATGTCCGACGGCTAGACGGCGCCTGCCCAGCGGCTACTGCGCTGGGGAGCAGTGCTGACCGAGCTGGTCCTGAGAACGGTCATCGGGCCGGCCCCAATACGTCTTCGACCGTACGTGACCAGCAGCGAACACGACGCCCCTTGATAGATATCATGTCACCATGCTTAAATGTAATCTATCGATCGCGGGCGGCTCGCATGCTCGGGCGACGAAAGGAGTCTCTCCCAATGACTGATCCCCAGGATTCGGTGGTTGTGGTCACCTCAAGTGAGCGTGAAACCTGGTGGTTTAACCAGAATCTGGTTGATGTGATCGCTGGTGGTGAGCAAACCGCCGGCGCCTACGCGATCTTCGAGCTTCTCGGGCCACCCGGCGACGAAGTGCCCGTACATCTGCACACCGACGAAGACGAAGCATTCCTGATTCTCGAGGGTGAGGTGACGGTGTGGGTCGGGGATCAGATGCGCGTCCTCAATCCCGGCGACTACGCGCTGATGCCGAGGCAGGTGCCCCACTGTTATCGCGTGAGTTTGACTGGCCCGGCTCGATGGCTGGGCATTACGTCTCCAGCAGGCTTTGAAGGGTTCGTACGCGAGGTCTCGGCTCCCGCAACTGAGCACCGATTGCCCGAACGGGTCGAGCCCCCGCCCGAGGCGCTGGCGGCGATGGGCGCGATCGCGGCCAAGTACGGGGTCAAATTTCTCGGCCGTGCGGGATCTCGGCCGTCGGATCTGAAGAGGAGCTAGGTCGATGAATGCGTTGCTTGCGGGGCTAGATTCCGAAGCGCTCAAATTAGTAAGCGTTGCAGATGCTTTGGTGCCAACTTTGGCCGAACACGCCGATGAGGTTGATGCCAGTGGCCACATCTCACCTGAGGTCTTCAAGCAGATCGTGGACGCCGGACTGCTGAGGGTATGTGTGCCCAAGCGGCTTGGTGGACATCAACAGAAGCTTCAGACGCAGTTGGCGATCAGCGCCGCGTTGGGGCGTGGGTGTGGATCCACCGCGTGGGTGACCCAAAATATCAGCTCGACAGCTCTTTTGGTCGGCAGGCTCAGCGAGCGGGCTCAACGCGAAATCTGGGAGCCGAATCCAGACATCGGGATCTGTGCTTCTCAGAGCCTGCCGACCGCTGTGACTCGCGTCGACGGTGGTTATCGCATTTCGGGTCGTTGGGGATTCTTGTCCGGTGTCGAACAGGCTGGCTGGGCAGGGCTCATGATGCCAGTGTTCGACGACCCGTCGTCCCCGGAAATGCTGATGGGCCTGCTCCCGGTCGCCGATCACACCATCTCGCCCACTTGGAACGTGATCGGGATGCGGGGGACTGCCAGCAACACCTTGGTGGTCGAGGACTATTTCGTGCCGGATCACCGGGTCCTCTCCTTCACAAAAGCAATGGCGGGTATCTGCCCGACCGAGTATCCGGACGAAGCGCTCTACCGAACGCCGGTTGCTCCTAGCCTCTCCCTGATCTTGTTAGGTGCCCCGATCGGGATAGCCCAAGCGGCCTTGGAGCATGTGTTGAACGCTGCCGACAAGCGTGGGATCGCCTACAGCACCTTCCCGTCGCAGAGTGCGTCCACGGGCTTTCAGCTGCAGATCGCAGAAGCAGCACTGAAGATCGACGCGGCGTGTCTTTTCGCCGCACAGTCGGCGCGGGACCTCGATGATGCTGCTGTAAACGGAGGTCAGCTTGACTATTCCTCCAGCACCCGCATACGAGCGAGTGTGGGCCACGCAAGTCAGCAACTCCGTGAGGCCCTGCAGATTCTGGTCAACGCACACGGGACCGCGACGTTCGGCGAATCCAACCCACTTCAACGGATGTGGCGTGATCTCAATACAGCCACTAGCCACGGCATGCTCACGCCAACACTCGGCTACGAAGTTTTGGGCAAGGCGTTAGTAGGTAGCGAGGAACGAGTTGCTCCACTGGTGTAATGCCGACGGCGGAGTGAAAACAGCGGCGAACCGTCCACGAGAGTTCAAGTAAGAGGAGCATTAGTATGGTCGCCCCATGCCCAAGAATCACCCAAACCGAGGTTGACCGAAGCATTTTCGCCGATGATGACATATACCGACTCGAAATGCAGCGGTTGTTCCACGACGGGTGGACATTTGTCGGGCTGGAAGCCGAGATCCCGAGTCCGAGCGATTTTCGACGCTCGTGGATGGGCGAGCTACCGGTCATCATGACCAGGTCGCGGGACGGTTCGGTGCACGTCCTCGAGAACGCGTGCAGTCATCGCGGCGCGCTGGTCGCACTCGAAAGACGGGGAAACTGCCGGACATTCACGTGCCCATACCATCAGTGGGTTTTCGGGCAAGACGGTCGACTACTCGGCGTTCCGATGCGCAAGAATTACACCGACGGTCAGTACCGAGAAAGGGGCGGGTTGCGCGCCGCCCGCGTGGAGACATTCGCTGGCTTGGTATGGGCGACGTTCTCCGACCAAGTCGGCTCACTTGCCGAATATTTGGCTGAAGCGGGCGATCACGTCGATCAGATGCTGCATGGCGGGGATGTGACATTGCTCGGCTATCACCGGTTTCAGGTGCGCGGGAATTGGAAGCTGTTCTGGGAGAACACGGAAGACGCATACCATGCTTCACTACTCCACAACTTCTCGCAGGCGCTCGGGATTTACACAGCCGGCGAGAACATCGCATTCGACAATGGCCATGGGGCAATCAAGTGGGAAATGACCTCGCTGTCCGATGACGCGATGCGAACTCACCTGGCGAGGGCGAAGTTTCAGATGAAGGACTTCACCATCTTTCAGAGTGACCGGCCGGCGGGCAGCTGGAACAGAGTGATTGGTCTGTTCCCCAACGCTCTCGTTCTCGAAGAGTGGGACATGCTCAACGTGCGTCAGATTGTGCCACGAGGGCCAAACTGTGTGGAACTGAACACTGTGGCGCTCGGGTTGCACGGTGAGTCTTCCGAAAAGGCGAAAAAGCGAGCCCGCGATTACGGAAACTTCTTTGGCCCCGCCGGCTTCGCCGGTCGCGACGACGTTGTGGCTGTCGCCGCCGTGCAGGCAACGGCGCGCGTATCCGGCGTCGATAGCAGCTTCATGGCGCTGGGCGACCTCAGCAAGCGCAGCGGGGACCTGGACGGTGAATACACCGTCCGAGCCTTCTATGACGAGTACCGGATCAGGATGGGGTGGTGACAGTGACTGAAGTTGAACGCAACGGCGCCGCCGAAACCGACATTCCGGATCGGGAGCGCGAATCGGTGCCGCGGGAAGAAGTGCTCCGCCTGCTCCATCGAGCGTGTACGACACTGGACGAGCGCCGCTATCGCCACTGGATCGATCTGTTCGCGCAGAACGGACGGTACATCGCGATCTCGTTGGAGAATTTCGAAAATGGTTGGCCCCTGGCCGTTATCGATGACAATCGGTCGAGCATGCTCGACCGCGCAGAGATGATCGAAAAGTACTGGTCGATCGAACCGAGCCGCACCCGGCGAATGGTCTCCAATGTCGAGATCGACGTTGCCGAGCCGAACCTGCTCAAAGTGCGCTCTGCGTTCGTCGTCTACGTCACCAACTCGGTGGGACAGGTTGAGATTCAGGCCACAGGCACCTACTACGACGAAATCTGTCATACCGACCGCTGGCGTTTCTTGCGCCGCACCGCCGTGCACGACAACGACCTCCTGACCCACCCGGTCACCTACCCGCTATGACGCCATGAGATCCGACCCAAATCAGTCGCTGTAGGACGGACGAAATGAATTGGTGCGCATGACCAATATCAGCACAGTGTGCCGTGACCTCATCCGGTGCTGGGTCGAGACCCAAGCGATCAGAATCGGAAAGGACATCAAATGACGCATGAAATGAGCGGCCGGTGCTAGCCGGGCGGACCGACGAACCCCTCGAACCGCGGGGAGGCGACCGGCTGTGACGGCTCCACCCACCGCGCCGACGCGATTGACGATCGCCGCACCCGAAGCGCAGTTAGACGACAGCATGATGGCACTTCGTGGCCGTGCCGGAGAAGTACTGCTGGACACCATACTTCGGCTCGGCTGGACAGCGCCCTATGCCTGCCGACGCGGCGGCTGTGGCGCCTGCCTTGTCCGACTCCACCACGGGCGGGTCCGCCATGGGCCACACACCGAAAGGGCACTCCGCCAATTCGGCGAACCAGGAGAAAGGAAGGCGTTGGCTTGTCGCGCAGTACCAACAACTTCGGTCGTGGAGGTCGAGTTCTACGGCGGTAAAGCGCGGCGAGTCATGTCACCAGCGAATCTTGGGCACATCGATCTTAAGGAGCCGCAACGATGACCGTACTGCGCTTAGGCTATGTACATTTGGCCGTGACCGACATGGCGGAGGCACACAACCATTACGCCGAGGTGGTCGGTTTAGCGAAAAGTCAGCACACCGCCGACCATATTTACCTCAAGGGGTGGGACGAGTGGGACCATCACTCGCTGGTCCTCGAGGAGGGCGACGGCGGGCTGACCGCGATGGGCTGGAAGGTCTCCGACGTCGACGCCCTTGGAAAGGTCGAGCAGGCAGCCCAACGATTCGGGGCCACGGTGCGGCGCATCTCCCACGGAGAACGCACCGCAGTGGGGGATGGATTTCGATGTGAACTACCCAGTGGGCATGTTGCGGAGTTCTACTCCGAAATCGAGGTCGTAGGCACGGAGGTCGGGACCCTGAATCCGGATCCGTGGCCCCGCAAAGGATTGCGCGGTGTCGGCGCGCCTCGCCTGTCGCACCTCGCATTGTCATGCGACGATGTCGCCGGCATGGAGCGATTCATGGTCGAAGTGTGCGGATTCCACGCGACCGAGCGGATCGTCGCCGACCCGGAGAACCCCGAACCAATCGCCTCCTTCATGAGCTGCGGCGAACAAGCACACGACATAGCAATCCAGAAGGGTGAGGACGGACGGCTGCACCATATTGCGTATCAGGTTGAAAGCTGGAACGACGTATTGCATGCCGCGGATGTCTTATCCATGAACGACGTGCCGATCGATATTGGCCCGACACGGCACGGCATCACCCGCGGCGAGACGGTCTACTTCTTCGATCCGACTGGTAACCGGAACGAAGTGTTCGCCGGAGGATATCGATCGGGACCGGACATGCCCTGCATCACCTGGACGCTCGATCAGATGGCACGCGCAATCTTCTATCACGATCGCCGCCTCTCCGAGCAGTTCTTGACGGCGATGACGTGAGATGCACTGGGATGCAGCCCTTTACGACAGCGGAGAAATGATGTCTACAACGGCGACCGCCATGAGTGGCCGCGAGGTCGTCGCTCAAGCTGCCGACCGAATTGCTGAGGCGGTCCGTACGCAGCGACCTGTCGAACCGGTTCGAGACCTACTGGGGCTCGAGGACCTCGACCTCGCCTACGCCGTGCAACAGGAGTTGACGCGCCGCCGTGAAGTCGATGGTGGCGTGGTCGTCGGCCGGAAGATCGGTCTGACCTCGCGAGCAGTGCAGCAACAGTTAGGTGTCGATCAACCGGACTTCGGTGTGCTATTCGCAGATATGGACGTTTCCGGCGCCGCCGAGGTGCCCTCACGAAGATTGTTCCAGCCGAAGGCTGAAGCCGAAATCGCCTTCGTTCTAAAGGAGGATCTCGCCGACGGCGACCTCAGTGACGAACGCATACATGGTGCCGTCGACTACGCGCTCGCAGCACTGGAAATTGTCGACAGCCGAATAGTCGACTGGGACATCACTATCACCGATACCGTCGCAGACAATGCGTCCAGCGGTCTGTTCATCCTCGGTGATAAGCAACTGACGCTCGACGACTTCCTCCCAGTTGACGTGGAGATGCGCATGTACGTCGATGATGCACTCGTCTCTGAGGGCACCGGTGCCGCGTGCCTGGGCGATCCGCTCAATGCACTGTCGTGGTTGGCTCGAACCGCGAGACGGTACGGAAATCCGTTGCGGTCGAAACAGATAATTCTGTCTGGAGCGCTAGGTCCAATGGTGTCGGCACCCCCTGGCGCTCGTATCCGCGCCGACATCGGCCCGCTCGGCTCAGTATCCGCGACGTTCTCCTCGGAGGGTGCAAGTGGGTAAAACCGAAGTGGCGATCATTGGATCTGGAAACATCGGCACCGACCTCATGATCAAGGTGCTGCGACTGTCGGACTCCCTGGAAGTGGGTGCGATGGTGGGTATCGACCCGACGTCCGACGGCTTGGCCCGGGCGAATCGGTTGAACATCCCGACCACGCATGAAGGGATAGATGGCCTGATCGCGTTGCCGAATTTCGACGCGATCAAGATCGTGTTCGACGCCACTTCCGCCCAGGCGCACATCGCCAATGCCGCCAAGCTGGCCCCCTACGGGAAGAAGCTGATCGACCTCACGCCTGCCGCAATCGGTCCATTTGTGGTGCCGCCGGTGAATCTTGACGAGCACCTCGACGTAGGGATCGACAACGTCAACATGGTGACCTGCGGTGGTCAGGCGACTATTCCGATGGTGGCCGCCGTCTCAGCCGTTACTACCGTGCACTACGCGGAGATCGTCGCCTCCATCGCGTCAAAGTCGGCGGGTCCCGGCACCCGGGCCAACATCGACGAGTTCACCGAGACGACGTCGCATGCCATTGAGTCCGTGGGGGGAGCGGCATCCGGCAAAGCTATCATCATTCTCAATCCAGCCGAACCGCCAATGATTATGCGAGACACCGTGTTCTGTCTGGTAGGCGACGCCGACCACGATGCCATCCGCGCTTCCGTTGCCGACATGGTCGAACGCGTCGCCCAGTACGTGCCGGGCTACCGCCTCAAGCAGGAGGTGCAGTTCACCCCCATAGATGCCGCTGAGCCGGTGCACACGCTGATGGGCCAAGGCTCCGGCCCGGTCACCACCCGCGTTTCGGTCTTTCTGGAGGTTGAAGGTGCGGCCCACTATCTGCCCGCATACGCCGGCAATCTCGACATCATGACCTCGGCGGCGTTGCGTGTCGCCGAGTCCATCGCCCTGCACAGGGTTCATTAGATGACCGCCAAACTTTACGTCCAAGATGTCACCCTGCGCGATGGCATGCATGCCATCCGCCACCGCATAGATCCCGGCGACGTCGGTCGTATCGTCGCCGCCTTGGACGCTGCCGGGGTCGACGCTATCGAGGTGGCCCATGGTGACGGTCTGGCCGGCGGTTCGGTGAACTACGGTCCCGGCAGTCACACCGACTGGGAGTGGATCGAGGCCGCTGCGAACAACATTCGTAAGGCGAAGCTGACTACCTTGCTGCTACCGGGTATCGGTACCATCGCCGACCTGCGCCGCGCCTATGAGCTGGGAGTGCGGTCGGTGCGGATTGCCACGCACTGCACTGAAGCCGACATAGCCGCTCAACACATTGCCACAGCTCGAGAGCTCGGCATGGATGTCTCCGGATTTCTCATGATGAGCCATATGGCGTCGTGGAGCGAGCTAGCCCGCCAGGCCAAGTTGATGGAATCGTATGGCGCACAATGTATATACGTCACCGACTCGGGCGGCCGACTCACCATGAACGATATGCGCGAACGGGTCCGTGCCTACCGGAGCGTGCTTGACCCCGCGACTCAGATCGGCGTGCACGCTCACGAAAATCTTTCGCTATCGGTGGCCAACAGCGTGGTCGCGGTCGAGGAGGGTGCAACGCGCGTGGATGCTTCGCTCGCGGGCCAGGGTGCCGGCGCCGGCAATTGCCCCATCGAGCCGTTTGTCGCGGTCGCGAATCTTATTGGATGGCAGCATAATTGCGACCTATTCGCGCTGCAGGACGCCGCCGACGACCTGGTCCGTCCGCTACGTGATCGGCCAGTGCAGGTCGATAGAGAGACTCTCACCCTAGGGTATGCCGGTGTCTACTCATCGTTTCTGCGCCATGCGGAGGTCGCCGCGCAGCGCTACGGCATCGATGCCCGCACGCTGCTGCTCGAGGTTGGCCGACGCTGTCTCGTCGGCGGCCAGGAGGACTTGATCGTCGATATCGCAATAGACCTCGTCGGAGAGAAGAGGCGGATGTACGGGCATCTTGGGTCGTCTCGGCGTATTCCCAAGCGCGACAGGAGTCGTGGTCCTCGATCCGACCAAGATCGGTCGACTACCAATCACATTGAAACAGACGGCGACACGAGTCGTGATTCGACAGAAAGGTCATGATGAAGCAAGACATTCGACCAGCTCCTGAACGTGTCCTGGTGTTTGGCGCCAGTGGCCATGTTGGTGGCCCGTTGGCCCGGACGGTGATGGCATCTGAGCGCGCACCAGCGCTGCGGCTGGTCTCGAGCTCTAATGAGAAGGCCGCGGAATTGGCGAAGGAGTTTCCGACCGCAGAAGTCGTGCAGGCCAACTACACCGACCTGCAGAGCTTGGTCACCGCGTTCGATGGTGTCGACGCGGCGTTCCTGATCACACCGGACTTCAAAGTCGATGAACGCCAGGTAATGATCAACATCAGCGCGGCCGCGCACGCCTCTGGCAGACAACCGCATCTGGTCAAACTCGTAGGCGTGACGATCGGAATAAACAACGTCAATGAGCTCCGCACCGCATTGCGCGACACAGCCGGACCATCGTTGCAGTACCAACAAGCGCGCGCGGTATTGAACGCATCGGGCCTGCCGGTGACCTTCTTGAACTGCTTCGCCAACTTCATGGACGACTTCCTGACCGTGTGGTTTCCGTCGGTGCTGACTCGCCGTGTGTTGGCAGCCCCCTACGACCGAAGCTCATCGTTCATCGATACGCGCGACCTAGGAGAGGCAGCCGCCCGGCTACTGTTGGAGCCACACAATCGTGATCACGACGGGTACATGCGTCACGTGACCGGTACGGAGCGACTCCGATTCTCTGATGTCGCCAAAGTCATGACGGACGTCCTCGGTGTGCAGATCGCCTACGAAGATGATCCGCACAGGTTCACGGATGAGCTCGGTGGGCTCATGGCGGCACAGTTCGGCGCCGGCTCCCTCGAATGGTTTCTCGCGTTCTCCGAAAACGAGCAGAAGGAGGAGCCGTTGTTCATCCTGACCGACGAGTTGCGACGACTGCTGGGCCGAGAGCCACGCGCGTTGCGCGACTTCATCAGCGAGCACAGGCATGCTTTTCTCGGGCAGGCTTCCGTCGCAGCCGTAGACAATCGCGGGTGAGGCTCGTCGGCCGACCGGCGCTGGCCTGACCCCGGTTCATCACCCGCTTGCGGCCTGTCATTCAGCAGCGCTGCGGTGCGACAACGGCCGGTCGGCACTTCATCCCGCGAGGCGGGCCCGGCAGCATCAACAGGTTCTGGTCACTGGACCAAACCCGGCTGTCCATCGGCGATTGGAAAGACGACTGCAACCACCACTCCAGCCCGGGGTACCAGCGGTCGACTCGCTGCGCTGCGACCTGCACACACCGACGACCGGCGCACGGAACTGTCGACCAGCCCGGACGAGGACCCACAGGGGGAGCGTTCGCCATTACCAACCGACACCACACGAAACACAGGTGCCAGCGGTGAAGCGCATCGCCATTCTTGGCCGTGGTGGCGCCGGCAAATCAACACTGGCACAACACCTCGGGAGAATTCTCGAGACCCCCGCGCCCCTACGACACCAACCTCGCCCCCCGCCTTTCCGCTGCAGACACCATCGTCATCCTCGACTTTTCACTCTGGCGCTGCACATGGCGAACGGTGCGCCGCTTACGCGAAACACGCAAATGTGTTCACCCTGCACAATCCCAGCGAAGTGCGCCGATTCCTCGACGCGGCCGCAACTGAGTGACCAACAGCCAACTCCTGGGCCGACAACCCAACGCCCGCAGTAACTATCGACTCTCACCCGCAGCGGACCAGTTCAGGGGTCCCGACCGAGCCGCAATAACCTACCGGACTTCCGCGCGACCTCGGTCGGACGCCGCGGCAAGGGGACAGCCCAACGAACCACAACTGGGTTCACGTGTGGTGAGCGTCGAATATCGAGGTTGTCTCCTAGGGCAGGTCCCGCGCTGCCGCTGCCGCGCATAGCAATTGGTGGGTCGTAATGAACTTGACCCTCGGTCGTCCATCCCGCTGGCCGGCGCGACGCTCGTCGCGATCGATTGCCTTCCAGCCGGCGTACGGGACAGCATCCGGCTTGCGTTTGCGGACGACTTCGGCGATCGCATCGGCAGAAAGGGTGGTGGAGGTGGCCAGCCGGCCCATGGATGCATCCGTCAGCAAGGAATGGACCGTCTCACGAGCGCACTTCTTGTTGGTTCCGATTATCCCGGTGGGTCCGCGTTTGATCCAGCCGGCGACGTAGGCACCCGGCACCACCCTATCTGCGTCGACGACGCGGCCAGCTCGATGCGGAACGACACATCGGCGATCGTCGAATGGCAGCCCGACGATGGGGCTACCCTGGTAGCCGATCGCACTTAGCACCAGCCCCGTGTCAATGACCGATTCCTCTCCGGTGGTGTGGATTTCGAGATGTCCATCGGCGTGGCATTCCAATTCGTTGCGAGCGACTACGATCCCCTCGACTTGCTCGGCGCCCAGCAGCCTGATAGGTGATGTGAAGAACCGGAACACTATTCGCTTCCGCCCGTCACGCTGCTGACGTTCGGCCAACTGGCGCAGCGTCTGCATTTTGCGCACCATCGTCGGGTCGCCGGTGCCGACCACCGTGTCCTGATATTGGCTCTGGAGGTCACTGTCAATGATCACATCGGCCGAGTCCAGATGGCCAAGTTCCTCCAGTTCGGGAGTGTTGAAAGCCGCATGGGCGGGACCCCGTCGACCAAGGATGACAACCTCACGAATCGCGCTGTCCTGCAGCATTTTCAATGCGACATCGGAGATATCAGTCTGCTGCAGCGTGCCGACATCGAGAGTGAGGATCCTTGCAACATCAAGTGCGACATTTCCGTTGCCCACGATTACGGCCCGCGCTGACGACAGGTCGAAGTGGAGATGGCTGTAGTCGGGGTGGCCGTTGTACCACGCCACGAACTCCCTTGCGGAGAAGCATCCGCTCAGATCATCACCCGGTACAGCGAGCTCTCGACTGCCCGCCGCGCCGACAGCATAGATCACCGCGTCGTACCATTCGGCCAGCTCAGTGGGGGTGACATCCCGGCCGACTTCGACGTTTCCGAAGAAGCGGAAGCCCTGCCGGGCAGCTACCGCCTCAAACACCTTGCTCACGCGCTTCTTCTCTGGGTGATCAGGTGCCACGCCCGACCGCACGAGTCCCCACGGGGTGGGAAGGCGGTCGAACACGTCGACCTCGACCTGCCGGTCGACCATGTCAACGAGATTCCCGCCGAGGTAGGTGCCCGCCGGACTTTCGAGCAAGTGTCCGGCTGCGTACATTCCTGCCGGGCCGCTCCCCACAATCGCGACCCGCAGTGCGCGTTGGTCAAATCCCGTCATCGGCAAGGAAGTACTCGGCGTTGACCGTCGCGTAGTGGCTGAAGCGATTTGGTAGCCGGTCGGCCGCAAAGATCGCGTCGACCGGACAAGCTTCCATGCAAGCAGCGCAGTCTATGCATTCCTGCGGATTGATATGCATCTGTTCCGCACGGTCGAATTCGGCTTCGTCCGGCGTGGGGTGGATGCAGTCGACGGGACAGACCTCGACGCAGGAATAGTCGGCCACGCATGGTGCGGCGATGACGTAGGGCATCAGTTGGACCGTTCTTGGTTTGCGCGAAGGGGCCGCACCCGCACAGCCAGGCCGTTGAGCACAGCGTTTCCGCTGGGGACGTCCGTCTCGGCCGGTGTGTTGGCTGTGAGCCGGTTGTAGACAGATCCGCCGGCGGCGACGGCTCGCCGCCACTGGCCGCGATGGCCCCATCCCTGGGGCAATCCAACCGATCCGCACATCACCTCTTCGGTGACATGTGCTGGCGCTTCGGCCTTTCCGTGGCGGGAGGCGATTTCGACCAGGTCGCCCTCGTCGATGCCGAACGTGTTCGCGTCGTTTGGATGGATCTTTAGCCGTTGGACGCGATCACCGGCGATCAACTTCGGGACGTTGTGGAGCCACGAGTTGTGCGAACGGAATTCACGAACGCTGAAGACACGCAGCGGGTACTCGGGATCATTGCCGTCTGAGGTGGCCAGTAGGCGCTCGATCTCCGATTTGAAGAGCGGGTGATCGACATGCACGCGGCGGTCTTTGTGATTTACCCGTTTGGTTCGCACACCGGTCGGCAAGCCGTCGGCGAGTTTGACGCCGGCACCGGTGGCGAGGAGTTTCTTGCGGCTCAGGCCGCGCCGACGCAGGCCGAACAAGTCGCCTTCGGGTCCGAGGCGGAGCAGGATATCTACGCTCTGCGCCGGCGTGACGCGGATACCGAGTCGTCCCATGAGCTGAGCACCAGGCGCGGGTGACGGTACTTTGCCTATGCGTTTACAGATCTGGTCGATGATCCACCAGTCGTCGCGTGCCTCACCTTTAGGTGGCAGCGCAGCCGAAACCCACTGTGCGTAGGGCACGGCCGCGTGAGGCTGGGTGAAGATGGGCAGCCCCTCTCGTTCCAGCCACAAAGTTGGGGGGAGGAGGTAATGCGCGTGCCGGCTGGTGTCTGTGATGTAGGGATCCACCGAGACCAGCAGGTCGAGCTTTTGGAGAGCATGCTCTACCTCGTCCGATGCCGGCGCCGAGATCACGGGGTTGGATGACATTACGAGCATCGCCCGCAACTGTCCCTTGCCGGGCGTCAGGATTTCGCGGGTCAAACTCGCCAGCGGACTCGTTCCAAACACCTCGGGGATGCCATCCACTCGAGTGCGCCAGCGGGCGTAGCCGTTTATCTTCAGCAACCTCGTGAGCCGTTCGACTTCCAGCCATGGACGGCCGAAGCACCACCCACCGGGTCGATCGAGGTTTCCGGTGACGATGTTGAGCACGTCGATCAGGTACTTGGTCAGGGTGGCGAACGGACCCAATGACGCGCCGCATCGACCGTAGACAACTGCCGACGGTGCTGCCGCGAAGTCGACGGCAAGGCTGGTGATGCACTCTGCCGCGATCCCAGTCTCCCGCGCCGCTCGCTCGAGATCAACGGCACGGACCAACTCCGGTAGGGCGTCATGGCCCCGAGTCATCTGCTCCAGCGCCGCCGTGTCCTGCAGTCCCCGATCGAGGATGACCTTCAGCATCGCGGCCAGCAGCCATACGTCACCGTTGGGCCGGATTGGCAGGTGTTCGAACAATTCTGCGGTTTCTGTTCGTCGCGGATCGACGACGACGACGCGTCCACCGCGATCGGCAATGGCGAGCATCCGCTCGCGTACCCGGCCCTCGTTCATCATGCTGCCGTGCGAGACAACAGGGTTGGCGCCCAGACACAGAAAGAAGTCGGTGCGGGCTAGATCCGGGACCGGATTGACCAGATTGTGACCGTAGAGGAGCTGGCCGACGACATAGTAGTTGTTGACGTCGACAGAGGCCGAGATGAAGAAGTTCTTGGTCTTGAGCGCCGCGGCCATCCCGAATGCGTTGAGGAATCCGCCATAATTCCATGCCACGGGGTTGCCCGCGAGTATCCCGATCGACTCGGTCCCGTATTCGTTGATGATGGCGCGCAGCCGCTTTCCGATGTCATCTAGGGCCTCCACCCATGACACGCGCTCGAATGTTCCGTCGACGCGGCGCCGGAGCGGGTAGAGCACGCGATCAGGATCGGTGCGCACCGACGGGAACGCGATCCCCTTGGAACATGCGAATCCGCGCGAATTCGGGTGCTCGGCGTCAGGGCGCAGCGCGATGAGCTCGTCGCCGGACACCGTCGCGATCAGCCCGCAAGACGCTTCGCACAGCCCACAGAACAGGCGCTTCGACGACTGGTTCGGCAGTGTGGTCATCGACTTCTCGTCTCCAGTTTGGATGCTTATGGCGGCCGGTCGGCTGTCGCCCCTGACGGCGGGCGCTGATAGCCATCGATGTGAAACATCAGTCGTCGTAGCGACTGTCACGAAAGATTACACGACAGCAGGCTCCAGTGTAAGATAAAATCCCGAGCACGGGTGCGGTTACCGATTAGGCGCCTGAGTTGGGGTTCCCGTTGCCGACGGCAGGGTCCCTAAGGACAGGTTGAGAGGTGCGATGCTGCTACATACCACCAGCGGAACGGAGATCAGGGGCGGCGCGAGCGCCGGTGTCACGGCCTTCTGTGGAATGCGTTATGGGCAGCTGGC
>NZ_DATENY010000050.1:0-23420 GCF_035274705.1 Mycobacterium sp. | reverse complement strand
GGCCCGGCCGAGAGGGGAGTCGGCCGGGCCTTTCTGGGTTCTCCCAGGTGCTGCGCTACACAGGCACAGGGATTCGCTCCTGTGGCGGCTCTTCAGCGTGCGCGCTGCGATTGTCGTCAACCATGGTGAGTTCGTCGAACGGGTCCTGTCCACCCAGAACGGCGTTCACCTTGTCGCGATCGATCGTCTTCGTCCACGACCCAACCAGCACTGTCGCGACTGCGTTTCCGGAGAAGTTCGTCACCGCGCGGGCTTCGGACATGAACCGGTCGATGCCGACGATCAGGCCGACACCGTCGAGCAGATCGGGGCGGTGGGTCTGCAGGCCGCCGGCCAGAGTGGCCAGCCCGGCGCCGGTCACACCGGCCGCGCCCTTGGAGGCGACGATCATGAACACCAGCAGGCCGAGCTGCTGAGCGACCGACATCGGGGCGCCCATCGCGTCCGCGATGAACAGCGAGGCCATGGTCAGGTAGATCGCGGTGCCATCGAGGTTGAACGAATAGCCGGTCGGCACAACAACACCGACGGTGCTGCGGTCGACGCCGAGATGCTCCATCTTGGCGATCAGCCTCGGCAGCGCAGACTCCGACGACGAGGTCGAGAAGATCAGCAGGTATTCGCGGGCCAGGTAGCGCACCAGCTTGAAGATCGAGACACCCGACACCACGCGCAGCAGCGTGCCCAGCACACCGAATACGAAGAGCACGCAGGTGATGTAGAAGGCGAGCATCAGTGCCAGCAGCTGGGTCACCGCGGACCAGCCGGTCTGGCCGACGACGTTCGCGATCGCGCCGAACGCACCGATCGGAGCCAGCCACAGGATCATCACGAGAACCTTGAAGACCAGCTTCTGCAGATGCTCGATACCACGCAGGATCGGCTCGCCCTGGCGACCCATCGCCTGCAGCGCGAACCCGACGAGCAGCGCAATGAACAACGCCTGCAGCACATTGCCTTCGGTCAGCGACGAGAACAACGTGTCCGGGACGATGTGCTGGACGAAGTCCATGAGTCCGCCGGACTCATGCGCCTTCTCGGCGAGTTCGGCTCCCTTGGCGGCCGTCTTCTCGGTGATATGCATGCCGCTGCCGGGGTGGATCAGGTTGCCGACCACCAGACCGATGGCCAGTGCGAAGGTCGACATCACGAGGAAGTAGACGAAAGCCAGGCCGCCGACCTTGCCGACGGTGGTGGCTTTGCGCACCGAGCCGATGCCGAGCACGATCGTGCAGAAGATGACCGGCACGATCATCATCTTGATCAGGCTGACGAACATCGTGCCGAGCACGCCGACGCTCTTCCCGACTTCGGGAGCGATGAGGCCTACCGCAATGCCGGCCACCACCGCGACGATGACGGCGATGTAGAGCCAATGGGTGCGGTCACGACGCCGCGGCGGCTCCGTTACCGGCGCCCTGTCCAGAGTGGTCATGGCTGTTCCTCCAAGTCGAGATCCAAAAGTGGTCTGCAAGGATGTTCTGCGAGGACGTGAGCCAGGTCACGTTTTAGTTCATTACGTTCAGGAGGGCTGGTTGACCGGGGAGGTCGCGACCCGAGACGGCCGCGCGCTGAGCTACGTCGAAGTCGGCGATGCCGACGGGCCGCTCGTCATCCACAATCACGGCGGGCCAAGCAGCCGGCTCGAGGCGCACCTCCTCGCGAATTCAGCATCGAAGAACGGATTGCGACTCGTCTGCGTGGACCGGCCTGGTATGGGCCAGTCCAGCGCCCAAAGGGCGCGCTCCTACTCCGGCTGGGCCGACGACCTGGTAGCGGTCGCCGACGCGTTGGGATACCAGGAATTCGGAGTGACGGGCTGGTCCGAGGGTGGCCCATGGGCGCTTGCGGCGGCCGCATACATCGATCCGGCCCGGCTGCGCCACGTCAGCAGCATCGCGCCTGGAAGTTACGGAGCATTCGGCGACAACTCGGCAGCGCAGTACCTCTCCAAGGTCGACGCGCTGGGCGGAGCCCTCTCACTCCGATTCAAGCCGGGCTTCCGCCTCATGTACGCCGCACTCGGCTTCAGCGCCAAACACTTTCCGCAGAGCTTCGTCAGACAAGTACGAAACTCCGTCAGTGACTATGACCAAAAGCTTCTCCTTCGGCCGGAGGTCGCGACGGCGTTCGGCGACTCATGCGCCGAATGCTTCGCTCACGGTTCGGCCGGGCTGGTGCGCGATGCTGAACTCCTCTACCGGCGTTGGGCTTTCGATGTCTCGACGATCGCGCGGCCAGTTCACATGTGGCAAGGACTGGATGGTCGACTCGTACCGGATCCCATCAACAAGGCCGTCGCTGATGCGATGCCCGGAGCGGTATGGCATCCGGTGGAAGGAGCCGGCCACTTCATCGCTGTCGGTGCGGGCGACGAGGTGTTCGCGATCGCGGCCGAGGAACTTGGCGCCCCGTGAGCAGGTGGTGGCCCCGATCGCTGGCCGGCCAGGCGATCACCCTGCAGATCCTGGTGATCGCGGTGGTGGTGCTGGTCGGCAGCGCGTTGGCGCTGTTCGATGCTCGCAGCGACGGTGACGCCGCCGCGCGCCAGCAGGTGCTCGGCATCGCCACTGCGCTGGCCGACTCACCATCGACGGCTGCGGCGATCCAATCCGGCAGGGCCACACAGACTTTGCAGCCGGTCACCGAGGCGGTCCGCAAGAACACCGATATCGCGTTCATCACGATCATGGCACCTGACCGGACGCGGTTCACCCATACCGACCCGAATCAGATCGGCGGCAAGTACATCGGGACCATCGAGCCCGCGTTGCGGGGTGAAACGTTCACCGAGGTCTACACGGGAACGCTCGGGTCGTCGATCCGCGCGGTGGCCCCGGTCCGCGACGAGACGGGCCGCATCGTCGGGCTCGTCTCGGCCGGCATCCTGCAGAAGAGCCTGGCCGATCGTTGGCGCTCTCAGGTACCGATCATCGCGGCGGTAAGCCTTGGCGCCCTTGGCATAGCGCTAGCCGGCGTGTGGGCGATCCGGCGCCGTTTGTTGCGGCAGACGCACGGGCTGCGTCCCGACGAGCTGCGGGTGATGTACGAGCATCACGACGCGATTCTGCATTCGGTCTCCGAGGGGCTGATCGTGGTCGACCGCAATGGCGTGGCTTTGGCCAACGACGAGGCGCGCCGGTTGCTTGCGCTGCCCGCCGGACCGGTCGAGCGATCCGATCTGCCGGAGTTCCTGCGTACCTACAACCCGGGCGCCCGCGACGAAGTGCATGTGACCGACGAGCGCGTGCTTGTGGTGAACCGCTCCCCCGTGGAAAGAAGACGGACACCCGACGCTCGCAATTCAGAGGTCGTGACGATCCGTGACCGCACCGAATTGCAGGGCGCCCTCGGCGAACTCAGCTCGCTGAAGGTGCTGACCGACACGCTGCGCTCGCAGGCACACGAGGCAGCCAACAAGCTGCACACGATCGTCACGATGGTGGAGATGGGCCGCGCCGACGAAGCGGTGAAGTTCGCGACCAACGAGCTCGAGCTGTCCCAGCAGCTCGTCGACCGGCTGTCGAGCGCCGTCGGCGAACCCGCTCTGGTGGCGCTGCTGCTGGGCAAGACGGCCCAGGCTGACGAGCGTGGCATCGAGTTGACCGTCACCGAGGAGACGCATCTACCGGCGAACGCCGACGATGTCCCGCTGACGGGCCCGGAGATGGTCACCGTGCTGGGCAACCTGATCGACAACGCGATGGACGCGTGCGATCGCGAAGATCCGTGGGTCGAGGTGACCGTGAGCCAGGACGACGGGACGCTGCTGATGCGCGTGGCGGACAGCGGACCGGGCATGGACGCCAGCACATTTGAGAAGGCGATGCAGCGCGGATACTCGACGAAGGGTTCCGATCTCGAACAACACGGTTTGGGTCTCGCGCTGGTGGCTCAGGTGGTCAAGCGGCACAACGGCACGCTCACGGCGGACGTGACGTACGGGTCGGTGGTCACTGTGACGGTGAAATCGTGATCAGTGTCTTGATCGTCGAGGACGAACCCTTGATAGCCGAGGCGCATCGCACGTATCTCGGTCGACTGCCTGGCTTTTCGGTTGCGGCGGTCGCGCACACCGCACGCGATGCGATGCGCGCGGCGTCGGAGGCGGCCGCCGGCGAAACTCCAATCGACTTGGTATTACTCGACATCGGGCTTCCGGATGCAAATGGCATCGCGTTGGCGTCGGGCCTGTCGGGGTTGCGGCCGGCGCCGGACATCATCGCGATCACTTCCGAGCGCGACCTGGAGATGGTGCGCGCGGCGGTCGGCCACGGTGCGCTGGCCTATCTGTTGAAGCCCTTCACATTCGCGGCGTTTCGCGATCGGCTGGAGCGCTATCAGCGCTACCGCGAAGCCTTGCCGGCCGGTACCGACGCTGCCAGTCAAGCGGAAGTCGACCGCGCACTGGCCGAATTGCGCGTCGGCACCGACAGATCGGCCGCCCCGAAGGGCGCGGCACCAGGCACCAACGACGAGATCGCTCGTGCGGTACGGGATTCCGCCGATGGGATCACCGCAGACGCGGTCGCCAAGCAGGTCGGGGTGTCGCGGGTGACGGCTTGGCGGTATCTGGAGCGCCTCGCCGAGGAGGGCACCGTCAGCCGGCACACCGATTACGGCAAGGCAGGCCGGCCGAAGACCCGCTACCAGTGGCGCTAGCACCTCGTCGAAACTGCGGGGAGATCGCGATTTCGTCGCGAAACGCGATCTGCCCGCAGTCTCGGCGTATCAGGCGGTGGCCGGCTCGAGTTCGCGCTGCTCCGGCAGCGCGATCGGGTCGGTGGCCATGAACTGCGAGTACAGCAGCGGCATCGTCGAGTCGACCGAGAACGCGGTGACGTTGCCGGCGTAGTCGGCCACATAGAGCCGGTCGCCGTTGGAATCGACTGTGACGCAAGACGGCCGCGCGTCGACCGTGACGGTGTTGACGACCTGCAGGCTCTTGGTGCACAGCACCGCGACGCGGTCGTAGTCGACGACGTAGGCGCGCGTCTTGTCGGGGCTCAACGCCATCTGGGTCGGTGCGCCCACGCCGAGTTCCACGGTGTCGGTGATCCGGTTGGCCGACAGGTCGATCACGCTGACGGCCCCGCCGCCGACGCGGTCGGAGGTGAGCACGTAGGCGGTGCCGTCGGCGATCGCGAGGTCGCGGATCGGCGCCCCAACCGGCACTGTGCGGGTCACGCGGGCGGTCTCGGCGTCGACGATCACCAGCTGGCTACCGAGGACGTCGGTGGTCGCGACGTAGAGGCGCTTACCTGTCGGATCGACGTCAATGGCGTCGATGCCGATACCCGCGCCGGTGGCGATGTCGATGGTGCCGACGCGCTCGGCGGTGGTGTCGATGACCGTCACATCGACACGGTCATGCGCGGTGCGACCCGCATAGACGCGCTTGCCGTCGGGGCTGATGGCCATCGCAGTGACGCTGAAGGCCAGCGGGTAGGTCGCGACAACGGTCTTGGTGTCGAGGTCGACGACCGAGACGCCGTCGTAGTTCTCGGACGAGGTGCTGATGTAGGCACGGTCGCGAGAAACGACAGCTGCAAACGGCTCACCCTCGACGGCGATGTCCCGCTGGACGGCGAGCGTGCCGGGTTTGAGGAACGAAACACTGTCGTCGCCGTAGTTCGTGACGACGACGGTGGCGTTCCCGCTGGCGATATCGCCGATCGGGCCGCGGCTGACCGCAACGGCGCCAACGGCGCTGACGTCCGGATTCACATGATCCTCATCTTTCACATGCGAACCACTAGTGCCCTTGGGCATCAAAAAGTTTGCCATCTTCATCGGTACCTCCGCCGGTTTGGCGTGCACCGGCCCTAGATTTCAGGTCTGCTTGCGCCTGTTCGGCGCGATCTCGGTCGAGTGTAGCGACGAAAAGTCGTGTTACGAGCGCGTGAACTGGCGAGGGACCGGCCATCGCGCGAAAGCTCTCAGACAGTGCTTAAGAAAATCTTCGTTACGCAATTGTTATGCCTTTTCAGCAAGGTATCTAGCCGCGTTGAACTGTTCCTATGGGCATGTGGCAATCACCCCAAGATCATTTGTGAAATATGTATGACCAACGAATTCTTAGGATTAGCGAGCCAAAGTGAGCGCCAAATCACACACGACACGGCAGCAAACTTCTCGATGCTCGTCATGTCGCGTGCACATCGTCGACTCGACGGCGCTGTGACGACCCCGCGACGCCGCTGACCACCGAGTAAATATTCGCTAGATTTTCGGTGTTCATGCGGCGTTCAACCGGCACAGACGCTTCAGGGCCAACAGCCCTTCTGGCGTACCCGGCCAATGTTTGGCCAATGAGTCGGATCCGGCGGCCCGCGTCGCCGAGCGCAAAACGATGGCGACGATGATCGCGTCGTCGGCGTAGCCGAGCACGGGGATGAAGTCGGGAATCAGGTCGATCGGCAGCGCGAGGTAGCCAATCAGCAGGATGAGGCGGATACGTACGCTCCGCGGCGTCTCTGGGTCGGCCGCCAGTCGCTTGATCAGCCGCAGAAGGTCGGGCAGGAGGCGGAGGGCGTCCCGGATTGCGTACTCGTCGGGCTTGGCGAACCACAGGACCACCGCGAAGACGAGCCAGAGCAGCAGAAGCCCGGCAAGGATGCCGAGCGGAATCGACCACCAGTTGGACCACATCACCCAATGATCAGGGCTGCCGCGGCGGCCAAATGCGGCGGGCCCGCCGGCGGTGCGACGGCCTTCGCCGCCCCAATAGCAGGACGCTCCCCCTTCGTCGGCGTTGACGAAGGAGGAACGTCGGTTGGATGGTGGGATTAGTTGTCGGCTGGGTTGAGCACCCGGAACGCAAGCCCGGCAGCCACCGCACCGATGGCCTGCGCCGCGAAGAACATCGAGATCATCGATCCGGAGAACATGCCCATCGCAACGCCGGCGATGGCCACCGCGGGGTTGAAGGCGCCACCGGAGATGCCGCCGACGGCCACGGCGCCGGCCGCCACGGTGAAGCCGATCGCCAGCCCGTAGAACGAGTTGGCGGGGTGATCCTTGCTCGTGGCGACGTTCAGCACGACATAGCACAGCGCGAACGTGACAAGGAGTTCCGCAATGAACGCCGCGATGACGGCATGACCGGACAGGGCCATCGGGCTCGTCTGTGCCGGGGCGACGGCCGAGACGAGCGCCGCTCCCAGCAGGCCGCCGATGAGCTGTGCGACCCAGTAGCCGACGGCTTCGCGGACCTCGATCCGGCGGCGGACCAGCACCGACAGCGTCACCGCCGGGTTGTAGTGAGCGCCGGAAACATGTCCGCCGGCATAGACCATCGCCATCAGAATGGCGCCAATGGCCAACGGAGCCAGCGGATTACCGCTCCGCACGGAAGCGCCGATCGTGAAGACGAGAAAGAGGGTCCCGATCATCTCGACGGCGTACTTCATTGCGGTCGGATGAGCGACGGGCTTGGTGATCCGTGCGCGTGCTACAGGTTTGGTTGAAGGGTAGATGGGAGTGGTTGTTGTCATGCGAATCAGCCTGCGGCTCAGGACAGCCGAGCGGCAGCGTCCGTTCGCATGAGCACGAGGATGAACCGCGTGTCATCCAAATGGATGAATGGCGATCACTCCAGCAGGTGATTCCGCATCGCCTGCGCCACGGCGGCGCCGCGATCCGACACGCCCAGCTTTTCGTACAGTCGCCGGATGTGCGTCTTGATCGTGGTCTGCGCCAGGAAGAGCTCCGCAGCCATATCGGGCACCGACTTGCCGTCGGCGATCAGCTGCAGGATCTGCCGCTCGCGCTCACTGAGAAGCGGCGCCTGCCCCTGCGCATGCTGACGCACCTGTGCGGTGAACCCGGCGACCAATTCCGGTGGCAGCACATCCTCTCCGCGCGCACAGGCCACGACCGCGGCGACGATGTCGTCGCGATCCGCCTCCTTCGACAGAAACCCTGCGGCGCCGTCCTGGATCGCGCGATAGACGACAGAGCCTTCAGTCGTCGCAGACACCAACAGCACGCGGGTCGACAGCTTGTCGCGGACCACCGCGCGGGCGACGGCGATTCCGTCGAGGCCCGGCATCTTGTAGTCGAGCAGCGCGACATCGGGCGTGTGTTCGCGTATCGCATCGAGCGCAGCGCGGCCGTCGCCCACGGCGGCCACCACCTCCGTCCGGCCGTTGTTGTCGAGCGCTCGCACCAGGCCGTCCCGGTAGACCGGGTGATCGTCGCCGACGATGACCCGCACCCGTTCCGACTTCGTCACTGAGCCTCCTGCCCCACCCGTATCGGTAGCTTCACCTGAACCCAGGTGCCTTGTTCGACCGGTTCGAATTCCACTGTGCCTCCGAGTGTTTCGATGCGAGCACGGTGCGATGCGACACCGATATGCCCCTCGCTGAGACGCCTCGCCAAGATCGACGGGTCCATGCCCACACCGTCGTCCCGGACATTCAGCGTCACTAAATCGTGACCATCGACCAGCTCCAGCTGAACCCGGTGGGCATTCGCGTGCCGGGCGACGTTGTTGAGCAACTCACGCGTTACGCCATACAGCGTGGCGTCGTCGGGATGGCGCTGGGCGTAGTCGATCGAACAATCGACCGGTACGCCGGTGCGTTCAGAGAAGCTGTCTGCCAACGTCTGTAGAGCGACTGCCAGACCTGCCTCGTCCAGCACCGAGGGATGCAGTTCGCGGGTGACCTGCCTCAAGTCGTGCGAGACATCGACGAGCAGCTCGCTGGCCCGTTCGACACCAGACGTGTCGCCGTTGGACCGAATCGCTTCTCGCAGGTCCTGTTTCGCGGCAAGCACCGTCTGCAGCGCACCGTCATGCAGCGTCTCGGCGATCCGGCGCCGTTCGCGCTCCTCTGCCGTCATCACATCGGCCAGCAGAAGTGACCGGCTCGCAGTCAATTCGGCGATGCCGGCCAGCCGGCGCTGCTGTACACGCGAGACCGTATACGAGCACAGACACAGCAGGGCCAGCATGGTCAGCATCGTCACGATCGACATGGCCGACAACTCGCGACGGAACACCGGATCAGTCAGAACCCCAACGCCACCGAGGACGATCGCTACGACAGACATCACCGCTGCGCGGTGCCCGGCCTGCGTCGCGATGAAGAACGGAAGGAACGCCAGCAGGCCCAGCATGAGGTAACTACCGGTCGACAAGAAGGGCAGCACGCAGATCGCGGCGACGTCGACGGGCACCATCGGTTCGAGAGCCCGTAATCTGCGGGCTCGGTGGGGATGTCGCAACCACATCCACGCCGCGACGATCGCGAGGATGCCGTAGGCGGCGACGACGGCGAACTGCGCCGGCCATTCCGAACGCGGGGTACCACTGAAAACCGCAAGCGCCATGATGGCCACCAGGGCGAGCCGGAGAATGCTGCGCTGCCGCTGCGCCCGGTGGTCGAATTGCTCAAAGATGGCGCGCACGGCTTCGCTTCCACTCGGGCCCATCGCGACCGGTGGAGCCAACAAGCTCGACCAGAACCGGCTTGGTGACCGCGGCACTGCGCTACCGTCGTGGCGCACACCGGGAGTGTAACGCCGAAGGACCAGGTGTATCGCAGGTCAGGCCTGCCCTATGGGCCGCCAGTCGAGCCGGTAGCGACGATCTGCACCGCACGGTCTACGCCGGTGACCCCATTGAAGGCGGGCCAGTCGTGGTAGTGGATGTGTGGATTGCGGATGATGAAATCACCGACGACGATCGCGGTCCGGACCACCTTCACGAACGTCTCGGGCGTGTTGGCGAGGTTGAGCAGGGCGAGAAACTCGTTGGTCTGGATCAATTCCAGGATCTTCAGCGCGAAGGGCAGCTCGAGTTCGAGCGGGGTGAGCGCCTCGTAGCCCAGATGCAGCAGCGTATCGTCGGTGGCGGTGCTGTACATGTCACCGTCGAGCACGAAATCGTATGTGCTCGAACGGAACTGGCCTGGCGTGTACAGGCGCGAGATTCCTGATCCCGGCGGGTTGTTGCCGAGCAGGGTGGGTCCGGGCGGGCGGCACGGGCTGCCGAAGGTGACGACTTTGAGCAGGTCGCCGGCGCGGTGAGCCAGCGGCTGGCCGGGCAACATCAAGCCGAGGGTGCGCACCACCACTTCGGCGCCTTGGCTGTAGCCGCAGAGGTAGAACTGCCCGGCGTTCATCAGGATCAGCCGCATGAGCTCGGCGACGCCGAGCGCGACCGATTCGTTGTAGCTCAGGAACGGGTTCGGGTAGAGGAACCCGGCGGCGGGATATCCGACGGGCTGGTTGCGGACCAGGCCCATCTGCTCGAGTCGCCATCCGACGTCGAATGGCGGTCCCATGAACGGCGTTTGCCACGTGCCGGAGGCGCAGTAGAAGAAGGGCAGGTTGGTCGGCAGCGGTGCGGGTTGGTCGAAGTTGAGTCCGAGCCGGCCGAGCGTCTGCGGGCCGGCGATCCCGTCGACCTGCAGTCCTGCGCGCCGCTGGAACTCTCTGACCACGCCGGTGGTGGCCGGACCGTAGATGCCGTCGACCACGAGGTGGGAGTAGAGCGGATAGTCGCGGTTCAGCCGGGCCTGCAGGAGCCGGACAAGATCGTTGCTGTCGCCGGGTCTCAGTACAACTGCCATAGCATCGACGCTACGCCGATTCCGTTCAGCGGTAATAGATTTGACAATGTCGCGACTGATCAACGTGCGGCGGCTTCGCGGTATGGCGATACCGTCGCGCTCCAGTCGTGCTCGTCAATGTGCGCGAACGTGCGGGTCCGGCGTCACAGCCCTAGGACTTGGGGCGACGCAGTGCTCCGACCGCTAGGGCGACGCCGACCAACGCAACGATCGGCCCGATGATCGACCAGGTGACGGTGTTGCTCATCGGGCTACCGCCGACCACGCCGAAACCCTGCAAGGCCCACAGCAGACCGAACAATGCAACGATCACTCCGACAATGGCAATGGCTATGCGCATGCATTCACTCTAGGCGTCGCATCAAGGTTGCGAGCCGATGATCCGCACCATGTCCGGCTTCATGGCCTGAAGCTGAGAGCCCCAGTAGCCCCAGCTGTGAGTGCCGTCGGCGGGAAAGTTGAACACCGCGTTGTGACCGCCCGCGGCAAGGTACTTCTGCTGGAACTCCTTGTTGGTCGACAGCGTGATGTTCTCCAGGAACTGTGCGCTGTACTGAGCGCCGAAGTTCGCGCCGTCGTCAAGATCGCCGGTCCTGCCATTGCCGCAGTAGATCCACAGGGCGGTGTTGTTGGCCACCAGTGTGTTGATGTTGACCATCGGATCGTTGCGCCGCCATGCGGGATCAGACGTCGGACCCCACATGTTGGACGCGTTGTAGCCGCCTGCGTCTTTCATCGATACGCCAATTAGCGTGGGCCACAAGCCCGTCGAGGGGTTGAGGTATCCGGACAACGAACCGGCGAAGATGAACTGCATCGGGTGCCAGATGGCGAGGGTCAACGCCGCGCTGCCCGACATGGACAGTCCGACAACGGCGTTACCCGTCGGCGCCTGAGCCTTGTTGGCGGCCAGCCAGGCGGGCAGCTCTTGGGTCAGGAAGGTTTCCCACTTGTACGTGGTGGTGCCGTCGCTGCCGGTGGCCGGTTGATACCAGTCCGAGTAGAAGCTGGATTGCCCGCCAACGGGCATGACGACCGAGATGCCGGACTGGTAGAACCACTCGAACGCCGCTGTGTTGATGTCCCAGCCGTTGGCGTCGTCCTGGGCGCGTAGCCCGTCGAGCAGGTAGACGGAGTGGGGACCGCCGCCTTGGAATTCGACACGGATGTTGCGTCCCATCGACGGCGACGGCACGTCGAGGAACTCCACCGGCAGCCCTTTGCGTGAATACGCTGAAGCGGTCGGCGTCCCGACCGGGGCGGCGGCAAGAACGAGCAGCAGCGCGCCGACGAGCACCGAGCAGAATCTGCCAAGCGATAGCCTCACGTCGGCAAGCTAACAGCGCGACGGAGCCTAGCCTTGCGTGGCGCGCCCCCCTTGACCAGCTTGTTATCAAAGGGCGTGCGGTTCAGGTTCTCAGCGACGCGCCTTGCGGGTCCCGAGATTGATAAGCCTGCGGTAGAGCACCGGCGGCATAAGGTCGCCCAGCATGTCTTGGCTTCTCGACCTGACGTCCGGCGCATCGTTCGCCTCGCCGGGCCGCACCCTGAAGTGCGTCGTGTGCTTGCGCTTGGCGTTGTTCCAGGTCGCCGTGTAGTAGTACAGCGCGATTGAGCGCCGGGACACGCCGTCCGGATGATTGACCGGCTGCGGGTTGCCGTGATTGCTGTCGGAGGTCGTGCTGAAGATGACGCAGCGATTGAAGGCCGGTACATACGATTTCACGCGCGACTTCATGTCCGTGTCCCAAAGCTCGAGCTGGGCGCCGTACTCGTCCTTCCAGTCCCTGTTCAGGTAGATCAGAACGTTGATCCGGCGCTCGACGTGCAGCCGCTGGTGGTAGTTGAAGTCGGCGTGGACGGACAGGTGGCCGCCCTGGCTCAACTCGTGGTAGCCGCCCCCCTCGAAAAACGGGTCGGGTATCAGGCCCTGGATGCCGCTGATGTTCTCCACGACCTGGATGAAGGGTCGGGAATTGAAGGCGTAGAACAGGTTTCGTGAGAACGACGGAAGCACGTCGGGCGTAAAGGCTCGCTTGAACCGCTCTTGTTTACGGTCATAGGTGTCGGTGACGCCGCTTGTGTCGGTGGGGAATTCGGCCAGACACCGTTCGAGTATCGGTTCAGGAAGGAAGTCGTCGATGGCGATGTGAGGAAAGGGGTCGGCGTCCAGGTAGCTCTTGCGTAGGTCGCGTCCCTTGTCGACTACCTTCGCTTCATCCAGCAGGCCGGTTGCTTCGTCCATCTCCGACAGGAACGTCATCGCTTCCTTCCTCCAAGCTGCTCGTGTAACCCGCGGTCTGCGGTCAGGTTAACCGGCATGCCGCTCGAACGCGGTCGTGATCGAAAGGACCTGCGCCCGAGAGTGACACCCGAGTTGATCGCAGGCGTTAGCTCATTCGTACCGATTCGGGAGTCGAATCTGCTTGTTCACCCTGCGAAGCTGGCACAGGGTTTGCCTGCCGCCGACTAGGGACGAGGATCGTGTAGTCGGCACCCGGATTGGGAGCGCCGGATTCTCGCGAAGCGCCATCATGGAGGCGACGACGCGATTCACGGCGAGGAGACCAAGCGTGAGCACATCGCAGCAACCGACACCCGACTATCCGCAGATGGCTGCGGTTCGCGGACGAATTGAACCGGCGCCGCGGCGGGTCCGCGGCTACCTCGGCAACGAGTTGGTCTTCGACACGACGTCAGCCCGGTACGTGTGGGAGGTGCCGTACTACCCGCAGTACTACATCCCGCGCGCGGACGTCCGAGCCGAGCGCCTGCACGACGAGGACCACGCGCAGAAGGTGCAGTTCGGGCAGTCGCGGACGTTCGCGCTGGTCGGAGGCGGACAGAGCTACGCGTCGGCGGCGCGGGTGTTCGACGACGGTGACGGCCCCGTCGCCGGACTGGTGCGCTTCGAGTGGGATCGCCTGATCTGGTTCGAGGAGGATGAGCCGATCTACGGTCATCCCCGCAACCCGTACGTTCGGGTCGATGCCCTGCGCTCGCATCGTCATGTCACGGTTGAACTAGACGGCGTCGTGCTGGCCGATACTCACAGTCCGGTGCTGCTGTTCGAAACCGGTTTGCCGACACGGTATTACATCGATCGAACCGACATCTCCTTCGAGCATCTGGAGCCGTCCGACACTCAAACGCTGTGCCCCTACAAGGGCGTGACGTCGGGCTACTGGTCAGTGCGCATGGACGACACCGTCCATCCCGACCTCGCCTGGACGTATCACTACCCGCTGCCGGCCGTCGCCCCGATCACGAACATGGTCGCCTTTTACAACGAGAAACTCGACATCACCGTCGACGGCGCGAAGCTCGCGCGAGCGCAAACGCACTTCAGCTAGCAGCAGCGCGCGATACTGGACGACGTGCCGGCCTGGACCGCGAACATCGCCGCAGCGTTCCACTCATTCACGGCTGCTGCGAGTCGTCCCTTCCGGCGCAAGATCAAGTCGACGCCGTTCCCCGAGAAGAACGGCGGAGTGGCGTTCAACGCCTCAGGCGTCGTCCAGGTGGCTCGACGCCGGTTCGTCTTCGTCGACAACCACGACTCGACGGCCTTCTTCGAGTTCGCGCTCGATGCCGACAGTTCAGAGGTCGGACAGATCCGGCCACGCCGGCTCGTCGGCGTCGATGAGGGTCAGTTGGGCGATCCCGAAGGCCTCACCCGCGTCGACGTGGATGGCGAGACCTTTCTCATCGCCGCATCCTCGCTCTGTGTCGTGGGGGGCACGGTCAATGACGGATTGATCCGCGTCCGCTACACGCCCGCGGGCGATCTGCATGCGGAAGCGATGGACGGATTTCGGTCCTGGTTGCTGTCACAGGAGCCCTCCCTCGCCGAGTTCGGCGAGCTGGAACCGGATGCGGGCGGGCTGAACATCGAAGGCGTCGCATGGGATCCGCGCGCGAGCGCGCTCGTGTTCGGCCAACGAGGGCCGGCAGAACGCGGACGCATCGCGATGATTCAGGTCCCGGTCAATCCCGGCGCAGCCACGTGGACGACGGCGGCGCTCGGCACCCCATCTGTTGTGCGCATCCGCGTACCGAAATCGACGTCGACACAAGGCATCAGGGACATCTCCTACGACGAACAGACCGAAGACTTCCTGATCCTGCTCGGACGTTCCCTCAGCCGAGGCGACGAACCGTTTCAGCTCTGCACGTGGGACGGCGGCAGCGACGAGGTCAGGCTCACCGACATCAAGTTCGATCGATCCATGAAGCCGGAAGGCGTCACATCATTCGCAAGCGGCGGCAAGAGGAAAATCCTCGTGGTCGACGACAACGGTGGCTATGCGGTGGTCGACGCGCGCCACAAGGATCAGTAGAAGTACACCTTCGACCCACCGGGTTCCTGATGGACCCGTGCCCTGCCCGCGGGCGTGATGTCCTCCCCGAACGCTGCACCCAAATGGGTTCGGATGCTGGTCAGGTTGAAGTAGCCGGTTAATGCGAACTCGTCGTTGGCGTCGATGGGGTCCTGCGACTTACCGGGGACAATCGAAAATTCTTCGGCATGATCGGTGTTGCTCGGCGGACAGGTATAGAGATATTTGTGCCCCTGGTTTGTCACCAGCGTGTCGCTGGCGTGAAGCACGCGGTCGAAAGCCTGGTTGGTCAGCGACCTGCCATTTCCAAGTGTGTTGAAGACCCAGAGATCCGACTTGTCGTTGTCGTCCCGGAACGGCAGCCGGTACACCTCGAAGTTCACTGGAGGGGCCGCACCCGGCGGAATGCTCTCGGTGTTGCTGGCGTGCATGCATTCACCGGTGCGCTGGTGGAGGACATAAACCGCGCTGCCGTCGGGCAAACCCGCACAGATGTAGCCGGCCGATTCCGCCAGCCGCAACTGCTGGCGGACTATCGCGATCTCCGATTTGGCATTGGACACACCCAAGTCGACGAGAAGCGCCTCCATCCTATCGATCAGCGGTTTCAGCACCGTCTGCTGGATCTCGCGGGCGAAGATGGTCTCCCGGTAGGTCCTCACCTGGTCGATCAGTTGTTTCCGCCGCGCGGCATCGTTCCGCACGAGTTTGCCGATCAGCCCCTGGCGGCCCAGCCTGAACGGGACTCCCTGCCGGAAGGTCTGATCGATGCCCCACGGGATCAACTTGAACTTCACGTTGTCCACGCCGGGCGTCTCGATGGCAGCGACGTCGTTGTAGATGTAGGTGTTGTTCGTATTGTGGGAGTAGCCGTCCCAGTGCTTCAGATAAAACTCCATTGCATGGACTTTGATGAACTGATCCAGATCGAGCACCTGGGCCGCCCCGTCGATTCCGTGGGCGGCGATGTGTTCGTCGGCGAACTTCAAATCGGCCTTGTTCTTGAACTTGGACAGGTCCTCCACCGAGATGAAGTCCAGGCGTTCCTTGAGGAAGTCGTCGTGATGCTCGATTTCGTACAGGTTGCCCTTCATGTTCCCGTTGAAATTGCGCTCGATGTAGCGCTTCATGATCGGTTCGGCGTTGACATAGATGCCAGGGCTGTTGACCTCGGGAACCCCTTGGCCGATCAGCGTTCCATTCACGAATACTCGGGCAAAATTGCAGCGTGAATGAGGTAGCCCGGCCATCTCAAGCAACTTGTAGCCCAACGGCTGCCGGAGGTAGGACCGATCCTGGACGGAGTTGTTGAGGGTGATATAGCGTGACCCGATCAGGGCTTCGATCGCAGGGACGTTCGCGTCGCGGAACCTACCGAAGTCAACGTGCAGGCACGGCTTGTTGCTGTCGAGCGATCCGCAGAAGGACTTCTTCTTGACGCCCACCTCGGTGAATGTCGTCCGCGCGGGAAAGCTCGTTCCCGAGATTTCGACCGACGCCGCCTTTTTCCACGTGAACCGGGCGCCACCCTTCCATTCGAAGTTGCACACGCCGCCCTTCGGCTGCTCGGTTCGCACTGCATCCCAATCACCTTGCGGCATTGTGATCTTGATCGTCAGCACATTGTCGATCGCGTATAGCGAATCAAGTGCTTGTTGCTGCTGCGCGCTCATGTGTCATCTTTCCGTGCGCATGTCGTCACTTCTCGCCTCGCGGAGAGGCACACGATGCCGCGCTTTCGGATGGCCGTGTTCACCTGCATGCCAGCGCCTTTCGTCGCCCACCCGTGTCGCAGCGGTGCGCGCTGGTCGGATGGTCAACGCGCGCCGAGGTCGTCCCGAGCTCAGTGAGAGTTCGGTGGCGATGCGGTGAGCATCAGGCCGGTGCTCACCTCGTCAGTGTGCACCACGAGACGGGAGCGTGTTTGCGATTTCACAGGCAACACCCAGCCTTTTAGCCGCTGCCATTCACGCGTCGCTGCAGACGCCGCATCGCGGCGACAGACGGTGACGTGGCGACCGGACTCAACACGTCGGTGAGTCGACTGCGAACGTCGTCGATGTCCACGTGAAGTCCGATGGCCACCAGGCAATTGCTGGACACGCGCGGCGACGCTCGCGTGAGGTGCACCGAGTGGCCGACGACGTTGACGACATAGCCGCGGCTTGCCGAGCGATGGCGGATGGTGACGGTTCCCTTCAGGCGGTACACCCCTGCGGGCGGATTCTCGAGAAGGTCAAGGACCGCGTCGGGGTCGATGGAGCCGTCACTGGTGACAGTGACCGAATCCGCGTGAACGTGGTCGTGGTCGTGGTCGTCGGTGGTTTCGGTAGCGAGCAGCAGATCCCGGAACGACAGCTGGCCCACCGCGTCGCGGGCAGCCGCCACGTCGAACAGCAATGCGGGATCGATCCGACCGTTGATTGCGCCGACTACGTGGGCACGCGAATTCCTCTCGTGGACACGGTGTTCCACCCGGCTCACGCGCGTGCCAAGATCTTCCACCGGAACCTGGTCGAGTTTGTTCACCACGACCAGCGTCGCCGCGCCGTAGCGCGCCGGCGCGGCTCCGCCCCGGTCGACCGTGTCGAAATGCGCTGCGGCATCGATGACGTCGATCACCCCACCATCGCGCACGCCGTGGACGCCGCTGAAGCCGACGATCCGGGCGATCGACACGGGATCGGCCAGTCCACTTGCTTCGACGATGATCGCGTCGAGGCGCAGTTGCGGATCGGCGAGCTTGGTCAGCGCGACATCGAGCTCCCCGTCGTCGGGCAGACAGCAGATACAACCACCGGCAATCGAGGCCGGCTCGTCGATTTGACCGCTGACCAAGCCGGCATCGACGTTGATATCGCCGAAGTCGTTGATTACCACGCCGATCCGCCCCCGCGACGTGCGCAACACGTGGTTGAGCACGCTTGTCTTACCGGCACCGAGGTAGCCGGTGAGGGCGATGACCGGGATGGGTTCCACTGTTTCCTTCCAGGCAAAGTACCGTCGCACGTCCGCCACGCGGCGTACCGTGACGCCGTCACCAACCTAGTGGGGGCCGGCATGTACCGGAACTTTCGCTGATGCGCGGCGACGTCGTGGTCATCGGCAGCGGACCGATCGGGGCCGTCATTGCGCGCCGGTTCGCCGAAGGCGGCCGTGTCGTGACGATGCTCGAAGCGGGTCCGGCGATCTCAGATCCACCAGGTAGCCACGTTCGCAACCACACTCGCTTCCAGCGTGACCCGGATTACCTCTTCGCCGGAATCGCCGACAAATTCGCATATTTCGACGCGGCGGCATCACCTGCGGGTCTGCCGGGCGCGTCGACGACGGCCGCTGTCGGCGGGCAAGGCGCCCTGTGGACCAACAACTGCCCGAGACCGTCCACGTTCGAGCAGTGGGCGGCGATGCCGGCACCCGAGTGGGACCGCTACCTGGGTGAAGCCGAACGCTATCTCGACGTGCACGACGACACGTTCGCCGCTTCGGTGCGACAACAGCGGATCGTCGAGCGGCTACGCGCACCGCTTGCCGAGGCCGGTCGTGAGATTCATGGACAGCCGATGGCGGGCCGCCTGCTGGATTCGGCGGCGATTCACTATGTCGCCACTCACGATGTGCTGGCTGACACCGGCGTGGCGGTACAGGCGGGCGATGTGCGTCGCGTCGTCGTCGAGGGATCGCGGGTGTCGGCGGTCGAGCTGTGGGGCGGCGAGGTCATCGACGCTTCGGTGGTGGTCGTGGCAGCGGGCGCTTTCGGCGCGCCGATTCTGCTGCACCGATCGGGGCTGCATACGCCG
This sequence comes from Mycobacterium sp., assembly GCF_035274705.1. Lineage (GTDB taxonomy): Bacteria > Actinomycetota > Actinomycetes > Mycobacteriales > Mycobacteriaceae > Mycobacterium. The sequence goes on along the minus strand of NZ_DATENY010000050.1, from coordinate 4,697 downwards.
GCGCTCGGCAGATACGTCACCTACCACCCAGTCTTGTTCTCGCAGCTCGTGCTCGATGAAAAATTGTGCAGCGGCGCCGATTTCGACCTGCCACCGCGCCTGTGGATTCCCCCGAGTACCGAAGCGCCCTGGAACACGATGGTGTTGCGGGACACCTGCCCCACACCGCCGCTGCCGCCCGATACCGACGTGCCGCCGAACCGGCTGGTCGAGATTCAGTCTTTCTGTCCGGTGGACAACCATCGGGATAACACGATGACGATCGGAGAAGACGGGACGGTGCGGTTCGACGTTCCGCTGCGCGACGCTGACCGCCAGAGGATGGAGGCTGTCTTCGCCGACCAACACGCGCTTGCCCGTCACCTCGGTCGCTTCCGGACCGGGGTGGAGCCGCAGTGGATGGACCTCGGCTTCGCTCACGTGATGGGCACGTGCCGGATGGGAGACAACGACGACGGGACGTGCGTCACCGACGGGTTCGGACGCGTCTGGGCGACCGACAACCTGTACCTCGCCACGGTCGGACTCATCCCGACTCCTCTGGCCGTCAACCCGACGCTGACGGGCGCGGCGCTGGCGATCCGAACGGCCGACCATGTGCTGGCCGAACCAGTACCCTCAGTCGGACTCGAACCGACACTGGGCGGATATTGAAGACCGGCGGTATGGGTTTCTGTGACCAACGGAGCTGCGGTCACCTGCATTTCACTCCGTTTCGTTGTCAGCCTGCAGTAGTAGCTGCGCGGGTGACACCATCCTCAAGTTCAAGGCGGCAGCCGTGGCAGGGCCGACGATGCCGTCGACTTTCAAGCCCCGGGTACGTCGCTGAAACTCCCTGACCGCGGCCTCGGTTTGCGGGCCGTAGACGCCGTCGATCACGAGATGCCCCGCATACGCGTCGTAGCCATACTTGAGCTGGCGCTGTAGCTGGGTGACTTGTGGCCCCTGGGAACCGCTGAATAGCAGGATGTCAGCGTACTCGCCGACCGGCACCGGAGGTCTCGGTGTCGGCGCCGGGTTGGGAATGCTGCCGATCTGGGCTTGAATATCGCTGCGCAATATGTCCATGTTGATCGCGCCCGGATCCCATTTGCCTTGTGAGCGGCCGGCGTACTCCTTATGTCCGATCGACCGGCTGGAGTTCTGCGCCAAGCGGCGGTTGATCGCGGCGCAGCAACGAACCAGCGCGTCATACTGCACGTCGGGCCAGTTCGTGCGGTGCGGTGCAGTCGGGCTGGTTCCGGTGTTGGCGCATTCGATACCGATCATGTGCCAGTTGCCCATATTGGTCGGCAGCCACGGATACATGCCGAGGCCAGCGTGCCATGCGACGCCCACGGCGACGACCGTGACCGTGCCATCCCGTGCAAGGTGCAGCTGCGACAGCGGCCCGGACAGGTCCGGCCTGCCGATGGCGATGGAGGCCGCGCTGGCGTTGTCGGATCCGGTGTGGTGCACCATGACGCCGCGGATGTCCTTGAAGTCGCCGTGGCCACGGTCGCGCCAACCGGGATACTCGACGAGCCGGACCCCCTCCTCGCGCAGCACGTCGGCCAGCCAGACTGGGTCGCCGGTCCACGGTCCCATCTGCGACACGGAGTTTCCTTCCGCCGATGCCGAGTGGCCTCACCGGCGAGCGTATCCAACGAGTTTAAACCACAGCGTCACGGCAAAGACGGCTGGCCGCGACTACCCAGGTCTCGAAATTGACTGCCTTGGAATGACATTGCACAAATATGGGGCGGAGCTTCTCGCTCAAGATCAAAACACCAAGCACGGCAAACGGATTCCACAACGTTGGTAACCCACGGGCTCAAGACTATTCCAAGCACGGCCGAATGCAGCACAGTCGCCAGACATCAGGGATCCCAATCCACGCCTCAGCTTGGTCGTGCAGGCCCGAAATCCCTGACGCATTGGGGATTTCCGGATAGAATTTCGACTGCTCGGACCCGGCATCCATACAGGAGTGGTGATCGCGAGCGCGCCGAGTTTGAGTGCCGCGACATCGATTTGGAATTGCTCCGGCCGAAGTCAGCAACGATCGTCTCCGGCCGACACGCGACTACGGGAGTAACCGCCGACCGATCGTCATCGCCGCCATGATCGCCATTGATCACTCGCCACTCGGCGAGGTCCGTCGTGTCGTGTGACGGCCGGAGCGACCTAGTTGCGTCTTCGCTTAGGTACGGGAGCCACTGCAACAGAGGGAGTGAAGAATGGTCAGAACACATACGGTTGTCGCGGGGGAAACGCTGTCGGCCTTGGCGTTGCGCTATTACGGTGACGCGGAACTGTATCGGCTGATCGCCACCGCCAGCGGGATCGCCAATCCCAATGTCATCAATGTGGGACAACGGCTCATACTTCCCGACTTCACGAGATATACGGTGGCCGCTGGGGACACACTGTCGGCGTTGGCGTTGCGGTTCTATGGTGACGCGGAACTGTATCCGCTGATCGCCAGCGCCAGCGGGATCGCCGATCCCAGCAACATCGATGTGGAACAACGGCTGATCATCCCGGATGCCACGAGGTACACGGTGGTCGCAGGCGACACACTGTCGGCATTGGCTGTGCGGTTCTACGGTGACGCGGGGTTCTATCCGCTGATCGCCAAGGTCAACGGCATCGCCGACCCCGCCGTCATCAACGTCGGGCACGTACTGGTCATCTTCGTCGGGCGTAGCGACGGGTTCGGCCTCCGCATCGTGGACCGCAACGAGAACGATCCCCGCCTGTGGTACTACCGGTTCCAGACGGACGCGATCGGCTGGAACCCCGGCATCAACGTCCTGCTTCCGGATGACTACCGGACCAGCGGACGCACCTATCCCGTCCTCTACATGCTCCATGGCGGCGCCGCGGACTTCCGCCAGTTCGACTTTCTGGGCATCCGTGACCTGACCGCCGGAAAGCCGATCATCGTGGTGATGCCTGACGGCGGGCAGGCGGGCTGGTACTCCAACCCGGTCGGCTCGTTCGTCGGCCCGCGGAACTGGGAGACGTTCCACATCGCCCAGCTGATCCCGTGGATCGAGGCGAACTTCCGAACGTACGCTGAGTACGACGGTCGCGCGGTCTCCGGGTTTTCGATGGGTGGGTTCGGTGCACTGAAGTACGCGGCCAAGTATTACGGCCACTTCGCCTCGGTGAGTAGCCACTCCGGCCCGGCAAGTCTGCGCCGCGACTCCGGCCTCGTCGTGCATTGGGCAAACTTGAGCTCGGCCGTCGTCGAACTAGGCGGCGCCACGGTCTACGGCGTGCCGTGGGACGAGGCCAGGGTCAGCGCCGACAACCCGGTCGAGCGAATCGAGAGCTACCGGAACAAGCGGATCTTCCTGGTCGCGGGCACCAGTCCGGACCCAGTCAACTGGTTCGACAGCGTGCAAGAGACCCAGGTGCTTGCCGGGCAGCGGGAGTTCCGCGGACGCCTCAGCGACGCCAGCATCCCACATGAGTTTCGTGAGGAGCCTGGCGGCCACATCTTCCGGCCCGACATGTTCCGCCTCGACCTCGACGGCATCATCGCCCGGCTGCGACCTGCGGCGACCGGCGTGGCCGCAGCACCGAGACAGCCGATAGACCCTTACGGCGCGGATTGAGCGAATCTCGCACCCGCGCTGAGCAACTTGGCAACTGGTCAAACTCCTCGATCCAGGAAGCGCAAGACCGAGTTGCGTTGAGCCGCCAGTCGTTTGACAGAACGGACAACACGCCAGCGCCGGTCGGCTATGTTCGCGGTGTGGAGCCACCCCACCGCTATGTGCACGAGACAGCTTCTTCGGTGGTGCACCACGAGGACTACCTCAACCGCCGCAATGACCAAGCGCTCTGCGGGATAGCGTTCGAGGATCCGGCCCCGCTAGCCTCAACCATCCGTCCAGTCTCGGTTTGCCCTGACTGTGAGGCGAAGCTGGTGGAGTATCACCTCACATGGTGGCGCGAGAGAGCCGAGGCGGCTACGGCGGAGCTTGATGGGCTGCGCGTCAAGTACCGCGAGCTAGCAGAGTACGTCGACAACCAGCGTCGCCAAGTTGCTGGATTGCGCCATCCTGCGCGAGTTGGGGGAGATCCGAACGGCGAGAACCCCGAGATTCGCCGTGAGACTGACGGAGAGCCGCGGGCCGGCTCGATCGCTGAACGAGACGAACCGACGCCGACATCCCTCCTCGACCAGGCTCGAGAGGAACTCTTAGAGCTCTGTCGGCCGTTTGATGAGGCCGTTCCCTACTGGCGTGTGAAGAACAGTATGGATGCGTTCAGTGACAAGCTGAAATCCGACGAGAGGGTTCTTCTTGCACAGCAGGTCGGCGCTGACGGATCGTTGATTCGGTGGTGCACGAAAGAAATCGAAGGTCTCGGATTGCAGGTCACAAATAACCCTGTGCACGGCGACACCGACGCAATGATGGACGCCTGGATTGAAGATTTTCACCAAGCGCCGAAGAAGGCCAAATGGAGGATGGGCCGGTCTCGGTCGCACGACGGCAGTTGACTCGGCACGTCGAGGACGCGCGCGCATACTCTCCTCGTCACACCTCGACTGGAGTGGAGCCGTCCGTGGGTGAGATGCGCACGAGTTCACCCGGCTGGTATGTCAGCTGATAGAGGTTGCCGTCCGGTCCTTGGGCGAGCTTGACGGTTGTACCCGCTTGACCATCGAAGGTTTGTTCCTCGCTGCACGATGAGAAGTC
>NZ_DATENY010000049.1:0-39777 GCF_035274705.1 Mycobacterium sp. | reverse complement strand
CCGAGGGATGAGCGAGCAGGCCCAGCAGCGGTTCCAACGCGCGGTGAACGCCCTCGATGCCGGCGACGATCGGCTCGCCGTGGCGAGCGCCCACATCCGCTGGGCCGAGTGGAACACCGGCCCGCTCTGCCGCCCCTTGGTCGCCCGGCAGTCCATCAACACCGCCCTGGAAGTCCTTGACAGCGCGGGGCTTTCAGCGTTGCGACCGCGACTTCAAGCCCAGGCGTTCCTCGCGCTCTGCGAGGCGATGGCCGGCGACCCCGATACCTGCGAACAGCTTCTCGACAGCATCGACGCGCAATGCCGCGAGCTGCCCGCCGACCCGATCCGCGACATCCGCCGCCACATCGCCCGCACCCTGGCTCACATCCGGCAAGGTCGCTTCGCGGAAATCGGCGACGCCGGGCGCGCGGCCGCCGCGATCGCCCGCTCGATCGGGCGTGTCGACCTGATGTACGGAGCACTGCTCAACGCAGCAGCGGGCCTCGCGGCCACCGGCGCTTACCGTGAGGCCCTGCAACTTCTCGACGAGATCGCAACCGTGCCCAGCCATGCCGCGCTGCCGCTGGCCATCGAGGCCGACGTGCAACTGTCCCGCGCCTGGCTGATGTCTCGCCTCGGCCGCCACCCCGAAGCTATTCGAGTGGCCACAGCCACGCAGCGTTTAGCAGAACAGATCGGCGGCCCAGAACTTGGGGCCAGCGCCGACGCCGAAACGGGCCGAGTGCTGCTGCGTGCCGGATGCTACGACCAAGCCGCTGAACTCCTCGCGCACGCCCTGGACGTCGAAAGCGCATCGATCGGAAGGCCGTTGGCGCGCCTGCAGCGCGCGGAGGCATTGGCCCGAACAGGCCGACTCGCCGACGCGGAGCACGAACTTGGGGCCGCCGTGCTCGAGCCCATGGGGCGCGGCGACTGGCCCGACACGCTCGTCGCGCGAATGGCGTGGGTGCGCGGGCTGATCGCCGCGGCGCGCAACGACCCCATCGCGGCGAAGCGGTATTTGCAGCGCGCTGCCGCGGGCTGGCGCCGGCGCATCACCACCGCCGATGCCACCGGGTCGACCGCCGCGCTGGCCGACCTGGGACGCCCGGTCATCGGCCAGATCACACCAACCGAAGAACTGGACACCGTCCTGGCCGATCTTGCCCAACTCAACCCCGGGAGCAGCCATGCCGAGCTTTGACGATTCAACCCAGACCTCCGCCGCGCCCGAAGAGGTCTGGATGCTGTTGTATGACCCAGTGCGGTTCCCCGAGTGGTGGACCGGCATCGCGTCGACAATTCCGAGCACCGACGGGGATTACACGATGTTCGTCGAGGGCTATCCCGACTTCCCGATGCCACAAACATTGGACGCCCAAGCCCACGACCGGCGGGTCACCATCTCGTGCATGGTGTCGGATCTGGTGTTCCAGTGGCATCTGGCACCCGCAGATGGCGGCGGCACAACAATTTCAGTGCATGTCGACATCCCCGAGGCCGAAGCCCCGCGGTTGGACATGCAGCGCCAGGTCATCGGATCGTCGCTGCGGAACCTGGGGGAACTGGCGGCCACCGAAATGGCTTGACCAGCACCCGTCACGCCGTCCCCACATCGCGCTGATCATCACCCGTCAGAACAAGATTCAGCGATCGTGCCCATCCCATGGGCCTCACGCATCGCGGTGGCGGTGCACGGCCCGCGACAAGTGCCTCAACATCGTGTCTTCTAGCGTTGCCCCCATGGGCGGGTCGTGAACCGCCATTGAAAGCGCGAATAACACTGCTGCGTCGTTGGTGGCGGCTCATTGATTGACGGTGGATTGACGGTCGATTTCGCACAGTGATCGCGACAGGTTGGCCGAATCGAGAGCGGAGCGTCGCGATGAGCTGTTTGGCGCAGTTGTCGTTAATGCAACAACTGATCAACGCCATCAGGTCACCCAACATGGTGAAAGCCACGAAGGTTTCGCAGGGACGATTCCACTCCACGCGGGGGCGTCGATCAACTAACCTCCTGGTCATCTACAACCAGCGAGTCACAATGCGTGCGGGAGCGACTCTCGTGGTCTCGTTGCTGACCGTCTGCTGCGCACACCCTGCCTCGCCATCCTCAACGCCGTCGATGACCACGAGCGCCGCGCCCGCTCACGCCCAGCAGATCGAGAAGTGGAGGCAGAGCCACAAGACTGAAATCACCACTCTCGGACAGGCACTGACGGACCTCGGCGAGGCGATGACCGCCAACGACTGGAACGCCATCCACCTGAACTGCTCGAAGCTGCCCGCGGCGAGCACACCCATGCGCGACGCGCTCCCTAGCCCCGACGACAGGCTCAACGCGGCTTTCAACGGGATGCTCGACAACGTCGGGGCGGCAGCGAGCGAATGCGCTTCGCTCAACGCGGGTTCCGATGAGATCGACGCCCATAGTTTCATCAGACATCTGGCGCTCGCCGAGGACGACGAGAAGACGGTCGAGGCCATCCTGAAGTAGCGCGCGTAGACGGCAGCGCCGATGTCGGTCAGGCCGGCGATCGGAAGCCCTGGCCGGATCGATAACAAATGTTGTGCCACAGTCTATTTAGAATTCCCTCGCGTGGGCGACTGGCCAACGGGTGTGGTGCGCTGAGCGCTCAATCGATCGACGACGTCGGCCAGGCCGGCGAAGCCGGAGGCCGCAGACATGTCGGCGGCCACGCGCTGGCTGGCTTGGCGGTAGTGCGGCTGATTGAGCACGGCGAGAATGTCGCGGCGCAGGGCCCGTGGTGTGGGTCGTTCACTTCTGATTCGCCTTCCGACTCCGGACCACACGACGCGCGCACCCACTTCGGGTTTGTCCTCCTTGCCGCCGGTGGCTACGATCGGCACGCCGTAGCGCAGCGCATACTGAACGCCGCCATAGCCGCCGTTGGTCACGTAAACCGCGGTGCGCGGCAGCAACTCGTCGTAAGGCAGGTAGGTCGCAGCGCGGGCGTTTGCCGGCAGCGGCGGCAGCGTATCCAATGGGCGCCCGCCAGTGCTGATCACGACCAGAATGTCGTCGGCCGCGAGTGCTTGCAACGTGGGCGCGATCAGCTGTTCGTAGTCGGTGGTGGCGATCGTGCCCTGGGTGACGTGGACGACGGGTCGGCTGCCATCGAGGTCGGCCCACCACTGCGGTAGGGGCGCCTGCGAGCCGGTGGCCGACAGCGGCCCGGCGAAGTGCAGCTCGGCAGGGGCATCGGAGCGGGGGTATTCGAAGGAGGGCACGGTGAACTGCACCAGCGCGTCGGCTCGGCGCCCCCAATCCGCAAGTCCGCCCGGTATGGGGTCGCCGTGGACCTGGCGGTGAAGGTCATCGATGGTCTGATTCGCCTGCCGCACAACCCATCGGTTCACAGCGGCCAGCGCGATGTTGCGGGGCCGGTTGAGTATGCGGGACGGCGGCAGGCCCATCCCGAACGGAGCGGTGTCGACGCTGTCGATCAATAGCGGAATAACCCCGCACATCACGACGGCCGGCCGCGTCGACCGCGGGCGTGTGAGCAGGAATGCGGCGCCGACGAAGGCCGGGTCGGCGAGGACGGCGTCGGCCGGACGGGCCACATGAGCCGCTACGAGCGTGTCGTATTGGGCTTTGGATGGTCGGGCGAAGACGTGTTCGGTGTCGTAGACGATTGCTTTGACGCCCTTCAACCTGGCCCGCTCAGGGCGCTCGAAGACGGTTCGGTCGTCGAAGTCGGCCTCGGCGGACAGCGGTAGGAACGTCGCGCCAAGGGCGCACACCTTGTCGGCGAAGCGCGCTCCGGTGACGAATCGGACGTCGTCACCCCGCTCGACGAAGCTCTTCGCCACCGTCAGGAGCGGCGTGACGTGGCCGTGGATGGGGACGCTGGCGATGATGATCGACGACACATTGTCCCCCGATGCTGCTATTGATGTAACTGCGTACTATTCATTGGCGTGTCACCAAAGTCAATATCTAGGCGGTCGCCTCGTAGGTATCGATCCGAGCTTCGCCTGCGACAAGCGGAACAGACACGCGCGCAGATCCTCGCCACCGCGGGGGAACTGTTCGCTGCCCACGGATACGCAGGCACCTCCCTGGCGAAGATCGCTGCCGCTGCCGGTGTCTCGGCGCAGACTGTGCATGGACTGGGGTCCAAGGCCGCTTTGTTGATCGCCGCCATCGAATACGCGGCGGTCGGCGTGGCAGGCGAAGAGAACCTCCTCAATGTGGATATGGGCCGTGCCCTGCTGGCTATCGACGACTTCGAGAAGTGCCTGGACTTCATCGCTGCGGCCCAAACCAGCGGCCATGAACGGACGGCCCGCTTGGCGCTGGCACTCATCGGTGGAGCCGGGTCTGATCCCGCGTTGGAGCGCTACCTGAAGGACTACATCGCGCGCCTCAACAGAAATGGCCGACGAGTCCTAAGTGTCTATCGGGACCGGGGATGGCTTCGTTCCGACGTACCGTTCGACGAGCTCGTCGAGACGACCGCCGTTGTCTGCAGCGTGGAGACCTACCTGCGGATCACCCATCACGACGGATGGACCGTGGCCGCCTACAAATCATGGCTCCGACGTATGCTTGCCGAGACGATTTTCCATCCACCCCAGGCGAGTTGACGCTACAGCCGTGGGGGAACCCTGACACGCGGACGGCCCTCGGGCGCGCTCAGACCGAACATCGTAGACAGCGCCTAAAACCCTCGAAACCAACGCAATCGGGCTCGGGCGCGTTGCGGGCCCAGCCACTTCTACCCCGTGTACTTACGCCCAGCCAGACGAGCAACACCGCCATCGCGACCAGCAAAATCGAGGCCACCTCTACTTCGCCTACTTCGCCGGATGCCACCGTCGGCGTTGCACCTCAATGACACCTATGAGATGCCACACTGCCAGTACGCAGATTCCGATCACGGCCTGGCGCACCGGCCTCGGCGGCGTCGGATCCGTCATCACGCTCTCCTCGAAGTGGTGGTGGAAGCGCTCAGCATAGACAGCAGCAGTGCGGTGGTAACCGTCCCGCGTCCGCCTCAGAACGTCAGTTTGGCTCTAAAACCGGGTTGATCGGAGTGTCGGGAACTCGCCCGATGTGCTGGTCGACGACGTTGAGGAGGGCGGCGAACCCGCCGGATGCGCGCATTTCGGCGGCGATGCGTTGGCTGGCTTGACGGTAGCGGGGCTCACGAAGGACCGCCAGGACCGCCCGCCGCAGGGCTTTGGGAGTCGGCCGCTCGGTCCGCAGGCGCAGACCGGTACTCGACCACGCGACGCGCGCGCCGACTTCGGGTTTGTCCTCCTTGCCGCCGGTGGTGACGATCGGTAGCCCGTAGCGCAGGGCGTATTGAACTCCGCCGTAGCCGCCGTTGGTGACGAAAACGTCGGTGCGGGGGAGCAAGTCGTCATAGGGCAGGTACGTTGCGGCCCGCGCGTTGGCGGGCAGCGGTGGCAGTGTGTCGAGCGGGCGCCCACCCGTTGTCACCGCGACCAGTACATCCTCGCCGGCGAGCGCTTCGAGGGTGGGCGCGATGACCTGGGCGTAGTCCTTGTTGGCGACCGTGCCTTGGGTGACGTGGATGACGGGGCGCGAGCCATCGAGGTCGTCCCACCAGTCCGGCAGTGCTGCTTGCGATCCGGTGGCGCTCAGTGGGCCGACGAAATGAAGCTGCGGCGGCGCATCCGAGCGGGGATATTCGAACGAGCGGACGGTGAACTGGACGATCGCGTCGGCCCAGGCGCCCCAGTTCAGTATCTGGCCGGGCAGTGCTTGGCCATGCACGGCACGGTGCAGCCGATCGAGGGTGTCGTCGGCTGACGCCCAGAGGTGGTGGTTCAGCGCGGCCAAAAGGGCGTTGCGCTGACGGTTGCACAACCCTGCCGGGGGCAAGCCCATGCCAAACGGCGCGGTGTCGGTGCTGGGATGCATAAGCGGGATCACACCGCACATGAGGACCGCCGGGCGCGTCGGGCGCAGATGGGCGAGCAGGAACGCGGCACCGAGGAATGCCGGTTCGGCGAGCACGACATCTGCCGGCTGTGTCTTGTGGGCGGACATGAGCGTTTCGTATTGCTGCTTGGCCGGGTTGGCGAAGACGTGCTCGACGTCGAAGGTGGCCGCCCGCAAGCCTTTTAACCTGGCGCGCTCGGGGAACGTCGCGTCCAGATCGTCGAAGTCGACCTCCGCTTCGAGCGGCAACGCGACATGCGTGGCACCGGTCGCGGCGACCCGATCGGCGAAGGCCGCTCCGGTGACGAAGCGCACGTCATCGCCGCGCTCGACGAAACCCCTCGCAACCGTCAGCAGCGGCGTGACGTGCCCATGGGCGGGACAGGCGGCGATGATGACCGACGACATCGCTCCCCTCCAGTCCGCGTTGAATACTGTGATGTAGTATTAACTACCATGGTACAGCAGTCAATATCTCGGGTGTACCGATCCCGGCTGCGCCAACAGCAGGCCGCACAGACGCGATCGAAGGTGGTCGCGGCGGCCGCGGAGCTGTTCGCCAGCCAGGGTTACGCCCGCACCACGTTCGCGAAAATCGCGACGGCCGCAGGTGTTTCGGCGGAAACGGTTCAGGCGCACGGCCCCAAGGCGGCGCTGCTGCGAGCCGCGTTCGAGTACGTGGCGTTCGGCATCACCGACCAGGACAGTGTGTTCGACCTCGAGCTCGGCCGGGGTCTGCTGGCGATCAACGACCGCGACGAAGCCATCAGCTACCTTGTCGCCGCCGCCACCGACATGTACGGCCGTGGCGTGTCATTGATCATGGCGCTGGCCGGGGCGGCGACCGTCGACCCCGAGTTGGGCCGCTACTACGCCGATGTCGTGGCCGACGTGACTCTTCAGAACCGACGACTACTCGCTGTGTGCCGCGACCGGGGATGGATACGCGACGACATTCCGATCGACGACATCGTGGAGACGACAGCGGTCCTGTTCAGCGCGGAAACCTACCACCGGATCGTGCACCACGACGGCATGACTGTGGATACCTACCGCAGGTGGCTGCGGAGAATGCTGGACGAGACGGTATTCCAGCATGGGTAAGGCCAAAGGCCCGTTCGGCGGGTCGTCGCACTGCTCGGCGAGCGCCGAGCAGGTATGGACGGTATGCACCAAGCCCGCGGAGTGGCCAGGTGATGCCATTGTGATGGCCAACATCGACGGCCCGCTCGCGGTGGGGGCGAAGATCACGATGCGGGTAAAGCGCCACCCACCACTGAGATTGACCGTCACCCGAGTCGAAGCCCCAAAGATGTGGACCGCAGTGGCCAAAGGGCCCGGATTGACCGAGACCATCGATCTCCTCGTCGAGCCCAAGGATTCGGGCACATTGATCACACAGCGCAGCGTCTTCACCGGCCCGCTAGCTTCCATCGCCGCGCGAATACTGGGCGGAACGGTGCGCAAGACTTTCCAGGCGACCACGGCACACTTTGGGCGACTGGCCGAGCGACGCGTGCGGGGTGTCGTCGGCCATTGACAGCCTGGAATAGCTCTGCTGTGTCGCTGGTAGCGGTCCATCGATTGCCGGTGGATTGACGGTCGATTGTGCACAGTGATCGCCACAGGTTGGCCGAATCGATAGCGGAGGAGGTCACCATGACCGCAGCAAGCCAAAAGGGAAAATCTGTGACCTCTCATGACGAGTACCTGTGGTTGGAGGACATCAGCGGCGAGCGCGCACTGAGTTGGGTCGCAGGGATCAATGCGGCGCCCAGAATGTTTCGGATCGTGCCGTTTGGCGACAGCCACATCTCCTTGAGGTTGAATTCCTTGACGCGAGCCTCGTCAGGAGTGATCGTCGCGCACTTGACGCCGACGCCGTGGCGCTTGATCGCTTCGGCGGCTTCGGTGGTCACCTGGTCGTCGGTGGCGTCGCGGTGTTCGATCCCAAGGTCGTAGTAGTCCAAGTCAACATCGAGGTACGGGAGGATCAACTGCTCCTTGATCATCTTCCAGATGATCCGAGTCATCTCGTCGCCGTCGAGCTCTACTACCGTGCCTTCGACCTGATCTTGGACATGTAAGTCCGCCGCCTCCTACGCCTGTGCGCCCTCCAACAGCGCATTGAGCGTCTTGCTCGGTCGCATCACCGCTGTGGTCTTCTCGCGATCGGGGTAGTAGTAGCCGCCGATGTCCACCGAATTGCCTTGCGCCTCGCCGAGTTCGGCCACGATCGCGTCTTCGTTTTCGGCCAAGGCCTTAGCGAGCGCCGCGAAATGCTCGGCCAGTTTCTCGTCCTCGCTCTGTGCGGCGAGTTCTTGCGCCCAGTACATGGCGAGGTAGAACTGGCTGCCACGGTTGTCGAGCTCACCGGTCTTGCGCGACGGGCTCTTGTTGTTGTCGAGCAGCTTCCCGATCGCGGCATCCAGCGTCTTGCCGAGGATAGTCGCCTGCTTGTTGCCGGCCTTCGCGCCCATGTCTTCGAGGCTGGCGCCCAGTGCGAGGAACTCGCCGAGCGAATCCCAGCGCAGATGGTTCTCCTCCACCAGCTGCTTGACGTGCTTGGGCGCCGAACCGCCCGCGCCCGTCTCGTACATGCCGCCGCCGGCCATCAGCGGCACAATCGACAGCATCTTGGCGCTGGTGCCCAGTTCCAGGATCGGGAACAGATCGGTGAGGTAGTCGCGCAAGATGTTTCCGGTCGCGGCGATGGTGTCCTGTCCGCGGACCACGCGTTCTATCGTGTACCGCATCGCCCACACCTGCGGCATGATCTGGATGTGTAGGCCCTCGGTGTCGTGGTCCTTAAGATAAGCCTTGACCTTCTTGCGCAACTCGGCCTCGTGCGGGCGTTCGGTATCCAGCCAGAACACCACCGTCATACCGGACGCCCGGGCGCGGCTGACAGCGAGCTTGACCCAATCCTGAATTGGGGCATCCTTGACGACCGGCATGCGCCAGATGTCGCCGGACTCGACGTTCTGCGTCAGCAGCACCTCGTCGGTGTCGATGTCGACGATGTTGGCGACGCCGTCCTCGGGGATCTCGAAGGTCTTGTCGTGGCTGCCGTACTCTTCGGCCTTCTGCGCCATCAGGCCGACGTTCGGGACGGTGCCCATGGTCGTCGGGTCGAACTGCCCGTTGGTCTTACACCAGTTGATCATCTCCTGGTACATGCGGGAGAACGTGGATTCGGGGTTCACCGCCTTGGTGTCCTTGGTCCGCCCGTCGGCGCCGTACATCTTGCCGCCCAACCTGATCATCGCGGGCATTGACGCATCCACGATGACGTCACTGGGTGAGTGAAAGTTCGTGATCCCCCTGGCCGAATCGACCATGGCCAGCTCCGGCCGGTGCTCGTGGCACGCATGGATGTCGTTGATGATTTCCTCGCGCAGCGAGGCCGGCAGCGCCTCGATCTTGTCGTAGAGATCGGACATCCCGTTGTCGACGTTGACGTCCAGTTCGTCGAACAGCTTCTGGTGCTTAGCGAACGCGTCTTTGTAGAAGACCTTCACCGCGTGTCCGAAGACGATGGGGTGGCTGACCTTCATCATCGTCGCCTTGACGTGCAGGGAGAACATGACGCCGGTTTCGTAGGCGTCCTGCATCTGTTCTTCGTAGAAGTCGCAAAGGGCCTTCTTGCTCATGAACATGCTGTCGATGATGTCGCCCTCGTCCAACGCCACCTCGGGCTTGAGCACGATGGTTTCGCCGCTCTTGGTTTCCAGCACCATCTTGACCTTGCGCGCCTTGTCGAGCGTCATCGACTTCTCGCCGTGGTAGAAGTCGCCGTGCTTCATGGTCGCGACGTGCGTGCGCGAAGCCATCGACCATTCGCCCATGCTGTGCGGGTGTTTGCGCGCGTACTCCTTGACGGCCTTGGGTGCGCGCCGGTCCGAGTTGCCTTCGCGCAGCACCGGGTTCACCGCGCTGCCCAGCACCTTGGCGTAGCGCTCCTTGATCGCCTTTTCCTCGTCGGTCTTCGGCTCTCCCGGATAGTCCGGTACCGCGTAGCCCTTGCCTTGCAGTTCCTTGACGGCGGCCACCAGCTGTGGCACCGACGCGCTGATGTTCGGCAACTTGATGATGTTGGTATCGGGCAGATGCGTCAGCCGGCCCAGTTCGCCGAGGTTGTCCGGCACACGCTGCTCTGCGGTGAGGCAGTCGCCGAACTCGGCCAGGATGCGTGCCGCCACAGAGATGTCACTGCTTTCGACGTTGATCCCCGCGGGCTCGGTGAAGGTCCGGATGATCGGCAGAAACGCGTAGGTCGCAAGCAGCGGCGCTTCGTCGGTCAGCGTGTAAATGATGGTCGGCTGCTCGGCGCTCATGGCTGTTCTCCCACGTCAGTTTCGATCAGATTCAAGGGCGGCTCGGCGTTGTGATCGCCTCCGCTGCGTCGGGCGCCAGACTACAAGCACCGCCGAGCGCGCGAAGGGCCAGCTTTGGCTACTGACCAGTAGCTTCTGCGCTGCGGAAGATGGGGAATTTCTCCCGATGTTTCGGGCCTTTGCCACGGCGACGATTGCGGTGACCGACTGAGAACAAAACGCGTCGCTGGCACCCAGTCAGCGGCATGCGATACGCTTCTCTCCGGTCATGAGTGCCAGCGTCAAGCCCCGGCTTGCTGGCCGGCAACCCTCCAACCGCGGTGGGGTGCCCCGGGTGATGACCAGGTTGAGTAGCTGAAACCAGCTACCGGCAAGCGCGGGTCCGTTGTGACGGGCCCCCAGAGAAGACAGGCGGAGGTCCGGCGTGCGCAGTTGTCGCTGAGTGCGTCGCACCGAGCCCAGCCGGCCCATCACACCAGGAGTAGCACCCATGAGCACCGAAAACACCCTCGACGACCCCACCGCGAGATGGTCGTTTGAGACCAAGCAGATCCACGCCGGCCAGACGCCCGACGCCGCGACCAACGCGCGGGCGCTGCCGATCTACCAGACCACCTCATACACGTTCCGAGACACCGACCACGCCGCCGCGCTGTTCGGCCTTGCCGAAACCGGCAACATCTACACACGGATCATGAACCCGACGCAGGACGTCGTCGAGCAGCGCATCGCCGCGCTCGAGGGCGGCGTCGCGGCGTTGTTCCTCTCGTCCGGCCAGGCCGCCGAAACCTTTGCGATCCTCAACCTCGCCAACGCCGGCGACCACATCGTGTCGAGCCCGCGCCTCTACGGCGGCACCTACAACCTGTTCCACTACACGCTGCCCAAGCTCGGCATCGAGGTCAGCTTCGTGGAGAACCCGGATGACCTCGAGTCGTGGCGCGCCGCGGTGCGGCCGAACACCAAGGCATTCTTCGGCGAGACCATCTCCAATCCGCAGAACGACATCCTCGACATTCCCAACGTCGCGGCGGTCGCCCACGACTCCGGCGTGCCGTTGATCGTCGACAACACCGTCGCCACCCCGTATCTGATCCAGCCGCTCGCTCACGGCGCCGACATCGTCGTCCATTCGGCCACCAAGTACCTCGGCGGGCACGGCTCGGCGATCGCAGGCGTGATCGTCGACGGCGGCACCTTCGACTGGACCAACGGCAAGTTTCCCGGCTTCACCACGCCCGACCCGAGCTACCACGGGGTGATTTTCGCCGAGCTGGGCCCGCCGGCGTTCGCGCTCAAGGCCCGGGTGCAGCTGCTGCGCGACCTCGGCTCGGCCGCCGCGCCCTTTAATGCCTTCCTGATCGCACAGGGACTAGAGACGCTGAGCCTGCGCGTTGAGCGACATGTGACCAACGCACAGAAGGTCGCCGAATATCTGGCCGGGCACGAGGACGTGCTCTCGGTGAACTACGCAGGCCTGCCCAGCTCGCCGTGGTACGAGCTTGGAAGGAAGCTGGCCCCCAGGGGGACCGGTGCGGTACTCGCCTTCGAGCTGGCCGGCGGTATCGACGCGGGCAAGGCGTTCGTCAACGGGCTCACGCTGCACAGCCATGTCGCCAACATCGGCGACGTGCGGTCGCTGGTCATTCATCCGGCATCGACGACGCACGCGCAACTCACTCCCGAGGAGCAATTGGCCACTGGTGTGACGCCGGGCCTGGTGCGGCTGGCCGTCGGGATCGAGGGTATCGACGACATCATCGCCGATCTCGAACAGGGCTTCGCCGCCGCCGAACCGTTCAGGGCGGCGTCATGACGGTCTTCGACGTGTCTGCCGCGACGCTGCCGGCCGAGGGCGAGGTCGGGTTGGTCGACATCGGTTCGCTGACTTTGGAGAACGGCGCGGTCATCGAGGACGTCACGATCGCGGTGCAACGGTGGGGCGAGCTGTCGCCGAACCGCGACAACGTGGTCGTCGTGCTGCACGCGCTCACGGGCGACTCGCACGTCACCGGCCCGAACGGTCCAGGTGACGAAACAGAGGGCTGGTGGGAAGGCGTAGCCGGACCCGGCGCACCGATCGACACCAGCCGCTGGTGTGCAATTGCCACCAACGTGCTGGGCGGGTTTCGCGGGTCGACGGGACCGAGCTCACTGGCACCCGACGGAAAACCTTGGGGCTCAAGGTTTCCGCTGGCCTCCGTGCGCGACCAGGTCGAGGCCGACATCGCGGCCATGGCGGCTCTGGGCATCACCGAGGTGGCCGCGGTCGTCGGCGGTTCGATGGGCGGCGCGCGGGCGCTCGAATGGATGGTCAGCCATCCCGACAAGGTGCGATCGGCTCTCGTTCTCGCGGTCGGGGCACGCGCCACCGCGGACCAGATCGGCACCCAGAGCACCCAAGTCGCCGCGATCAAGTCCGACCCGGACTGGCAGAACGGCGACTACTACGGCACTGGCCGCTCCCCCGACCTGGGCATGGAGATCGCGCGGCGATTCGCGCATCTGACGTATCGCGGTGAGGTCGAATTGGACACCCGGTTCGCCAACGATCCGCAGGGCGACGAGAACCCGGCGACCGGTGGACGCTATGCGGTGCAGAGCTATCTCGAGTATCAAGGCCGCAAGCTGCTGGCGCGCTTCGACGCAGGTACCTATGTGGCCCTGACGGAAGCGCTGTCCAGCCATGATGTGGGTCGGGGCCGCGGCGGCGTTGAGGCCGCGCTGCGCAACTGCCCGGTGCCGGTGGTCGTCGGCGGCATCACGTCGGACCGGCTCTACCCGCTACGGCTGCAGGAGGAATTGGCCGAGCTCTTGCCCGGTTGTACGGGATTGAACGTGATCGACTCGATCTACGGTCACGACGGATTTCTTCTGGAGACAGAGGCGGTTGGGAAATTGATCCGCGAGACGCTGGAGTTGGCCTCGAAGTGACCCGCTCCCGGCAGCAACGCTCACTGTCCTTCGGCGCGGAAGCCGCGGCATACGAGCGGGGCCGTCCGTCCTATCCACCCGAGGCGATCGACTGGCTGCTGCCGTCTGGCGCCCACGACGTGCTCGACCTCGGAGCGGGTACAGGCAAGCTGACGACCCGGCTGGTGGAACGCGGCCTCGACGTCGTCGCGGTCGACCCCATCCCGGAAATGCTGGAGCTACTGAGCAGTTCACTGCCCGACACTCCGGCGCTGCTGGGGACGGCCGAAGAGATCCCGCTAGCGGACGACAGCGTGGACGCCGTCCTGGTCGCGCAAGCATGGCACTGGTTCGACACCGAACGCGCCGTCAAGGAGGTGGCGCGGGTATTGCGCCCTGGGGGCAGGCTGGGTCTCGTGTGGAATGCTCGCGACGAGCGGCTCGGCTGGGTCAAGGACCTGGGCCGCATCATCGGGCATGAGGACGCGCAATTCAACGACAAGACAACGCTTCCCGACGCGTTCGCCGAAGTCGAGCATCATCTCGTCGAGTGGACGAATTACCTGACGCCCCAAGCCCTTATCGACCTCGTCGCGTCTCGCAGTTACTGCATCACGTCGCCGGAGAAGGTACGCACCCGCACGCTCGATCGCGTCCGCGAATTGCTGTCCACCCATCCGGCACTGGCCAACACCAACGGGCTGGCGCTGCCCTACGTCACGGTGTGCATCCGCGCGACGCTCTCGTAACGCCTAGCGCGTGATGTAGTCGCCGATGACGGCGGTTCCCGGACCGGGACGTGCGCCGGGTCCGGCCGCTGCAATAGCGTTGTCCGACTTGAGTTCTCCACCACATTCGGCGCAGACCGTCTTCGCGGTTGTGACGTGCCCGCAGTCGGTGTGGACGATCAGCGCGGGCGGGCCGTCCGGGTCGGCCAGCCATTTGTCGCCCCACGCGAGCAGCGTGGCGATGACCGGATACAGATCGCGCCCCTTGTCGGTGAGCACATAGTCGTGGCGCACCGGCATTGATTGATACTGACGACGTTCAACGACGCCGTGACGCTCGAGATCGTCCAGGCGAGCGGCGAGCACGTTGGACGCGATGCCGAGATCGCGCCGAATGTCCTCGAACCGGCTCATCCCGGCGAACAGGTCGCGCAGGATCAGCGGCGTCCACCGCTGCCCGACGACATCAACGGTGCGCGCTATCGAGACGCGATGGTGCTCGAACTCGACGACGCCGGATTGATCCGCCGGATTCGTCCGCATCTGCGGCCGCTGCTGGCGACGATTCTGTTCACACTGCTACTCGGACCCAAGCTCGTCAGCCATCCCGGCGTCGTTCGCCGGGCGCTACTCCGCAGGCCCGAACCAGCGGCTTAGTGCAATTGACAGCCGGACTTCGTCGTCGGTCCCGAAATCGTCGGTCGCCCAAGCGACGTAGCCGTCGGGGCGAATCAGCAAGGCCCGCACCGGATAATCCTCGATCGAGGACACCACGGCGTCGACCCGGTCAATCCACTCCTGCGCGGCCTCGGCCACCTCGCCGCCCGACAGATCCAGCAAAACAGGGCGCGCGGCATGCAGCAGGTCGGTGACACGTCGTCCGTCGTCGAGGGTCAGATCGGGCACCAACCGTCCGGCCAGAGGATGGTCGTTACCGACGTCGTAGCGGACGTCGGAGCCGGCGAGCAGGTGTGCCATGTGCTCGGCGACGCTCGGTAGCCGCAGCAGCTCCGTGAAAAGTTCTCGCAGCGCAGCGATTTCGGGTCCGGGACCGAACAGCGCGGTCTGAGACATGGAGTGCATCATCACCCGCTCGCCGACGGGATACCGCTCGCTGTGATAGGTGTCCAGCAGATCCGCAGGCGCCCCGCCGTTGACCGCGGCCGCCAGCTTCCAGCCGAGGTTCATGGCATCCTGCAGCCCCAGGTTCAGCCCGGGCCCACCCATCGCGGAATGCACGTGTGCGGAATCGCCGAGCAGGAACACGTTCCCGGCCCGGTAGCGATCAGCCTGGCGGGTGTTCTGACCGGCGATGCGGCGCAAGGCATGTGGCCCGTCACCGACGGGCGGCTCGATGGGCAGATCGACACCGAGCACCCGACGGGCGCTGTCGCGCAACTCATCGAGGGTCATCGGCTCGGATTCGTCCGCGTACTGGTCGTACTCGATGGTGCCGACCATCTGGCGATCGCGTTCGAACGGGGCATAGATGAGCCCACCATGGTCGAGTCGGTTATGGCCGAACGGCAGCGGCCCCACGCCGGGCACGTCCAGAGCGCCGTTGGCGGTGAGCATTTCGTCAGGGACGCGGACATGCGCGATGCGGGCAACGGTGTTCGACGTGTGGCCAGGAAATTCGATGCCTGCCAGTTTTCGCACCGTGCTGCGTCCGCCGTCGGCGCCGACGAGGTAGGTCGCCTCCAGAACGTAAGCCTCGTCCGATGACGACGCGCTCACTGTGACACCGTCGGACCGCGATTCGAAGCCGATCAGCTCATGGCCCCAACGGATGTCGACGCCGAGCTCGCGGGCACGCTCGTCGAGTATTCGGACGAGCCGCGGCTGCGGGATCATCAGCGCATACATCGGGTTGTCCGGGACGCCGAACAGCGGCACGGACATGCCGCTGAATATCCACTCGTACACGGGAGGCGGTGGATCGTGTAAACCACTGAGCCGTTGGTACAGCCCGCGCATGTCCAGTAGCCGAATCACCTGCCCGACCATGCCGTTGGCCTTCAGCTCGTCGCTAGGTGCGGGTAGCCGCTCCAGCACGACGGGCCGGACGCCGGCCAACGCGAGTTCGCAGGCGAGCATCAACCCGTTGGGCCCCGCTCCTGAGATGACCACGGGGGCTTCAGTTTCGGACATCGGCATCACCTTTCGGGCAGTCCGGCCGCGACATCGGCAAAGCCGCGACGAAGGAGTTCGGTATAGGTCACGGGTGGATCGGCATAGGCGTAGGCCTCCATCGCCGTTTCACCGACCGCGCGGACGACCGCAGTGATCAATCGTGGGTACATATCGCGCGCCGGATCGGTCCCTGTGCGTTCCGCGATCGCGTCGACCCAATCGGCGAATAGGTCCCTCGTCAGAGCGGCGCGCAGATCCCGGGCGGACAGAAGCTCCCGGATCACGGCCAGCTCCTCGGGTGTCGGCCGCATGTCCGCGGCGCCCTCGGCTTCCAGCGGCGCAAGCATTGCCTCCGTGATCGCCGACCACAGCGGCTCGTCGGCGGGTCGCTCGCGGAAGGCCGCGAGGCTCTGTCGCGTTCGATCGATCTGCCGGAAGGCAACGGCCTCGTACTTGCCCGTGAAGTAGTTGTTGAAGGTCCGCAGCGATACGCCGGCCCTATTGGCGATGTCTTCGCGAGTGACGTTCTCCAGCCCCCGCTCCAACGCCAGCTCCAATGCCGCATCACTCAGGGCCCAGCGGGTACCGAGCTTCTTGCGCTCCCGAAGTCCGAGTGTGGCGCTCATGCAACCAGATTAGCCACAAGTTGCACAGTAGGCAAAATTGCCTGACGGGCATTGTTTTGAATGTCAGAACGGTGGGATTCGCGACTGGGGATAAATCAGCTCATAAATGGCCATTCTGGTTATTACGTCTAGAATGTCCATTATGGCTACTCTGACGTATCGCAACCGCGACGGTGAGCTGGTCGACGTGCCCACCGTCGCGGCCACGCGGTTCAAGAACGAGTTCGGCTCGATCTTCGAGCAGGCGGCAGGTGGCGGCGCGGTTGCGATCACCAAACACAACACGCCCAGGGCGGTGTTGTTGTCGTATGCCGAGTTCGAGGCGCTGGCGCGAGCCGCCGCCCCGGCGCTCGACGAGTTGACCGCAGAGTTCGACGCCCTGCTGGAGCGTATGCAGACTCCGAAGTCCAAGGCGGCCATGGTGTCGGCGTTCGACGCCACCCCCGACGAGCTCGGCCGCGCCGCGGTGAAAGCGGCCCGCCCGAAACGGCGGCGCTGACTGACCCGGCTTTACGTCCTCGCCGGAGTCAACGGCGCGGGCAAAAGCAGCATCGGCGGCGCGATGTTCCGCGCGGCCGGCAGCGACTACTACAACCCGGACGAGGCGGCCCGGGCGCTGATCGCTGCCAACCCAGGGCTCGACCAGACGAAGGCGAACGCCACGGCGTGGCATCAAGGCAGGCGATTGCTCGAACGAGCGATCAAGGAACGCAAGGACTTTGCGTTGGAGACGACGCTCGGCGGCAGCACCATCCCGCGGCTCCTTACCGAGGCGGCGTCGCAGGGCATCGAGGTTCGCATCTGGTACGTCGGGCTGGCCAGTGCCGAGCTGCACATCGAACGGGTGCGCAACCGTGTGCAAGCCGGCGGCCATGACATTCCCGAGTCCAGCATCCGCCGCCGGTGGCGCCACAGCCGGCTGAACCTGATCCAGTTGCTGCCGGTACTGACCGAACTGCGGGTGTATGACAACTCCGCCGACGCTGACCCCGTCGCCGGGAAGGCGCCCAAACCCGTACTCGTCTTGCACGTCGATCGGGGCGGCATCGTCGGCCCGCCCGATCTGTCGTCGACGCCGGAGTGGGCGAAGCCGATCGTCGCCGCCGCGCTGAAATTGGGTTGAGCCGCCGCGCTAGCTGGTGCCCAGCGGGTCGATCGTCCAGGCGACATAGATCATGGCCGCGCTCACCGTCGCAGTCGTGACGAAGTCGACCATCCTGCTCCGCACGGCAAGCAGCCCGGCCCTGTCGTCGGGCAGTGCCAGCCGAAAAGCCGCGGCCACACCGACACCGATTGCGAGCACCAATGCGCCTCGACGCCAGTAGCCCGCGACCACCAGACCGAACGCGGCCACGAAGATCAGCCCGACCACCAGAATCGGCCACTGCCCGCCGAACACCTTGCGGGCGAACTCGCGGACGGTCACTGCCGGGCCAGCGCCTCTGCCCGCTCAACGACGTTGGTCAACAGGAACGCTCGCGTCAACGGGCCTACCCCGCCCGGGTTGGGCGACACATGCCCCGCGACCTCCCACACATCGGGCGCCACATCGCCGACCAGCTTGCCCGCGGCGTCACGGCTGACCCCCACATCGACCACCGCCGCACCCGGGCGCACCATCTCGGCCGTCACCATGTGCGGCACACCCGCGGCGGCGATGATGATGTCGGCCTCACGAGTCAATTGCGGCAGATGCCGAGTTGCGGTGTGGCACAACGTCACCGTCGCGTTCTCGGACCGACGGGTGAGCAACAGACCCAGCGGCCGGCCGACGGTGACGCCGCGCCCGATGACCACAACATGCGCCCCGGCGATCTCGACCTCGTAGCGGCGCAGCAGATGCACAATTCCGCGAGGGGTGCACGGCAGCGGCGCGGGCTCGTTGAGCACCAGCCGGCCGAGGTTGGTCGGATGCAGACCGTCGGCGTCCTTGCCCGGGTCGACCCTCTCGAGCGCGGCGTTCTCGTTGAGGTGTTTGGGCAGCGGCAGCTGCACGATGTAGCCGGTGCACTCGGGGTTGGCGTTGAGCTCGTCGATGGTCTCGTCGAGCTTGGCCTGGCTGATGTCGGCGGGCAGATCGCGGCGAATCGAATTGATGCCGACCTTCGCGCAGTCGGCATGCTTGCCGCGCACGTACGCGTGCGAGCCGGGGTCGTCGCCGACTAACACCGTGCCCAGACCGGGCGTCCGTCCTGCCGCGGTCAGCGCCGCGACCCGTTCGGTGAGGTCGACGAAGATCTCGTCGCGCGTGGCCTTGCCGTCCAGTGTGATCGCACGTCCCACGGCTGCCAGTCTGACATGCCGTGTGGCAGGCTCCCCTGCATGAACACTCAGCCCAATGTGTTCACCCCGGCCAAACTCGGCCCAGTGACGCTGCGCAACCGCATCATCAAGGCGGCGACGTTCGAGGCGTCGACGCCAAACGCGCTCGTCACCGACGACCTGATCACCTATCACCGGCTGCCCGCCGCCGGTGGCGTCGGGATGACGACGGTCGCGTATCTGGCCGTGTCACCCGGTGGACGCACCGAGGGACGGCAGATCTGGTGGCGGCCGCAGGCCATCCCGGGGCTCCAGAAGCTCACGGCCGCCATCCACGCCGAGGGCGCCGCGATCAGCGCCCAGATCGGCCACGCCGGGCCCGTCGCCGACGCGCGCTCCAACAAGGCCAAGGCGCTGGCGCCGGTGCGGTTCTTCAACCCGATCGCGATGCGGTTCGCGAAGAAAGCCACCGAAGACGACATCAGGGACGTCATCGACGCACACGCCGCCGCGGCTCGGTACGCGGTAGAGGCCGGCTTCGACGCGGTCGAAATCCATTTGGGCCACAACTATTTCGCCAGCTCATTCCTGAGCCCTTTGATCAATCGGCGCAACGACGAGTTCGGCGGGTCACTCGAGAACCGCGCCAAGGTGGCCCGCGGCATGGTGCTGGCGGTGCGGCGCGCGGTGAACGACCAGATCGCGGTGACCGCGAAACTGAACATGGCCGACGGTGTGCGCGGCGGCATCTCCATCGAAGAGTCGCTGCAGACCGCCAAGTGGCTTGAATCCGACGGCGGTTTGGACGCCATCGAACTGACCGCGGGCAGCTCACTGGTCAACCCCATGTACCTGTTCCGCGGCGACGCCCCCGTCAAGCAATTCGCGAACGCGTTCAAACCACCGCTGCGGTGGGGCATCCGGATGACCGGCAAGAAGTTCTTCCGCGAATATCCCTACCGCGAGGCATATCTGCTGCGCGACGCCAAGCTGTTCCGCGCCGAATTGAAGATGCCGCTGATCCTGCTCGGCGGCATCACCAACCGCGAAACCATGGACCTGGCGATGGCCGAAGGCTTCGACTTCGTCGCGATGGGACGGGCGCTACTAGCCGAACCCGATCTGATCAACCGGATCCAGGCCGACGGCGACGCCCATTCGGTGCTATCCAGGTGCACCCACTGCAACCAGTGCATGGCCACCATCTACAGCCACACCCACTGCGTGGTGACGGGTTCGCCGGGCTAAGGGGCCTGTGACGCCATCCGCGGCTCGACGTAGGCGACCATCGCTTCCTTGCGGATCACGTGTGGTCCCTGTGCGATCAGCAGTTCCTTCGGCGAGAACACGTACGTGAAGCCGGCGTTGTCGACGATGAACTTGCCGTCGGCCGTGGCCTTGGCCGGGACCGTCAGCACGGACCGGTCCTTCAGCCGCATGCCGTGGTATTCGTAATGCCCACGCCCGTCGACGCAGATCGCGACCAGCGATTGGTCCGTGCGTCCGATCGCGACGGCGAACTTCGGCTTTTCGCAGCGCGCCGCCGTGTTGATGAATCCGCGATCATCGGTGGAGAACGATTCGGGCTGCGCGCCGGCCACCGGGAGCAAACCGATCACGCTCGAACACGTCGCCGTCGCGACGACGCATAGAATTATCGCATGCGTCAGTAGGCGCGGTTTGCCATGCCTGCGCGTCATCTCGTTCATAGTGACCACTGCATAGCAGATCACGCCGTACAGCAGCGCACAACCCGACTCGCCGAACCGAGACACAGGAGTTAACTACGGCGCATGAGGGCGCGCGCGCAATCCTCAACAATCGCGTCGGCGCTCTTCGGGATAACAGCCCCGGGCAGCAAGTGGCGGCGCGCGACCGCGTACGGGGTGTCAATCAGGGCGGCAGTCACCCGGTCGGCGTCCACGTGCAGGTAAGCCAGGCTCCGGTGCAGTTTGCGGTGCAAACGTCTTCTGCGGGCCACGAACTCCTGCGGCCAGTCCGCCAGTCCGAGTGCATCGGCGTTGGCGGTGACCACCGCGGCCGCGTCCTGACGCGCCCAGTGCACTTAGCCGCGCGCGGCGGTGTTGCAGATAGAGTTGGTGCCGATGAGCCGACCAGCCCCAGCCGCGCTGACCGTTCGGTACGACGGCTCTACGCGCACCTTCGCGCCAGGCAATGATGTTGTCATCGGCCGCGACCTGCGGGCTGACGTCCGCATCGCCCACCCGCTGATCTCTCGTGCGCACCTGGTGGTCAGATTCGACCAGGGCCGCTGGGTAGCGATCGACAACGGCAGCCTGAACGGGATGTACGTCAACGGGCGTCGCGTGCCCGCCGTCGACATCCACGACGGGCAGCAGGTCAATATCGGCAATCCCGACGGCCCGAGACTCACCTTCGAGGTGGGCCGCCATCAGGGATCCGCCGGCACGCCGCCGCAGACCACGTCGGTGCCGCTGGCCGCGCGACCGAGCACGTCGTGGCCCACCCAGACGCCACAGCCACCGCATACATCGCGCCCACACATCCAGCCGCCGCGCCAACAGCCGATGTATCCGTCTGGCCCGCAGCCGGGGCATCCGTCCGGCCCGCAGCCGAGATATCCCTCCGGCCCCCAGCCCGGATATCCGAGCGGACCCGCAGCGCATGCGCCCACCCCGGCGCCGGCCTCGCCGGTGTCCACTCCCGCGGTCCCGATCTCATCGCCGTCGCTGGAGTCGGTCACCGCGATGGGTCCGACGGCGGCCCCGCGCACGAGTGAGGGCAACCTCGCGACGAGCATGCTGAAGATCCTGCGGCCCGGGAGCCCTCCCAAGGCTCCGCCGGGGTCGGTCAAGATCGGTAGGGCCACCGACAACGACATCGTCATTCCCGACGTGCTGGCCTCGCGCCACCACGCGACGTTGGTGCCCAAGCCCGGCGGCACCGAGATCCTCGACAACCGCAGCATCAACGGCACATTCGTCAACGGTGCGCGTGTCGAGTCGGCGGTGCTGCACGACGGCGACACCGTCACGATCGGCAACGTTGACCTCGTGTTTTCCGGCGGAACGCTGGCGCGTCGCACGGAGACCGAGGCCGCGACCCGCACCGGCGGGCTCGAGGTCCACGGCGTGACGTGGACCATCGAGGGCAACAAGACGCTGCTGGACAACATCTCGATCGCCGCGCGCCCCGGCATGCTGACCGCGGTTATCGGGCCATCGGGTGCGGGCAAGTCGACGTTCGCACGGTTGGTGGCCGGCTACACCCATCCGACGACGGGCACGGTGTCCTTCGAAGGACACGACGTCCACGCCGAGTACGCCTCACTGCGCTCCCGGATCGGGATGGTGCCGCAGGACGACGTGGTGCACGGACAGCTGACCGTCCGGCAGGCGCTGATGTATGCGGCCGAACTCAGGCTGCCACCCGATACAAACAAGGCAGACCGCGAACAGGTCGTCAACGAGGTGCTCGAGGAACTCGAGATGACCAATCACCTCGACACACGCGTCGACAAACTCTCGGGCGGGCAGCGCAAGCGCGCATCGGTGGCACTGGAGCTGCTGACCGGCCCGTCGTTGCTGATCCTCGATGAGCCGACGTCCGGCCTGGACCCCGCGCTGGACCGGCAGGTGATGACGATGCTGCGCCAGCTCGCCGATGCCGGCCGCGTTGTGCTGGTGGTCACGCACTCGCTGACCTACCTCGACGTGTGCGACCAAGTGCTGCTGCTCGCGCCGGGCGGTAAGACCGCGTTCTACGGCCCGCCCGACGAGATCGGTGCGTCGATGGGCACCACGAACTGGGCCGACATCTTCAGCTCCGTCGCGGGCGACCCGGACTCGGCCAACAAGCGGTTCATCGCCCAGCACGGCCCTCCGCCCCCGCAGCCGCCGGCGCAACAACCGACGGACCTCGGCGCGCCAACGAAAACCAGCCTGCGAAAACAATTCTCGACAATCTCTCGTCGCCAGATGCGGCTGATCGTGTCAGATCGCGGTTACTTCATCTTCCTCGCGTTCCTGCCATTCATCATGGGTGTGCTGTCGCTGTCAGTGCCCGGCGACGTCGGATTCGGCGTCCCCGTTCCCGCGATACAAGGTGGCGAGGCACCGAACGAGCCGGGGCAGATCCTGGTTCTGCTCAACGTCGGCGCCATTTTCATGGGTACCGCGTTGACGATCCGCGCCCTCATCGGTGAGCGGGCGATATTCCTGCGCGAACAAGCGGTCGGGCTGTCTACAACTGCGTACATGTTGGCCAAGGTGTTCGTCTTCGCCGGGTTCGCGTTGCTGCAGTCGGCGATCGTCGTCGGCATCAACGTGTGGGGCAAGAAGTGGGGCCCGGGGGCCGTCACCAGTGGCGCGGTGATACCCCCTCGGACTCTGGAGCTGTACGTCGACGTCGCGGCCTGCTGTGTGGCAGCGGCAATGACCGGCCTGGCACTCTCGGCGCTGGCCAAGTCGAACGAGCAGATCATGCCGCTGCTGGTGATCGCGATCATGTCGCAGCTGGTGTTCCAGGGCGGCATGATCCCGGTGACCGGCCGGATGGTGCTCGACCAGTTGTCGTGGTTCACGCCGGCGCGGTGGGGATTCGCCACTACCGCGTCGACGATCGATCTACTCAGACTCGTCCCCGGCCCGCTGACTCCGCAGGATTCGCATTGGAAGCACACCCCGGGCGCGTGGTGGTTCAACATGGCCATGCTCGGCGCGATCTGCGTCGGCTACCTGAGCTTCGTGCGCTGGAAGATTCGCCTCAAGGGCGGATGAACCGGTGACTTCCCAAGCCACCTCGGAGCAACGCCTGCGCGACCTCGTTCGGCTGCGCCGCGTCAAAGACCGAATCGACCGCGAGTACGCGCAACCGCTGGACGTTGAAAAGCTTGCCCGCGACGCGCACATGTCGGCCGGGCACCTGTCGCGCCAGTTCAAGCTCGCCTACGGCGAGTCGCCGTACTCCTACCTGATGACACGGCGCATCGAGCGCGCGATGGCGCTGCTGCGCGGCGGCGACATGTCCGTCACCGAGGTGTGTCTCGCGGTCGGCTCTTCGTCGCTGGGCACGTTCAGCACGCGCTTCACCGAGCTGGTCGGGATGCCGCCCAGTGCTTATCGGGAACAGACAGCTCACGTGACGGAGGGGATGCCGTCATGCGTGGAGAAACAGGTGACGAGACCGATCAGGAATCGAGAAGCGCCCGCGGTCGCGCTCCATCTAGCGTGAGCGACATGGACATCACAATTCACTCCAGCATGCTCCCGCTCGACGACCCGGAAGAATCCCTGGCGTTCTATCGCGACGTCCTCGGCTTCGAGGTCCGCCTCGACGTCGGAGGCGGCAAGATGCGCTGGATCACCGTCGGCCCTCCTGGTCAGGACACCAACATCGTTCTGTACCCGCCGGACGCCACTCCCGGTCTCACCGACGACGAGCGCCGCGTCATCCACGAGATGATGGCCAAGGGCACCTACGGCACGCTCCTGCTCGCCACGAAAGACCTCGACGGCACCTTCGAGCGAGTGCAGGCCGGCTTGCAAGACGGACAAGCCGAGATCGTCCAGGAGCCAACGGAACAGCCCTATGGAGTTCGCGACTGCGCCCTTCGCGATCCCGCCGGCAACATGGTCCGCATCCAGGAGCTGCGCTGACGCGATGAGCAGGACAACGAAATCGCCTGCGCTGCAGGCGGCCGACAGCCACGACCTGATCCGCGTGCACGGCGCGCGGGAGAACAACCTCAAAAACGTCAGCATCGAAATCCCGAAGCGCCGGCTGACTGTGTTCACCGGCGTCTCGGGCTCGGGCAAGAGCTCTTTGGTGTTCGACACGATCGCCGCGGAGTCGCAGCGGCTGATCAACGAGACCTACAGCGCCTTCGTGCGGGGCTTCATGCCGACGCTGGCGCGGCCCGACGTCGACGTACTGGAAGGGTTGACGACCGCGATCATCGTCGACCAGCAGCGGATGGGTGCCGACCCTCGCTCGACCGTCGGCACCGCCACGGACACAGGAGCGATACTGCGCATCCTGTTCAGCCGACTCGGCAAGCCGCATATCGGTTCGCCCCAGGCGTTTTCGTTCAACGTCGCCTCGATCAGCGGCGCAGGCGCGGTCACGATGGAACGCGCCGGCGAGACGGTGAAGGAGCGTCGCAGTTTTTCCATCACGGGCGGAATGTGTCCGCGCTGCGAGGGCCGCGGCTCCGTCAGCGACTTCGACCTGTCGGCGCTGTACGACGACAGCAAGTCGCTCAACGAGGGTGCGCTGACCATCCCCGGTTACAGCATGGACGGCTGGTACGGCCGCATCTTTCGCGGCTGCGGCTTCTTCGACCCCGACAAACCAATCCGCAAGTACACCAAGAAGGAACTGGGCGACCTGCTCCACAAGGAGCCGACGAAGATCAAGGTCGAAGGCGTCAACCTGACGTATGCGGGGCTGATCCCGACGATCCAAAAGTCAATGCTGTCCAAGGATGTCGACGCGATGCAGCCGCACATCCGCGCCTTCGTGGAGCGGGCCATCACGTTCACCATCTGCCCTGAATGCGGTGGCACGCGGCTGTCCGTTCTGGCCCGGTCGTCGAAGATCAAGGGCCTCAACATCGCCGAGGCCTGCGCGATGCAGATCAGCGACCTTGCCGAATGGGTCAAGGAGCTCGATGAGCCGTCGGTCGCGCCGCTGCTGGCGGCGCTGCAGGACAGCCTCGATTCGTTCGCCGAGATCGGGCTGGGTTATCTCTCGCTCGACCGGCCGTCCGGCACGCTCTCAGGCGGTGAAGCCCAGCGCACCAAGATGATTCGCCACCTCGGATCGCCGCTCACCGACGTCACCTACGTCTTCGACGAGCCCACCACGGGTCTGCATCCGCACGACATCCAGCGAATGAACGATCTGCTGCTGCGGCTGCGGGACAAGGGCAACACCGTGCTCGTCGTTGAGCACGAGCCGGAGACCATCGCGATCGCCGACCACGTCGTCGACCTCGGTCCCGCCGCCGGCACGGCGGGTGGCGAGGTCTGCTTCGAGGGCACCATCGAAGGCCTGCGGGGCAGCGGCACCATCACCGGCCGCCACCTCGACGACCGCGCCGGGCTGAAGAAGGAAGTGCGGAACCCCAACGGCGCTTTGGAGATTCGCGGCGCGACGACGCACAACCTCCAGGGCGTCGACGTCGACATACCGCTCGGCGTCCTGGTCGTGCTGACCGGCGTGGCGGGCTCCGGCAAGAGCTCGCTGATCGCCGGATCGGTGGCCGGGCGCGACGGGGTGGTGTCGGTCGAGCAGACCCCGATCCGTGGCTCGCGCCGCAGCAACCCGGCAACGTACACGGGGCTGCTCGACCCGATCCGCAAGACGTTCGCGAAGGCCAACGGCGTGAAGCCGGCATTGTTCTCCGCCAACTCCGAGGGCGCGTGCCCGAACTGCAACGGGGCCGGCGTCATCTACACCGACCTGGCAATGATGGCCGGAGTCGCCACCACCTGCGTGGAGTGCGAGGGTAAGCGGTTCGACGCATCGGTTTTGAAGTACACGTTCGGCGGGCGCGACATCAGCGAAGTGCTCGCGATGCCGGTGACCGACGCACTAGAGTTCTTCGGCTCAGATGACGCGAAAGTTCCTGCGGCGCATAAGATTCTCGCACAACTTGCCGACGTCGGGCTCGGCTACCTGTCTCTCGGTCAGCCGCTCACCACGCTGTCCGGCGGAGAGCGACAGCGACTCAAGCTCGCGACACACATGGGTGCCGACGGCGGCGTCTATGTCCTCGACGAGCCGACCACGGGCCTGCACCTAGCCGACGTCGAGCAGCTACTCGGCCTGCTCGACCGGCTCGTCGACTCCGGCAAGTCGGTCATCGTCATCGAGCACCACCAGGCGGTCATGGCGCACGCCGATTGGATCATCGACCTTGGGCCGGGCGCCGGGCACGACGGCGGCCGGATCGTCTTCGAGGGCACACCAGCCGATCTCGTCGCGGCCCGCTCCACCCTCACCGGTGAGCACCTGGCGGCCTACGCCGGCGGCTAGCCGCGTGCCGGGGCGAGGCGCTTGAGCGCGAGCCCGCCCTCGAACGGCCGGTAGCCGAACGCCGCCGGAGCGTGATAGCCGGTGTCCTCCAACGGCGTATGCACTTCGGCGACCGTCGGGCCGATCCGGGCCGCGACTGGTGTCAGGGCGTCGAGGTCGAACCGGTAAAGACGCCCTGCATTGCCGGCCAGTATCTTGCGGCAGGAGTCTTCGGTTTGGTCGTGCAGAGCCCACCGGATGGCCAACTTGGAGTGGGGCGCAAAGCCTTCCTCATGCGGATAGTCACTGCCCCACATGATGTGGTCTGCGCTCATGTACTCGATCATCGAGGACTCGAACGGCATGAGTTCGGAAGCCAGGTAGCAATTCCGCTTCGCGTAGTCGCTCGGCGCCATGCTCAGTTCGTCGATCGACGAGCCGCCGAACATCCCGTAGGTGCGGTTGCCCGCTTCGGACTTCATGCTGGGCACCATGGCGTCGAGAGTCATCATCTGGAACTGCAACCACATGGTGCCCTGCTCCGTCGGGACGAATCGCAGTGTTGGGTGGCGCTCGAAGACCCCGGCAAGAATGAGATGCGAGACGGTGCGCTGGGCCCACATCGCCATCTCGGTGATCAGCACCGCGTTCGACGCGGGCTGATCCATCGGCATCATCGGACTGCCCGCGCCGGCGTGCTGAACCACAGTGAGGTCCAGCTCGGTGCAGAGCGCCCAGAGCGGTTCATAGCGGGTATGGAAGAGCGGGGCGACATTCGGATCCCCTGGCGAGACCGGGGGCACCAACACGCCGCCGAAGCAGTCCTGCTCAGCGCCCCAGCGGATCTCGTCGAGGGCCAGGTCGATGTCGTTGGGAAAGATCTGAATCAATCCTCGGCGGCGCGCCGGGGCCCGCGAGCAGAAGTCGATCTGCCAGCGGTTGTGGGCCTGCACACCCGCCCAACGCTTTTCGAACTCCTCACGGGTGCTCGGCAGGCTGATCGTGATGTTGGGTGTGGTCGGGAAGAACGGCGGAATCGTGTTGGGAAGCAGCACCTCGGCGGCCACCCCGTCGGCGTCCATTTCGGACATCCGCAGTTCGTGGTCCCAGTTGCGCTGGGCGGTGGCGATGACCAAGTCGTCGAACGGGCTGACGTAGGTCTTGGCCCAAGCGTCGAAGTCGTCGTGAAGTCGAGTCGGCAGGTACGGCTTGTAGTCGTACAGATCGGCCCCTGCGTGGGTGTCCGTCGAGATGACGACGTAATGGTCGATCGTGTCCCAGGTATCAGCCATTGGCTCATCCTCCCCTCGAGCAGGGCGACGCAGGCACGATTCGTCTCTTTGGGGTGGACCGGAGTCGTTCAGGACAACAACCAGTCGTTGGGCGAAAACAGCTCGCAATGCACACGCGCGGCAGGCACGCCGCGGGCGACGAGCTGCGAACGCACCGCCTGCACGAATCCGTTGTTCCCGCACAGGTAAATCTGCGCCGCCTCCGGCAAATCGATGCCGTCCAGCGTCAGCAATCCGGGATGCACACCGGCCTGCCCGGCCGTCAGACCGTCCTCGTACCAGACGTCGAGGGTGGCGTTCGGCAGTTGGGCGAGCAACTCGTGCTGACGTTCTCGCAGCGGGTGACTCTGGTCGCTCCGATCGGCGTGCAGGACGCGCACCGGCGTGTCAGGGACCTCGCTCACAAGGAACTCCAGGATGCCGATCATCGGGGTGACCCCGATGCCCGCCGAGATCAGGACCAGCGGCTCACCGCCTTGGGGAGCGGGCAGATCGCCGAACGGCACGGTGACATCCAGGATGTCGCCTACGCAGACATTCGCCGCGATCCAGGTGGACACCTCGCCGGCCGGCTCGCCCTCGACGCCGCCGACCGGTTTGACCGCGAACGTCAAGTCATCTGTTCCCGCGGCATTGACGAGGCTGTACTGACGTAGCTGGCGCGCACCATCGGCCATTGTGACGCCCACGGAAACATACTGTCCCGGAACGAAACCCGAGAACGGCTCGCCCATCGGGCGGACGGTTAGCAGCACCACACCCGACGGATCGTCGACGCGGGAGATCACGCGTGCACGGCGGTACACCTCGCCGTCGGGCACACCGGCGGCGACGTAGAGATCGTGCTCCAGGTCGATCAGCGTCTGCGCCATGATCCAGTACACCCGGTCCCAGGCGGCGGCCACCTCGTCGGTGACGGTGTCGGCACCCAGCACCGCGACGATCGCGGCGAACAGGTTGTCGTGGACGATCGGATACTGGTCGGCCGTGACGCCCAGCGATGCGTGCTTATGCCCGATCCGGGACAGCAATTCGGCCGGATGCGGGAGGTCGGGGTCGACGAGATGAGTCGCGAAGGTCGCGATCGACGCCGCCAGGGCACGTTGCTGCGCGCCCTGGGCCTGATTGCCACGGTTGAACAGGTTGCGCAGCAGTTCGGGGTGGTTACCGAACATCTGGCGGTAGAACTCAGCCGTGATCTCGTCGATGTGCGCACCGATCAACGGAAGCGTCGCCGACACGATCTCGGCGTGGTGAGGTTCCAGTTCAACAGGGGTGGCTAGGGCGGCGGTCATCGGACGGTCCTTTCGGTAGGTTGGTGGTCTGTCTGAAGCCCGAGGGAAAGCGAAGGCCCCAAAAGCACGGGAAGCCTTGTGTCCCTGATCAAGTCGTCAATGGTGTACCGGTCGAGCTCGCGATAGAACGCTTCCTTGGCCTCCGCCAGCGCACGGCGCAGGCGACACGCCGGCACCAGCGGGCACGGGTCGGTGCCGCCGCATTCGATGACTTCCTTATCGCCTTCGAGGCGACGGACGAGCCAGCCGACGGATGTGCGATGTCCCGCATCGGTGAGGGTCAGTCCCCCGACCCGGCCGCGCCGCGCATGCACCATGCCGAGGTCGGCCAGCCGGGCCACGGCCTTGGCGATGTGGTGTTCTGAAGCGTTTGCGCCATGAGCGATGACGCGGGTGGTGACTCGCTGATCCTCGGCTTCGCCCGCGGCCAGCAGCATCATGGTCCTCAGGCCGAGGTCGGTGAACCGGGTGAGTTGCATATGACGGACGGTAGTAATTCCGCATCACAGATGCGACTTTTCCGGCTGTGTGCTTAAACACGCTGTGACGTGCGGTTTTTTGACCAGCGATTACGCGCCGTGGATGTCGAGGCCGTGCGCCGCGGCGTAAGCCAGCGCCTGATCGATATCGATCCGCGCACCCCGCAGCGTCGCGGTGGTCCACAGCGTCGGATCGACACGCGCGCCACGCAGGTCGGCCTCGTCGAGCCGGGCGCCCTGTGTTCGCGCGCCGCTCAGATCCGCGCCGCGCAGCACCGCCTTACGCAGATCGGCCTGGACGAGGCCGGCCTCACGCAGCCGGCAGTCCGATAGGTCGACACCGCGGAGATCACAACCGCCGAGCACCGCCAGCGTCAAATCCACCTCCTGCAGTGACAGCGGTCGCATCCGGCAATCGGTGAACACCGAGCCGAGAAAGCTGCATTGCCGAAAGGTGCTGTGGTGCAGGGTTGCCCGTTGGAAGGTGCAGTTGCGGAAGGCCGAGCCGGTGTGTTCGGACTCGGTCAGGTCCACTCCGCGGAAATCGCACTCGTCGAACACGACCCGCTCAGTGCGCAGCCGGCTCAGGTCGTCGTCGCGAAAGTCGTGACCCTCGAATTCCCGTTCGACCCAGACCGCTTCTTCGTCGCTCACGCGTCAGCCGTGCAGCGACAGAATGTCCAGCGCATACTCGGTCACGGCGATCAGCGCCGCCTTCGCCGAATGCCGATCGCGGGCGTCGACGGTGATCACCGGGATGTTGTCGCGCAGCGCGAGCGCCTTGCGCACCGCATGGGCCGGATGCCTTGGCGCCCCGTCGAATTCGTTGACCGCGACGAGGAACGGCAGATTTCGGGCCTCGAAGAAGTCGACGGCGGCGAAGCTGTCCTGCAGCCTGCGAACATCCACCAGGATGATCGCCCCGATGGCGCCGCGCACCAGGTCGTCCCACATGAACCAGAACCGGCGCTGCCCCGGGGTGCCGAACAGATACAGCACCAGGTCCTCGTCCAGAGTGATCCGGCCGAAGTCCATCGCCACCGTGGTGGTGTTCTTCGCCGGGGTGGCCTCAAGGCCGTCGACGCCCGCCGACGCGTTGGTGACCAACGCCTCCGTTCTCAACGGCATGATTTCGGAGACGGCACCCACGAACGTCGTCTTGCCTGCGCCGAACCCGCCAGAGATGACGATCTTCGTCGAGGCGGCCTCCCGCCTCGCGGCGGCGTTGGTCGCGAGGTGTCTCTCAGAGCGCCCTAAGGCCACGCAGCGTCCTTCCTATCAGTTCGCGTCGTTCGTCGTTCGTCGCCGAATCGCCAAGGGTGGCGTGCACCCGCAGATAACCCTGCGTCACCAGATCGCCGACCAGCACCCGCGCCACGCCGAGCGGCACCGATAGACGGGCCGCGATCTCGGCGACCGACGGGCTCTCGGCGCACAAGGTCAGGATCTGGCCGCGCACATCTTTGGTGGGCCAGCGAGGCGGCTTCGTGGCTTCGAGCGCCTCGACCGCGGCCTCCAGCGGGAGATCGATGCGGGAATTGGTACGTCCGGACGTCAGGGTGTACGGCCGGACCAGGTTCGGTTCCTCCTCGGCTTCCCGTTCCCAGGATGATTCCCCGGTCGTCCCCCTGCCCTCCGGAAAGTCCATAGGCCGCTCACGAGTGCTGCGGGGCGCGTCGCCGCGACGACTGGACCATGGCGCCTACTCGCTCCACCAAAATCGCCATCTCATAACCGATTTGGCCGATGTCGCAGTTGCGCGTGGCCAGCGTCGCCAGGTTCGAACCGTCACCGACACGCATCAGTAATAGGTAGCCGTTTTCCATCTCGACGACCGACTGCAGAACATATCCGCCGTCGAACAGCTGCGCGGCACCGGTCGACAGGCTCGCGAGCCCCGAGGCCACCGCGGCGAGCTGGTCGGCGCGTTCGACCGGCATGTGCTCGCTGGCCGCCATCAACAGGCCGTCGGCCGACACCAGCACCGCGTGGGACACACCGGAAACTTCGCGGGCGAACTTGGAGACCAGCCAGTCGAGCGATTCACGCTGCGTCGAACTTGGCGGATAGGTCATTCGTTATCTGTTCCTCTAACTTCATGGGCATGTGATCGACCGGCGTGCACGCCACCGAAATGGTTGCTGATGCTCGCGCGGAGAGCATCCGGATCGCGCAGCGGCATCGCCTGCGGGCCGGCACCGAACTCAGCCGCCGATGCTACCTCGTCATCGTCGTCGTCGTTCCTGTGCGCTCCCCCGTTGCGGTGCGCTCCACCGTTGAACGGGGCACCGGCATCCACCGCGCCGGGCACCAGCCGAGCACCAGGCTCGCGCATTGGCAGGCCCTCCTCGGTGTGCTCTTGCACAGGCGCTTCCTCGGCGGCCGCCGCTGCTGACCAGCCGTGATCCCACACCGATTCCCAGTTGAGATCCTCGCTGTTGGCCAGCTCGGTCGGGTCGACCAGCCACTCCGACAACATCTTCTGATAAATGGCATCGTCCGCTCCCGCCGTCGCCGACGGTTCATACGAGACCTGCTGGACCGGCACCTCATGCACCTGTTGCTCTGCGGGCTGCTCGACCTCGGCCGGGCGCTGCTGCTCCGGCTCTGGCGCAGGCGGTGGTGTCGGCACGCCGTTGCTGGCAGCCTGTGCGCGGGAGGCGAAGAACGCCGACGTATCGGTCGGCGCGACTCTTCCGACGACGTCGGGCGTGGGCGCCGGCGGCTGCTCCCAGGGAGTGGGCTCGGCCGTCTGCGCCGGCATCGAGTCGGCCGGCCATTGCTCCTCCTGCGGCCACTGCTGCACTTCCGGTTCCTCGGGCGCCGCGAGTGACGCCGGGATGTCGGAGATCCCGCTGGCACCCGGATTGCGTTGCGGCAGCAGCGAGATCGGCACCTCTGCGTGGCCGTTGCGGTACTCATGCGCTATCGGCTCATCGGAGTAGTCGGGGTAGTCGTCGTGATCCTCGTCGAGGGCCAGCGCGGTGAGGATCCCCGAGTGCGCGTCGGCGGGGGTGCCGTACTCGGGGCCGCTGTATTGGTCGGGCA
This sequence comes from Mycobacterium sp., assembly GCF_035274705.1. GTDB lineage: Bacteria > Actinomycetota > Actinomycetes > Mycobacteriales > Mycobacteriaceae > Mycobacterium. Next base: position 6,743 of record NZ_DATENY010000049.1, on the reverse strand, counting down.
TGCCACCGCGCATGAGCCGGTCGGACGGGATGTACACGCCGGCCGTGGTGCCCGAATTCGGTTCGCCCGCAATCGTGCTGCGCAACCGCACCACCAGCCCGTGCTGCGCGGCGAGCCGTCCGACCACGAACAGGCCCATGTGCCGTGCGGTATAGGGATTGACCTCGCCGCCGGACTGAAGCCGGGTGTTGGCGACCCGCAGATCCGACTCGGTCATGCCGATCCCGATGTCGCTCACCTCGATGACAAGCCCGCCGTTGCCGGTGTGCACCGCCGATACCCGCACCTGTGAAATCGGGGGCGAGTAGCGCAGAGCGTTGTCGAGAAGCTCAGCCAGCAGGTGGACCAGGTCGCCCGCGACGGGGCCGAGGATCTCGCTGTCTGGCACTGTCGCGGTGACAACGCGGGTGTAGTCCTCGACCTCGGAAGCGGCGGCATTCACGATCGCCGAGACCGGTACCGGCTGGGCTTGTTCGCGCGGCACCTTGGCGCCCGCAAGCACGAGCAGGTTGGCGCCGTTGCGGCGCATGCGGGCAGCGAGGTGGTCGAGGCGGAACAGGCTCTCCAGCCGGTCGGGATCCTCTTCGTTGCGCTCGAGGCGGTCGATCAGTGACAGCTGCTGATCGACCAGCGAGCGGCTGCGCCGCGACAGTGTTTCGAACATATCGCTCACTTGCAGCTGCAGGCGGGACTGCTCACCCGCCAGCAAGACCGCTTGCTCATGCAACTCGTCGACGGCGTGTGCGACCTGGCCCACCTCTTCGGAGGTGTGCACCGGGATGGGCTGCACCGGCGCCGGCTCGCCGCCTGCGCGGACGCGTTCGATCTCGCGGGCAAGGTCGTCGTGGGCGACCTTGAGCGCGCTGTCGCGCAGTTTGCGCAACGGACGGACAAGCGATCGGGCCACCAGGATGACGAGCAGCAGGGCAAGAAGCATCGCGGCAATGACGATCGCCGAGTCGCGGATCGCGGCGGTGCGCTGCGCCGAGGCCTTGTCTTCTACGGCCCCGGTGACCGAGGTCGTGGTGTCGGCGACGATCTTGCCCGCGATCTGGTTGGTGGTCTGGATCGACGCGCTCAGATCGGGGCTGTTCGCCAGCACCGCCGCCGGATCGGAGATCACGGCCATCCGCTTGACGAACTCTTGCTGCAGCTTCTGAGCCTCGGGTGAACCGACGCCGAGCACCTGGCTCATGCCGAACAGTGTCGACGGCTCCGTGCCTGCCACCGTGTTCATCGACATGCGCAGCTCGGGCTCGGGCAGCTCGCCGCCGAGGTTCACCAGCAGCTGCTGAATCATCATCTGACCACGGGCGCCGACCGCGCGGCTCAGGCCGAGCGTCTCGGCGCGGATGCGTTCGTCGTCGACTCGGACGGAGCCGTTGATCGCGTCTTCGGCGGTGAGCAGGAGCGGCGTATAGGCCTGCACCCGGTCGCGCAGCCCGATGCTGTTCGACGTGATCTTGTCCATCAGGGCCTGACCGCCGGCGATCATCGTGTTGACGCCCGTGCTCACATCGGGCGCGACGTCGGTATCGGTCAGCCGGCGCTGCAGTTCCTGTCTGCTCGAGTCGAATTTGGACAGCGCGGCCTGGGTGTCGCCGCCGGTCGAACTCGCCAGCATCGCGCCTTCAAGCGAGGCCATGTAGCTCTCGATCGCCGGCACCATTTCTGCGCGGTCGGCGGCACGCCGCAAATCCGATGCCTCGGTCGCAGAAGTGTAGATGCGTAATCCGCCGAACGTTCCGGCCAACACCAGCGGCACTAAAACGATCGCGAAGACTTTCCAGCGAACCGACCAATTTGTCAGCGCCCATCGTGAGGGCCGCTTGGCCGGCGGCTGCGCCTTGGGTTCGAAATCGACGAGCGTGCCGTCAGCCTGCTTCAGCTGCGAGAACGCAGTCATCGGCGCCCACCGGTGCTATCGGCCGCCTGTCCGCATTTCAGTAATCCAGCGTGGTTCATAAGGCTTCCTGCTGATTTCGCCCTCCTGCGGGCGGGCGTTCTACGCCTGGCAATTGGTCGAGTATGCCAGCCATACCCCGCCGTTTCCACAATTCTTACTGAACAGACAGAGTTCATAACCAGTGCGCCAAGCCGTTTCGTGCTGTGCGAGCAAATGGCCGAAGTCTCAGCTGCATTCGGAACTGACATCATCATCGAATGTTTCGGCTGATGTTCTACTCGCCGCGTATCGCACCCAACACCGGCAACGCGATCCGGATGGTCGCCGCCACAGGATGCGAATTGCATCTTGTAGAACCGCTCGGATTCGACCTGTCCGAACCCAAGTTGCGCCGGGCCGGCCTCGACTACCACGACCTCGCATCGGTCACCGTTCACGACGATCTGCAGACCGCGTGGGACGCGCTGTCGCCTGAACGTGTCTATGCGTTCACCGCGCACGCGACATCGTCGTTCGCCGACGTCAGCTACCGTCCCGGCGATGTATTGATGTTCGGCCCGGAGCCGACCGGGCTGGATGCCGCGACGCTGGCCGACCCCCACATCACGGCACAGGTACGCATCCCGATGCTGGAGGGCCGACGGTCACTGAACCTGTCCAACGCCGCAGCGGTGGCCGTCTACGAGGCGTGGCGGCAACAGGGGTTCATCGGCGCGGTGTGACGACCTACCAGGTGTCCCAGTGGGCCAGTTGCGCTGCGGGCAGCCGTTTGGCAGGACGGAAGTCCGTGCCTTTGGTGTAGGCGATCGGGAACAGCCCGCCCTGCGCGTACTGGTCGAACGGGATGCCCAGGAGCTCGGCCGCCTGCTTTTCGCCATCGCCAACCAAATGAAGCGTCGTCCACGCCGACCCCAAGCCGCGGGAGCGCAGCGCGAGCATGAAGCTCCACACGGCCGGCAGAAGCGATCCCCAGTACGAGGCCGACATCCCTGCGGGTGCGCCGTCGGGTCGGCCCTCCAAGCACGGGATCATCATCACCGGCGCGTCCTGTAGGTGTTCGTTGAGGTATTTGGCCGAGCCCATCACGGCGTCGATTTGGTCGTCGCGGATGTCGCCCCGCTCGGGCTTGGGGAGATCGAGATAGGGCGTCGCGTTCGCCCGATAGATATCGGCGAGGGCCTGCTTCTTGTCGGGGTCCTCGACGAAAACCCACTGCCAGCCCTGAGCGTTGGATCCCGTCGGCGCCTGCAGTGCGAGTTCGAGGCATTCCATCAACACCTCGCGCGGTACCGACTTGGAGAAGTCAAGTCGCTTGCGCACCGAGCGGGTCGTGGTCAGCAGGTCGTCGACGGACAAGTTCAAGGTCATTTCGCCGACACTACATACGCTTTCATGTCAGTCGAATTCACTCAAGAGGTTCGGAGTCCGGCCACCCGGTCTCGCGGCTCGTGGGGTTCCACTCGGACGGCGCGGACCTGTTTCGTGTACTCGATGCCGCGGGTGAGCCTGAACCTGGACTCCGACGGAAACGGTGCAGGCGTCCGGCTACAGCACGCGGCTGACGATCACCGTCGACAAGATTTGGTCCACCCCAACCGAGCGATAGCCCTCGAGCATCAATCGCACACATTATCTCCACAGTTTGGATGATTGGGCGCCTCAGCGAATGCAAAATGTCGCAGGGGCGCTTTGCGCGGTGTTCGCACCGTTTGCTTTCCGAAGTCACACGGCGAGGAGCGACGCACGCTCGAAAGCCGTCGCGCTTTGTGCCGGTTTGGGTGGCTTTGGCAGGCCTGGCCGATGCACCGTCAATATGGGGCCGGCGACGGACGGCCGCTGCTCCCCGCCTCGTTCGCACCCGACAATACCGAACCAATCAAGATCAGATGTCGGCGGCCCCACCCCGCGAGAGCAAATGCTCAAGCGCCAAATAACCACGATGCAATTCAGCTAGACGGTGGTTCTCAAATGTTGCCAATTTCGCGCATCTACGACACGTTTGACGTCATTCGCTCATTTGAGTTACCGATAAACGGCGACTACTGAGCACGCTGACCTCGGATTATATTAATTCACGGGACTCTTGGCCAATATATGTAGTTCCGCGATTCCTGCCACGATTACTGTTGCTAAAAGTGTTCATTTCCGTCGCACATTTTGCGATGGAACTCGTCTTCGGAGGAGCGCTGAACGGTTACTTAGCGGTAGCAAGCAGCGCGACGAAGTTCGATATCAACAATCGGGTCGCAATTAACTGTCGCGTCGGTTAATTTGATCTCCGTCAGTCCAGGTTTCACTCATCAAGTACTCAGGGGGAGCGATTATGAGGCGTCAAACCACTCGTCGACTCCAGCGATATGCGGTCGCGGCCGTAATAGCCGCCATGCCGCTGGCGGCTATGTGCGCTGCGATGGCCTATTTGCTCAACCCAAAACCTGTCCCGGTCCAGCTTGACTTCATGCCTGTCGTGGCAATGGAGGAATCGTCGACGACCGTCGGAATCGCCGATTCCGATCTATATGGCATGTCGGACGCCGACATCGTCAAGACATTCGACGAAATGCAGTCCCTCGGCGTCGACACCGTACGAGTGCTGGTCCCCTGGGGTGGGGTACAGCCGTACGACCCGCAGGCACTGGGCGGCATTTTCGCCGGGTACCGCGACTGGTCCAAGGTCGACTTCATCGTCAACCAGGCCGAGTCGCGAGGTATGGCCGTGCTCGGCGTGCTGAACTCCACCCCGTACTGGGGCGGGCAGGGCGGCAATGGCTGCCTAGGTTGCTACGGGGCGGCACCCGACCCGGCGAAGTTCGCGACGTTCGCGGGCGAGGTCGCTAGCCATTTCGGCGACGCCATTTCGGCCTACGAGGTGTGGAATGAGCCGAACTACGTTCAATCCTGGTCTCCGACAATCGATCCCGTGGCGTACACGGAGGTGTTGAAGCAGGTGTATACGGCGATCAAGGCGGCAAACGCCGGCGCGCTGGTCGTGGCAGGCGTGCTCGGTACGGTCGTCAACTTCGGCGGCATAACGATGGACGCCCGCGACTTCGTGGCGACGATGTACGCGAACGGCGCGAAGGGCTTCTTCGACGCGCTGTCGATTCACCCGTACCAGTACACGACGAAGTTCTCCGAAGGCGCATTGACGTGGGATAAGCCTTGGAATGCCAATTCGCCGTTGGAGCAGCTGATCGCCATCCGGCAGATGATGATCGACAACGGGGACCAGGCCTTGAAGATATGGGCAAGCGAGTACGGGCTGCCCACAGCGGGTCCGAATGCCGTCACCGAGCAGCAGCAGGCCGCCTTCATCAAAGACTTCCTCGATGCGTGGTCGCAGCTGGACTACACCGGCCCGTCGTTCATCTACACCACGCGCGACCGGATCGACGGCACGACGACCGAGGACGGATCGTTCGGCCTCTACTACTTCAACTGGACGGCGAAGGCGGCCGCCCAGGTCATCAAGGACTGGATCGCCGCCCACCCGACGCCGACCGACCCGGGGGGCCCGGCCAATCCGCCGGATCTCGGCACCCAGCTGGCCCAGGCGCTGCAGGCGTTCTTCAATCAGATTCAGGCCGCCGTCCAGAACTTCGTCAATTCTTGGAACTCGTTCGTCAACTCCATCGCGCAGGCGATAGCCAACATCTTCAACCCGGGCGGCGCGGCAGCCGCATCGGTACCGGCAACGCTGCAGGCCGACGTCGCTGAAGGAACCACCATGGCGGCCATGGCCGCGAAAGCGGACGCGGCAGGTACAGCCTCGGACACGTCGTCGGCCTCCGACGCGGCGAAGTCCGGCTCCGCGGAAGCCGCAGTAGCGGCAGACGTTGCAGCACAGGATGTTTCGACCGCCACCACCACGACCACGTCCCAAGCGACGACGACGACGCCGGCGGCGGCGACGCAGACCGAGGAATCCACGACTGCGAAGACGCCGGACACCACTGCGACGGAAGCAAGTTCGAGCACCTCGGGCACCGCAACCGCATCGGCGGATCCGAAGGCATCCGACACAGAAAAGTCGACGACCGACGGCACTGCGAAGTCGACGACCGACGCCACCACGAAGACATCGACGGACAGCACTGCGAAGACGTCGACCGACGGCACTGCGAAGACGTCGACGGACGCCACTTCGAAGTCGGACGCAGGAGAAACCAAGTCGTCCACATCCGCACAGTCAGATTCGGGTCGCGCTTCGGCCGGCGCCGCCACCGGCACCGAGATGCGCGAACCTGTGCGGACGGGACTGGTGGTCCGCCCGACGAAGGTCGCCACCGGCGACACGGAGGGGTCGGGAAGCACCACATCGAACAGCGACACGACCGGCGGCACGGCTAGCTCGACGAAGACGTCGGGTTCAGGCGGGTCGGACTCGAGCGGGGCGAGTTAGCGAAAGTCGCGACTGCGGGAGCCGACCGCCATGGTGAGCTTTGCCAGGCGGTCGGCTACCACAGTCACTGCTCCACTTGCGTTCTGCACCTGACCACGGATCAGCAGCGCCGACGCCGTTTGCGCCAACCGGCGATGCCGCGCCCAAATCCCGGGTGAACAAAGGACATTGACCATCCCCGTCTCATCCTCGAGGTTGATGAACGTCACCCCTTGGGCCGTCGCGGGCCGTTGTCGGTGTGTCACCGCCCCCGCTACCAATATCCGTGTTCCGTCGGGCACGTCCAGCAGTCCGGCCGCCGGGACGACCCCCATAGCCTCGAGGTCCTCACGCAGGAACTGGGTTGGATAGCTGTCCGGTGAAATGCCAGTGGCCCACACGTCGGCGGCGGCCAGCTCCAGTTCGGTCATGCCGGGCAGTGGCGGGATGTGCGAC
>NZ_DATENY010000048.1:0-21880 GCF_035274705.1 Mycobacterium sp. | reverse complement strand
ATCGACCGTCGAGGAACCCAGCCCATGGCGCGACGTGATGATGCCGCGGCGCAAACAAACCCGCGAACAAAACCGCCACGACCGCATCAACACCGAACGACGCCAACGCACCGAACTCATCGCCGAAGAAGAACGCCAACGACAAGCCTGGCTCGCCGCCAACTACCAACCACCCCCATTCTGAAGCGCCCTCCACACCCGGGCCGGTGTCATCGGCAGCTGATACATCCGTGCGCCGCAGGCCCGGGCGATGGCGTTGGCCAGCGCGGGAGCGACTGGGTTGTACGGTGATTCGCTCATCGACTTGGCGCCGAGCGGCCCCAGCTCGTCGTAAGTGTTGGCGAAATACACCTCCGTCACCGGGACATCCGCGAGCTGTGGGATGTGATAGTTGCGCAGCGTCTGCGTGAGCACCGTGCCGTCCGGCCCGATGTGCATCTCCTCGTAAAGAGCCGATCCGATGCCCTGCGCCACACCGCCTTCCACCTGGCCGCGACACTGCTCGGGGTTCATCACGACGCCGGCGTCGACGGCCTGCACCGACTGAAGGATCTGCACTTGGCCGGTATCGCTGTTCACTGCGACGCGGAACGCCTGCACGTTGAACGCCACCGACCGCGGTGTGCCGTCGTGGCGGCCGTGTCCCGTCAGCGGCCCAGGCAGGTCGGCGAATTCGACGAACCGGTCATCGCACTGAACGCCGTGAGTCGCGAGTACGCAGGACTGCGGAGGCACACCGGTCAGTTCGGAAGCCGCGGCCACGATGGCCCCTCGCAATTCACGGCAGGCCGCGAGCACCGCGCGTCCCGCCACCACCGTGCCCGCAGAGCCGAACGCGCCGGTGTCGTAACCGATTGCATCCGTGTCGGATTGACTGAGAACCACACGGTCCGACGTGGTGTTGAGCTCCGTCGCGACCAGCTGCGTGTGCACCGTCGTCGTCCCGTTGCCGAACTCCGCCGTGCCGACTGACAGCGCGTATGCGCCGTCGGGCCGCAACGATATCGATGCTTCCGCGAAGTGGCCGGCCGGCGGAAGTGTCGCGATCATCGCAATCGCCATCCCTTCACCGACATGCCAGCCCTCCGGCGCCGTCACCCCGTTACCGCGTGTCATCGCGGCCTGCGCCAGGTCCAGGCACTGGTCGAGCCCGTAGCTGCCGAACGTCAAATCGTCTTCGCACACTTGCCAATCCACAAACGGATCGCCCGGCACTACGACATTGCGCCGCCGCAGCTCGAACGGGTCCACACCCAGACGCTGAGCCAGCTCGTCGAGCGCCGATTCGATCGCGAACATCACCTGCCCGAGCCCGTACCCGCGGAACGCGCCCGACGGCACGTTGTTGGTGTAGATCGCCTGCGCGTCAACCCGCTTGTTCGCACAGCGGTACATCGACATGGACTCGGCGCAACCGTGAAACATCACACCCGGGCTGTGGTTTCCGTACGCGCCTGCATCCGAGAGCACGTCGATCGCCAAGGCTGTGAGAACACCGTCGGCGCCGGCTGCCACGGTCACGTCCACCCGGTACGGATGTCTGCACGGCGCCTTCGTGAACTGGTCGGAACGGCTGAACTCGTAGCGGACCGGGCGGCCCAGCTGCAGCACGGCCAGCGCGACCAGATCCTCGGTAAGCATTTCCTGTTTCGCGCCGAACCCCCCTCCCACCCGCTTGGTGAACACATGCACCTGCGAGCGGTCCAGCCCGAACACGTGGCACAACTCGTCGCGCACCAGAAATGGCACCTGCGAGCTGGTCCGAATCACCAAGCGGTCATGCTCATCTCGCCAACCCGTGCAGCCGTGCGTCTCCAGGTGCGCATGCTGAACCCGCTGCGTGCTCCACCGTCCCCGCACCACGTCACCGCCAGCATCCTCGGCTGCTGCCACTGCAGCCTCGACAGAGCCCACCTCGCCATGCAGTTCCGCGACCACGTTGCTGTCATGGACCAGCGGCGCACCCGGACGATGTGCCACCTCAGGATCGAAGACCGCTGCCAACTCGGAATACTCCACAGCGATTGCCCGGCAAGCCGTTTCGGCGATCGCAAGGCTGTCGGCGACGACGGCGGCCACTCGCTGACCGACGAACCGCACCGTGTCATCCAGCACAAACGTGTCGTCCGGATCGTCGGTGCGGTTCTCGTGGCGGCCAGTGGAGAATGCGACGCCGGGGCTGTCGCGGTGGGTCAGCACCAGCTGCACTCCGGGAATCGCTTCCGCCGCGGCGGTGTCGATCGACACGATCCGAGCGTGCGCCAGCGGACTCGACAGCACCGCCAGATGCAGCAGCCCATCGGGCGCGTCGTCCATGGTGTATCGCTCGGTGCCGGTGACCACCGCGACGCCGGCCGGTGCACCGACGGATCGCCCTGCGCCCGCGGGCTTTTCGATGTTCACGTTCCCATCGAGCGCATCCACGATCGCCCGATACCCCGTACATCGGCACAGGTTGCCCTTGAGCTGCTGCGGCAGGTCGGCCAGTTGCTCGGCCGTCAGCGTCGACGCCGTGGTCACCATTCCGGCCGTGCAGAAGCCGCATTGGAATCCACCGGCCTCGACGAACCGGCGTTGCATCGGATGCAGATCGTCTGGGCTGCCCAGTCCCGACACGGTCGTGACACTGTGGCCGACGGCCCGGAGCGCGGGAAATACGCAGGAATGCACCGCAGCGTCGTCGACCAAGACCGTGCAGGCCCCGCAATCGCCTGCGTCGCAGCCCTTCTTGACCTCGAAATGGCCATGCTCCCGCAGGAACGTGCGCAGACACTGCCCGGGTCGAGGGTCGCCCTGCAGTGCGCTGCCGTTGACCGTGACGCTCATGCCAGCTCCGCGCGGACCTGCTCGGCCAGCAGCAGCGTCATCGCCCGCCGCCAGTCGGGATCGCCATGTGGATCGCGGGTCCACGCCTCGTCGGGGATCGTCGCGACCCCGGACCGCACCACGTCGACGTCGGGCAGCGACGGGAAGCCGAACACGTACGGCCGTACGGTGGCCGCGGTGACCGAGAGTACGAAACCGCCGCCATCGGCCGCGGTATCGCGCCTGCCGATCACCACAACGGCCGACCTGCCCAACGGCGCGGGTGCCAATTTGCGAAACGCCGTGCGGCCCCGCATCGCCGCCGCGGGCAGGTGTACCGAGCGCATTACGTCGCCGGCCGCCAGCACATTGCTGGACATGCCGGTGACGAATTCGGTGACCGGCAATTGATATTCGCTGCCGTCGGCACGCCACACCGTTACGCGTCCGCCCAAGGCCGAAACCAGCGAAATCATCGACCCCGCAGGGAACGACAGGCAGATGTTGCCGCCAACGGTCGCACTGCCCAGGATCTTGAACGACGCCAGCAGCGCGGTGCAGCACTGATGCAGCAGCGGCGCGGCAACCCAGTCGGCAGCCAAGCCCGCCGACAGGCGCGAAACCTCCGCGACGGTACAGGTGGCGGCCAGCTCGATCCCGCTGTCGTCCAGCACAATTGGTGGCCAGCCCAGCGCGGTGATATCCACCAGCCGACGAATATGCGGTTGCGGCTCGGAAAACAGCCACGTGCCGCCTGCCAGCACAGCGTCGCCGGCGCCCAGCGGCCACAGCTCGTCGCGGCGCCTCGGCGCGCTGACCGTCTCGACCGTGTAGAGGTCCACCAACTCAATCGTTGTCCAGATTGCGAAGCAGGGCAAACGTAACGATGCCGGTCACAGATCGACGGGATAATCTGCAATTCATGACCGGTGAGCGGGCCGACGTCGAGGGGCAAACACCTGTCGACCATGCCCTCGCGGGTGGTGAGCCCCAGCGCGTCGGTTGGTTCCGGTTCTATTTCGCCGACCAACGCTGGGAGTGGTCGCCTCAGGTCGAGCGCATGCATGGCTACGAACCCGGAACGGTGCATCCGACCACCGATCTGGTGCTGTCGCACAAGCATCCCGACGACTACGGTCAGGTGGCCGCCACGATCGAGGAGATCCGCCGCACCTCCGGCGCCTTTTCGACCCGCCACCGAATCGTCGACACCCACGGCGAGGTGCATCACGTGGTGGTCGTCGGCGATCAGCTATTCGACTCCGCCGGCACCGTGATCGGCACCCATGGCTTCTACGTCGATGTGACACCGTCGATGCGGGGCGTTCACGATGAGATGGTCAGCGAGGCCGTCGCCGAAATAGCCGAGGCACGGGGAGGCATCGAGCAGGCCAAAGGCATGCTGATGCTGCTCTACCGGATCAACGCGGATTCGGCGTTCGAACTGCTCAAGTGGCGCTCCCAGGAGACCAACACCAAGCTGCGGACCCTCGCCGAGCAAATCGTCAAGGACTTCCTTGAACTGCATTACGACGAGGTACTGCCCGCCCGCATCGTGTACGACAGGCTGCTGCTGACCGCCCATCTGCGCGCCAAATCCTGACGTTTACCGTGGCCTAAGCCAGGGAATTCTCCACGACGTCATCGACAGGGGAATCCGAGTACGTGTCCGTGTATCACAATCCGAATGACTTGAAACAAGACGACGCAAACGTCCGCGCGGCGGTGCGGTTTGGCCTGGTGGTGGCCGTGTTGGGCGTCGCATTCCTGGTCGTGGCGGCGGTCTGGGTCAGCACATGTGACGGCGCGACGGCAGATACGGTTGCCTGCGGCACTCCGCAGCGCGCATTGCTGTCTCTCGGCGCGCCGCTCATCCTGCTGATCGGCGGTCTTCGGGCGTTCGTCCGCACCTATCAGACCTGGCGTAACCACGAAACGTGGTGGGCGTGGCAGGGCGCCGGCTGGTTCTTGCTCACGCTGATGCTGTTGGTGCTGACGATGAGCATGCCGGTGATTGCCGGGCCCACGGTGCTCGGCGGATGATCTCAGCTTCAAATCTGCCCTACCAGTGACGTTCGTTTCCGCGACAAGACATTCGGGTAGTTCTACCGTGGAAATCAGCCCATGTAAGGGCGCGCAGAGGTATGCCGAGAGAGGAGTACCGATGAAAGGCCCGAAGGATCCTGTCGACCATGCGAGGACGACGCGGCCGCACGCCGGCGAGTCGATGAAGGACAACAAAATCATGCCGGGGCTGATCGTCATAGGCATCGCACTGGTGCTGTTCGTGAGCTGCCTTGCGGCGTTCGCCACAGGTCACCATGACGTCGGTCTGACGCTGACATCGTTATCCGGCGCCGGATTCGTCATCGGCGCCGGATGGCTGCTCGTCGAGCACATGCGCGTCCGGCGCATCGAAGAGCGTTGGCTAGCAGAGCATCCCGACGCCCAGCGGCAGCGCCCGAGTAGTTGATCGTCAGCCCGAGCAAAACGCCCCAACCGATCGGTTGGGGCGTTTTGTCTGTGCACCTATGACGGCCGCTGCTGCGCCTCTTGACGCTTCTCGGCAGCCGCGGCTCCTGCACGAGCCGATTCGGCCTGAGCTTCCTTCTTGGCAACGTCCTGCTGGGCGTCGGCCTTGTCCTGCTGAGCCTTACCCTCACGGACTAGGTCGTCACGGCCTGTGACGGTGCCGACCGCTTCTTTCGCCTTGCCCTTCACGTCCTCGACAACACCCTTGACGCCTTCTTCAGGGCCACTCTTCTTCTCGGTCATGCTTACCTTTCCGCTACTGGCGTGGATCGGTTCTATGCCCAACTTCTTGAGCTTGGGAGCCCTTTCGAGCCGCACGAGGGAAATCTCCCCGCGCAATGGATGGGTTCCCAGGCCGCCTCGGACCTAAACGCGTCGCTCACTGGTCCGACGTCAGCACCGCTGAATGACGGGTGAAGCCGGAACGCAGCCTGACCTGCTCGGATCCGATACGGACGAGGTCGTCCGCCGCCACGTGCACCGAGGAGGTGTTCGAGTTGGCGCGGATGGGACGGTCTCGAGCCCGCACTTCGGTCGTGCCTTGCGGAGTGAACCTCGACCAGTTCACCTCCGACGGACCCAAAGCTCCGCACGGGAAGCGCCATTGCATCGTGAGCATCGGAAGGTTGGTGCCGCGCAACGGGTTCAACGTTGTGGTGCGTGCGCTGCCGCTGATGCCCAAAACCGAACTAGTCATTGTCGGCGGCCCGGACAAAGGCGCGTTGAACGCAGATCCTGAGGCACGCAGACTGCTTGAACTGGCGAAAAGGCCGGGTGTTGGTGATCGAGTGCGGCTGTAGGCGCGCTGCGGCCGCCGGCACCGTGCCGTGCCGGGTGCGCAGATCCTTGACGGAATACTCCGGACCGACCAGTTCCTTGAATCGCACGTTGAGATCCTCGGCGTGAATGTCGGTCCAACTAGAACCATTGCGGCACACCAGGAGTCGCTCGTTACGGCCGCGGCGGCGGAGCGGCGCGCGAACGGACCGAACCACCTCGGGGTCTCGGGCAGCGCCGAGGACATTTCCAGCACACGGTCGAACTTCTCCTCGTTGCGCTCCTCCTGCCACCTCTGGTGGTACAGGTACTGGCGTCGGCCCGCGCAGTCGGTGCCGACGGCCTGGATGTGACCGTTGGCGTACGTGCAGATCCACACGCACCGCCATGCCGGCGGAATCACCAAGTCGCGGATGCGCTGCAGGGGCGCACCCGGCGTATCCCGGGCCTGCGGAAGACGCTACGACGAAGTCGCATGTTTGGTGCCCGGCCACCGCGGGGTACTGCATGTGGACGATGGGCAAAAGCAGATCTGCAGCCGCGGCGTCGTTTCTATCGTCATCGTCGGAGTCACTGCATCATTGGCGCGAGAATGATGAACGCCCCGGCGTAGATCGCGACCGCGACAAGAACCAGCACGGCCAGCACGAGGCCGACCGTGATCAATATTCGGCGCAACGACCGGGTTTGGGCGTCGTCGACCTCGTCGCGCGGCGGTATCTTCTCCATGTCGAGGGATTACCCGGCGCAACTCGTTGCCACACGTCTTCGCTCACCGGTTATCGGAGCTCCGGTGGTTAGCTGGGGGTCGGCCCGGGGTAATCTCGCACAGAACTTTCCGGGAGGTCACATGGCCGACGTCGCGAACACGAATAACGGCCAGCTGCGAGGCGCCCGGTCGGTCGAATTCCGAGTTGCCGCAAGGCTGGAAAACCTTGCCGTGGTGCGCACGCTGGTTGGCGCGGTCGGCACGTTCGAGGACCTCGACTTCGACGCCGTCGCCGATCTGCGGCTGGCCGTGGACGAAGCGTGTACCCGGCTGATCCGGTCGGCCGTACCCGACTCCACCCTGCTGCTTGTGGTCGACCCGAGGGAGGACGCGGTGGTCATCGACGCGTCCACGACATGCAAGAGCCCTGACATTCTGGCGCCCGGCAGTTTCAGCTGGCATGTGTTGAGCTCGCTGACCGATGAGGTGCGAACCTTCTCCGACGGGCAGGCCGTCGAGGAGGGTCGGGTCTTCGGGATTTCGATGACAACGAGGCGAGCGAGTTCGTTGCGGTGACGCCGTCGTCATCCCAGGGTTCGTCATCACGACAGAACTCTGAGTACGCGGATGTCGCCGAGATGTTCCGCGAGCTCAAGGATCTGCCGGAAGACTCGGGGCAGTTTCAGCGCCAGCGTGACCGCATCGTCGAGCGGTGCCTTCCGCTGGCCGATCACATCGCCCGCAGGTTCGACGGGCGCGGCGAGCCGCGCGACGATCTGGTGCAGGTGGCCCGGGTTGGTCTGGTGAATGCGGTCATCCGGTTCGACGTCGACGCCGGATCGGATTTCGTGTCGTTCGCCGTGCCGACCATCATGGGCGAGGTCCGCCGCCATTTCCGCGACAACAGCTGGTCGGTCAAGGTGCCGCGCCGGCTCAAGGAACTGCATCTGCGCTTGGGTGCCGCGACCGCCGATCTCTCCCAACGGCTGGGGCGCGCGCCCACCGCATCCGAACTCGCTGCGGAGCTCGACATGGACCGCGACGAGGTGATCGAGGGTCTGGTCGCCGGCAGCTCCTACAACACGCTGTCTATCGACAGTGGTGGTAGCGGCACGGATGACGCACCCGCGATTGCCGACACGCTCGGCGACATAGACCTCGGTCTCGACCAGATCGAGAACCGAGAAGCGTTGCGGCCCTTGCTCGCTGCGTTGCCTGAGCGGGAGCGGACCGTACTGCTACTGCGGTTCTTCGAGTCGCTGACGCAGACGCAGATCGCCGAGCGGGTCGGCATCTCGCAGATGCACGTTTCGCGGCTGCTCGCGAAGTCCCTAGCGCGACTTCGCGACCAGCTGCAATAGCCGGCGCGGCTCGCCCTGTACGGCTGACAGCGCCACGTCGACGCTGTCGCTGATCGGCAGGGCCGAATCGGGATCGCAGATGCGAAGCAGGCGGGTGACCGCCCGGCTGGGCACCAGGGCCCACTGGATCTCCTGGCCCGCGCACCGCGCGTTGACGGTGTGCAGGGCCGAAAAGCCTGAGGTGCCGAAGAAGTCGACACCGGTCAGGTCCAGCACCAGGCGCTCGGTATGGGGAGCATGGCGCAGCGTGTAGTCGACAAACTGCTGCGCGTTTGCTGCGTCGAGCTCACCGTGTGCGGTGATCACAGCCGTCGATGGCTTGAGCCACCGGGTCGCGAAATGGGCCGTGTGGCAGGCGGTCCGTTCGATTAGGGACTCCGGCGAAGCCGGTTGAGCGTGAGTAACGGTAGACATTGTGACTCCATCAGTCGGAATACGCGATTTCGTACTGTGGTTCACGTCAAAAAACAGGCCCTGCGTCTTCAAAGCCTTCGCGGCAGGGCGGGAGTTCGCCCCTGCACGTCGATGACGTTTCCAGCTGGCTGTGAACTCAACCTGATCAGAACCATACGCCCAATGGCGGCCCTTCGGCAATCCATCGCGACGGATTTTCAGACGAAAACCCTCAGGTCAGCCAACCGCGCTGGCTTTCCCACGCGGGTCCAGCATCGGGCGCGTCCTCGCGGGTCACGGCGGTCTGGATCAAGCCGTAGGGCCGGTCGTCGGCATGGAACACTTCGTTGTCGTTTTCCACGTCGAATCGCGACAGGTCGTAGCGGAAATGGTGTTTGTTCGGCGCCGACAGTCGCACTTCCGCAATCTGCGGGTACTGCTTCAGCACGGCCTTGCCCATTTCGTACAGCGTTTGCTGCAGGGCCAGCGAGTGCACATGAGCGAACTGAGTCACCAGTTGATTCCGCACGCCCGCGTACACGCCGTCCCAGTCCGTTTCCGGGCTGCCGAACCGCCACTGCGCCACCAACGACGTGGCCATCACCCGATCGTGGGTGGGTTCGAGCACGGTGTAGCGATCCGTCAGGAATCCTGAGAACTCCGAGCCTGTGGACTTGAGGATCACCAGATCCTTCAGGCCGCCGACCACCCACTCGCCATCCCCGTCGACAGTGACCGCCGCGGTGCGCACCTCCTGGCCCGTGCGGGTCCAGGTGTGGTCATGCTCGACACCGTCGACAACGACTCGCTGCCAAGCGAATTCGTCGATTTCGATGCGCGCGGCGCGGACGGGCCCGACATCGCGGACGAAGTGGCGGGCCAGTTCGAGGCCGTACTCCTCGATCGAGGTCAGACCCTTTTCCTTGGCGTAGGCGTACACCGTCTGTTTCTGGGAATCAGTGGGCAGCACATTGGACTGATCACCGGTCAAATACGCGGCGTCGAAATCGCCTCGCAGGCAAGTCGATACGTTGAGGTCACGAATCTCGTGGCGGGGAGTGTCGCGGTAGATCCGCACCACCCGGTTCTCGGCCTTGCCGTACTGAGTATTTCCGAGAATGATGCCCGACACGTTCAGCTCCCTCGATAGGTCGAATAGGCGTATGGCGACAGCAGTACGGGTACGTGATATCTGCCTGTGCCGTCGGTGATTTCGAAGGCAATAACGATTTCCGGATAGAAGCCGGCGATGTTCTGGGCGGCAAAATACGCTGCGGTGTCGAAGCGTAGTCGGTAGATGCCGGACAGCTCGCCGGCGTGCAGGTCGCTGATCCTGCCGTCGCTGTCGGTGCTCGCTTCGGCCAACAACGCGCCGTCGGTGCCGGTCAATGCGACGGGCACACCGATGGCGGGGCGTCCGGTTACCGCGTCGAGAACGTGGGTGCTGATCTGCGCCATCGCGCCCTCCTCTGACAGCAGCCGTTGCAGGCGAAGCCGATTGATCTTCTCCAGCTCGGTGCGCATGACGCGTCGCTCGGTTTCGGGGTCGTTGTCCAGCCGGTCGGTCAAGATGGCCAGCAGTTCCTCGGCCGAGTGGCCGCTCGCGCACACCAGGTACACATAGCCGAATTTGTCTTCGTACGCCCGGTTTTTCTGGGCCAACTCGCGGCGGACGTGTTCGGTGGCGCCGCGCACTCCCGCCTGCTCGCGTGCGGATGATGGATCGCCGGCGGGCGCCCCGATGCGGGGATGGCCGGCGAGGGCCGCGTCGATCTCGGCCTCCGGCAGTTCAGCCAACACCCGGTCGGCGTGTGCGAGCAGCTCGTCGGCGTCGCAAAACGGGCCGCCGGCAAGCACCCGCCGCGCCCACATCGGCGACGAGCACACGTCGAGCAATCGGTCGAGGCCAAGCATCGTCTCAGAATCGGCCAGGTTCAGACTGTTTGCATGGCGAATGGGATTCTCGCTGCCGGAGTGCTGCTCGCCGCGGGAGCCGGGACCCGCTATGGCATGCCGAAAGTGCTTGCCGACCAAGGCCGGTGGCTACGGGCAGGTGTCGCCGCACTGGCAGACGGCGGCTGCGGCGACGTCGTAGTGGTGCTGGGCGCCGCGATCGTCGACGCACCAACGCCCGCCAGGGTGGTGGTGGCGGCGGACTGGGCGGACGGGCTGAGCGCATCACTGCGGGCCGGTCTGCGCGCGATCCACGCCGACTACGCCGTACTGCACACCGTCGACGCGCCTGACGTGAGCGCCGATGTGGTGCGCCGAGTGCTCGACGCGGCGCGCAGCTCATCGTCTGGCGTGGCGCGCGCCTGCTACGGCGACCGACCCGGCCATCCCGTCGTCATTGCACGCAGGCACTGGTCACATCTGCTCGACGGGCTTGGAGGCGACGAGGGGGCGCGGCCGTTTCTGCGCGGCCGAACCGATGTCGTCGCCGTCGACTGCGCAGACCTGGCGTCGGGTGCCGACATCGATACGGTCGACTAGCTCTGGGTCAGCGGCACGATGCGGGTGGCTCGGAGGTCGAGCAGGCCGGCCAGTCGGGTAGGAATCGGCTGATCGGTGAGAAGCAGCACCGTCTGATCCCGCTCGAGTGCCACGCGGTCGAGTTCGGCCAGCTGTTGGTGTCCGACGAACTCGAGGGCGGCTGCATCGATGCGCACCGTCCGGCCCGCGTCGCTCGGCCATATCCGGCGTAGCGCTGTGGCGAACACGGCTTCGCTCGCGGCGTCGATTTCGCCGGCCAGTGCGAGTTCCACTCCGGCGTTCGGGTTCGTGTAGATCCGGAACGTCACCTCGCCATTGCTGACGAATGGGTGCAGACAGATCAGCTCACGCGCGCCGTCGCCCAATTGCGATATGTCATAGCCGCACAGCGCCGAGAACGGACGCACCGCTGTGTGATGGTCGAGGAGAAACTCCATTCTGGCCACCGCCTCGCGTTGTTGCGGCGTGCGAGCCATCGGCGTGACGTCGACGACGGCGCGATAGCCGGTGTAGCCGTTGGCAATAGCGGCTTCGGCGGCCTCGACGAGTTTGGCCACGGATTTCTCGGCGTCGACCACGCCGTGATCAGGTTCGAATACGAAGTGACCGGCAGTGGGCGTCACGTCCAGATATTCGACGCGCTGGCCATGTTGCTGACCGTCGACGGCGTATTCGGCCGCACGCATACGGAATTCGGCTCGGTCGCGGTAGCCCCACGCGGCATGCGCACGGGGAACAAGTCCGCCTGCCGAGCCGACGACACCATGCGCTTGCGTCATGCGGCCCGATCCACCCGAAGATATGTGTGGACTGTCGTGCCGTCGCGGTCGGTGTGAACGCGCACCAGATCGGCGACCGCGTTGATCACGAACAGGCACCTGCCGCGGGCGGTGTCGTTGTCATATCCGCGACGTCCGGCCAGCGGGTCGTCGATATAGCCGCCGTCTCGCGCCTCGCATACGAGATGGCCGTCGTGATGCCACAGTGCGAGCCGGCACCCTCCGACGGTGTGCTGCAGGCTGCTCGTCGCCAGCTCGGTGACCACGACCTGCAGGTCCACAACGGTGTGCGGTGACAGGTCGAACCACTGGGCATACGCGGCTACGAACGCCCGCAGGTCCGAAAGATCGGCCAGGGTGCGCGCTCGGTAGGTGACCGCGCCGTCCCTTCGGATCAGGGGTTGGTTGTAGTGGGCCCACACCTTGTCGGGTGCGTAATCGGGGCTGTCTTGTCTTGCCGAACCCTGCCACAGCTCGGGGTGGGTCAACCGCGCGTCGGCGACCCAACCGGCGTCGAGTTGCGATTCGTCGTATGGGCACAGCACTGCCAGGTCACGCCCGGCGAAGGCGTTGTTGATGAGCGCCTCGTGTTGCACGCATGCGGGGTACTCGACGTCGGAGCGGCTTGCCCAGATCGGTTCGCCGATCATCTGCGGAGATTTCTGCGGGTACTTGCCCGCGAAGGCGCTCAGGACTCCGCCGAGGATGCGACCGGGGTTGCGACCGGCCTGGGTCATATCGGCCATCGTGATCTCGTCGGCATCGGTGCCGAGCGCGTCGCGCAGCAGCGCAAGATTGGGTCCCGGAACGGCCACCAGCACCGGCTGCTCGTCGGCAAGGGCGTTGGCGATGAACGGCACCAGGCCGTCCAAATACTCCTGTTCGGAGCTGTAGAACAGCGCCGGATGCACGAAGGCACCGAGATCGGCTCGCCTACCTGCCACCATGTCCGTCAGCTTCCTGTGCCCGCATGACCGCGCCCGGTGTTTCCGTCACCCGTGACGGGCGATGTCGGAAATCACCTGCGCTGCTGCTTAACACTGGTGAAGCCGCGGTCGACTGACTGTCGGCCGCAATCTTAGCGTCTAAGGTGCCAACGTCAGGCCGAGCACGGCCGTGGCGAACCGGCGCACCGATTGTTCGGCGATAGCAGCCGCGTCCGTATGGCCGTCACGGGCCCGCGTGCGCACGGTCGCGGTCGCAGGGTCGATCGTCACCTCGGCCAGCATCTCGCCGGTGGTCGGTTCGCAGACCGCCCAGCTGTACCCGGCATCGTGCGCCCACAGCGCGCTGCATCGCGTGACGTAATGCGGGTCGATTTCGCCGAGAGCGGCCAGCGCCGGCCGGTCGTCGATCAGTTCGTCCTGCCGGAGCGCGCGCAGATACCACGCACCGGCGTTGATTTCTGTGGGTTCCAGAAGGGCTCTCCAGGGCCTTGCCTACTTGATCTCGGCGAGCACCGTGCCCTGAGTGATGGCTGCGCCCGCTTCGACGGCAAGGCCGGTGATCGTGCCGTCCTTGTGCGCGGTGACGGGGTTCTCCATCTTCATCGCCTCCAGGACCACCACGAGATCGCCCGCGGACACCTCCTGGCCCTCCTCGACGGCGACCTTCACGACGGTGCCCTGCATCGGGGCCGTCACGGCATCACCAGAGGCGGCCGCGCCGGCGTGCGCGCCCCGCTTGCGCGGTTTGGGCTTCTTGCGAACGACATTGCCGCCACCCGCGGGGGCGCCGCCGTTGCCGATGGCGAGGTCGCCTGGCAGCGACACCTCGAGACGGCGGCCGCCGACCTCGACGACGACGGTCTGCCGGGGGATGGTGTCTTCTTCTTCGATCGGGTCGCCGCCGGTGAACGGCTCGACGGTGTTGTCCCACTCGGTCTCGATCCACCGGGTGTGCACCGAAAATCCTTCGCCGTCACCGATGAACGCCGGGTCCGACACGATCGCGCGGTGGAACGGGATGACCGTAGCCAGGCCCTCGACCTTGAACTCGTCCAGCGCGCGGCGGGAACGAGCCAGCGCCTCGTCGCGGGTGGCGCCGTAGACGATCAGCTTGGCCAGCATCGAGTCGAACTGGCCGCCGATCACCGAACCGGTCTCGACGCCGGCATCCATCCGCACACCGGGGCCGCTCGGCGGGTGGAACAGCGACACCGGGCCGGGGGCGGGCAGGAAGCCGCGGCCGGCGTCCTCGCCGTTGATCCGGAATTCGATCGCGTGGCCACGCGGCTCGGGATCCTCTGTGATGTCAAGCTTTTCGCCGTTGGCGATCTTGAACTGCTGGCCCACCAGGTCGATGCCCGCGGTCTCCTCGGTAACGGGGTGCTCGACTTGGAGGCGGGTGTTGACCTCGAGGAAGGAGATCAGCCCGTCCTGGCCGACCAGATACTCGACGGTGCCTGCGCCGTAGTAGTGCGCCTCCTTGCAGATGCGCTTGGCCGACTCGTGGATCTCCTTGCGCTGCGCGTCGGTCAGGAACGGCGCGGGCGCCTCCTCGACGAGCTTCTGGTAGCGGCGCTGCAGCGAGCAGTCGCGGGTGCCGGCGACCACGACATTGCCGTGTTGGTCGGCGATGACCTGGGCCTCGACGTGGCGGGGCTTGTCGAGGTAGCGCTCGACGAAGCATTCGCCGCGGCCGAAAGCCGAGGTGGCCTCGCGCACCGCCGAGTCGAACAACTCGGGGATCTCCTCCATGTTGCGGGCGACCTTCATGCCGCGGCCACCGCCGCCGAACGCCGCCTTGATCGCGATCGGCAGGCCGTATTCCTGCGCGAACGCGACGACCTCGTCGGCGTTCTTGACCGGGTCCGGAGTGCCGGGCACCAGCGGCGCCTGCGCGCGCGCAGCGATGTGGCGTGCGGTCACCTTGTCGCCGAGGTCGCGGATCGACTGTGGGCTCGGGCCGATCCAGATGAGGCCGGCGTCGATGACCGCCTGCGCGAAATCGGCGTTCTCCGAAAGGAATCCGTAGCCAGGGTGGATCGCATTGGCGCCGGATTTATTCGCCGCGTCGAGCAGCTTGGAAAAGTCGAGGTAGGACTCCGCCGAGGTCTGGCCTCCGAGCGCAAACGCCTCGTCGGCGAGCTTCACGTGTGGCGCGTCGGCGTCGGGTTCGGCGTACACCGCCACGCTCGACAGCCCGGCATCCTTGGCCGCCCGGATCACCCGGACCGCGATCTCCCCACGGTTGGCGACGAGCACCTTGGAGATCTTTGAGCTGGCGTGACTAGCCACTGCGCACCCTTTCGGCATGTTCTCTAAGAAACGTCTTTAAGAATGTATCCCCGGCAGTTTAAGGGGCGCTCATCTGAGCACGCCGAGCGGAGGTCGCATACCGACGAGTAGCGTTCTACTCGCCCCGCAGCCGTCGCTTGATCCGCGCCAACATCGCCGACATGCCCCGCAATCGCAGCGGGCTGATCAAGGCCGCCAGACCGAGCTCGGTGTAGAAATCGTCGGGCACCGCGAGGATGTCAGCGGCAGGCTGCCTGTCGAGGCCCGCCGCCAGGATCGACGCAAAACCACGTGTTGTCGGCGCCTCGGCCGGTGCGGAAAAGTACAGCCGCACCTTGTCCCGGTCGGCGGCGTCGACATGAAGGAACAGCGGCGACTGGCATTCGGGCACCGGCTCCATTGCGGCCTCTTCGAGTTCGGCCGGAAGCGGAGGCAGCTCGTTGGCGAACTCCAGCAGCAGCTGCAGTTTGTCCTGCCCGGCCACGTCGGCGAAGTCCGACACCACCTCGGCTAAGGGAGCCGGCAGGCGGGAAGCGGAACTCATGAGGAGCCTGGCGCTCCACCCGGTTCGGACCCGACGGCGACGGGCACTCGCACAGCATTGCCCCACTCGGTCCACGAGCCGTCGTAGTTGCGCACGCCGGGCTTACCCAGCAGATGGGTCAGCACGAACCAGGTGTGGCTGGACCGCTCGCCGATGCGGCAATAGACGACGGTCTTGTCGTCGGGCGTCAGGAAGCCGTACAGCTCATCGAGTTCGGCCCGGCTGCGGAAGCGGCCGCTCTCCTGAGCGGCCTTGCCCCACGGAATCGAGCGGGCGGTGGGGATGTGGCCGCCGCGCAGCGCGCCTTCCTCGGGGTAGTCGGGCATGTGCGTGCGCTCGCCGGTGTACTCCTGCGGTGAGCGCACGTCGATCAGCGGCTGCTCGCCGAGGATGGTCAGCACGTCGTCCTTGAACGCGCGGATCGGTGCGTCGTCGCGTTCGACGACGGGATAGCCGACGGTCTGCTTGCTCGGCACGTCGAGCGTGGTCTCGCGGCCGTCGGAGATCCACAGGTCGCGTCCGCCGTCGAGCAGACGCACGTCGGGGTGGCCGAACAAGGTGAACACCCACAGCGCGTAGGCCGCCCACCAATTGCTCTTGTCGCCGTAGATGACAACGGTGTCCTCGCGGCCGATGCCCTTGCGGTTCATCAGTTCGGCGAACTGCTCGCCGTTGATGTAGTCGCGCACATGCGGGTCATTGAGGTCGGTGTGCCAGTCGATCTTCACCGCGCCCGGAATGTGGCCGGTGTCGTAGAGGAGGACGTCCTCGTCGGACTCGACGATGGCCAGCCCCGGCCGGCCCAGGTTGGCCGACAGCCAGTCGGCGGTTACCAGGCGTTCGGGGTGGGCATAAGTCTGCAGGGCGGTGTTCGGATCGGCAGGCAGCGGCACATCTCAAGCCTACCCAGGCGGCACGCCGAACAGCACACGCCCATTGCCCGAATTTGTTGGTGACAAAGTATCGTGAACACTCGTCGTCGCAACACCTTCGCCCTAGAACTTGAGGAATGATGGCTGGGCCAGCAAATTACGATGTCGGAATAGTCGGACTCGGTTATGTGGGGCTCACCTTGGCCACCGTGCTGGCCGAAGCCGGCAACACGGTCATCGGGGTGGAGAAGCGGGCCGATCTGGTCGAGATGACCAACCAGGGCATCCCGCACTTCTCTGAAACGGGTCTGCCCGACGCGCTTGCCGGCGTGACGAAGTCCAAGAAGTTGGTGGCGGCCGAGCGGTTCGACGGCAACTTCTCTTGTGACACATACATCATCACCGTCGGCACGCCGTTGTCGCCCGACGGCGTCGCGCGCGTCGACATGATCGAGGCGGCCGCCCGCGACATTGCCGAGAACATGCGAGACGGCGCGTTGGTGGTCCTGCGCTCCACCGTGAAGGTGGGCACGACGCGTGATGTGGTGGCTCCGATCCTGGCCGCCAGCGGGAAGAAGTTCGATATCGCGATGTGCCCGGAACGCACCCTAGAAGGCAAGGCACTGCAGGAATTGCGCGAATTGCCGCAAATTGTCGGCGCCGACAATCCGGCGGTTGCGGATCGCGCCGCGGCGTTATTTCGCAGGCTCACGATTTCGATCGTTCAGGTGGCCGATATCGAGACCGCCGAGATCATCAAGTTGGTCAGCAACACGTTCCGCGATGTGCAGTTCGCGTTCGCCAACGAGGTCGCCCGGGTGTGCGACGCGTTCGGCGTCAGCGCACACGAGGTGATCTCGGCGGGCAAGCTCGGCTACAACCGCACAAACATCCCGCTGCCGGGCCTGGTCGGCGGGCCGTGCCTGGAGAAGGACCCCCACATCCTGATGGAGAGCGCGCGCACGCGCGGCATCGACATGGAGATCACATCGGCGGGCCGGCTGGTGAACGAGCGCCAGCCCGAGGAGACGGTCCGCTTCATCACCAGTGAGATTCAAAGGAGAAACCTGGCAGCGTCTGACTCTGGACCGGTGAGGATCAACATCCTGGGCATGGCCTTCAAAGGGCTGCCGGAGACCAGCGATCTGCGTGGCTCGATGTCGATCAAGGTGCTCGACGCGCTCAAGAAGGCGCACCCGAATGCCGAGATCGGCGTGTTCGACCCGGTGACCTCGCCGGAGGTGCTGGCGAGCGAGTTTCCCGACGAGCAGGTGTTCAACCGGTTCGGTGACGCAGTCAGCGGGGCCCACGTGGTGGTGATCGCCAACAACCACCCGTCGCTCGGTCAGATCTCGCCGCGCACCATCAGCGAGTTCATCAGCCCCGACGGGTTTGTGTTCGACTACTGGAACCACTTCAGCCACTTGCCCGCGTCCGAACTCGGTGATTCGTATTTCGCGGTCGGTCGCAGCGGATGGGTGCCTGCCGGTGAGTAAGCGTGTAGTGGTCACCGGTGGTGCCGGGTTCATTGGCTCGTATCTGGTGAAGCGCCTCGTGGCCGACGGATGGGACGTCGCGGTTGTCGACACGATGGTGCGCGGCGACGCCAGGCGGTTCGCCGAGGTCGCTTCCGACGTCGAGCTTTTCACCTGCGACATGCGCGATCAGGATGGGCTCGTGCGCGCGTTCAAGGGCGCCGAGGTGGTGATGCACCTCGCGGCCGTCAACGGCACCGAAAACTTTTACACAAGACCGGAACTCGTGCTCGAGGTCGGCGTGCTCGGCGCGCTGGCCGTAACCAACGCCGCGCGGCAAGTGGGCGTGGCGGATCTGGTCGTGGCCTCCACTGCCGAGGTGTACCAGACGCCGTCGGTCATCCCCACACCGGAGACCGTCCCGCTGATGCTGCCCGACAGTCTCAACCCCCGGTACTCCTACGGCGGCGGCAAGATCGTCAGCGAGCTGATCGCGTTCAACTACGGACGCGACCACTACCGGCAGGTGCAGGTCTTCCGGCCGCACAACATCTTCGGGCCGAACATGGGCTGGAAGCACGTTGAGCCGCAATTCATCATGCGCGCGCTGGCGTGTCAGGACGCCGATGACCCTGCATTCCCGATCCAGGGTGACGGCAGCGAGACGCGCTCGTTCTGCTACGTCGACGACTGCGTCGAAGGCATCCTGACGATGTACGAGCAGGGTGGGCACCGCGAGATCTACCACATCGGCAGCGATGAGGAGATGACCATTCGCGAGCTGGCCCTTCGCATCGGCAAGATCGTCGGCGTCGACCTGGACATCCGGCCCGGCGAGGCTCCGCCGGGCGCTACGAAGCGCCGCTGCCCGGACATCTCCAAGATGCGCGCGCTGGGCTGGGCGCCGGCCATCGGCCTCGACGAAGGCCTGGAGCGCACGGTGGCGTGGTATCGCGAACACCGCGACGACGTGCCCGCCAACGACCTGATGTAACACTCGCGCAGCAACCGTCGATGTTCTTGCATGCGGGTTGCTGGTCGACTAGCTTTGCCAAGCAAGCTAGCAGGTGAGCCTGTAATAGGTCTTGCGAGTTGAATTTGCGGGGGGTGGTGCTATGGCAACTGCACGCCGAGTAGCTGTCCCGTCACCCGACATCAGTGCCGCCGCCCCCGCGCGGGTTCGCATTCGAGGGCTGGATGGGGCCCGCGGCCTGGCGGCGGTGGGAGTCCTCATTGCACACGTCGCCGACTACTATCCAGCCGAATCCAGCCTGTCCGCCCATATCACCGCGCTCGTCGGTGTCAGTCTGATCTTTTTCTTTGTGCTCAGTGGGTTCTTGTTGTTCTTGCCCTATGTTCGGGCATTGACCGAATCTTCGTCCCCGAAGTTGCCGAGTACCAAATATTACGCGGCGCAACGCATTGCAAGGGTTTTCCCCGTATACGTTGTCATTCTGTTGATTACGAATTATGTGCTGCAAACCGCGTACATCGACAATCCGATGTTGTACCCATTCGGAAGCGGCGGCGGCACAGGCAAGATGACTGATCCTGGGCAGTTGCTCGCAAATTTGACGCTCACCCAAACCTATATTCCCCAGTATTTCCAAACAGGTCTGAATCCTTCGTGGTCGTTGAGCATGGAGTATGCCTTCTATCCGTGCCTTCCATTGCTCTGTGCGGTCATCTTCGCGGTACGTAAGCGATTTTCGGTGCGACCGTACAAGCTTGCCGTTTACGCGGTCATTGCGCTGCTCGTGATGGGATTCGTGGGCAAGCTGCTGGCACCCGTTTTGATTGCCAACTACGACACGATGAACCCTTGGCTCATCAACTGGGGTCCCAACTGGGGAGCGGTCTACCTGCGGAGTTTCCCGGTCAACGCCGATAACTATGCCCTCGGGATGCTGGCGGCGGTTGTGGTTGTCGCGATGGAGCGCCGGGAGCTCACGGAGCGCCTAAGTCGACGTGTCCGCTTATACAGTGCGCTGGCGATAATTCCGGCCGGCGTCCTCTTCTTGCTGTTTCTCACCCTGAGGCGACAGTTCGAAACCACGGCGCTGGCGCTATTCGGTGCGTTGTTGATACTCATCGTGGTGGCCCCGTCGGCCCGCGGACGAAATTCGATGCTGGCAAATTGTTTTGACGTTGCTCCGTTGCGCTTCTTGGGTCGGGTGTCGCTCTCGCTGGCGCTGTGGCATTTTCCCATCATGCTATTGCTCGGTCGCTGGGGTCTGATGCGAATAGGCTCGGTGTCGGCAACGGTCGGAAACATCCTACTGGTGTTTGCGATCGCATTATTGGTGTCGACGGTGTCCTTCTACTGCGTCGAGCGGCCCGCGATGAACGCCGCGCGGCGTTTAAGGAACCGTTGGCGATGACCACCGACTCTTTGCGCAAACGTTTGTAGCGACAGGTTGATCCTGCGGTGTCGATGTCCGCCGCACGGCGGTCGCATTCTCAGCCAATGAGCTCGTCGGGCGCCATCACGACATTGCTGCGGACGATTATCGCGTTTTGCGAAGTACTTCGAAAATGGCGTTTGAATCATTCGCTGGCTTCGGCTGTAGCCACGCATTCTGCGGCGTGTTGGCCATGGCGAAGGCGATCAGCTGCGTGAAGGTATGTGCGTCAGCCATGGGCGGTCGGGCGACGCCGCGATCTTCAGCGATGTAGGAGATGGCCTGCGGCCAAGCGTGGCGCCGTGCGTCCTCTTCGAGCGCCCCGGCCGCAGCGCCGTCATCGCGCGAAATCGATCGCCGGGTGTCGGTTCCCCGTTGGTGCAGTTCGTTTTCTGGCTATCGGTGTGCTGAACGCCCCGCGCCGCGGTACGTCCGAACGCGGAGGCAACGACTTCGGCGAGCGACCCGTTCGCCGAACGCCAGATGTGGTGTCACGTGACGCTTGGTTGCGGGTTGCGTGGCGTGAGGCCAAGGCGCGGCGGGACCGGAGAGTTGTGTGAGTCGGTCGGCGATGTCGCCCGCATTCGGGCGAAGTTTGACATGGGCGTCCGAAATAATTCTAAAAACACTCAACCGATCGATTGCGAAGTTGCCACGATGGATGCAAGTATGTTGCTGTGCCTGTCAGTGGCATTTGAATTGCAGGCCGACGGAACAGTTTTGTCGGGGGGGAAGTGGATTTTGCTATGAGCAAACATGCCAAGCCGAACAGCCAGATTCGGAAAATCAAGGCCGCCGCGGCCGTCAGTGCGCTCGCGGCCGCCAGCACGGCCATCTGGGTAGTGCAGCCGGGGCAGACGCTAGCGAGACCTGTGAATCAGGTCCCGATGTCGCAGCCAGCCGCCTATGCGACGCCCAATACGCTGCTCGCCGCCGCGATTGGCGACCTGCCGGTTGGGCCCGCCCCTGTGGTCGACTTGGTCGTGGCCGGCGGAGCCAACACTCCTGGCGGTGGCGGGTCCGTGACGCCCGGGCAAGATCCTTCGTTTAAGCCATTTCTCATCGGTTCAGCGGATCCCGCGTCCAGCGTGATATCCGTCTTCCGCACTGCAGGCTCATCGCCAACCACTGCTGTGGTGCCCGGCGCCAACAAGGTTCGGCCGCTGATCGGGTCCGGGCAGAGCGACTCGATCACCCCGTCGCTGGCAGCTGCCGCCGTCCCTGCACCGCCGGACCTTTTCCAGATGGCCGGCGAGGTGTTCCGGTTTTTTGTCAGCGACGGCGCTGAGCCCGGTGAGAATGCGGGCCTTCTCTGGGGGAACGGCGCTGCCGGCGCCCCCGGCCAGGCCGGCGGCAATGGCGGCCTGTTCTTCGGTAACGGCGGCGCCGGCGGTGACGGCCTTGCAGGCCAGGCCGGTGGCAATGGCGGCAACGCGGGTTTGTGGGGCATCGGCGGGGCAGGCGGCAAGGGCGGCGATGGAATTGTCGGCGCCGATGGC
>NZ_DATENY010000047.1:0-29169 GCF_035274705.1 Mycobacterium sp. | reverse complement strand
GTGTTCACGGAGGCGACCACGAAGACGGCGGCCTGATGGGTGGTCAGATCCGTGTTGTCGAGGATCTCCTGGCCCAGGTCGACCGGCTTCGCACCGTCATCGAGCGCGCTGCACACGTAGTGCGCGTTGGAGACGGCGGCCTTGGCGCTGTCGTACGTAATGCCTTCGCTGCTGATCTCGGTCAGAAACGCGTCGTCCGTCGACCGGAGAGCGCTGGCGGTGCCGGCGGTAGCTACGGCGGCCAGTCCGAGAGCTCCCGCAACGAGCGCGGTGCCTGCGAACGTGGTGAGGCGCGACGAAGCGAACATTGGACTCCTCGTGATGTCGTCTTGTTTCCGGTTGTTTTCCGGGCTGACATCAGAGTCCGATAGCGGGCTTGGCGAATTCTTGAAAGATTCTTGGCGGCCGCGCCGACGGGTTCAGCGGCTCGCGATCAACCGTATTTGAGCCACCAATTGTGCAGGTCCTCGAGCTTCGGCCCCTGCGCGTCGGCCAGCAGAAGGTCCGAATCCTTGGTCCACGTCACGTCTGGGCTGTTGTTGTAGGTGCCGCAGGCAATGCGGCCCTCGACCTTGGTCGGCGTGTCCGTGTAATGCCACGTCGTCGGCGAATCGACGCCGCTGGCTGGGCATTGCACGAGCTCGGAGTTCTCGGCGATCGCCGCGTCGAAGTGGGTGTCGAGCGTGGCCTGATCGGCAAACAACGAATAGCGCGCATTCGCCGGTCCGCCGGGAGTGGACGGCGTCGTGCAGTCGACCGTGGCCAGTGCGCCCGGAGCCGGCGGATGGACACCTTGGCATGCGTCGCTGCCATATCCGGGCGGCAGCAGTGCCATCAGCTTCGAGTCGAACGACTGCGACGGCTCAGTGGTGGTGGTTCTGGGCGGCCGGGTTCGGGTGGTTTCCGACTCGGTTGTCGGTGTGGTGGTCGCGGTCGTCGTCGGCCCCGACGACGAGGAGTCGCCCGGTTTGACCAGAAACCAGATCCCGAGCGCACCCAAGACGACCACGAAGACCGCGGCCGCCGCGAGGATCGGTATCCACGGCACCTTGTTGCCCGGGCGCCGGGGCCCGGGCGGCGGGGGCGGTGCGGCTGTCCACATCGGCCCGCTGGGTGGGCCGCTCGCAGGCGGCGGTGTGTGGAAGGCGACGGGCCGCGCGACCGGATACGGCGCAGGCGTCGCCCCCGGCGGCGACGGCATCGGCGGGGGCGTGGGTGGTGGCGTGGGCGGCGGAGTCTGGTGGATGGGCTGGCCCGGCGGCAGGGGCATCGGCGTGCCAGGCATCGTGGCGTCCTGACTGCGCTGCAGGATCGTTGCGGCCTGATCCTGATCCCGTGCGCTCAGCGCGTCGTTCGCGGCCGTCGCGAGATCGCCGGCGCTGGCGTAGCGGTCCTCGGGCTTCTTGGCCATACCGCGAGCGACCACCGTGTCGAAAGCCGCGGGGATTCCCGGGCGTTCCTCGCTGGGTTTGGGGATGGGCTGCATCAGGTGCGCGGTGATGACCACACTGACGCTGTCGCCGGGATACGGCTGCGAGCCGGTGAGGCATTCGTGCAGCACACATGTCAGCGCGTATATGTCGGCGCGGTAGGTGACCTCGTCGTTGGTGAATCGTTCCGGCGCCATGTAGGCGTAGGTGCCGACGGCCGTGCCGAGCTCGGTGAGCTTTTCGTCAGTGGCGGCGTTGGCGATGCCGAAGTCGACGAGATATGCGAAGTCGTCGCGGGTGATCAGGATGTTCTCGGGTTTGACGTCGCGGTGCATGACACCGCTTTCATGCGCGGCATCCAGGGCCGAGGCAATCTGGCGCACGATCGCCACCGCCCGCGCCGGCGTCATCGGCCCGAACCGCTTGAGCATCTTGCGCAGGTCGGTGCCGTCGATCATGCGCATGTCGACGAACATCACGCCGTCGATCTCGCCGTAGTCGTGGATCGGCACCACATGTGGCTCCTGCAGCCGGCCGGCCGAATGCGCCTCGCGCTGCAGCCGCTTGCGGAACACCGGGTCGTGAGAAACCGCCTCCGGCAACAGCTTCAGCGCGACGATGCGGTCCTTGGTGGTGTCCTCGGCTTCGTAGACTTCGCCCATGCCGCCGCGGCCGATCAGCCGCCGCAACCGGTAGCGACCGAAATCGGTACCCGCGCGGGAGTCCCGTTCGTCGCCGCTCATTCGCCGTCTCCTCGGTGTGCATTTGCCAGCGAACACACCCTAATGCCGGGCTAGGTCTCGCGCGGCGCGATCTCGAAGGTGAACTCGTGGTCGCAGATGCGGATCTGGTCGCCGTCGGACAGGGTCGCGGTGCTGCGAATTCGCTCGTTGCCCACCTCGACTCCGTTGGCCGATCGCAGGTCGGTGATCACGAAGCTGGTGCCGGTATCGATGATGACGGCGTGGTGGCGGCTGACGTTGGCGTTGTCGAGCACGATGTCGTTGTCGTCCAGGCGCCCGATTCGGGTGGCGGCTGCGGTCAGCGGGTAGACGCGGCCGGAGGCCGAGCGCAGACTCGCCAGCGCGGCCGAGGCGTCGACCGAGGTGCGTAGGTCGATGTTGAGGACGGTGTGAACGGCTGTGGTCGTCGCGGCCCTCTTCACGTCGAGCGGCTGCTGCCGCAGGATCCGCTCATGTAGGGCGCGCACCGTCGGGCCTGGGTCGATGCCGAGGTCGTCGGCCAGCGTGGTCTTCAGCCGCTGGTAGGCATCCAGTGCGTCGGATTGGCGATCGGCCAGGTAGTAGGCGGTGATCAGCTGCGCCCACAGCGGCTCGCGGTAAGGGTGCTCGACCGTGAGGCCTTCGAGTTCACCGCTGACGGCATAGCCACGCCCGCAAGCGATTTCGGCCTCGGCGCGTGCGGTGTGCGCGACGATCTTATCCTCGGTGAGCGCCGTCGCGAACGCGTCGACGAACTCGAAGTCGCGCAAGTCTTCGAGCACGGGTCCGCGCCACTCGGCCAGCGCCGTGGTGAGGTGGACGCTGGCTTCCTCGAAGCGGCCGGCCGCGGCGGCCTGTACGCCTGCGGACTTCTCGATCACGAATCGGCCGATGTCGCAGGCGGTGTCGGCGACGGAGAGCCGGTATCCCGGCGGCGCGTTGACCAGCATCGACCGTGACTCGCCGAGCAGCTTGCGCAGGTTCGAGATGTAGGAGTGCAGACTGGCGCGGGCTTCTGACGGCGGCCATTGCTCCCACGCCGCGGTGATCAGCGAGTCGATGCCCACGGGCCTGTTGCGATTCATCACCAGCACGGCCAGCACGGCGCGCTGCTTGGGGGTGCCGAGCGACACCGCTGCGCCGTCGACGGTCACCTGCAGCGGCCCCAGCACCCCGAAACCGATCTTGTCCATCACCGGCAATTGTGACCCGTCGGCGCGCAAACGTGGTGTAGACCTGAGTAGAACGTGTTCTAGTTTTCGAGGAGATGCCATGGCTCTGCGGGTGGTGCAGTGGGCGACCGGCGGTGTCGGCGTCGCGGCGATCAACGGCGTGCTGGAACATCCGGAACTCGAACTGGTCGGCTGCTGGGTGCATTCGCCCGACAAGTCGGGCAAGGACGTCGGCGAGATCATCGACGCCGAGCCGCTGGGCGTCATCGCGACCAACAACGTCGACGAGATCCTGGCCCTGGACGCCGACGCGGTGCTGTACGCGCCGCTGCTGCCCAACCCCGACGAGGTCGAGGCACTGCTGCGGTCCGGCAAGAACGTGGTGACACCGCTCGGCTGGTTCTATCCCACTGAGAGTCAAGTCGGACCGCTTCGGGACGCGGCGCTGGAAGGCGACGCGACACTGCACGGCACGGGCATCGCGCCGGGCGGCATCAGTGAGAAGTTCCCGCTGATGTTCTCGGCAATGTCGACCGGCGTGACATTCGTTCGCGCCGAGGAGTTTTCGGACCTGCGTACCTACGAAGCTCCCGACGTCGTTCGCTACGTGATGGGTTTCGGTGAGGTTCCGGAGAAGGCGCTCAGCGGGCCGATGCAGAAGTTGCTCGACGGCGGATTCATCCAGGCGGTCCGGATGATCGTCGACAAGGTGGGGTTCAAGGCCGACCCGAAAATCCGCTCGTCGCAGGAGATCGCCGTCGCTACCGCGGCGATCGACTCACCGATCGGAGTCATCGAACCGCGTCAGGTGGCCGGCCGCAAGTTCCACTGGGAAGCCCTCGTCGGCGACGACGTGGTTGTCCGTGTCACGGTGAACTGGCTGATGGGTGAGGAAAACCTCGATCCTGCATGGACATTCGG
This sequence comes from Mycobacterium sp., assembly GCF_035274705.1. Lineage (GTDB taxonomy): Bacteria > Actinomycetota > Actinomycetes > Mycobacteriales > Mycobacteriaceae > Mycobacterium. The sequence goes on along the minus strand of NZ_DATENY010000047.1, from coordinate 24,924 downwards.
CCCCGAAGGACAGCGATACGAAATGGAGGTCCAGGGCAACCCGGACATCTCCATCAGCGTGAAGGGTTTTCAATCCGCGATCGGCGGGGAGGGCCCGGAGTACGGCATTGTGGGCACTGCGGCTCATTGCGTGAACTCCATCCCGGCGGTGTGCGCCGCCGAACCCGGCATTGCCACGTATCTCGACTTGCCGCTGATCAGTGGCAGGGCCGCACCGCAGCTGTCGGGCTAGCGAGTCGTCACACAAGCCGCATCAGCGCGGCAGGATGCCGCCGTCGAGCGTGACCACCTTGTTGGTCAGATAAGCGTTGCGCAGCATGGCAATTGCCATGTCCGCGACCTCCTCGGGTCTGCCGGCCCGCCCGACCGGGATCGGTATCGGAGTGGACGCCGTATCGGGATCGACGGGAAACATCTTGGTGTCGCCGATCAGCGCAGGCGCCAGCGCGTTGACGGTCACACCGTCGGCGGCCACCCGCGGAGCGAGGTGATGCGTCAGGCCGTGCAAGCCGGCTTTGCTTGCGGCGTAATGAGCACCGACGACGCCACCGTTGAGGCCCGCGATCGATGAGATGAACAACACACGCCCGAATCGCCTTTCGACCATGGCGGGCAACACCTGCTGCGCAAGCAGGAACGGAGCGGTCAGGTTGATCGCGAGCGTGGCGTTCCACGACTCCAAATCGATGTCCTGCCAATCGGTTATCGTCGCAGTGCCCGCGTTGGCCACGAGAACGTCGACGCCGCCCAATTCGGTGTTGGCCTGTTCGACGAGGCGGGCGGGCGAAGTAGGGTCGGCCAGATCGGCGGATGCGACGACGACCCGTCGGCCCAAGCCGCGGGCATACCCCGCCGCCTCTTCCGCGTCGTCGCTGTGGCGTCCGTAGGCCAGGAACAGGTCCACGCCCTCGTCGGCGAGTGCGCGGGCGATGCCCTTGCCGATGCCGCCGGACGCACCGGTGACCAGGGCGACCCGTCCGCTCAGCCCGCTCACGGTTTGACCAGGATTCGCCTTGCGATGGTGCCCGAGGCTTCGTGGCCTTGGGTCACCATTGGCAGTTGCCGGGGAAACGCTCCGGTGATCAGGCTCAGGTCGGAATGGCGGACTCCGCAGAGCGCTACCTTGACCAACACCCCGCCAGGGCCAGGTTCAGGTATCGGAACATCCTCCACTGCAACAGTTTTCGAATCAGCGTAGAAACGCTCGTCCCGCATCGTCTCAACCATTTCGCTCCCTTCGCGGCCACGCTACCATCGGATCATGTGCCGGCTGTTCGGGCTGCACGCCGACAAGCGCGTGGTGACCGCGACGTTCTGGCTGCTCGAGGCGCCCGATAATCTCGTCGAACAGAGCAGGCGAAACCCTGACGGCACGGGACTGGGTGTGTTCGAGGCGGACGGCAAACCCGTGGTGGACAAGGAGCCGATCGCTGCCTGGCAGGACAGCGAATTCGCCACCGAAGCACACGAATTGACCGGAACGACGTTCATTGCGCACGTGCGCTACTCGTCGAGTGCGGCCCTCGAACTGCGCAACACCCATCCGTTCCTCCAGGACGGGCGGATCTTCGCGCACAACGGCGTCGTGACGGGACTCGACGTGCTCGACGCGCGACTGGGTGAGCTCGGCGTGGCCGACCTGGTGCACGGCGAGACCGACTCCGAACGAATCTTTGCGCTGATCACCGCGCATACGCGCAAGCGTGGCGGCGATGTGACCGCGGGCATCGTCGACGCGGTCGGCTGGCTGGCCGAAGCCGTGCCGATTTTCGCGGTCAACGTGCTGCTCAGTACGGCCACCGACATGTGGGCGCTGCGCTATCCGGAGACCCACAGGCTGTACGTGCTCGACCGCCGCGAGGTCGAGGACAGGCGGCTGCGGATGGAAACCCGCCGCATCACCGCCCATTCAGAACACCTCACGTCCGACGCGTCGGTGTTGTTCGCCAGCGAGCCGATGGACGACGACGACTGGCAGCTGCTTGCGCCTGGCGAGCTGGTGCACGTCGACGCGGACTTGCAGATCAACCGGCAGATCGCGTTCCCTAAACCGCCCAAGAACCAACTGCGCCACGATGGCCTGACCGCGAAAGCGGCTGCGTCGCAACATGGCTCGGTTGCGTGATCAGGGAATGCGATAGAACGGGTTCGGCAACTGGTACATCTGCTCCGAGAATCCGCCGGCCAGATCCGAGGGCTGGTCGCCGAGATTGGCGATGATCGTATAACCCTGCTGCTCGATCTGGGCCCGCTGCGGCGCCTTGAAGTCGGCGGCCGAGGCATAGTGCGTACCAACGGGTTCCATTAGCAGCTGGGAATACCCGGTGTAGCCGACGGCCTGCAGGTTGCGTTCGGTCGCGGCGCGCTGGGGCTCGTTGCGGCCGGTGATGAAGAAGATCGCCGCGCCGCGGTCCTTGGCCGTGTTGAAGACGTCCAACGTCGGCTGGATCACCGTCGACTGTGCCCGCAGATCCCACGCCAGCCAACCACACGGCCCCGTCGGCAAGCCGTCACACGAGCCGCCGATGACACGGCCAAAGTCGTTGGCTTTGATCGCTTCCCAGTTGGACAACGCCGTCTCGTCAATATCGAATACGACGGCCGGGCGCTGCACCCGCGGCGCCTCGTCGTTGATCCATGCGATCGCCGGAGCCGTCGCCAGTTGCAGATCGGTCAGATACGCGCCGCTGTCGTAATACTGGATCGCTTCGGATTTCAAGTCGCCGATGTTGGCCGGCTGCACCGGTGGCGGGACGATCGGCTGCGGAGGAGCGGGCGGCTCGGCGAGCGCGACGGGTGCGAAGCCGATCAATGCCGCGACGACGGCGGCGAACGGTGCGGCGGTACGCATGCGCAAACCCTAGCGGTGGCCTGGCACACTCACTGGCGTGACGACGAAACGGGCATTGGTGCTCGCCGGCGGCGGATTGGCGGGAATCGCATGGGAGACCGGCATTCTGCGCGGTATCTACGACGAATCACCCACCACCGCGCAAGCGTTGAGGGACTCCGACGTGATCGTCGGCACGTCGGCGGGTTCGACGGTCGCCGCTCAGCTCGGCAGCGGCCTGGGACTCGACGCGCTGTTTGACCGGCAGACGACGGAGTCGTCAGCGGAGATCAACCCAGACGTCGGCATCGAGGAGATCACCGAGCTGTTCCTCTCCGCGGTGACGACGCCCGGCGCCAGCGGGGCCGAGAAGCTGCAGAAGATCGGGGCGGTCGCGCTGTCGACGCAGACCGTGACCGAAGCGGTGCGCCGCGACGTGATCGCTGCGCGCCTGCCGTCGCATGACTGGCCGGATCGGGTGGTGCGGATCAGCGCGATCGACGTCGCGACGGGCGAGCTGGTGGCGTTCGACGGGACATCGGGCGTCGGTCTGGTCGATGCGGTCGCGGCCAGCTGCGCCGTGCCCGGTGTCTGGCCGCCCGTGACGATCGGCGACCGCCGCTACATGGACGGTGGCGTGGGCAGCAGCGTCAACCTGGCACTCGCCGACGATTGCGATATCGCGGTGGTGCTGGTGCCGTCGGGCGCCTCGACCCCGTCGCCGTTCGGCGCCGGCTCGGGCGACGAGGTCGCAGCGTTCGGCGGGGCGGCGTTCGGTGTGTTCGCCGACGACGAATCGCTGGCCGCGTTCGGCCGCAATCCGCTCGACCCGGCGTGCCGGAAGCCGTCGGCACTGGCGGGCCGTGAACAGGGCAGGCGGGTGGCGGCGGCGGTAGCCGAGTTCCTCGGCCATTGAGTCAGCCGGTGCTCAGGTCTGAGCTGACCTTCTCTCGGTACTCGTCGAGCGCCTGCGAAGCAAGGTCCCGGCCGATCGCGATGACCTCGGCAGCACGGTGGAACTCCAGGCTCCGGCACGCAGTGCGGGGCACCTCGATGAGCAGGTCTGGCGGATAGGCCGCGAGGGTGTGACGCGCCAACGCCGCCTGCGCGATATCGATCGTGCGGTTCATCACCTCGAAGCTGCCCAGCCTGGGCACCGTCGTTTCTTTGGTGGCGTCGACGAGCTCCTCGTCACTGCTGTCGCTGTCAGAGCCACTGCCGGCCCGGTTGACATCGAACAGTGCTGTCGTGCTGCGCCACATGCGGGTCAGCCATTCGGTGGTCGCCCTCGACTCGCCGTCGGCCTCTTGACCGCCCGCGGTCTCGCTTCCGCCGAGGCTGACCGCGATGGTCAGATCGGCGGCGACCGCGGCGATCGGCGCCATCGGCAGCGGGTCGAGGATGCCGCCGTCGGCAAGCAGCCGACCGTCGAGCACATGCGGCGTGATCACGCCGGGGATTGCGATCGATGCCCGGATCGCCGCGTCGACCGGGCCGCGCTGCAGCCACACGGACTTGCCTGAGATCAGGTCCGTGGCCACGGAGGTGTAGGGGATCGGCAGCTCCTCGATGGTGACCTCGCCGAGGATGTCGCGGACCGCGTCGAGGATCTTGGCGGCACGCAGTACTCCCGCCGCGCTGATCGACGGGTCCAGCAGCCGAAGCACCGCGGTCTGCGTCAGCGACTCCGCCCACTGCGTGAATTCGTCGACCTTGCCAGCCGCCTGCAAGCCTCCGACGAGCGCACCCATCGACGATCCGGCCACCCCGACGATGTCGTAGCCGCGATCCTGTAGTTCGTTGATCACCCCGATGTGGGCGTACCCGCGGGCCCCGCCACTACCGAGGGCCAGCGCAACACGCTTGCCAGCCATCAGTCCATTGTTGCGCGACGGCCCGTCGCTCCCCAGCGACCGAATTAGTTGCACGCATGATTTGAATTCCCGCGGTCAGCCGCACTCGCCGTCGGCGGCCCCCTCGACGGCCATGATCACGCCGGCCTGCTGGGCCGGTGTCAGCCGAGCCCACGGCGTGTTGAAGTTGCCGGGTCCGCTGAAATCGGGTGCCTGAATGATCTTCAAGTAGGGCTCGACGAGCGTCTTCGGATCGGCCCGCTGGCTGTCGATCCATACCTTGGCGGCGTGGCAGGCCTGCCCGTACTGCTCTTCGGTGGCGTCGGCAGGGACGTCGACCTTGGTGGTCACGCCGCCGGGCGATACCTCGACCGCTCCGGGTTTCGCCGGCTCGGCAGGAAGCGGCGGCAGTTCACTCGCCGACGTCGTCGCCGTGGATGGGGCGGGCTTTTCTTCGCCGCCAGAACAACCCGCGAGCGCCAATGTGAGCAGCGCGGTGCACAGCGCGGCGCGTTGAGGGTATCTGCGCATGCCGCTCAATCTATGCAACACTGGCGGCCGTGATCGAAAGGACCGGACTTCTCGAGTGTTGTCGGGCGTAACGCCGACCCCGATTTCCGCCCGTCCTTTTCTGGAGCTTGCATGGTTTCCGCACAACCTGTCGCGTTGCCGTCTGCCGCCCCCGCCGTCTCTTCGCCCACCCGGCTGCGGCTGCCCGACCTTCTGCACGAAACGGACCGCTACGCCGACGACGTGCTCTCCGGCCGGTACGACCACCTGCTGCCGGCGGGCGGCGTGCCGAGAAACGACCGCTGGTTCACGCGGCTGCACGGTGACGACGAACTCGACCTCTGGTTGATCAGTTGGGTGCCGGACCGCTCGACCGAACTGCACGACCACGGCGGTTCACTGGGCGCGTTGACCGTGGTATCCGGTGCGCTGCGCGAAACCCGTTGGGACGGCGAGGCGTTGCGCCGCCGTCGGCTGCGGGCCGGCGACCAGGCGGCGTTTCCGCTCGGTTGGGTGCACGACGTCGTGTGGACACCGGAGCGAGACTTATCCGTCCCTGTCACCCCGACGCTGTCAGTGCACGCATATTCACCGCCGCTGACCGCGATGTCGTACTACGAAGTAACCGAGCGAAAGACGCTGCGCCGCAAGCGCACCGAGCTCACTGAAGCACCGGAGGGATGATGAGCAGCCGCATCGACCGTGTCCTCGAGGCCGCCCGTGCGCGGCTGCGCCGGCTGACCGCTGACGAAGTACCTGCAGCGCTGGAACGCGGCGCCGTCCTGGTTGACATTCGGCCCCAGGCGCAGCGCAATCGCGAGGGTGACGTGCCCGGCGCCCTGCTGGTCGAACGCAACGTGCTCGAGTGGCGATGCGACCCGACCAGCGACGCGCGCCTGTCGCAGGCCGTCGACGACGACGTGGAATGGGTCGTGCTGTGCTCTGAGGGTTACACCTCGAGCCTGGCCGCCGCGGCGCTGCTCGATCTCGGGTTGTATCGCGCCACCGACGTCGTCGGCGGATACCACGCGTTGAAGGCCGAAGGCGTTCTGGTCTAAGCGTTCTCGTCGTTCGACAGCAGCGGCCGCAGCTTTTCTGTCTTCTCCGGCGTCCAGCCCGGCGGTTGCAGAACGGCGGCCCAGCCGTTGGCGACGTCTCTGACGTAAACGTGGCCGTGTCCGTCGGGCACGTCGACCGCTACCGCCATGTCGGCGGACACCTGAAGGAACGTCACCACCGGGATCCACTGCATGCGCCCGGACAGGTCGTAGCCGCGCGGCTCCTTGAGCCAATCCGGTTCGGAGAACAGCAGATCGACGTTCCACCACGCGATTGGATCCGATGCGTGCTGTAGATAGACCACTCGGGGGTGGCTCCAGGGATCCGGTGGCCTGTTGAGGTTGTCTGGGCGCGCGACGAAGCGTGCGTTCTCACCCTTGTCGTAGATCGGCAACCACTCCGGCGAGTCCTTGTCGCGGTTGCGGGTGAGGTCTTCCCAGATCGTGTTGTTGAACGTCGGCCCGGAGAACAGCGCTCCGTCGGTACGCGCGACGAGGTTGTTGAGGGCCAGGAACGGCGCCTCGCCACCGAATGACCCGAGGCTTTCGCCGAACACGACGAGTTTGGGTCGCTTGGCCTCCGGCATCTCGCGGATCAATGCGTCGACGGCTTCGAAAAGCGCCTGCCCGGCCTGGCGCGCGTTTTCATTGTCCACCAGGAACGACAGCCAGCTGGGCAGGAACGAGTACTGCATGCTCACGATCGCGGTGTTGCCGTTGTACATGTACTCCAGCGCCGAGGCCTCGGCCTCGTTGATCCAACCGGTGCCGGTCGTGGTGGCGACGGCGACGACCGCGCGGTTCAGACCGCCTTCTCGCTGCAGTTCCTCGACTGCCAGTTTTGCTGTCGCCTTGATGCCGTCGGCGGAATTGAGTCCCGCGTAGGCGCGGATCGGTTCGGTCGCGGGCGGGCCGTTGAACTTGGTCAGTTCCTCGACCGTCGGGCCCGCCGAGACGAAGACCCGGCCCTGATGGCCAAGCGATTCCCAGCTGACCAACGACTGCGGACCGCCGGACCGAAGCGGTGACGTCGGCGCAGGGAATGTCGGATCGGTTTCGTCGTTAGCGGCCGCGAACGTCTTGTTGATCGTGCTCATCGCGAACCGCACCACGATTCCGTTGAGCAGCGCGATGGTCAGTGCGAGTAGCAGCACGACGACAACGATGGCCGAAACCCGCGGTGGAGCAACGCGATTGAGCTGACGCACGAGATAGCGCACCAATTTGCCGATCAGCTGGCCGATCTCGACGAAGATGAACAGGAAGACGATCGACAACACCGCAGTCAGCGGGTGGTCCCAAAAACCCATCCGCGGAACGCCGTTGAGGTCGCGCACTTCGTCCTGCCACACGTGGAAGTAGATGATCATCAGGATCTGGCCGACGACGCCAATGACGGCGAGGGCTATCCACGCCCAGCGCGGCGCGCGCGGGCTGGTGTCCTTTGATCGCATGTAGCGCACCAACCACACCGCGAAGACTCCGAGGCCGTATCCGATGGCACCCGCCGCGCCGCTGACGATGCCCTGAAACAGTGGTCCGCGAGGCAACAGCGACGGCGTCAGCGAAAGCCATATGAACACCAGACCGGCCGCGGTTCCGGTGAACGTGTAGCGGCGAACCCACCACGGCCGCTTGGCCGGTGCCTCTTCGGATTGGGGTGATGCTTGCTCGGCCGCCTCCGCCGTATTTGTCACCCCCGCAGATTAGCGGTGCGTGAAGTTCGCGGGGCGCTTCTCGGTAAAGGCGTTCATGCCTTCCGTTTGATCATCGGTAGCGAATGCGGAGTGGAACAGCCGTCGCTCGTAGAGCAGTCCCTCGGCCAGGGTGACCTCGAACGCCCGGTTCACGGCCTCCTTGGCCATCCGCGATGCCGACAGCGACATGCCCGCGATGGTCTTGGCGACCGCATTGGCCTCCTCGAGCAGCTTGTCGGCTGGCACCACACGCGAGACCAGTCCGGCGCGTTCGGCCTCTTCGGCGTCCATGTTGCGGCCGGTCAGGATCAGATCCATGGCCTTGGCCTTGCCGATCGCGCGGGTGAGCCGCTGCGAGCCGCCCATGCCCGGCAGCACGCCGAGCTTGATTTCGGGCTGACCGAATTTCGCGGTATCAGCGGCGATGAGCAGGTCGCACATCATCGCCAGTTCGCAGCCACCGCCCAGCGCGTAACCGGCGACTGCGGCGATGGTGGGCGTGCGGGTGGCGGCGAACTTGGCCCAGTGGGCGAAGAAGTCGGCGGCGAACACGTCGGCGAACGACAGGCTGGCCATCTCCTTGATGTCTGCGCCTGCCGCGAACGCCTTCTCGTTGCCGGTGATGACGATGGCGCCGATGCCCTGATCGTTGTCGAATTCGGCTGCGGCCGTGGTGACTTCGTGCATCACTTGACTGTTGAGCGCGTTGAGCGCCTTGGGCCGGTTCAGCGTGATGGTACCGACGCGCTCGTCGCGGGTGACCACAATGGTGGAGAAGCTCGTCTCGTCGTTCATCTCTCGAACTCCAGTTCGCGATCGGCCGGCGCGAAATAGGCCTCGACGTCGGCGGTGGTGACGGCCGCCAGCGACGCAGGCGACCATTTCGGGTTGCGGTCTTTGTCGATGACTTGGGCGCGGATGCCCTCCACTAGATCATGCGAGTGCAGCGATCCGCACGACGTCCGATACTCCTGGCGCAGCACGTCTTCGAGCGTGTCGAGTTTGGCGGCGCGGCGAACGGCCTCGAGCGCCACCGACACCGAGACGGGCGAGCGGCTGGCGATCAGGTTGGCGGCGTCGTTGGCGGGACCCGCATCGTGTCCGCGCAGTGCCGCGACGATGTCCTCCATGGTGTCGCCGGCGTAGCAGTGGTCGATCCAGTCCCGCTGTGCCAGCAGCTGACTCGGCGGCGGCTCCTGCGCGTGCGCGGCCAGCGCCGCGTCGATGCCGTCGGCGGTGATCGCGTCCGTGAAGTCGGTCAGTTTGTCGTGGGGCACGAAATGGTCGGCGAAGCCAAGGGCGATCGCGTCCGCGCCGTCGAACTGGGCGCCCGTCAGCGCGGGGTGATGACCGAGCAGTCCCGGTGCGTGGGACAGGATGAGCGTGCCGCCGACGTCGGGAATGAAGCCGATACCCACTTCTGGCATCGCCATTTTGGTGGTGTCGGTGACCACGCGGACACTGCCGTGGGCGCTGACCCCGACACCGCCGCCCATCACAAAGCCGTCCATCAACGCCACATAAGGCTTGCTGAACCGACCGATCTGCGCGTTGAGCAGATACTCGTCGTACCAGAACCGCCGCGCCTCGGAGCCGTCGGCGCGCGCGCTGTGATAGATCACCACGATGTCGCCGCCGGCGCACAGGCCGCGCTCGCCGGCGCCGGACAGCACCACGGCGCGGATGGCGTCGTCGTGCTCCCAGTCGGTCAGTACCTTCGACATCGCGTTGACCATCGAGTGGGTCAGCGAATTGATGGCCTTCGGACGGTTGAGGGTGAGCAGGCCGACGCCGTTCTCGACAGTTACTAGGACATCCTCGTTTTCCGTCACGAGTAAGCAATGTAGATCGTCACCCCTGCCGCGCGCTGCCCGGGTTAAGGTTTTCTGTGAATGACCCGGTAAGACGGGAACCGCCTGAGGGTCGTGATCGTTGACTCTGTGTTCGCCACAAATGTCGAACCACAGCACTAGGAGAGGAACCGACGGTGCGGGAGACCAGCAACCCGGTATTTCGATCCCTGCCTAAGACGCAGGGCGGATATGCGCAGTTCGGTACCGGAGCCGCCGGCTACGGTGCACAGGCAGTACATGCCGATCCGTACGCGACGCAGTACCCAGAGCAGCAGCAGGTCGGGGTTTCTCGGCCGCTGACCGTCGACGATGTCGTCACCAAGACCGGCATCACACTGGCCGTGCTGGCAGCGGTGGCAACCGCGTCTTACTTCTTGGTCGCACAGAACCTCGCCCTGGCCACGCCGTTCCTGATCGTGGGCCTCATCGGCGGGATAGCGCTGCTTCTGATTGGAATCTTCGGCCGCAAGCAGGACAGCCCGGCGATCGTCTTGGGCTATGCCGCGTTCGAAGGCCTGGTACTTGGCGCGATCTCGTTCATCGTGGCCAATCTGCAGGTGTCCGGCATCAGCGCCGGCGCCCTGATCAGCCAGGCCGTTGTGGGCACGTTCGGCGTGTTCTTCGGCATGCTCGTCGTCTACAAGACCGGCGCGATTCGCGTCACGCCGAAGTTCACCCGCTTCCTCGTCGCTGCGGGCTTTGGCGCCGTGGCGCTGATGCTCGTCAACCTGGTGGTCGGGCTGTTCACCCACAGCGCAGGACCGCTGCGCGACGGTGGCCCGCTGGCGATCCTCTTCTCACTCTTGATGATCGGCCTGGCCGCGTTCTTCTTCCTGTCGGACTTCGACGAGGCCGACAGGGCGATCCGCGCAGGCGCGCCGGAGAAGGCTGCGTGGGGCATCGCGCTCGGCCTGACCGTGACGCTCGTGTGGCTCTACCTCGAGATCCTGCGGCTGCTGAGTTACTTCAACAGCGACTAGCCTTCGCGCGAAAAAGCCCGGCACGAAAACGTGCCGGGCTTTTTTCGTTTGCGTCGAAACTGCTAACAGATCGCGATTCATCCACAAATAGCGATCTGCCCGCAGTTTCGCGGGCGCCGGCCGGGCGAGAGTTGGTTCATGACGATCCTCAACTTTCCCTTTGTCGGCAGCGAGGCAGTGGCGCGCGGGCTGGTTCGAAAGCACGAGCTTCGAGCCCGGTACCGCGCTGAGTTTCCCGATGTCTATGTGCCTAAGGGCATGCCACTCACGATCTACGACCGAGCCAAGGCCGCATGGTTGTATTCGCATCGAGAAGGTGTCATTGCGGGACTGACGGCGTCTGCTCTACACGGCGCGAAATGGGTGGACGATGAGCTTCCAATCGAGCTGATCTGGCCTAACGCCAGGCGTCCCCGTGGACTTCGCACCTACGACATGCGGCTCTGCTCGAACGAATTCTTCGAGTTCGGCGAAATGCGTATCACTACTATCCAGCGCACTGCATTCGACGTCGGCCGCCGCGGTCGGCTCGACGACGCCATCGCACGCCTCGAGGCGCTTGGAAACGCAACCGGCTTCAAGGCCGACGAGATATTGGCGGTCGCCGACGCGCACCGCGGCGCGCGTGGGATACGTCAACTTAGGGCGGCACTGGACCTCTATGACCCAGGCGCGGCGTCACCGAAGGAAACGTGGTTGCGGCTCTTGGTAATTCGCGCCGGGTACCCGCGGCCGCGGACTCAGATACCGGTGCTTAGCCCCGATGGCCGTCGGTGGTATTACCTCGATATGGGCTGGGAGGATCTGATGCTCGCTGTGGAATACGACGGTGAGCAGCATCGCGTCGATCCCCGTCAGTTCGCCCACGACATCCAAAGATCCGAGGACCTCGACGAGCTCGGCTGGACGAGGGTGAGGGTGGTCAAGGAGAACAGGCCAGCCGATGTTTTGCGTCGAATTGAGCGATGCTGGTCCTCGAAACTGCTGACAGATCGCGAAATTTCGTGAAATCGCGATCTGTCAGCAGTTTCGGCGAAGTGAATGAATTAGCTCAGGCGCTCCACGATCATCGCCATGCCTTGGCCGCCGCCGACGCACATCGTCTCCAGACCGAACGTCTTGTCATGTGTCTGAAGGTTGTTCAGCAGCGTGGCGGTGATACGCGCACCCGTCATACCGAACGGGTGCCCCAGCGCGATCGCACCGCCCGACACGTTGAGCTTGTCGTGATCCATACCCAGCTCGCGTGCCGAGCCGAGCACCTGCACGGCGAACGCCTCGTTGATCTCGTAGAGGTCGATGTCGTCGATCGTCATGCGCGCGTTCGCAAGCGCCTTGCGGACGGCCTCGATCGGACCGAGCCCCATGATCTCCGGTGACAGCCCGGACACGCCCGTCGCGACGATGCGCGCCAAGGGCTTCAGCCCAAGTTCCTTCGCCTTCTCGTCGGAGACGATCACCACCGCGGCGGCGCCGTCGTTCAGCGGACACGCATTGCCTGCCGTGATCGTGCCGTTCGGCCGGAACACCGGCTTCAGTTGGCTGACCGCCTCGTAGGTGGTGCCCGCACGCGGGCCGTCGTCCTTGGCGACCGTCGAGCCGTCGGGCAGCTTCACCGGCACGATCTCGCGCTCGAAAAAGCCGCTCTTGATGGCCTCCTCGGCGCGGTTCTGGCTGCGCACGCCCCAGTGGTCCTGTTCTTCGCGGCTGATGCCGGTGAGCAGCGCGACGTTCTCGGCGGTCTGGCCCATCGCAATGTAGACATCCGGCAGCACGTCGTCCTCACGCGGGTCATGCCACTCGTCAGCGCCCGCGGCCGCCTGCGCAGAACGTTGCTCGGCGTCGGAGAACAGCGGGTTGTGCGAGTCCGGCCAGCCGTCCGACGTGCCCTTCGGGAACCGCGAAACGGTCTCGACCCCAGCGGAAATGAACGCGCTGCCCTCACCGGCCTTGATCGCGTGGAACGCCATCCGCGTGGTCTGCAGCGACGACGAGCAGTACCGGTTCACCGTGGTGCCTGGCAGGAAGTCGTAGCCCAGCTCGACGGCCACCGCGCGGCCGATGTTGAATCCGGCCTCGCCGCCGGGCTGCCCGCAGCCCATCATCAGGTCGTCGATCTCGCGCGGATCCAGCGCAGGCACCTTGCCCAACGCCGCACGCACCATCTGGGCGGCCAGATCGTCGGGCCTCATATCGACAAGTGAACCCTTGCCGGCGCGGCCGATCGGCGAGCGCGCTGTCGAAACGATGACGGCTTCAGTCATGACGGCTCCTAAAATCGGGTGGACCGAAAAGCTTGAGTGCAACCTAGCTGGCGGGCACCACGATGGGCGCGGGGACCCCGGTCGAGCGGCGCCACAGCCTGCTGATGTTGCCGACCCGGGCCAGCAAGGACGCACCTTCGGGGGATCGCGATTCCAATGCTTCCTCGGCCATCGGGTGACCGACGAACTCTCCCAACGCTTTACCGAGTGCCGGCAGCAACTGGTTGGCCGCCAACGCGTATCCGGCGGCCGAGGGGTGGAACATGTCATGGCTGAACAGCACTTCGGGCATCTTGCGAAAGTCCGGTGCCAGCAGGTCGGAAAACGGAACCGGGACGCCGCCGGCCGACCGTACGGCCGACGACTGCGCGCGAGCCAAGCGCAGCCCGCGGCTGCGCGTCACCCACCGCAGCGGCTGCGGGATCGCGGTGATCACGCCGAAATCCGGGCAGGTGCCCACGACGACGACGGCGCCCGCACCGCGCAGCCTCCGCACCGCCCGCCCCAGTCGACGTGCCGAGGGCCCGATGCCATTCGGCTTGGTGATGTCGTTGGCGCCGATCATGATCACCGCCGCATCCGGCGGCGGACCGGCGACGAACATCGCGTCGATCTGGCCTGCCAGACCCCTCGACGTCGCGCCGACGATCGCTTTGGTGCTCAGCCGTATGCGTTTTCCGGATTCTTCGGCCAGCCCCCGCGCGATCAGCACGCCGGGCAGCTCGTCGGCGGCCTGGCAGCCGTATCCGGCGGCGGTGGAGTCGCCGAAGATCATCAGGTGCAGGTCGAACGGCATCCCGCGGTACCAGCGCTCGACCGGACCGCCGCCCGCCGAGTACACGCCATCAGCGCGCGGCGGGACGTCCCATGACTTGGGTATGACTCGTCGGGCCCGGTCAGCCTGCCCGCTCAGCAGGTTGCGGGCCCCGACGTAGGCGGAGCCCGTTGACGCGAGTCCGGCCGCAGCCGCCAGGGCGATCGTCGACCGACGCCCAACACGTATGCCCACGGCGACAAGTTTATGTGGGAATCGCCGGTCCCATCCGCGTGGCAGACGCGATCAGCGGTCACGTTGCGGTATCAAGTCCGGTATCGATTTCGACAAGTTGATTGTTGAACTGGTTGTAGGGTGTCAAGCTAACCGAGTTGGGTTAGCCCAGTAAACCTGGGGCGCCCCGGCACTACGACGGCGTAGGAGTGGTGGCGATGACGGCACCGAGCAAAGTACCCCGAACGTATCGTGCTGGAGTCAGCCCAGCTAGGCCGCGTAAACCGCGCAAATTTCCCGTCAGTGACGGCGCCCCTGTAGAGGTTGTCGAGGACGGTCCCAGCCTCGCGGGACGGCTTGTTGCGCTCGCGGCTCTGCTAACTATTCGGCCGACTCTAGCTATCGGTAGCCATGCGCCACGGCTTCCGTGGCCATGGGGTTTGGTCGACTTCGTCGCGCGCGTCCTGCGGCCCGCCCCGGGCACCGTTCGCGCCACCATTTCTTTGCCGCACTGCACGGCGCAGCTGGTCCGCGCCGGTGGAGTGCTTCCCGCCGACGGCAAGCGCAGCGTCATCGTCTACATGCACGGCGGTGCGTTCCTGACGTGCGGCGCCAATTCACACGGCAGGTTGGTCACCGCGCTGTCGCGCTACGCCGACAGCCCCGTGCTGGTCGTGAACTACCGGATGATCCCGAAACACTCGGTCGGCATGGCGCTCGACGACTGCTACGACGCTTACAAGTGGCTGCGCCTGAAGGGCTACGAGCCAGACCAGATCGTGCTGGCCGGCGACTCGGCCGGCGGCTACCTCGCGTTGGCGTTGGCCGAACGGCTGCAGGCTGAGGGCGAAGAACCCGCCGCGATGGTGACGATGTCGCCGCTGTTCGAGATCGACAACGAGACCCGAGCAAACCACCCAAACATCCGCAGTGACGCGATGTTCCCGCCGAAGGCTTTCCACGCGCTGGTCGAGCTGGTCGAAGAGGCTGCCGAACGGCACATCGTCGACGGCAAGCCTGAAGCGGTCTACGAGCCGCTCGACCACATCGAGCCAGGCCTGCCGCGGACCCTGATCCACGTTTCCGGTTCTGAGGTATTGGTCAGCGACGCCCGCAAGGCCGCCCACATGCTGGCCGCCGCCGGGGTGCCGGTCGAGATACGCGTCTGGCCCGGCCAGATGCACGTATTCCAGCTGACCGCGCCCGCGGTGTCCGAGGCGTCCCGATCACTCAAGCAAATCGGCGACTACATCCGAGAGGCCACCTGGTAGAGCGCGGCCGGAGGCCGCCTGACTACGCCGTTGCGCGCCTGAGACGATGGACGCATGCGCATCGCCAGGCACGTCAGTGAGCTCATCGGCAATACCCCTCTGGTGCAGCTGACCTCGGTCGTGCCCGAGGGTGCCGGCACTGTGGCGGCCAAGATCGAATACTTCAATCCGGGCGGCAGCGCCAAGGATCGCATCGCGGTCAAGATGATCGATGCCGCCGAGGCGAGCGGCGAGCTCAAACCGGGCGGCACCATCGTCGAGCCGACGTCCGGCAATACAGGCGTCGGGCTGGCCCTGGTCGCCCAGCAGCGCGGCTACAAATGCATCTTCGTGTGCCCAGACAAGGTCAGCGAGGACAAGCAAAATGTGTTGCGCGCCTACGGCGCTGACGTCGTGGTGTGCCCGACGGCTGTACCACCGGACCACCCGGACAGCTATTACAGCGTGTCCAATCGTCTGGTCGAAGAGATCGACGGCGCGTGGAAGCCCGACCAGTACTCCAACCCGATGGGGCCGGCCAGCCACTACGAGACCACCGGACCGGAAGTGTGGGCCGACACCGACGGCAAGGTCACCCATTTCGTTGCCGGTGTCGGTACCGGCGGCACGATCACCGGCGCCGGCCGCTATCTCAAAGAGGTGTCCGGCGGGAAGGTGCGCATCGTCGGCGTCGACCCCGAGGGATCGGTGTACTCCGGCGGCACCGGCAGGCCGTATCTGGTCGAAGGCGTGGGCGAAGACTTCTGGCCGTCGGCGTACGACCCCGCCATTGCCGACGAGATCATCGCTGTGTCCGATTCGGATTCGTTCGATATGACCCGGCGGCTGGCGCGCGAAGAAGCGCTGCTGGTCGGCGGTTCGTGCGGCATGGCCGTCGTGGCGGCGATCAAGGTTGCGGAGCAGGCGGGGCCCGAAGCACTGGTGGTCGTGCTGCTGCCCGACGGCGGAAGAGGTTATCTCTCAAAGGTTTTCAACGACGCGTGGATGTCGTCGTACGGGTTCTTGCGCAGTCGCCTCGACGGGTCCGTCGAGGAGTCCACCGTCGGCGACGTGCTGCGCGGCAAGTCCGGCGCGCTGCCCGATCTGGTGCACACCCATCCGTCGGAAACCGTGCGCGACGCGATCGGCATCCTGCGCGAATACGGTGTGTCGCAGATGCCGGTCGTCGGTGCGGAACCGCCCGTCATGGCGGGCGAAGTCGCCGGCAGCGTGTCGGAGCGAGAACTGCTCTCCGCAGTGTTCGAGGGCCGCGCGAAGCTCGCCGACGCAGTCGCCCAGCACATGAGCCCGGCGCTGCCGCTGATCGGAGCCGGCGAACTGGTCAGCACCGCGGCGAAGACGCTGCGTGAATGCGACGCGGTGATGGTCGTCGAAGAGGGCAAGCCGGTTGGCGTGTTGACCCGCCACGACCTGCTCGGATTCCTATCCGACGCCAACACGCGTCGCTAGCCGCGTGATCCGAACGGTGGACGGGTATTTGGGGCCTGCGGACTGATGATCGACATCCGCTAGAAAGCCCTGCTATCGGCTACCTCTCAGGTTAGGGTTAGCACGCTCGTTGCCAGCTAATACATCACTGGAAGGCGTCATGACCGATCAACCGCCACCACCCCCTGGTAACTACCCGCCCCCTCCGTCCCCACCAGGTGGGTATCCGCCGCCTCCTCCGCCGCAGGGTGGCGGTTATCCGCCGCCTCCGCCAGGTGGTGGATACCAGGCGCCACAGGCCACTGCGGGATACCCGCCGCCGGCTCCGAGCGCGGGGCCGGGGTTGCCGACCGACGCGTATACGCCATGGCTCACGCGCGTGTTCGCATTTCTGATCGACTACATCCCTGTCGCGATCATCGAAGGCATTGGCTTTGGCCTCTTGCTCGGCACCAGGGAGACGGTGTGTCTGACGGACACGTCGGAATACGACCTCGGCGAGTTCTGCGCCACCGGTGCCTCTACACTCGGCCAGGTGTCCATCGGCATCGCATGGATACTGTCGCTCGTCTACATCATCTGGAACTACGGCTACCGCCAGGGCACCACGGGCTCGAGCATCGGCAAGTCGATCATGAAGTTCAAGGTGGTGAGCGAAAAGACGGGACAGCCAATAGGTTTCGGCATGTCCATCGTCCGCCAGCTCGCCCACATCATCGACGGTGCGATCTGCTACATCGGCTACCTGTTCCCGCTGTGGGATGCCAAACGGCAGACGATCGCCGACAAGATCATGTCCACGATCTGCTTGCCGCTGTAGCGAGGCAACATGACTGATCAACCGCCTCCGCCTCCGCCCGGAGGCTATCCGCCGCCTCCGCATCAGGGCGGCTATCCACCGCCACCGCACCAGGGCGGCTATCCGCCGCCACCGCACCAGGGCGGCTATCCGCCGCCGCCATCGGGCGCGGCAGGCTACCCAGCGCCGTCCGCGCCGGCGGGGGGGTTGCCGAAAGAGGCCTATACACCGTGGATTTCGCGTGTTGGCGGCTATTTGATCGACATCGTCCCTGCAGTTATCGTCGCCGGCATCGCCCAGGGCATCGCGTTCGGTACGGCCGACAACCAGTGCGTCAGCAGCGGCGGCGAGTACGACTACGGCGTCTACTGCACGTCGAACTTCTCGGCGTTTGGTGTCATCCTGATCGTGCTCGCGTACATCGCGGTCTTCGTCTACTCCATCTGGAACTGGGGCTACCGGCAGGGCAAGACCGGCCAGAGCCTGGGCAAGTCGGTGATGAAGTTCAAGGTGGTCAGCGAAAAGACATGGCAGCCCATCGGTTTCGGGATGTCCATAGTTCGTCAGATAGCTCACATCGTCGATACGGTGATCTGCTACATCGGGTGGCTGTTCCCGCTGTGGGACGCCAAGCGGCAGACGATCGCCGACAAGATCATGTCGACGGTGTGTATACCGCTGAATCCGCAACCGCTGCCGCCCGGTTCGCAATCACAATTGAATCCGCAACCATTGCCACCGCGGCAGTGAGCGGACATAGGAAGGGTCAATGACCGAGCAACCGCCTCCGCCAGGGAACTACCCATCACCGCAACAAGGCGGCTACCCGCCGCCGGGTGGCTATCCACCGCCCCAACAAGGCGGGTATCCACCACCGGCGGCCGGTGCTTATGCAGCGCCTCCCCCCGGTGGCGGCTACGGCCCGCCGCCATTCAGCGTCGGCGACGCCTTCTCCTGGGCGTGGAACAAGTTCACCGGCAACGCCGCCGCGCTCATCGTCCCAACGCTGGTGTACGCCTTGGTCGTTGGCGTTCTGTACGGCATCGTCTACGGCCTCGCGTTCGCGTTGGCCCCGGACAGTGTCACTACGTACGACTCTTACGGCGGAGGCTTCGAGTACTCAGCGAGTAGCTCGTTCGGCTTTGCCAGCATCGCCGTGTTGGTTCTGGGCGGGCTAGTGCTGCTGGTCGTGGTCGCCGCGATCCAATCGGCCTATCTCGCAGGCGTGTTGGACATCGCGAACGGGCAGCCGGTGTCAGTCGGGTCCTTCTTCAAACCCCGAATGGTCGGCAGTGTCATCCTCGCGACGCTGATCATCGGCATTGCGTCGATCATCGGTTCGTTCTGCTTCATCCTTGGCATCGTGATTTCCATCTTCACGCTGTTCGCGACTGTCGCCATTGTCGACCGTGGTCTTTCGCCGATTGACGGCATCAAGGCGAGCATCGACATCACCAAGGCGAACTTCACCCAGGTGCTTCTCACGTGGCTTCTGGCGGGCGTGATAGCGATCGTGGGTGCGCTGGTGTGTGGTATCGGGTTGATCGTCGCCGTACCGGTCGCCGCACTATTCGTGGTGTACGCCTACCGTCATCTGACTGGTGGGCAGATTGCGGCGCTCAACCCGCAGCCGCTGCCGCCACAGCCGCCACAGTACGGCTCGCCACAGCAGTAACGCGGCTCATCGGAAGGCGCTGATTCCGGTCAGCGCCTCTCCGATGACCATCTGGTGTACCTCGGACGTGCCCTCGTAGGTCAGCACGGATTCCAGGTTGTTGGCATGCCGGATGACGGGGTACTCCAGTGTGATCCCGTTGGCGCCCAACAATGTCCGGCACTGGCGGGCGATCTTGATCGCTTCGCGGACGTTGTTGAGCTTGCCGAAGCTGATCTGCTCGGGCCGGATGCGTCCGCCGTCCTTGAGCTTGCCGAGGTGCAGCGCCAGCAGTTGGGCCTTGCCGAGTTCGACGGCCATATCGGCGATCTTGGCTTGCGTCAGTTGATATCCCGCCAGCGGCTTGTCGAATACTTCGCGGGTGCCGACATAGTCCAGCGCGGTCTGCAGGCAGTCGCGCGCGGCGCCGACACTGCCGAACACGATGCCGAACCGAGCCTCCGACAGGCAGCTCAGCGGTCCGGACAGTCCGTTCGCATCGGGCAGCTGGGCGTCGGCGGGCAACCGGACATCGTCGAGGTGCAGCTCGGACGTCACCGACGCCCGCAGGGACAGCTTGTGCGTCATGTCGCGCGCGGTGAAGCCCGGCGTGCCCGCCGGCACGATGAACCCGATGATGCCTTCCTTGGAGCGGGCCCACACGATCGCGATGTCGGCGACCGTCCCGTTGGTGATCCACATCTTCGATCCGTTGAGGATCCAGTCCGACCCGTCGCGGCGCGCGGTGGTCCGCATGCCCGCAGGATTGGATCCGAAGTCTGGCTCGGTGAGCCCGAAGCAGCCGATGACGTCGCCAGTGGCCATCGCCGGCAACCACTGGTTGCGGTGCTCTTCGCTGCCCCAGCGGTAGATCGCGAACATCGCCAGCGAACCCTGCACGGACACCAGGCTGCGCAGCCCGGAATCGACCGCCTCGAGTTCCTGGCAGACCAGCCCGTAGGCGGTGGCGGTCGAGCCGCCGCAGCCGTATCCCTTCAGGTGCATGCCGAGCACGCCGAGCTTGCCGAGGTCTGCGGCGAGCTCCCGAACCGGTACCTCGCCGGCCTCGAACCAGTCGGCGATGTGCGGGCGCAGTCGCTGCACGCCGAACCGCCGGACCGTCTGGCGCAGCTCGATGTCCTCGGGTGTGAGTAGCGAGTCAAGGTCGAGCAGGTCGTCGACCTTCGTGGTACCGGACATGCCCCATGTCTACACCGATGTGGGCGGCCGGATTGCGGTTGGTTTGTTGCGATCGACAACGGTAAGGAGGTCGCGTAGCCGAATACTCTATTCCGCTCTATAGCACAGGCAGACAATGAATCCGGCGTACGCGGCGGTCGCCTGGGTGCTTGGAGGGGAGCTATCGATGTCCGAATCACAACCATCCGCTGTCCCAGACCGAGACGTCGCGGTAGAGCGCTGCGAAGTCTGCATCGTGGGGGCTGGCATCGCCGGACTCAACGCACTCTTCGTCGCCAGTCAATACCTGTCTCGCGATCAGAAAGTCGTCTTGATCGACCAGCGGGAACGTGTTGGCGGAATGTGGGTCGACGCCTACCCGTACGTGCGACTGCACCAGCCACATCCCATGTTCACCGCCGGGAACATCGAGTGGACTCTGGGCCAGGACCGTTCCTACTTGGCGACGAAGGGTGAGGTGCTTGACCACTTCGCCTACTGCCTCGATGTGATCAAGCGGCGCATCCACGTCGACGAGTTCTTCGGCTGGGCGGTCGAGTCGCACGATGAGATCGACGGGATCGTGCGGGTCACCTGCACATCATCGGGTGGCCGGCGCCTTGTAGTCGAGGCGAAGCGACTCGTCAAGGCCTTCGGCTTCCAATCAAAGCCGAACCAGCCGCTCGAGATCTCCAGCGAGCGCATATTGTCGGTGGCTCCTGACTTCTGCGATATGCGATGCGACGAAATGCGCGCCAGCGACACCCCGGTGTGGATCATCGGCGGCGGCAAGACCGCAATGGACACCGCGCACGCGCTGATCACCGAATACCCGGGCCGTGAAGTGAACCTCGTGGCAGGTTCGGGAACGTACTTTCTGAACCGCGACCGCATACTTCCCGCCGGGGCTGGGCGATGGTGGCGGGGCAAGACCTTCAGCAGCCTCGCTCTGGAGGTGACGCGTCGTTACGACGGCACCAACGAAACAGCCGTCAAGAATTGGTTCCGCGATACGTACGGCACCTGGTTAACCCCCGAAACAGGCAACTTCCTGGTGGGCCTGCTCTCGGAATCCGAGAACACGACGATCGCCTCCGGTCTGAACGACGTGATCATGGACCATCTTGTGGATGTCATCGACCGCAATGGCGAGACCGATCTGGTGTTCCGAAGCGGGTCCACCAAGGCGATTCAGCCGGGCAGCTGGATCGTCAACTGCACGGGATATTTCAAGTACGACGACCGTCCTTACGAACCCTACGTTTCCCCGAGCGGTGCGGTGCTTTCCATTCAGCCGCGTTCCATCACACTCCAATTGACGTCGGTCATGGGCTATTTCATGACGCACCTTCTAATGCTGGGCAAAATCAGGGATATTCCGCTGTATGAACTCGATGCGATGGAGTTGCGGAACAAATCGAATGCGGCATTCCCGTTCACACTCTTTACACTCGCCATGTACAACTTGAGCCTCATCACCGGACGCATCCCCAACAAGGCGTTCGCCGAGTGCGGAATCGACGTCAACCGCTGGTATCCGCTGCCACGGCGCATGGTGGACACAGCACAGTTCATGCTCATCCACCGTCGCGAACGCGACCACCAGCGACACACTCTCGACACCGTGCGGGAACGGTTCGATGTTCGGTGCGGCCCGGTGGTACGAGCAGCTGGTTAACGTTGACCGGCGACGGGGTGGGCGGCGAACCACTCCAGCAGCAGTTCGGCCGCCTTGTCCGGTTGTTCGTCGAGGATCCAGTGCGAGACGCCCTTTAGTACCTCAAAACGGTACTCGCCGAGCACATGATCGCCCGTGGCTCGAGCACCTTTCTCGCGCAAGGCGATGTCGCCGTCACTCCAGATGAACATCGTCGGGACAGTGACCTTCTTGCCGGCGTCCCGGGTATCACTCAGCGGTATCGCGCGGTACCAATTGAGTGCGGCGGTCAACGCCCCAGGCTCGGCCATCGCCTTTGCCTCTGCTTCGGCAAGCGCTGGTGCATGCTGTGCTCTCGCCTTCTCGAGTCCGGCCAGCGTGAACGTCCCACGCCCCCGCGTCATGTACCACTCCGGTATTCGGGGCAGTTGGAAAAACAAGATGTACCAGGAGGCCAGCGCCTGTCCGCTCGTCATCAGCGCCTTCAGAAACGCGCCAGGGTGCGGCACCGACATCGCCGTCACGGTGAGCAGGCGGTCGGGAAATTCTTGAGCGACCTGCCACGCAACGGTGGCACCCCAGTCATGACCAACTAGATGCACACGCTGCGCACCACTGGCATCGATCAGCGTTCGGACGTCCTCCACAAGCTCGGAGAGGCGGTAGTCCCGACGACGCGTCGGCCGAGCGCCGGGCGAATAACCACGCTGGCGGGGAGCCAGACACCGGTATCCGTGTGCGGTCAACCGAGAGATGACCGGCTGCCACATCGTGTTTTGCTCCGGGAAGCCATGCAAAAGAACGGCCACTGGCCCGTCGGCCGGCCCCGCATCAATCACGTCGAACACGAGCTCCCCGCGACGGAACTTATCCATCGGCTCACCGTATCCCGCTGCTGCGCAGCACGGCCTCCGATCACGCATCGATACTCTGATCGGTGATGACTGAGCAACACAGGTTTCAAGGTTTAGCGACCAAGGCCATACACGCAGGATTTCGGCCCGATCCGGGCACGGGCGCCGTCAACGCCCCGATCTATGCCAGTTCGACGTTCGCCCAGGACGGCGTCGGGGGACTCCGCGGTGGATTCGAGTACGCCCGCACCGGCAATCCGACCCGCGCCGCACTCGAGGCATCGCTGGCCGCTGTCGAGGAAGCCGCATACGGGCGGGCGTTTTCCTCGGGCATGGCTGCCACCGACTGTGCGCTACGGGCGCTGCTGCGGCCCGGTGATCATCTCGTCATGCCCGACGACGCCTACGGCGGCACCTTCCGCCTGATCGACAAGGTGCTCACCAACTGGGGCGTCACGTACACGGCCGTCGCGCTGTCCGATCTCGATGCGGTACGTGCCGCCATCACGCCCGCCACCCGACTGATCTGGGTCGAAACGCCGACGAACCCGCTGCTGTCGATCGCCGATATCCGCGCGATCGCGCAACTCGCCGCATCGTCGAACATAAAGGTGTTGGTGGACAACACCTTTGCCTCACCCGCATTGCAACAACCGTTGCTGCTCGGTGCCGACATCGTGCTGCATTCGACCACCAAGTACATCGGCGGGCACTCCGATGTGGTGGGCGGTGCACTGCTGACCAACGACGAAGAACTCGACACAGCGTTCGCGTTCCTACAGAACGGCGCGGGTGCCGTGCCCGGGCCGTTCGACGCGTATCTGACGATGCGCGGGCTCAAGACGCTGGTGCTGCGCATGCAGCGGCACAGCGACAATGCCGTGCTGGTCGCCGAGTTCCTCGACAAGCATCCCGCGATCGACACCGTGTTGTACCCGGGGTTGCCGAGCCACCCCGGTCACGAGGTCGCCAAGCGGCAGATGAGCGCGTTCGGCGGCATGGTCTCGGTGCGGCTGCGGGGTGGCCTGCAGGCGGCGCGCGACTTCTGCTCGCGTACAGAGGTTTTCATTCTCGCCGAGTCGCTGGGCGGAGTGGAATCGCTGATCGAGCATCCCGGCGCGATGACCCACGCGTCGACCGCGGGCTCGCAACTGGAAGTGCCCGACGATCTGGTGCGGCTGTCTGTGGGCATCGAGGACTCCGCGGACTTGCTCGACGATCTGGAGCAGGCGCTAGCTTAGCCTCGGCAACAGACGCAAAACTGTCTACTTTTCGCGGTTTTTGGGCAGTTTTGCGTCTGCTCGCCCGGGTGCGTTAGGCGCTAGCGTAGCGCCGGTCGCACCGCCGATGCGGTGACGGCCAGATTCACCTCCGCTAGTGCGGTTGGAGATTCGTCGACCCAACTACCCATTGCGATTTCGCCCGCCCTGCCGTGTACCCACCGCCAGCCGCGGTCGTTCAGGCTCAGCAGCACGCCAAGCCCGTCGACCGCGTGCAGCAACGAGATGATCGCCGCCGTCGACGGGGCCGGCGGCGTGCGGTCGAACAACGCCGCCAGCAGCGCCGAGCGCGCATTGCTGACTCGGTCGCGGTTCGTCAACGGCCAGGCGTAGGGCTGGCTGAATCGCTTGGAGTGCAACCGAACACGCCGAATCTGGCCGGTGTACTCCAGCCAATTCGTGACATTTTCCTCGGTGTGCTTGGACAGTCGCTTGACCGCGGTTTCCGGGCGCAGCGGCTTGCGTTGCAGCAGCTCGAATGCCGGGGCGACGACGGGATCCATCGGCCCAGCCGTCGATAGCGCCACCAGCCGTCCCGGCTCGACCGGCTCGCCGGCGATCGCGGGCCGAATTCGGCACGCATATGCCAGATCGAGTAGCACGGCAGCAGACAGCACCTTTTCGCGGCGGGGACTGTCCAAGCCAGGCTGCGCGGACGCGTTATCCAGCAGCAGCAGAAAAAGATCCTCGGCGATCTGCGCCATGAGCGGACTCTAAACCGACGCGCGCCGGGGGCGCGCATCCAGCCCGCGCGCGGTGCGCGCATCCA
>NZ_DATENY010000046.1:0-16337 GCF_035274705.1 Mycobacterium sp. | reverse complement strand
TCCGGATCGCTTCAGGCGGTCGGCGCGCTTGTCGAGCCCAATCCCGTTGGTGGTCAACGTGATTTCCGGGCGGGGTGTTAATGCCGCGGTGGCCGCGACGATGCCCTCGAGATTCTTGGCCACCAGCGGCTCACCGCCGGTGAAGCGCACGCTGGTGATGCCGAGCCGGGTGACGGCTATGCGCAGCAGCCGGATCAGTTCGTCGGGCTGCAGCAGCTGCTCGCCTGGCAACCAGTCCAGCCCGTCGGCGGGCATGCAATATGTACAGCGCAGATTGCACCGGTCGGTCAGCGATACCCGAAGGTCGGTGGCGACCCGGCCGAAGGTATCGATCATCGGGCCGCTTGCCGGTGCCGGCTCGGTCGGTCCCAGTGATGGCACGCCCAGAGCGATGACGGTCACGCGGCAGCTCGCGTATTCAATGAACGCGCCTGGTCTGTGGGCACGATCTCCTTGCCCAGCGGCACCAGCGAGACCGGGATGAGTTTGAGGTTGGCCAGCGCCAGCGGGATGCCGATGATGGTGATGGCCATCGCGACGGCGGTGATGACGTGGCCGATCGCCAGCCAAATGCCGAACAGAATGATCCAGATGACGTTGCCGATCAGCGCGCCGGGGCGCGGGCCCGGCTTCTCGACGATGGTGCGGCCGAACGGCCACAGTGCGTAGGAGGCGATACGCAACGCGGCGAACCCGAACGGAATCGTGATGATGAGGACGAAACAGATGAGGGCAGCCAGCAGGTAACCCAACGCCAGCCACAGGCCGCCGAAGATCAACCAGATGACATTCAGTATCAGTCGCATCTCTCCTCCAGCGGTCGTTCAAGCGTACCGAGTTAACAGGGTGATAGCGGGGGCGGCGTCCGAGTAGGATCTGCAGCATCGCGTCCCAGCGCAGGCGGGACGCTTTCCTTATGTAACTGTTCGTAGAAGACAAGCGGGTGAGACCAGTGCCGACCGGCCGGGTTAAGTGGTACGACGCCGAAAAGGGCTTCGGCTTTTTGTCGCAGGAGGAAGGCGAGGACGTCTACGTCCGGTCCTCGGCGTTGCCTGCCGGCGTCGAGGGTCTCAAGGCTGGGCAGCGTGTCGAATTCGGCGTGGCCGCAGGCCGTCGCGGGCCGCAGGCGTTGAGCTTGAAGATCATCGACCCGCCGCCGAGCCTGACGCGGACTCGTCGCGAAGCAGCGGCGGCCGAGCACAAGCACAGTCCCGATGAGCTGCACGGCATGGTCGAGGACATGATCACGCTGCTGGAAAGTGCAGTGCAGCCTGAGCTACGCAAGGGCCGCTACCCCGATCGCAAGGTCGCCCGCCGGGTGTCGGAAGTGGTGCGGGCCGTCGCGAGCGAGCTCGACGCCTAGTTTCTGCACGCGCGAACGTTCCGTACCACTCGAAAAATCGACGAAATATCGAGCGGTAAGGAACGTTCGGCGGGGGCATTCTGGTGGTATGCCCTATGTCGCCGGCGGTGGCGAGTTCAACCGCGACACCAACTACATCACCACGCGCATCACGGCCGACGGGAGCGACGGCTACCCCGTCGAACCCGACCGCTACCGGCTGATCGTCGCGCGGGCC
Organism: Mycobacterium sp.; assembly: GCF_035274705.1. GTDB lineage: Bacteria > Actinomycetota > Actinomycetes > Mycobacteriales > Mycobacteriaceae > Mycobacterium. The sequence continues at coordinate 14,757 of NZ_DATENY010000046.1, read as the reverse complement.
TGCCCGTGGGCCAACCGCACGATCATCGTGCGTCGGCTCCTGGGCTTGGAAGACGTTCTGTCCATTGGTTTTTGCGGTCCGACGCACGATGAAGACAGCTGGACGTTCGACTTGGACCCCGGCGGAGTCGACCCTGTGCTGACGATCCCTCGCCTCAAGGACGCGTACCTCAAGCGCTTCCCCGACTACGAGAAGGGCATCACCGTGCCCGCGATCGTCGACGTGCCGACGGGCGAGGTCGTGACCAACGACTTCGCCCAGATCACGCTCGACTTCTCCACCGAGTGGGCCAAGTTCCACCGCGAGGGCGCCCCGCAGTTGTACCCCGAGCCGTTGCGCGACGAGATCGACGAGGTGGCCCAGCGCATCTATACCGAGGTCAACAACGGCGTCTACCGATGCGGCTTCGCCGGTTCACAAGAGGCTTACGACAAGGCCTACGATCGGTTGTTCACGGCGCTGGACTGGCTCGAAGAACGGTTGACGAGCCAGCGTTATCTCGTCGGCGACACCATCACCGAGGCCGACGTCCGGCTGTTCACCACGCTGGCCCGCTTCGACCCCGTCTACCACGGCCACTTCAAATGCAACCGGCGCAAGCTGTGCGAGATGCCGGCGCTGTGGGCCTATGCACGGGATCTGTTCCAGACGCCAGGGTTCGGCGACACGATCGACTTCGTGCAGATCAAGCAGCACTACTACATCGTGCACAAGGACATCAATCCCACCCAGATCGTGCCGAAGGGTCCGGACCTGTCCGATTGGCACACGCCGCATGGCCGAGAAGAATTGGGCGGCAGGACCTTTGGTGAGGGCACGCCTCCGGGGCCGACGCGTGAAGGCGAACGCGTGCCTGACGGGCATGGAGCCGACTAGGGCCACACGGTCCGCACCGACCACTCAGCGTGCGGCAACGGAAACTCGTTGCCGGCCTCGTCACGTACCAGTGTCGGCAGTTGCACGACGACGCCGGTCAGCTTGCCGTGGTGCGGGTCGACGGTCGGGATGGTGACCGCGAGCCGAGTCCCCGGCCGAAACTCCTCGACCACGGGCGCATCGGAATCCTGGTATGCCCGCAGCAGCACCCACGGTGCGCGCGCTATCGCCGGCGGCACGGACAACTGCACGGGGAAGCGGGCGTCGACGGCCAATTCCCCTACGGTTTCCGGCGTTTGGCAGTTGTTGAGGTCCAGCACCTCGCAATAGCGATACGGTCCTACCCGCGTCAGCTGTCCGTGGGAGTACGCGCTGATCTCCGGATGCTGGGGCGACGCCGCGCGGGTGAGCCGCCAGATCAGGACGCCGGTAGCCGCAGATGCGACGACGACCACGACCGCCAATGCGGCGAGGATGCGTTTCACTCCGGCGCCACCGCCGCGGCATCAGCCCTGCCGCCTTCCTGTTCGGCGAACACCGGACGGTTGCCACCGAAGCCGGGAATCAGTGACTCGCCGAAGTAGCTCACCACCGTCTGAGCCAACCCGGGGATCAGCAATGCGGTGATCGCAGTGAAGCCCACCCACAATTCGGTGTAGACCAGCACCCCCATGGCGCCGCCCGCGACCCACGCCAACTGCAGCAACGACTCCGAACGTCCGAACGCCGACGCACGCGACTTCTCCGGAAGGTCGTCCTGCAGCGACGCATCCAGCGACGCCTTGGCGATCGCGGCCGCCGCGGAGGTGACCAGAGTCGCAAGCGCTGCCACCATCAATTTGCCGGTCAGCGCTGCGGCCAGCGCGCCCGCGGTGACCGCGACCGTGCACCGCACCACAAGCAGCGCCGGGAACCCCAGCTTCAGCCGCGCCGCGGTGAAGTTGCCCGCGAAATTGCCGATCGCCGCCGCGGCGCCGATCACCCCGAGAATCCGCAGCTGCTCCCAACCGCCGGCGTCGTGCGACTTCGCCACGAACGCGGGGTAGAGGAACAGGAAGCCCACCATCATCTTGATCGTGCAATTGCCCCACAGCGACGTAATGATGTTGCGGCCCAAGGGCTGTCGCGCAGCCGCGGACGTCTTGTGCTGATCAGGATGGCGGCGCAACTCGCCGCTGCGGCCGTGGTAGGTCAGCGTCGCGGGCACCTCGCCCGCCGTCACCTCCACCCACTTCGGGATGTGCATCGACAGCGCCGCTCCGGCGACCGAGACCGCGACGATGACGTACAGCGCACCGGGCAGGTGGAACAGTCCGAACGCCCACTCGGCGCCCGCCGCGATCGCCCCGCCGACCATCGTTCCGCCGAGCAGGCCGAACGTCGTCAGCCGCGAGTTCACCCGCACCAGATCGATCGTCGGCGGCAACACCCGCGGTGTCACCGCGCTGCGCAGCACGCTAAATGACTTGGACAACACCATCATTCCGAGCGCACACGGGTAGAGCACCCAGGACGGGAAGCTGCCGGTTGCCCCGTCGTAGTTGGCAATAAGCACTACCGCCAGCCCTGTTCGCAACATGAAGGAGGTGGCCAGCGCGACGCGGCGGCCATGCTGAAGCCGGTCCAGCGCGGGCCCGATCAGCGGCGCGATGACGGCGAACGGCGCGATGGTGATCAGCAGGTATAGCGCGACCTTGCTCTTACTCTCACCGGACGCCGCGGCGAAGAACAGCGTATTGGCCAGCGCGACAGCCATCGCCGCGTCGACCGCGAAGTTGGCGACCACTGGCCACGTCAGCGCCGTGAGCCCGGACTTGTCGGCACCGTCGGCGGTCGCGGCCCGGTGCACCAGGCCGTACATCTTCGACCCCATCTCGCGGCTGCGCTGCGCGGCCGCCCTTGTCACCGTGACCTTTTGACCCGCATCCGCACCGGCACTCGGCGGCGGGTCGGACCGGTATTCCCACTGCGGACGCTCATCGAGCGGCGGCAACCATCGGTTCTCGCTCGGCGCCGAGCGCCGCTGCCTGCGGTGGCCGGCGCCGTCGCTGGGATAGTTCGCCATGCCCGGATGTTCGTCGCCTGCGGGTGGGCGCGGCGGAAAATAGCGAGGGTCACGCCGCGATCCGGTCACGCCCTCGATTCTCCCCCATCGCGGCGGTAGCGGACGTGCAGGCGACCGGTGTGGCTCGGCCTTCGCTCCGTGAGGCAATAATGGTGTCGATGGACAGCGTGGACACCGCGGATCGCCCCGACCTGGAGGCGGTGCTTTTGGGCGCCGTCGAGCAGGCGCGCGCCGCGATCGTCGAGTTCAGCGGCGAGAACACGGTCGGGGAGTATCTGGGCGCCAGCTTCGAGGACCCGACCGCTGCCACGCACCGGTTCTTGGCCGATATGCCCGGATACCGCGGCTGGCAGTGGGCCGTCGTCGTGGCCGCCTGCCCCGGCGCCGACCACGCCACCATCAGCGAAGTTGTACTGGTGCCAGGACCGACGGCGTTGCTGGCGCCGCAGTGGGTGCCGTGGGAGGCGCGCGTCCGGCCCGGCGATCTGAGCCCCGGCGATCTGCTCGCGCCGCCCGCCGACGACCCGCGGCTGGTGCCCGGCTACATGGCGACTGGTGACCCGCAGATTGACGAGGTCACCCTCGAGGTGGGGCTGGGCCGCCGTCAGGTGCTCGGCGATTGGGGCCGCGGCGAGGCAGCGCAGCGCTGGCATGACAGTGATTACGGTCCAGGCTCGCCGATGGCCCGGTCGACCCGCCGCGTCTGCCGTGACTGTGGCTTCTATCTTCCGCTCGGCGGAGCATTGGGGCGGACGTTCGGCGTATGCGCCAACGAGTACGCCGCCGACGGTCATGTGGTCGACGCTGAATACGGCTGCGGCGCACACTCGGACACCCCACAACCGCCCGGCACTGGGACGCCGCTCTACGACCCCTACGACGACGGCGTGCTCGACCTCGCGGAGCCCGCCGACTAGTCTTCCGCCGCCGCCTTGATGCGCGCGAGTGTTTTGTTCATGCCCTCGACGAGTTCACGCTCGAAGCTCGGCACGCCGCCCATCATTGCGTTCACGCTCATGTTGGAAAACGCGCTGACGCCGTTCTCCGCATGCCGAGATTCCACCAGCCGCGTGCCGGTGTCGGTTGGCTCAAGCTCGTAGCTCCAGACGGTTCCGTTCTGGTGCACCCGGAACGCCAGCTTCTTTTCCGGAATGACTTCGGTCACTGTCGATGTCGTCGGCCACAACATACTGTTTCGACGGTTGACGTTGAACGTCCTTGCACCCTGGCGCAGCGGGCCGAACGACTTCATCAGACGGCACTGCGGGCTCCACTGCGGCATCCGCTTGAGATCGGAGACCAGTGCCCAAACCTTGCCAACCGGTGCATTGATGTCGACCTCGGCCTGCAACAGCGGCGCTGCCATGGCGTCTCCCTTGATGAACTAACTGAGCCCGCTCTGCGCTCCGCGCGACCCGCGGCGCACGGCGTGACGTTGCCACAGAAAGATGGACGTGCCAAGCAGGCCTACGCCGAGCCCGGCGACCGTGTATGGCCGCCACTCTTCCAGCGCGGGCACAGTGAACGAGAGCACCGCCGCGACGGCCCACCCCATGGCGATCACGGCGATCACGGGCCACGGCTTGAGGAGGATGGCCGGAAGTGCGGGCGGTTCGGCAATCATCGTTTTCAAACGTATCCGATTAAGCGCGTTTTCCGGAGATCCGCTATGTACTCTTTGCCTTGTGAAAGACGTCGACGCCCGGCTGGCGAGCGATCTATCGCTGGCAGTGATCCGGCTGGCACGTCAATTGCGTTTTCGACGTCCGGATTCGCCCGTTTCGCTGTCGCAGCTGTCGGCGCTGTCGACGCTTGCCAAGGAAGGCCCGATGACGCCCGGCGCGTTAGCCATGCGTGAGCGGGTGCGGCCGCCGTCGATGACCCGTGTCATCGCCTCGCTGGCTGAACTCGGCTTCGTCGCACGCACTGCCCATCCTGCTGACGGTCGTCAGGTGCTGGTGTCGGTATCGTCGGCAGGCACCGACCTGATCGAGGCGGAGCGACGTGCCAGCCAGGAGTGGCTCAAGCGGCGGCTCGACAACCTGGGACCCGACGAACGCAAGACCTTGTTGGTGGCAGCCGATCTGATGTCCGGCATGGTCGACGAAAGCGCGTAGCCTCTCCGGCGGGCACGAGCGAAGCGAGCGGGGGATTGGCAGTCGTAATCGATGTCACCGACCCCGCCGACCCGAGGCTCGACGACTTTCGCGATCTCAACAGCGTGGACCGCAGGCCCGATCTGCCCAGCGGCAAGGGCCTGGTGATCGCCGAGGGTGTGCTGGTGGTGCAGCGCATGCTGGCATCGCGCTTTACCCCGCGGGCGATGCTGGGCACCGACCGGCGCCTCGGTGAGCTGGTCGGCGACCTCCACGGCGTCGAGGCGCCGTACTACCGCGTCGAGGCCGACGTGATGGCCGAGGTGGTGGGCTTTCACCTCAACCGCGGTGTGCTCGCCTCGGCGTCGCGGCCGCCGGAGCTGACCGTCGCGCAGGTTCTTGACGGCGCCAGAACCGTCGCGGTGCTCGAGGGCGTCAACGACCACGAGAACCTCGGCTCGATCTTCCGCAATGCCGCCGGCCTCGGAGTGGACGGGGTGGTGTTCGGCATGGGCTGCGCCGACCCCCTGTACCGACGCGCCGTCCGGGTCTCGATGGGCCATGCGCTGCTTGTGCCGTACGCATGGACGGCGGCCTGGCCGCATGACCTTCGACTACTGCGGGACAACGACTTTCGTCTACTGGCGATGACGCCGGATCCCGCCGCGCACACCCTTGCGCATGCGATGGAGGAGGTGGTCGACCAGAAGGTCGCCATTCTCGTCGGCGCCGAAGGGCCGGGGCTGACGGAGCATGCGATGCGGGCCAGCGATATGCGCGTACGGATCCCGATGTCGCGGGGGACCGACTCGCTGAATGTCGCCACCGCCGCGGCCTTGGCGTTCTACGAACGAGCTAGGCTCGCGCCGTGACCGACGACTCGACTCCGTGGGCACTGGGTTTGACCGTGGCGGGGTTCGTTGCCGCCGTAACCGCTGCCGCAGTCGTGGTGTTGAGCATCGGGCTGACGCGCGTGCATCCGCTGCTTGCCGTCGGGCTGAACCTGGTGGCCGTCGGTGGACTGGCGCCGACGGTCTGGGGATGGCGCAGGCTTCCGGTGTGGCGGTGGTTCATGCTGGGCTGCGGAGTCGGCGTGGCGGGCGCGTGGATTGCCTTGCTAGCCATGGCCCTTGGCGGGCTCAGTCGATGAGCGCCTCTGCGAGCCGGGTCCGCCACGCCTGTGCGTCATCGGCGCTCATGATCCGTATCACCACCTGATCGGCACCGGCCGCGCGGTATTCGCCGACCCGCTCCGCGATCGTGTCGAGGTCACCCCACGCGGCGACACCGTCGAGTATCCGGTCGCTCACGTCGTCGGTGTACGGATCGCTGCTGGCAAGGCCGATCGGCCCGAGGCAGTTCACGAGGTCGAAGCTCCGACCTCAACCGGACTCCAGGTCAAGAAGTCAGCGCTGGCCGCTGGAGCGCACACCTAGCAGGACGTCCTCCCAAGCGGGGACGGCCGGCTTGCCTTTTCGGGCCCGAGGCTTGGGCGCAGGCGGCGGCTCGGGCGCTTCGATGGGCAGCTCCGGTTCTTCGAAGTCGAGCTGCGCCACCGGAGCGAGGGGCCGCAGCGGGCGCGCGAAGTCGGGATCGATCAGTTCGCATGCTGCGTCGTCGAAGGCGGTCACGGTGCCCCCGTGCGCGCCGGGCGTGAACCGGAAGTGCGCGGCGTTGTCGGACAGGCCTGCTTTCCATGACATCTGCACCGTCCAACGGCCGTCCTCGTTGCGCCATGCGTCCCAGTTGGTGGCCTCGGGGTCCAGCCCGCGGGCCACCAGAGCCGAAGTCACCGTCTCCAACAGCGTCAGCACCGCGGGCCCGTCGGCCAGAACAGGATGGGCCGCCGTTGCCAACTCCGCCGCACGAGCACGCTCCAGCAGCACCGGATGGGCAAACCGCTCGACCCTGCCGATATCCACCCCTGCCGCGGTAGCGACCTGTTCGACGGACGCGCCGGCCCGGATCTTGGCTTGAATCTCCTTGGGACGCAGCACGTTTGGAACCTCGGCATCGACGGGGGTTGGACTCGAGGCGGTCTTGTCGCCGCGCACAGCGGCCCGCAACCGGTCATCGGACCGCAGGATGAACTTCTCGCCGGAGTCGTCGGTCTCGCAGATGATCCGTTTGCCGTCGACGTCCAGCCCGACGAGCTTGAGTTCCCGCATATCGACCTCCTCCGGGCCGAATACAAGCCCGATTAGGAGGACCCTACTTCGTTATCTGGCTGTAACCGTGATGACACGCCCAGCAGGTCAGAGCCGTTCGACAACCCAGTCGATGCACGCGGTGAGCGCGCTGACGTCGTCGGGCTCCACGGCGGGGAACATGCCGACCCGCAGCTGGTTGCGGCCGAGTTTGCGATACGGCTCGGTGTCGACGATGCCGTTGGCCCGCAGCGCCTTGGCCACCACGGCCGCATCGACGTCGTCGGAGAAGTCGACCGTGCCGACGACCTGCGACCGCAAGTCCGGGTCGGTGACGAACGGCGTGGCGAATCTCGACGCTTCAGCCCAGGAGTACAGCCGCTGCGACGAGTCCGCTGTGCGTTTGACGGCCCAGTCCAGCCCGCCGTTGCCAAGCAGCCAGCCGATCTGCTCGGCGAGCAGGATCAATGTGCCGATCGCCGGAGTGTTGTAGGTCTGGTTCTTCGTGCTGTTGTCTACCGCAATCGGCAGTGACAGGAAGTCGGGCACCCAGCGGCCGGACGCGGCGATCGCCTCGATGCGGGCCAGCGCCGCGGGAGACAGGATCGCGATCCACAGCCCGCCGTCGCCGGCGAAGTTCTTCTGCGGCGCGAAGTAGTAGGCGTCGACGTCGGCGATGTCGACGGGAAGGCCGCCGGCCGCCGATGTCGCGTCGATCGCGATCAACGCGTCACCCGAGCCGTCGGGACGCTGTACCGGAACCGCGACGCCTGTCGACGTCTCGTTGTGCGCCCAGGCGATCAGATCGACCGATGGATCCGACTGCGGCTTCGGCGCGCTGCCAGGGTCCGCCTTGACGATGATCGGGTCGCCGACGAACGGGTTCTTAACCACGCACGACGCGAACTTCGAGCTGAACTCGCCGTAGGTCAGGTGCAGCGAGCGCTTGTCGATCAGCCCGAACGCGGCGGCGTCCCAGAAGGCCGTCGACCCACCGTTGCCGAGGATCACCTCGTAGCCGTCGGGCAGCGAGAACAGTTGGCGCAGCCCGTCGCGAACCCGGCCAACGAGGTTCTTGACCGGCGCCTGCCGGTGCGAGGTTCCGAACAGGTCGCCCGCCGCGGCCAAGGCCTCCAGTTGTTCGGGCCTGACCTTCGACGGTCCGCAACCGAAACGTCCATCCTTGGGCTTGAGGTCGGCGGGAATCGTCAGTTCAGCCATGCCCCAAGCCTAGAGAGCCGTCGCTACGCGGCGGCAAGCGAGTCAAGATTGGCGGCGAACGTTCCGTACCGCTCGAAAGATCGGCGAAATATCGAGCGGTACGGAACGTTCGGCGATCGCCTCGATCTCAGAACGTGCAGGGTCGACGTGCCACATCCAGAAAGGGGGGCTGTTCAATATGCGATACCTGCGGTACCGTCGTTGGACATTAGGGCTCAAATGTAAACCTCATAGGAGGCTTCGAATGGCTCGCACACGTCTGGTCCGACGGTGGCGTCGCAACATGGAGGTAAGCGACGACGCCGAGTACGTAGACATGCTCACCACACTGTCCGAGGGGTCGGTGCGGCGCAATTTCAATCCCTACACCGACATCGACTGGGAATCCCCGGAGTTCGCGGTCGTACCGAACGACGCTCGCTGGATCCTGCCCGCGACCGATCCGCTGGGCCGCCACCCCTGGTACCAGGCGCAGTCGGTCGATCGTCAGATCGAGATCGGCATGTGGCGCCAGGCCAATGTCGCCAAGGTCGGTCTTCACTTCGAGTCGATCCTGATTCGTGGCCTGATGGAGTACTCGTTCTGGACGCCCAACGGCTCGCCCGAGTACCGCTACTGCCTGCACGAGGCGGTCGAAGAGTGCAACCACACCATGATGTTTCAGGAGATGGTCAACCGCATCGGCGCCGACGTCCCCGGTATGCCGCGGATGCTGAAGTGGGTTCAGCCCTTGATCCCGCTGGTGGCCGGGCCGCTGCCGATCCCGTTCTGGTTCGGGATCCTCGCCGGCGAGGAGCCCATCGACCACACGCAGAAAAACGTGCTGCGCGAAGGCAAGTCGCTGCATCCGATCATGGAGCGGGTGATGGCCATCCACGTGGCCGAGGAGGCCCGTCACATCTCGTTCGCGCATGAGTACCTGCGCAAGCGAATCCCACAATTGCCGCGGCGCAAGCGATTCTGGCTGTCGATCTACGTGCCGCTGGTGATGCGGATCCTGTGTTCCGCCATCATCGTTCCGCCGAGGGCGTTCTGGAAGGAATTCGACATCCCGCGCTCGGTGCGCAAAGAGGTGTTCTTCCGCTCGCCGGAGTCCCGGCAGATGCTGCGCGACATGTTCGGCGACGTCCGGATGCTGTGCCGCGATACGGGCCTGATCAATCCGATTGCCAAGCTCGTGTGGCGGATCTGCAAGATCGACGGCCGGCCGAGCCGCTACCGCAGTGAGCCGCAGCGACAACACGTGGTCGCCGCCGCGTGAGATAAGGACGCACGACAGTGCCCCACGTGATTACCCAGTCGTGCTGTAGCGACGGGTCCTGTGTCTACGCCTGCCCGGTGAATTGCATTCATCCGTCACCGGACGAGCCAGGCTTCGCCACCGCCGAAATGCTCTACGTCGATCCGGTGGCATGCGTGGACTGCGGTGCCTGCGTCAGCGCGTGCCCCGTCGGGGCGATCGCACCCGATACCAAGCTGGAGCCCACGCAGCTGCCGTTCATCGAGCTGAACGCCGCGTTCTATCCGAAGCGCGAAACCAAGCTCCCGCCGACGTCCAAGCTAGCGCCGGTGATCGAGGCACCGTTCGTCGAGGCCCGCGCGGGCGCGCCGCTGACGGTCGCGATCGTCGGGTCCGGACCCGCCGCCATGTATGCCGCCGACGAACTGCTTACCCAGCAGGGCGTGCGGGTCAACGTTTTCGAACGGCTGCCAACCCCGTACGGCCTCGTGCGCGCCGGAGTGGCGCCCGATCACCAGAGCACAAAGCGGGTGACGAAGCTGTTCGACAAGATCGCCAGGCGGCGCGGGTTTCGGTTCTATCTCAACGTCGAGGTGGCATCGGACCTGACGCACGACGAGCTGCTCGAGCACCATCACGCCGTGATCTATGCCGTCGGCGCGCCCAACGACCGCCGTCTCGACGTGGAGGGCATAGGTCTGCCGGGCGTCGGGACCGCCACCGAGATGGTCGCGTGGATCAACGGTCACCCTGAATACACCGATCTGCCAGTCGATTTGGGCCACGAACGGGTGGTGATCGTCGGCAACGGCAACGTGGCATTCGACGTCGCACGCATTCTCACGACTGATCCCGACACACTGGCCAGCACTGACATCTCCGGCCACGCGCTGGCCGCACTGCGCGCCTCGCGCGTGCAAGAGGTGGTCATTGCCGCCCGGCGCGGCCCTGCCGCCTCGGCGTTTACGCTGCCGGAGCTGATCGGTCTGACGTCGACATGCGAGGTGGTGCTCGACACGGCCGACCACGACTTGGTGCTCCGCGATCTCGCGCAGACCTCGGATGCGTTGACACGCAACAAGTTGGAGATCTTGAGCAAGCTCGGCGATGCTTCGGCACCGATCAAGAGGCCGCGCATCCGTCTCGCGTACCAACTCACGCCGAGCCGAGTCGTCGGCGAGGCCCGCACGGAGGCGATGGAGTTCACCGTGACCGGCACCGACGAGGTGCGGCGGTTCTCAGCGGGGCTGGTGCTGACGTCAATTGGATACCGTGGCAGGCCGATTCGCGGCCTGCCATTCGACGAAGGCGCGGCCGTGGTGCCCAACGACGGCGGTCGCGTCGTGGACCCGCGCACCGGTGATCCGGTTCGCGGCAGCTACGTGGCGGGCTGGATCAAGCGCGGGCCGACCGGGTTCATCGGCACCAACAAGTCGTGCGCGGCGCAGACCGTGCACACCCTGGTCGCCGACTACAACACCGGCCTGCTACGCGATCCGGTCGCCAAATCCGCCACTCTGGACAAGCTGGTGCGCAGCCGGCGGCCCGACATGATCGACGGCGCGGGGTGGAAGGCGATCGACGCCGCCGAGATTGCCCGCGGTGACGGGGAGCGTCCGCGCGACAAGTTCACCTCCATCGCCGATATGCTTGCCGCGGCGGCGGCCGCGCCCACACCTCCTTTGAGCCAGCGGTTGCTCGCCGGGTTACTTCGATAAGCCTTTCCAATCCGCGACGCGACCCGTTTCAATCAAATTCCAAACTGCTGTCTCTACGTTGACGCAGCGGACGCGACAGGCGTCCACTGCCCGTCGATGAGGGGACACGATGCAAAAGTCGCGCAGGCCCGTGCTCGCCGACTTCATACGGCATCGGCACATCACCGAAACTCCGGTCCACAAGGGCGATCCTGGCGCCCCCCAGATCGACGTGCAGCTACCTGACGGCTGGCAGAGCGCAGGTGACGATACGCCTGACTATGCCTACGGCGCACTGGTCTACGCCGGTCCGGAGGCGCAGGGTGCGGACTGCAGCTGAACGCGACCAGCAACGAAAGCCAGAGCCGCTGTTCGACGCCCTGGAGACCATCGACAAGACCATCAACATCACCGTTTGATGACTCAGGGGACAAGAACGAAATGTCAAGTGCGCCACCGAAAACCAAGGCCTATCTGCTGATGAGTAAGGCGAATTCCTGGTGGGTCAACGTAGAGCTGGAACTGACTGACACAAACTTGCGCTGCACAGCTTCCGAATACTCCAAGTGGGTCGACGAGGAGCTGGGACTCACCGACTACAAGGCAAAACTGTCGTCCGGAGAGCCGGTGATGGTCTTCGACTTCCGCCGCGACCAACTCAACATCAAATGGCTGCGGCAGTTCTATCGCGGTGGATTCGAAGTCAGCCACGGTGATTCCCGCAAGTGGCTGGTGGCGCTGATATATCCCAGCGGATTCGGCAGTCTGCTGGATCTGATGACTGATCGTGCAGTGTGGAAGCAGTGGCGCGCGGCGTTGCCCGACTCCAAGGCGAAGTAGCCGAACGTCACGCGGTCCGGTCGATCGGCGCCGACAACGCGGCTATCCGCTCAGCGATGAGCCGATCGGAGGCGTGTTCGCCGGTGGCGTCCGCCAAGCTGCTGGCCCGGTGCAGCAGTTCGCGCGCGCTGTCGAGGCGGTCATGGTGAACTTCGATGTCGGCCAGCAGTGCCAGGAACAGCGGGGTCATCGCGGTGGACCCGTCACTGGTGAGCACATCGAACGCCTCGAACGCGACGGCCGTGTCGGCGTCCGCACCGTCAAGTGTCTGCGCCCACACGCTGATGATCCTGGCCGCCGCCCCCCACTGCTGGCCGCCGGCGGCGCAGAATTCACGGTCGACGAAATCGGCGAGCTCCGCAGTGCCCTCCACGGTGCCGAGGATCGCGGCGCATTCGACGAGCGTGAGTTTCGCGGCGAGGATGTTGAACACGTCGCCTCGGCTCTGCGCGAGTTCCTGTGCAAGGCTGGCGTATTCGCGCATAGCGTCGGTGTCACCGCGCAGTGCTTCTGCTAAGGCCATCCAGCAGTACACGCGTGGGTGAAAGAAGTGAAGCGGATCGGTGACTGTCTCAGGTGGCGGAAATGTATCCATCATGTGGTGGCCAGTGTCGATCAGAGCCTCGGTGTTGCCGCGTAGGGAGTAAACCATGATGTGCGCGAAGTCGTTGGCGATCCCGATGTCGGGATCGCCGGACTTTTCATATTCCTCGCGCAGACCGGAGGCGATGACATACGCCTCGTCGATGCGTCCGTGCCCGCACAGCATCAAGCACTGCAGGGCGATCGCTCCGTAGAAACTGCGGCCCTTGACCTCACGGCCGATGTCGAACGCACGCTGCACGGCCTGAGCCGCCGCCTTGCTGGTTTGGCCCTCGAGAATGCCCTTGGCCCCGGCCAGGTGCAGCCACAGCGTGGCCTCGCGTTCGAGCTGTTCGGGTTTGGCCGGAAGCCTGTTGCAGATCTGCAGCGCGTGTTCGGACACGCCCGCGATGTCATCGTATGCCGAGCGGGCCAGGGCCCGTCGAATGACGGTTTCGTGGATCTCAACTGCGGTATGCGGGTTGAGTTCTGCGCCCGCCCGCCATGCATGGTCGGCCGCAGCGATGCCTCGTTCGTAGGCGGCGGTCGCTAGCGCGGGGGCGCGGATGGTGGCGACCGCGGCGTGCACGGTGGTGCGGTCGGTCGTGGCAAGCTGCGTCAGCAGTGCGTCGCGGACCAGGCCGTGGCTGAAGCGGTACGTACCGGGCCGCTCACGTACTTCGTCGAGCAGGCCGGTTTCGTAAGCCGGCCGGAGGCGGGCCTGGACAGTCGAAATGGAAAGGTCGACGATGTCGGCCAAGTCCGCGACATCGAATTCCGGCCCCACCACGGCCGCCGCCGCGAGTACCCGTCGACCGGGGCGGTCGAGAACCCCGAGCCGCCGGCCGACCACGCCGACCACTGCCTCGGACAGGCTGGCCGCGGATTCGGCGCCGTGAACGGCATCGCCGTTGTCCAGGGCGCGGGCAAGCTCCTTGATGTAGAACGGGTTGCCCCCGGCCTGGCGCCACACCTCATCAGACACCGCCTCTGCGGTCGGCGTGCCGGCGATCGCGTCGACCAGGTGCGCGGCGGCGTCGCGGTCGAGGCCGCCAAGATGCACTGTCGCGGTGTCGTTCGACCGGAGCAGCCGTTCGAAGGCATGCCGGTGCATCGGCCGGTCCACGCCGTAATAGGTCCAGTTGCCGATCACGTGGATCGGTGCCCTGGGGAACTCCGTCGCCAGCAAGACCAGCGTGTCTATGGAGGCGGAATCGGCTACCTGCAAGTCGTCGAGGACGAGCAGCAAGGGTTGCATTTCGGAAAGCGCCCGCAGCGCCGTGACGATGCCTTCGATAAGGGCAAAGCCCGTCGTGGCGACGTGGTTTGCCGAAGCGACGTTGTCGATTTGGTTCCACTCGGGAACCAGGGCGTCAACGACGCCGGGCGCCGCGTTCCGCACCGACCGGCGGCCTGTCTCCCCGAGGTCGCTGCCCAGCTGCCGCAGAAGTTGGATCCAGGTCCACAGCTGCGGCAGCTTGATCCCGGTCGGATGACCGGCCCAGGCGACATCAACGCCGGCCGCGTCCGCCCGACTGGCAGCGATCTGTGCCAACGACGTCTTGCCGATACCGCTTTCGCCGGTCACCAGGGTGAGTCCGCCGCCCCCGTCAGCAGCTCTGCGTACGGCCTCTGTCACAGCGCTCAACTCGGCTTCCCGTCCGACGAAGGGTGGCGGGACCGACGAGTCAGGCCTGGGTTGCGTTGCGCGACCTGGTCGCTCGACCTGCAAGTCAGCGGACCCGTCGGTGATCTTCTGGAAGAGGGTCTGCAAGCCTTCGCCGGGACGCGTTCCGATCTCTCGGTCGAGAGTGGTGCACGCCCGGTCAAAGGCACGCACCGCGTCAGCGGTTCGGCCTGCCCGGTAAAGAGCCAACATCAGGTGGCCCCACAACTGCTCCTGCAACGGGTACTGCGCCAATGCCGCCTCGATTTCGGGCACCAAGTCGCCGCCCGCACCGAGTAGCAACGCCGCGTCGAAACGCGCCTCGAT